>NZ_LGSI01000052.1 GCF_001698815.1 Pseudomonas syringae | reverse complement strand
GGGAAGGCGTCGGCGCAGCCCGGTAGGACCGGACTTGTCCGGGAAGGCGTCGAGTCAGACAGATTGAGGTTGCCTTCTTCGGGGACAAGTCCCCTCCTACACAGATTGTGATTGCACCGTGCTCTGCAACCCCGCCAGCAACAATCGCTGATACAGCTCTTCCTTCAACCCCTGCGGCTGATCAAGCTGCATGCGTTCCAGTTGCGCCGGGAATGTCGAAGGGTCTGGCGCGTCCAGTGTGGCTTTGCCTAGTTCGAGGATTTCGGTGAGCTTGAATTTGCTTTCCAGCCAGTTCAACGCCCGCAGCAAATCGCGCTCTTCGGCGGTGAAGTCGCAGCCCAGCGGGTATTCGGTAAACAACTGTGAATACTGCTCGGCAATCGCCTGCAAGCGCTCGGGGGAGTTTTGTGCGAAGCGTGGGTCGAGGCGGAAATCCTTAGGCAGCTTGCCGATTTTCTGCGCCTGCTCGATCAAGCCCGCCTGGAAACGTGAGTCGCTGATATTGAGCATGGCTTCGATGACGGCGGAGTCGGTTTTGCCGCGCAAATCCGCAATGCCATATTCAGTGACCACGATGTCCCGCAAATGCCGGGGAATAGTCGTATGACCGTATTCCCAGACAATGTTCGAATTGACCTCGCCGCCCGCCTCGCGCCAGCTGCGCAGGATCAGAATCGAACGCGCACCTTCCAGCGCGTGGGCCTGAGCGACAAAGTTGTACTGACCACCCACGCCGCTCAAGACGCGCCCGTCTTCGAGCTGATCCGCCACCGCTGCGCCCATCAGCGTCACGGTGAACACGCTATTGATGAATCGCGCGTCCCGGCGCTGCAGGCGTTTGAGTTCTTCATTGCCATACAGCTCGTTGATGTAACTGATGGCGGTCATGTTGAACTGGCCGAGGCGTTCCATGGAAAACTCGCGCAAGCGCGCATAAAAACTCTGCGGCCCGAGGAAAAACCCGCCATGCACGATAACTCCGTCGGAGTGAGCGGCTTCGTCCAGAGTGCCATCATTGGCCTCGCGCTGGCGCATCACATCGGCGTAGACCTTGCGACGAATGATCCCCGCATCGACCAACACCAACAGGCCGTTGACGAACATTTCGCTGCAGCCATATAGCCCAGAAACGAACGGCAGCACGCCACCTTCGCGGTCGATCAGGACTTGCCAGTCGCTGAGATTCAACTCGGCGAGCAAGGCGCGATAGGTTTCGTTGTCGGCTTGCCGAGCCAGCAGCGCGGCGGTCAAGGCGTCGCCCATCGCGCCGATGCCGATCTGTAACGTGCCGCCGTCACGCACCAGGGTGCTGGCGTGCAGGCCGATGAAATGATCCTGAAAACCAACCGGCATGTTCGGCGTCGAAAACAGCGTGCTGCGCTCATCATCGTCCAGCAGGAAGTCGAAGTCCTCGACAGACAGTTCCGAATCGCCTGGCATATAAGGCAGGTCAGCGTGGACCTGGCCCAACAACAGCACGGTTTCCCCGGCTGCGCGGCGTTTGGCGATCATCGGCAGCAGGTCGAGGGTGACGTCTGGATTGCAACTCAAGCTCAGCGTGCCCGGCCGCTGCTCATCACGGGCCACCAGTTGCGCCACCAGATTCAGGCCATTGGCATTGATGTCCCGCGCGGCATGGCTGTAATTGCTGCTGATGTAATCCTGCTGCGCCGGTGCGCTATTGAGCAGACTGCCCGGCTGCATGAAGAACTGCTGCACACGAATGTTCGGCGGCAGGCTGTCACGATGCAGATCGACCAGATAATCAAGCTCGGGATAATCATCGAAAACCCGTTCCAGAAACGGCTGGAGAAACCGCTCCTTCAACCCTTCGCCCACCGCAGGCCGCCCGAGACTGAGCGCCGTATAGATCGTCAATTGCCGGTCCGGCAGCTGTTTGATCCGCTCGTACAACGCATTGACGAACCGATTCGGCTTGCCGAGCCCCAAGGGAATGCCCATATGGATATGAGCCGGCAACTGCGCGATCACCTGCGCGACGGCTTGGTCAATGGAACAGGACTGCGGCATCGGTTCCTTCCTGGTTTTGTTGTTGGATGAGGCTTGGACCGGGAGTTGGGTGAATTTGCTGCATACGACGCTCGTTGGAGCGAGGCTTGCCCACGAAGGGACGGCGGCATGTCCAAAGATACAGATGCATTGGATATCCCGGCCCCCTCCCGGCTGAAGCCGGTCCTACGGGAAATCCGTTCAAGTCTTCAAAAACGCCGCATGCAACTCCGCCAGCGTCGCAAAGTGATACGTCGGCGCTTCGGCTTGCAGCTCTTCGCGGCTACCAAAACCATAGCCTACCGCCGCCACATCCAGGCCGTTGCGCAGGCCGCCGATGAGGTCGTGTTTGCGGTCGCCGATCATCAGGGTTTGTTTGGGGTCGAGGTTTTCTTCGGCGAGCAGGTGCGCAATCAGTTCGACTTTGTCGGTGCGGGTGCCGTCCAGTTCGCTGCCGTAGATGACCTTGAAATGCCGGGCGAAGTCGAAGTGGCGGGCGATTTCGTGGGCGAAGACCCAAGGCTTGGACGTGGCGATGAACAGGTTGCGGCCTTGGTCGGCCAGCTCGTCCAGCAGCTCGAACACGCCGTCGAAGACCAGGTTTTCATACAGCCCGGTGACCTTGAAGCGCTCGCGGTAGAAACCCACGGCTTCCCAGGCTTTAGCCTCGTCAAGGTGGTAGGCGAGCATGAATTGCTGCAACAACGGCGGACCGATGAAGTGTTCGAGGTTGGCGAGGTCGGGCTCGTCGATGCCCAGTTTGCTGAGCGCGAACTGGATAGAACGGGTGATGCCCAAGCGCGGATCGGTCAGCGTGCCATCAAGGTCGAACAGAATATTCTGGTAATGCATAGAACTCTCGATCAGTGTTCGGGATCTGGTTGCAGGTGGGCTACTCGGGTGGGCTCGTAGGAGCGGCTTTAGCCGCGAGGCTGCTCCCGGCTGAAGCCGGTCCTACGATGTGTCGATAGGTCGCAGGGCTAGCAGGGCTGATCAAAACCTTCGGCAAGGTGCAGGTCCTTGAGCTTTACGTAGTTGGCGGCGCTGTAAGGGAAAAAGGCGATCTCTTTTTCGGTCAATGCCCGCATCTGTTTGACCGGCCGTCCTACGTAAAGAAAGCCGCTTTCCAGGGTTTTGCCCGGCGGCACCAGGCTGCCCGCGCCAATGATCACTTCGTCTTCGACCACTGCGCCGTCCATGATCGTGCTGCCCATGCCGATCAGGATGCGATTGCCGACGGTGCAGCCATGCAACATCACTTTGTGGCCGATGGTCACTTCGTCGCCGATCAGCAACGGAAAACCGTCCGGGTTGAACGGCCCGGCGTGGGTGATGTGCAGCACGCTGCCGTCCTGCACGCTGGTGCGCACGCCGATACGGATGCGGTTCATGTCGCCGCGAATGACGGTCAACGGCCAGACAGAGCTGTCGGCGCCGATCTCGACATCGCCGAGCACCACGGCTGAATGATCGACGAACGCCCGTTCGCCAAGGGCTGGCGTGTGATTCTGGAAGCTGCGGATGGCCACGATAGACTCCTTCTTTGGCGCTGATAGCTGCGGACTGCGCCGATTGTAATTAAGATGCGTGGGTGTTTCTTCCAGCCAAGGTGCAAAACCGTGAGCGCGAACAACCCTCTTCTGCAATCCTACGACCTGCCACCTTTCTCGGCGATTCGTGCCGAGCATGTCAAACCTGCCATTGAACAGATCATTGCCGACAACCGCGCCGCGATTGCCGACATCCTCGTCAAGCAAGGCTCGCAGCCTACATGGGCCGGGCTGGTGTTGGCGATGGACGAACTCAACGACCGCCTCGGCGCGGCCTGGAGCCCGGTCAGCCATTTGAACGCCGTGTGCAACAGCGCCGAATTGCGCGAAGCCTACGAGTCGTGCCTGCCAGCCTTGAGCGCCTACTCCACTGAAATGGGCCAGAACCGCGCGCTGTTCCAGGCCTTCGAAGCCTTGGCCAACAGCCCGGAAGCTGCCGGTTTTGATGTAGCGCAGAAAACCATTCTGGAACATTCGCTGCGTGATTTCCGCCTGTCCGGCATCGATCTGCCGCCAGAACAGCAAAAACGCTACGCCGAAGTGCAGAGCAAGTTGTCCGAGCTGGGCAGCCAGTTCTCCAATCAGCTGCTGGATGCGACCCAGGCCTGGACCAAACTGGTCAGCGACGAATCCGCGCTGGCGGGCCTGACCGATTCGGCCAAACAGCAAATGGCTGCCGCCGCCAAGGCCAAGGATCTGGAAGGTTTCCTGATCACGCTGGAATTCCCGAGCTACTACGCGGTGATGACCTACGCCGAAGACCGCGCCCTGCGCGAAGAAATCTACGCCGCGTATTGCACGCGCGCGTCGGACCAAGGGCCGAATGCCGGCCAGAACGACAACGGCCCAGTGATGGAGCAGATTCTCGATCTGCGTCAGGAATTGGCTAAATTGTTAGGTTTCGCCAGCTTTTCCGAGCTGAGTCTGGCTACCAAGATGGCTGAATCCAGCGATCAAGTGCTGAGTTTCCTGCGGGATCTGGCCAAGCGCAGCAAGCCATTTGCCGCGCAGGATCTGCAACAACTCAAGGCGTATGCCGCCGAACAAGGCTGCCCGGATCTGCAAAGCTGGGACAGCGGTTTCTATGGCGAGAAACTGCGCGAGCAGCGCTACAGCGTTTCCCAGGAAGCCCTGCGCGCCTACTTCCCCATCGACAAAGTACTCGGCGGGCTGTTCGCTATCGTGCAGCGTCTGTACGGCATCGAAATCGCCGAGCAGAAAGGTTTTGATACCTGGCATCCGGACGTGCGTTTGTTCGAGATCAAGGAAAACGGCCAGCACGTCGGGCGTTTCTTCTTCGATCTGTATGCTCGCGCCAACAAGCGTGGTGGTGCCTGGATGGACGGCGCGCGCGACCGTCGCCGCACCGCCGAAGGCCAGCTGCAAAGCCCGGTGGCCAACCTGGTGTGCAACTTCACGCCTGCTTCGCCTGGCAAGCCAGCGCTGCTGACTCACGATGAAGTCACTACGCTGTTCCACGAGTTCGGCCACGGCCTGCATCACCTGCTGACCCGCGTTGAACATGCCGGTGTATCGGGCATCAACGGCGTGGCGTGGGATGCGGTCGAGTTGCCAAGCCAGTTCATGGAAAACTGGTGCTGGGAGCCTGAAGGTCTCGCGCTGATTTCCGGTCATTACGAGAGCGGCGAACCGCTGCCTCAAGACCTGCTGCAAAAGATGCTTGCGGCGAAGAATTTCCAGTCCGGCCTGATGATGGTTCGCCAGCTGGAATTCTCGCTGTTCGACTTCGAATTGCACGCCACCCATGGCGATGGTCGCAGCGTGGCCCAGGTGCTCGAAGGCATTCGCGACGAAGTCTCGGTGATGCGTCCGCCTGCCTACAATCGCTTCCCGAACAGTTTCGCGCACATTTTTGCTGGCGGTTATGCAGCGGGTTACTACAGCTACAAATGGGCTGAAGTGCTGTCCGCCGATGCTTTCTCGAAGTTCGAGGAAGACGGCGTGCTCAATGCCGAAACCGGTCGCGCATTCCGCGAAGCCATCCTGGCCCGTGGTGGCTCGCTGGCGCCGATGGTGCTGTTCGTCGACTTCCGCGGACGCGAGCCGTCGATTGACGCACTCTTGCGCCACAGTGGCCTGAGTGAGGAAGTGGCAGCATGACCGATACACCGGTAGTCATTACCAAGAAGCGCTTCATCGCCGGGGCTGTCTGCCCGGCGTGCAGCGAGTCCGACAAACTCATGATGTGGAACGAAGACGACGTTCCCCATCGTGAATGCGTGGGCTGCGGCTACAGCGATACGTTGAATGCCCAAGGTCAGTCGATTCCCAAGGAATTGGGCACGCGGGTCAATAAACCTGCGGCCAAGCCTGCTGATCCAAAGGTGCAGGGTGTGCAGTTCTTCCCGAATCCGAAGCTGAAAAAGCCGGTTGATCTGGGGTGAGGTGAACTGGAATCCAATTCGTTGGAGCGAGGCTCGCGTTCGCGGGCAAGCCTCGCTCCAACGGACGGCTATCCATTGATCGCCTTCGAGGTGAGATTTTGAGCACCATGCTGTACTGTATATATAAACAGTACAGAGAAAATCCCCATGTCGCTGATTTTCCCGCCTCGTGGCCGCGGCACGGCCAGCAATCCGCACAACCGTTTTGCGCCGAATCGCTCGGTTGCCGAGGATGACGGCTGGTATCAGGAAGTGCCCATGACCCAGGGCACGCAGGTCACCAGCGAAACCGCCAAGAGCATCATCACTCGCAACAGCTCGCCGGATATTCCCTTCGATCGCTCGATCAATCCTTATCGTGGCTGCGAACATGGCTGCATTTATTGCTATGCGCGCCCCAGCCATGCGTATTGGGACATGTCGCCGGGGCTCGACTTCGAGACCAAACTGATCGCCAAGACCAATGCCGCTGCCGTGCTGGAACAGCAGCTTTCCAAGCCAGGTTACAAATGCGCGCCGATTACCCTGGGCGCGAATACCGATCCGTATCAGCCCATCGAACGCGAATACAAGATCACCCGCGCCGTGCTGGAAGTACTGCTGCGTTATCGGCATCCGGTGACGATCATCACCAAAGGCTCGCTGATCCTGCGTGACCTGGATTTGCTGGCCGAGTTGGCGAAACAGCGTCTGCTCTCGGTGTTCATCAGCCTGACCACGCTGGATGACGAACTCAAGCGCATCCTCGAACCCCGCGCCGCAGCGCCAAAGGCCCGATTGCGGGCGATTCGGGTGATGCGCGATGCAGGAATTCCGGTGGGCGTGCTGTGCGCGCCTATGATTCCGATGATCAATGACATGGAACTGGAAAGCCTGCTCAGCGAAGCCAAGGCCGCCGGGGCGTTGAGCGCCAGCTATGTGATGCTGCGTTTGCCGCTGGAGGTTGCGCCGCTGTTCGACGAATGGCTCCAGGCACATTATCCGCAGCGCGCCGAGCACGTGATGAGTCTGGTCCGGCAGGTTCGCGGCGGTGAGGTCTACGACAGCCGATTCGGCGTGCGCATGCGCGGTGAAGGCCCTTTTGCCGATCTTCTGGCGCAGCGCTACAGTATTGCCATCAAGCGCCTTGGGCTGAACAAGCGCGAAAGTTTCAGCCTGGATAGCGAGGCGTTCTGCCCGCCGGGCGGGCAGATGTCGTTGTTGTAACGGGTTGGCGGTAGAGTCTGTAAGTCGACTGAACGACGGCGACGAATATAATGTCGTATCGCCATGAGTGCCGAGTTAGAGCGTTGCATTAAGTTTCAATTAAGTTTTGGCGGTTAATGTGTAACACGCAATGAGTCAGCGGCCTCGTAAAATGGAATGTGCACCGCGCCGCTTTGACAGCCTCAAAGCTACCATCCACATCAATCCGTCAAAGAGGATGAGACATGAACGACATGGATAAGCAGACTTCGGCTGCATTGGCGGACGAACGGCCGCAAGCCGAATCCGCCGACGTTGCGCTTAAGCACATTGTTGATGGCTTCAAGCATTTCCGGCACGAAGTCTTCCCGCAACAAGAAGAACTGTTCAAGAAACTCGCAAACGCCCAACAACCCAGGGCGATGTTCATTACCTGCGCCGACTCACGCATCGTCCCGGAGCTGATTACCCAAAGTTCGCCGGGCGACCTGTTCGTTACACGTAACGTCGGTAACGTGGTTCCGCCCTATGGCCCCATGAATGGCGGCGTTTCCACGGCCATCGAATATGCGGTACTGGCTTTGGGTGTGCACCACATCATCGTTTGCGGCCACTCCGATTGCGGTGCCATGCGCGCGGTGCTCAACCCACAAACCCTCGAAAAAATGCCGACGGTAAAAGCCTGGTTACGCCACGCCGAAGTCGCGCGCATCGTGGTCGAAGACAACTGCCACTGCGCTGGCGAGACTGAAACCATGCATGTTCTCACCGAAGAGAACGTCATCGCCCAATTGCAGCACTTGCGTACTCACCCTTCTGTAGCGTCAAAAATGGCCAGTGGACAGCTATTCATCCACGGCTGGGTCTACGACATCGAGACCTGTGCAATCAGAGCCTACGACGCCGAACAAGATTGTTTCCTGCCTCTGGACGGCGACCATCCAACACCGATGGCCACGCCAAAACCGCGTTTCTAACGACGCGTTTTTAAATCTCGTACAAGTTCGTGGCGGCCCGCGTGTATCGCGCGCCGCACGGCATTGTCACGTCTGAAGAATCCCGGAGACTCGTCATGGGTATAGCTCAACTGAAATCTGTTTTACCACGGGAGCTGCTGGCTTCCGTGGTGGTATTCCTGGTGGCGCTGCCGCTGTGCATGGGGATCGCGATTGCGTCGGGCATGCCGCCCGCGAAAGGCTTGATAACCGGCATCATTGGCGGTCTGGTGGTGGGCTGGCTGGCCGGTTCGCCGTTGCAGGTCAGCGGTCCGGCTGCGGGCCTGGCGGTATTGGTGTTCGAGGTGGTGCGTGAACACGGGATGGCCATGTTGGGCCCGATCCTGTTGCTGGCTGGCTTGCTGCAAGTGCTGGCCGGACGCTTCAAGCTCGGCTGCTGGTTCAGGGTCACGGCGCCAGCGGTGGTCTACGGCATGCTGGCCGGGATTGGCGTGCTGATCGTGCTGTCGCAGGCGCACGTGATGTTCGATGGAGGGCCGAAACCCTCCGGCCTGGATAACCTGATCGGCTTCCCCGCGACGCTGGTTCAGGCCATCGGGCCAGGCACCGGCATGCAGGCCGGCATTCTCGGCCTGGGTACGATTCTGATCATGTGGTTGTGGGATAAATGGCGGCCGCAATCACTGCGTTTCGTACCGGGCGCCTTACTCGGCGTCGGCGTGGCGACGCTGGCCAGTCTGGCGCTGGCATTGCAGGTCAAGCGTGTTCAGGTGCCGGACAATCTGGCTGAAGCCATCGACTGGCTGCGCCCTGCGGATCTGCTGAATCTGGCCGATCCGGCGATTCTGGTGGCAGCCTTCGCCGTGGCGTTCATTGCCAGCGCGGAAACCCTGCTGTCGGCGGCCGCCGTGGATCGTATGCATGACGGCCAGCGTTCGGATTTCGACAAGGAACTGAGCGCCCAGGGCGTGGGTAACATGCTCTGCGGATTGTTGGGCGCGTTGCCAATGACGGGCGTGATTGTGCGCAGCTCGGCCAACGTCCAGGCCGGTGCGCGCACGCGCTTGTCGGCGATCTTTCACGGCGCATGGCTGCTGGCTTTCGTGTTGCTGCTGTCCAGTGTGCTACAAAGCATTCCGGTCGCGAGTCTGGCGGGCGTTCTGGTGTATACCGGCCTGAAGCTGGTGGATCTCAAGGCGTTTCGCGGTCTGGGTCGTTATGGCCGCATGCCGATGTTCACTTACGCGGCAACAGCGGCGGCGATTATCTTTACTGATCTGCTGACCGGCGTTCTGGTGGGTTTTGGTCTGACTCTGGTCAAACTGGCGCTGAAGGCTGCACGCTTGAAGATCAGCCTGATCCCGCTGGATGCCGAAGGTGAAATGGAGTTGCGTCTGGTAGGCGCTGCGACTTTCCTCAAGGTGCCCGCGTTGACCAAGGCGCTGGGCAACGTGCCCAACGGCACCACGCTGCATGTGCCACTGAACAACCTGAGCTACATCGACCATTCATGCCTGGAATTGCTGGAAGAATGGGGCCGGGCCAACGCCGCGCAGGGTTCGCGATTGATCATCGAACCTCGTGGTTTGAAGCGCCGACTGGAAGGCCGCGTGCGGACCACAGTGGGGGTTGGGTCGACGACGGGTTGAGCAAAACGTCGTAGGCGCTAATAAACAGGACTCGTAGGACCGGCTTCAGCCGGGAGGAGGCCGGTACATTCGCAACAGTTGCGTCGACAGGCCTTCCGCCCTCCCGGCTAAAGCCGGTCCTACGGGATACGCTCAACTTCAAATGGTTGTGATGAAGATCAAGCCTTGCTGCGCTCCAGCTCAAGACCCACGCCGAGCTGGCGCGACAGGCTTGGCCAGCGCTTCCAGGCGGCTTCCGTGTCCGGGCTGCTCAGGCGCTCGCGATAGGCTTCCACTGAGTCCAGGGCGAAGCTGTCCTCGTCCAGCATTTCATCCAGAGCATGGTGAACCGCTTCGTCGAGTTGGTTGGCGAAGGTCTCGCCGATCAGCTGATGAGCGATCACGCTGGCAACCGTGGTGTTGGACGGGATCAGCGGCTGGCCGAAATGCTTGATGTACAGGTCATTCACTTCTTCGACCAGACGATGGGCCAGATAGGCCTCGTCCAGCAGGCTGTCCAGCCCGTCATGACCCTGCATGATCGCAGGCGGCGCCGTGAAAAAGTGTTCGGCGATTTTCAGTACGGGTTTAATCTGCCCCTCGATACCCGCTTCGATAGACACTCCATGGGCCGCATCCAGCAGGTCCGGGACCAGATCGATGTACGCTGTCACGAAACGATTCAACACCCCTTTTGCATCAACCTCAGGAAGGTGGATTGCAGGATGCAGGTGCGGTAATTGAATTTCCAGTTGACGCAACAACTGGCCAGTAGTGGCCTCATGTTGATGGGCGTTTTGAATCTGCTCGCGCAAAGCGGCGGTGTTCATGAAGGCTCCTGACGGCGGTAAAACCAGGGGGTTGATAGGGAAAGTCTTAAGGTAGCCTGCTTGAGACGTTCGCTAAGACGTATTTGTCATAACAGATTCACATTTATGTGTAATGGCTATTAAAAAGGGCTTTTCGGACAAAAATACGCATTTATTCAAACTTATTAACAAAGCACATAGCCCACCCGGCGGTTTTTACCAGTGCGTTGCGTAGCTGATTCGCGTGGCTATACTCGCCATTGAAGGAAGCTGGCTGATGGCCGCAGCACTCGAAAAGTGTCTGACGCGGTCATGGTGTAGTTGACGTGGCAGCCACTCCCTTGAAGCTTGACCGCTGGTGAAGACCCGCGGGACAACAAGAATAAAAGGGGAACCCGTGATGACGCGTCATCCAACAGTTTGGATGGGCCTCCTGTTGTGGTTGATATTCGGCCAGGCGCATGCCGCCTGGACAGTGAATATGGCGCCGGGAGCGACCGAAACCAGCAGTGCGATTTTCGATCTGCACATGACCATTTTCTGGATCTGTGTGGTGATCGGTATCGTCGTTTTTGCCGCGATGTTCTGGTCGATCATTGTGCATCGGCGCTCCACCGGCCAGCAGGCCGCGCACTTTCATGAAAACACCAAAGTCGAAATCATGTGGACCATCGTGCCGCTGCTGATTCTGGTGGTCATGGCTATCCCGGCGACCAAAACCCTCATCAAGATGTACGACTCCAGTGAGTCTGATATCGATATCCAGATCACCGGCTACCAGTGGAAATGGCACTACAAGTACCTGGGCCAGGACGTCGAATTCTTCAGCAACCTGACCACCACGACCAATCAGATCCACAACCGCGACGACAAAGGCGAGCATTACCTGTTGGAGGTTGATGAGCCGCTGGTGTTGCCTGTGGGTGAAAAGGTGCGCTTCCTGGTGACCGGTGCCGACGTGATCCACTCCTGGTGGGTACCGGCTTTTGCGGTGAAGCGCGATGCGATACCGGGGTTCGTCAACGAAGCCTGGACCCGCATCGAAAAACCCGGCATCTATCGCGGCCAATGTACTGAACTGTGCGGCAAGGACCACGGGTTCATGCCCATTGTGGTCGAGGCCAAATCCAAGGCGGATTACGACACCTGGCTGGCGGGCCGCAAGGAAGAAAGCGCCAAGCTCAAGGAGCTGACCAGCAAGGACTGGACCCTCGAAGAACTCGTTGCCCGGGGCGACAAGGTCTACCACACCACTTGCGTGGCCTGTCATCAGGCCGAGGGCCAGGGCATGCCGCCGCTGTTCCCGGCGCTCAAAGGTTCGAAAGTAGCCACCGGACCGAAGGAAGAACACCTGAAAACGGTGTTCAACGGGCGACCGGGCACGGCGATGGCGGCGTTTGGCAAACAGCTATCGGAGGTCGATATCGCCGCCGTGGTGACTTACGAACGCCATGCGTGGGGCAACAACACCAACGATATGGTCACGCCCAAGGATGTGCTGGCTTTGAAGCAGGCGCAGAAATGAATCAGTTTACGTTCGGCGGCGAATTCTGTTGGAGCGTGCGGGCGGCGATTCCGACTTGCCCGCGAAGAGGTCGGTACACCCACAACATTTTTCCAGGCAGGAACATCGCCTTCGCGGGCAAGCCACGCTCCAACGAAAATACCAGCCAGATTCTGGCAGGAGACAGATCATGAGTGCAGTCATTGACGACCATGGCCTCGCGGGCCATGACCATGCACATGGCCCCGCCAAGGGCTTGATGCGTTGGGTGTTGACCACCAATCACAAGGATATCGGCACGCTGTACCTGTGGTTCAGCTTCACCATGTTCCTGCTGGGTGGTTCATTTGCCATGGTGATTCGCGCCGAGCTGTTTCAGCCGGGACTGCAAATCGTCGAGCCGGCATTCTTCAATCAGATGACCACCATGCATGGCCTGATCATGGTGTTCGGTGCGGTCATGCCGGCGTTCGTCGGGCTGGCGAACTGGATGATCCCGTTGATGATCGGTGCGCCGGACATGGCGCTGCCGAGGATGAACAACTTCAGTTTCTGGCTGCTGCCCGCTGCTTTTATATTACTGGTCTCGACCTTGTTCAGGGCAGGCGGCGGCCCGAATTTCGGCTGGACGTTCTACGCCCCGCTGTCGACGACCTACGCACCCGAAAGCGTGACCTTCTTTATATTTGCCATCCATATGATGGGGATAAGCTCGATCATGGGTGCCATTAACGTGGTCGCGACGATCCTCAATCTGCGCGCGCCCGGCATGACCCTGATGAAAATGCCGCTGTTCGTCTGGACCTGGCTGATCACCGCGTTCCTGCTGATTGCGGTGATGCCGGTGCTGGCCGGTTGCGTGACCATGATGCTGATGGACATCCATTTCGGCACCAGTTTTTTCAGCGCCGCAGGCGGCGGCGATCCGGTGTTGTTCCAGCATGTGTTCTGGTTCTTTGGCCATCCCGAGGTGTACATCATGATCCTGCCGGCCTTTGGCGCCGTCAGTTCGATCATTCCGGCGTTCTCGCGCAAACCCTTGTTCGGCTACACCTCCATGGTCTACGCCACGGCGAGCATTGCGTTCCTGTCGTTTCTGGTCTGGGCGCACCACATGTTCGTCGTGGGCATTCCGCTGGTGGGCGAGCTGTTCTTCATGTACGCCACCATGCTTATCGCCGTGCCGACCGGGGTGAAAGTGTTCAACTGGGTCAGCACCATGTGGCAGGGCTCGCTGACTTTCGAGACGCCGATGTTGTTTGCCGTGGCGTTTGTGATCCTGTTCAGCATAGGTGGATTTTCCGGCTTGATGCTGGCGATCGCGCCTGCGGATTTCCAGTACCAGGACACTTATTTCGTCGTCGCCCACTTCCACTACGTACTGGTGCCTGGCGCTATTTTCGGGATTTTCGCTTCGGCCTATTACTGGCTGCCGAAATGGACCGGCCACATGTACGACGAGACCCTGGGCAAGCTGCACTTCTGGCTGTCTTTCGTCGGCATGAACATGGCGTTCTTCCCGATGCACTTTGTGGGTCTGGCGGGCATGCCGCGTCGGGTGCCGGACTACAACCTGCAATTTGCCGACTTCAACATGGTGTCGTCCATCGGCGCGTTCACCTTTGGCGCGACGCAGATTTTCTTCCTGTTCATCGTGATCAAGACCATTCGCGGCGGCGAACCAGCACCCGCCAAACCTTGGGATGGAGCTGAAGGCCTGGAGTGGAGCATCCCGTCGCCCGCGCCGTATCACACCTTCACCACGCCGCCGGAGGTGAAATGAAAATGCTTGCTGAAGCCTGCTCCAGATGACCAACCCGAGCCCGAACAAACGCCTCGTCACCCGCCTGCTATTGATCGTAGTGGCGATGTTTGCGTTCGGCTTCGCGCTGGTGCCGCTGTACACCGTGATGTGCAAGGCGTTCGGCATCAATGGCAAAACCGGCGATGCCTATCAGGGCTCGCAGGTCATCGACCAGAGCCGCCGGGTGCGGGTGCAGTTTTTGTCGACCAATGCGGTGGACATGGTCTGGGGTTTTTATCCCAAGGCCGAGCAGCTGGAGGTTTACCCCGGCGCCGTCAACGAGATGCTGTTCATTGCCCAGAACCCCACCGACAAACCCATGACCGCGCAGGCGGTGCCGAGTATTTCACCGGGCGCAGCAGCGGTTTATTTCCACAAGACCGAATGTTTCTGCTTCACCCAGCAAGTGCTGCAACCGGGCCAGCGTATCGAAATGCCGGTGCGTTTCATTGTGGATCGCGACCTGCCCAAGGACGTGAAACACCTGACACTGGCCTACACGCTGTTCGACATTACCGCTCGCCAACCCCCTGCTGCGCGTGTCGCGAACAATGGCGGTTAGCAAGGAGAAGCATATGGCATCGCACGAGCACTATTACGTTCCGGCGCAGAGCAAATGGCCGATCATCGCCACCGTCGGCTTGCTGGTGACCATGTATGGCCTGGGCACCTGGTTCAACGACATGAAGGCCGCGCGCCCGGAATCTCATGGGCCGCTGATCTTCTTCGTCGGCGGATTGCTGATCGCCTACATGATGTTTGGCTGGTTCGGAACGGTCATCAAGGAAAGCCGCTCGGGCCTGTACAGCGCGCAGATGGACCGCTCGTTTCGCTGGGGCATGAGCTGGTTCATATTTTCCGAGGTGATGTTCTTCGTTGCTTTTTTCGGCGCACTGTTCTACATCCGCTATTGGTCCGGGCCGTGGCTGGGCGGCGAAGGCTCCAAGGCCATCGCGCACATGCTCTGGCCGAATTTCGAATACACCTGGCCGATGCTCAACACACCGGACCCGAAACTGTATCCGGCGCCCAAGGGCATTATCGACCCGTGGCATTTGCCGCTGATCAACACGATCCTGCTGGTCAGCTCCAGCGTGACCATCACCATCGCCCACCACGCGTTGAAAAAAGGCCATCGCGGCGCGCTGAAAATCTGGCTGGCGATCACCGTGCTGCTGGGCTTGAGCTTCCTGACCTTGCAAGCCGAAGAATATGTGCACGCTTATAAAGAGCTTGGCCTGACTCTGGGTTCGGGCATCTACGGCGCGACGTTTTTCATGCTCACCGGTTTTCACGGCGCACACGTCACCATCGGCACCATCATCCTGTTCGTGATGCTCATGAGGGTCCTGCGCGGGCATTTCGATGCCGAGCATCAATTCGGTTTCGAGGCGGCGAGCTGGTATTGGCACTTCGTGGACGTGGTGTGGATCGGGTTGTTTGTATTTGTGTATGTGCTGTAGGACCGGCTTTAGCCGGGAAAGCGCTCTCGCGGCTAAAGCCGCTCCTACGGAACGGTCATTGCAGAAGGTCGATTACCAAGTCACATGCGAAACCAGTCGACCGCTGTAAAAGCCCCAGGTAATCAGCGCCAGGGTAATGGCCGCCAGGCTGACGCGAATGGTCAGTGCTTTCACCAGACGCGTCGAGTGGCTGTCGTCCTTGACCAGAAAGAACAGGCCGCTGAACAGGCTGGCCGTGGTGGCGAAAAGCATCAGGACAATCGCTGCTTTGAGCATCAGGCAACTCCAGGAGCAAACGCGATGCAATGGAGTATAGGTGGGGACGCACAGTCAGGCCGGGCGCAGCGATGAAGCGTTTTGCGCCCGGCCTGCTGCCGACGTTGGTGGTGTTCACCTTGCTGCCGTGCCTGATCGCGCTCGGTTTCTGGCAGCTCGGTCGCGGCGAGGAAAAGCGGGTGATGCTCGCCCACTACGCCGAGCGCCGTGCGGCAGAACCGGTGCGGATCGAACAGTTGGTAACCAGCGCCGATCCGGCCTATCGCCGTGTACAGCTGCGCGGGCGCTTCGACCCTGAGCACAGTCAGTTGCTCGATAACAGTACGCGTGAAGGCAAGGTCGGCGTCGAGCTGCTCCAGCCCTTTCAGGATCAGGCCAGCGGACTGTGGATACTACTCAATCGCGGCTGGCTGCCATGGCCTGATCGCCGCACGCCACCACAGTTTCAGACCCCGGTTCAGCTGCTTGATGTCGAAGCCTGGGTTTACGTGGCCCCCGGCGCCACCTTCCAGTTGCACGCGGATACGGCCAACGCGCCATGGCCGCGACTGGTCACTGCGGTGGATGCGGGCAAGCTCTGGGCGGAACTGGCCCGCGACGGTTTTCCCCAGGAGTTGCGCATGGCGTCGGAGCTGGGCGCCTATCGGCTGGACTGGCCGCTGGTGGCAATGGGGCCGGAGAAACATCAGGGATACGCCGTGCAGTGGTTCGCGTTGGCGACCGCGCTGACGGGCCTTTATGTGTACCTGGGCTGGCACACCGCGCAGAGCAAGAACAAACCGAACAACAATAACAACGCCAAGGAGGACAACCATGGGAACGGTCATGAACCCCACCAGCACGTCTGAACCACGCCCGCCGCTGAACCGCCGCAAGGGTCGCTGGCAGCTGATTCTGGTATTGCTGGTGGCCATCGGCCCGATGATCCTCGCCACCAGCATGTACAAGTTCAAGTTCTGGTTGCCGGAAAACCGCAGCTTTCATGGCGAATTGATCGGCAATGGCCAAAGCCGCGCCGACCTCGGTGTGCAGGCCGACGAGTCGCGCTGGCAGCTGTTGGTCAGCGCGCCCAAGGCGTGTGAAGCCCAATGCCAGCACCTGGTGTATCTGGCCCGGCAGATTCAGATCGGCCTGGGGCGCGACGCGTCTCGGGCCAGTCACGCACTGGCCGCCGCCCAACCGCTGGACGCCGACTACACCGCCAGGTTGACCCGGGAATACCCGCAACTGCAGCGCTATCCGCTGGAGCTGCCGCGTTATCAAAAAACCGCGCCAGGCATCGAGGCGCCACAACTCTGGATCGTCGATCCCCACGGCAACCTTGTGCTGCGCTACGGCGTGGACGTGAATGGTAAGGACTTGCTCAACGATCTGCGCCAGCTGCTGAAACTGTCGAATATCGGATAGGGGGTCGTCATGACCAAGCCCGGATTTCGTCTTGCCCTGCTTGCCACGCTGCTGGCGCTGTTCGTGGTGTTACTCGGTGCCTACACGCGGCTGACCCATGCCGGGCTGGGTTGCCCTGACTGGCCGGGTTGTTACGGCTTCATCAGCGTGCCGGCCAGCGAGGCGCAGCTGGCCCACGCCGAGCTGCATTACCCGGACACGCCGGTCCATGCCGAAAAAGGCTGGAACGAGATGACCCATCGCTATTTCGCCGGAGGACTGGCGCTGCTGATTCTGCTGTTGGCGGCGCAGGCCTGGCAGCGGCGGCATATCGCGGGGCAACCGTTGAAACTGCCGCTGGTGCTGCTGGGCGTGGTGTTTGCCCAGGCGGCATTCGGCATGTGGACGGTAACCCTCAAGCTCTGGCCGCAAGTGGTCACCGCGCATTTACTGGGCGGCGTCGCAACCCTGAGCTTGCTGTTTCTACTGACGGTGCGCCTGAGTGGCGCTTTTCCGATTCAGCCGCAACTGCCGGTGCGACTGCGCCGTATGGCGGCCATCGGTATCTTGCTGGTGACCGTGCAAATCGCCTTGGGCGGCTGGGTCAGTTCCAATTATGCGGCGATGGCCTGCACTGATCTGCCGACGTGTCAGGGCCAATGGTGGCCGGATGCGGATTTCGCCAATGGCTTTCACCTGACGCAACACATCGGCCCGAATTATCTGGGCGGCAAACTCGACAGCGAAGCACGCACAGCGATTCACCTGACCCACCGCATCGGTGCGCTGCTGGTGACGTTTTCCCTGCTCGCCCTGGCGTGGCAGCTCAGGAAAGCCGGTTTCAAGGGCATGGCGATGCTGTTGCTGTTGGCGCTGGGTGTGCAGATTGGCCTGGGCATCAGCAATGTGCTTTTTCATCTGCCACTGGCGGTCGCCGTGGCGCATAACGCAGGCGGCGCGGCGTTGATGCTGAGTATGGTGCTGATTAATTTCCGGGTTCGGGTGGCGGTACCAGCAAGGATCGGCTCGTACTCGTTGGAGCGAGGCTTGCCCGCGAAGAGATCAGTATTCACAACAAAATTTTCGGGGCTCAATTATCGCCTTCGCGGGCAAGCCTCGCTCCAACGGACGTCACCGGATGAGAGATTCACTCCATGACCACACTAACCCGCGCCCAGCACAACCAGGCGCTCTGGCGCGACTATCTGGAGCTGACCAAGCCCAAGGTCGTGGTGCTGATGCTGATCACTTCGCTGGTGGGCATGTTTCTCGCGACGCGCGCGGGCGTGCCCTGGGCGGTGCTGGTGTTTGGCAATCTGGGCATCGCCTGCTGTGCCGGTGGCGCAGCGGTGGTCAACCATGTGGTGGATCGCCGGATCGACGCGCTGATGGCTCGCACCCATAAACGACCGATTGCCGTGGGCCGCGTGTCTCCACGCGCCGCACTGACGTTCGCGCTGACCCTGGCGTTGAGCGGCCAGGCGCTGCTGCTGACCTTCACCAACCAACTGACTGCGTGGCTGACGCTGGCTTCGTTGCTGGGTTACGCGGTGATCTATACCGGTTTTCTCAAGCGTGCCACGCCGCAGAACATTGTTATCGGCGGGCTGGCGGGAGCTGCGCCGCCACTGCTGGGCTGGGTCGCGGTCACCGGACACGTCAGCGCCGAACCGTTGTTGCTGATGCTGATTATCTTCGCCTGGACGCCACCGCATTTCTGGGCGCTGGCAATTCATCGCAAGGAGGAATACGCCAAGGCCGACATCCCGATGCTGCCGGTCACCCATGGCGAGCACTACACCAAAGTGCATATCGTGTTTTACACGCTGATCTTGCTGGCGGTCAGCCTGTTGCCGTATGTGATCCAGATGAGCGGCGTGTTGTATCTGCTCTGCGCCCTGGGACTTGGCGCGCGCTTCCTGCAATGGACCTGGGTGTTGTACCGTGGCGCTCGGCCGCACGCGGCGATGAATACCTTCAAGTACTCTATCTACTACTTGTTCCTGCTGTTCATCGCGCTGCTCGTAGACCACTACTTACTGTTGACCCTATGACTCGAACCCAGAAGACCGTTTTTATCCTCGCCGCCATCGTTGCCTTGATTCTCGGCCTGACCGTCAACCGCGTGCTGTCGGGTAAAGGCCAGGGCGAACAGACTGCGTTGATCGACGCCGGGGTCATCCTGCTGCCGCAAAGCCGCAGCCTGCCCGACCTGAAGATGACCAATCAAGATGGCCAGCCAGTGGTAGTCAGCGAGCTGAAAGACAAGTGGACGGTGCTGTTTTTCGGTTACACCTTCTGCCCGGACATTTGCCCGACCACCCTCGCCCAGCTGCGGCAGATCAAGAGCGAGCTGCCCAAGGACGTCCTGGCGAACCTGCGCGTGGTGCTGATCAGCGTCGATCCGAACCGCGACACGCCGGCGCAGCTCAAGCAATACCTGGGGTATTTCGACAAGGAGTTCATTGGCCTGACGGCGTCCGTTGCGGACATCCAGAAGCTGGCCAACGCGGTGAGCATCCCGTTCATACCCGCCGACACCAGCAAACCGAACTACACCGTGGACCACAGCGGCAACCTGGCCCTGCTCGGCCCGGACGGCACGCAACGCGGGTTCATTCGTGCGCCGTTGAATAATCAGAAGCTGGTGGCGCAATTGCCGGGGTTGTTGCAGCGCAAATAACCCCCAGCCCCCGCCCCCGTAGGAGCGGCTTTAGCCGCGAGGGGCGCGAGGATTATGCTCCGAACACCGCATCAGGCTGAATCAATGCGCAGTGCCGAATAATGTCCTCCCGGCTAAAGCCGGTCCTACGCTGCGGGCTCGCTGGTTTCAGATTAAAACGCTGGAACCACAGCGCCTTTGTACTTCTCAAGAATGAACGCTTTCACTTCCGGGCTCTGCAAGGCGGCGACGAGTTTTTTGACTGCGTCGGCGTCCTTGTTCTCGGTGCGGGTTACCAGGATGTTGGCGTAAGGCGATTCGGCACCTTCAATGATCAGCGCATCCTTGGTTGGATCAAGCTTGGCCGCCAGCGCAAAGTTGGTGTTGATCAACGCCAGGTCAACCTGAGTCAGCACCCGGGGCAGGGTTGCGGCTTCCAGTTCGCGGAACTTGAGGTTTTTCGGGTTCTGCAGCACGTCTCTAGGGGTCGACAGAATATTGTCCGGATCCTTCAGGGTGATCAGCCCAGCCTTGGCCAGCAGCAGCAGCGCACGGCCTTCGTTGGTGGCATCGTTAGGAATCGCGACGTTGGCGCCATCCGGCAGCTCGGCCAGGGATTTGAGCTTGTCCGAGTACGCGCCGAACGGTTCGACGTGAACCTTGCCGACACTGACCAGATCAGTGCCCTTGCCTTTGTTGAACTCATCCAGATACGGCTGGTGCTGGAAGAAGTTGGCGTCCATGCGCTTTTCCGCCACCTGCAGGTTCGGCTGCACGTAATCGTTGAAGACCTTGATCTGCAGGTCCACGCCTTCTTTGGCCAGCGTCGGTTTCACGAACTCGAGAATCTCGGCGTGGGGCACGGCGCTGGCAGCGACGGTCAGGGTTTCATCGGCGTGCGCGGACAACGCGGCCACAGCGGCAAATACGGCCAACAGCTTTTTCATGGATCAACTCCCTTGAGTGCCCGCCGTGTGGCGGGCATTTGCTGGTTCATCACCAGCCAATTCAATTATCGGTGCGTGTAGTGCGCGACCAGTTTGTCGCCGATGGTTTGCAGGATCTGCACCAGCACCAACAGCAATACGACCGTCACGAACATCACATCGTTCTGGAAACGCTGGTAGCCGTAGCGAATCGCCAGATCACCCAGGCCGCCAGCGCCGACGGCACCGGCCATTGCAGTAAACGACACCAGCGCAATCGCGGTCACAGTAATCGCCGCAAGAATGCCGGGGCGCGCTTCCGGCAGCAGCGCCTTGACGATGATCTGCCGCGTCGTGGCGCCCATGGCCTGGGTCGCTTCGATGATGCCTTTGTCGACTTCACGCAGCGCTGTTTCGACCAATCGCGCGAAGAACGGCGTGGCCCCGGCGATCAGCGGCGGCAAGGTGCCGAGGATCCCCAGTGAAGTGCCGGTGATGATCTGCGTCAGCGGCATCATCACAATCAGCAAAATGATGAACGGCAAGGCGCGCAGCAGGTTGACCACGATCGACAGCACCGAATATAGCGGCTTGTTTTCCAGCAACTGGCGCGGCGAAGTGAGGAACAGCAGCACGCCCAGCGGCAGGCCGAACAGCACCGTGAAGCCCAGCGAAACCACCAGCATGTTCAGGGTATCGCCGGTGGCGATCCAGATTTCCTGCCAGTCGACGTTGGAAAACAGTTCGATGAAAGCTTGCATCAGCGCAGCACCTCCATGTCGACATCCGCAGCGGTGAAGCGCGCGAACGCGGCGTCCATGTCGCCGCCGGTGATGGCCAGCGTCAGTTGCCCGTAAGGGGTGTCTTTGATGCGGTCGATACGACCGGCGAGGATGCTGTAGTCGACGCCGGTTTCCCGGGCGACAGTGCCCAGCAGCGGTGCGTAAGTGGCCTGGCCCTGGAACGTCAGGCGCACGATGCGGCCTTCGACATGGGCGAAGTCATCGCGCTGTTCGCTTTCGTCGATCTGCTCGTGTTCCTGAACAAAGCGTTTGGTGGTCGCGTGCTGCGGATGCAGGAACACGTCCGCCACGGTGCCCTGCTCGACAATCACACCGGCATCCATCACCGCCACGTGATCGCAGACACGACGAATCACGTCCATCTCGTGGGTGATCAACACGATGGTCAGCTTCAACTCGCGATTGATCTCGGCCAGCAATTGCAGGACCGACGCCGTGGTCTGCGGGTCCAGCGCGCTGGTGGCTTCATCGCAGAGCAGGATTTTCGGCTTGGTGGCCAGGGCGCGGGCGATGCCGACGCGCTGTTTCTGACCGCCGGACAGCTGCGACGGATACTTCTTCGCGTGATCGGACAAGCCCACGCGCTCCAGCAATTCCGCGACGCGCTGGTCGATCTGTTTGCGGGACATGTCGCCCGCCAGCGTCAGCGGCATGGCAACGTTGTCGGCCACGGTCTTGGACGCCAGCAAGTTGAAGTGCTGGAAGATCATCCCGACCTGCTGGCGGAAGCGCCGCAAGCCGTTGGCGTCCAGTGCCGTGACATCTTCGTCGTCGACAATGATCTGCCCGCCGCTCGGGGTTTCCAGGCGATTGATCAGGCGCAGCAAGGTGCTTTTGCCGGCGCCGGAATGGCCGATGAGGCCGAACACCTGGCCGTCTTCGACGCGCAGGCTGGTGGGGTGCAGGGCCGGAATTTCCTTGCCTGCCACCCGATAGGTTTTGTGGACGTTATGAAACTCGATCACGTAGCGAACCTTGTGGGGGCGCGGTAAAAAATCAGCGCAGTGGCAGGACGCACACGGGCTGCTTCGCAGCGGCTGGATAAGCCGGGCGCGCATTTTAGCCTGTCCGCCAAGAGGTATTTAGCATTTATTTCATAAGCGGCCTGCGATTTTGGCATAAGGCGATCAGTGGTTTCACAAAAAACGGTCCGGTTGGAGCGCGACCCACCCGATACCGGCCAACCGAAGATTGAAAAATTCACGGAACGGCTGATTTTCTCCCCGGTCACTTAATGAGCACCGCGACTTCCCCCTTTACCGTGCGGGGGAATTCCGCTTGTTTGAGCCCTGCCGAATCGAGCATACGGGCCGTTCTGAACCGAGGAGTTTTTGCCTGATGGCTACTAAAAAGACACCCATTGCACCCACCACCAAAAGTGACCTGGCCGGCACCGATACGCTCGACCGGGGCAATACCAACGAAAAGCTCGAGAGCCTCGAAAAATTTCGCTCCGACGCCACCAACCAGGCCCTGCGCACCAATCAGGGCGTGAAAGTTTCCGATAACCAGAACACGCTGAAAGTGGGCGCGCGCGGTCCATCGCTGCTTGAAGATTTCATCATGCGCGAGAAGATCACCCACTTTGACCACGAGCGCATCCCGGAGCGGATCGTCCACGCCCGTGGTACCGGCGCTCACGGTTATTTCCAGACGTATGAAAATCACTCCGCGCTGAGCAAGGCTGAATTCCTGCGCGATCCGGGCAAGAAAACCCCGGTGTTCGTGCGTTTCTCTACCGTTCAAGGCCCGCGTGGCTCGGGCGATACCGTGCGTGACGTGCGTGGTTTCTCGGTCAAGTTCTATACCGGCGAAGGCAACTACGATCTGGTCGGCAACAACATGCCGGTGTTTTTCATCCAGGACGCGATCAAGTTTCCGGACTTCGTTCACGCCGTGAAGCCTGAGCCGCATAACGAAATCCCGACTGGCGGTTCCGCCCACGATACGTTCTGGGATTTCGTTTCGCTGGTGCCGGAATCGGCGCACATGGTGCTCTGGACCATGTCCGACCGCGCGATCCCGAAAAGCCTGCGCACCATGCAGGGCTTCGGCATTCACACCTTCCGCATGATCAACACCGAAGGTAAGTCGACCTTCGTCAAGTTCCACTGGAAACCCAAGTTCGGCACCTGCTCGCTGGTCTGGGACGAAGCCCAGAAACTCGCCGGCAAGGACACTGACTTCCACCGCCGCGACCTGTGGGAATCCATCGAGACTGGTGATTACCCTGAATGGGAGCTGGGCGTGCAGATCGTGGCCGAAGAAGACGAGCACACGTTCGACTTCGACCTGCTCGATCCGACCAAAATCATCCCCGAAGAGCTGGTACCGGTAACGCCGCTGGGCAAAATGGTGCTCAATCGCAACCCGGACAACTTCTTTGCGGAAACCGAGCAAGTCGCATTCTGCCCTGGCCACATCGTGCCCGGCATCGACTTCTCCAACGATCCGCTGCTGCAAGGTCGCCTGTTTTCCTACACCGACACTCAGATCAGCCGCCTGGGCGGGCCGAACTTCCACGAAATCCCGATCAACCGCCCGGTTGCGCCTAACCATAATGGTCAACGTGATGCGCAGCACCGTACGACCATCGACAAAGGCCGTGCGAGTTACGAGCCGAATTCGATTGATGGCGGCTGGCCGAAAGAAACCCCGGCTGGCCCGGTAGACGGCGGCTTCGAGACGTATCACGAGCGCGTTGAAGCCCATAAAGTGCGCGAGCGTAGCGAGTCGTTCGGCGATCACTTCTCTCAGGCGACGCTGTTTTTCAACAGCATGAGCCACCACGAGAAAGAGCACATCATTGCCGCGTATAGCTTCGAGTTGGGCAAAGTTGAGCGCGAACACATTCGTGCGCGTCAGGTAAATGAAATCCTCGCCAACATTGATCTGGAATTGGCCAGCCGCGTTGCCGCGAACCTGGGCCTGCCTGCGCCGAAAGCCGGCACCGTGCCCGCCAAGTCGACGTCCATCAAGGAGTCGCCATTGCTGAGCCAGGCCAACCTGCTTTCCGGGGACATCGTGTCGCGCAAAGTGGCAATTCTGGTGGCTGACGGCGTGGACGACAAAGCCGTGGCTGCGATGAAAGCCGCGCTGGAGGCGCAAGGCGCTCATTCCAAAGCGCTCGGTCCGACCTCGGCGCCGGTAAAGACGGCTGGTGGCGCGACGCTGGCGGTGGACGCTTCAATGGAAGGCCTGCCTTCGGTTGCGTTCGACGCGGTGTTCATTCCGGGCGGTGCCGCTTCGGTCAAGGCACTGAGTGGCGATGGCGTGGCATTGCACTATGTGCTGGAAGCCTACAAGCATCTCAAGGCCATCTCGTTCAGCGGCGAAGCCAAGGAATTGGTGAAACTGCTGCATCTGGATCTGGATGCCGGGTTGCTGGAAGTCGCCGATAGCGCGTCGTTCAAGACGTTCTTTGATGCGATTGCCCAGCATCGGGTCTGGGCTCGCGAGCCTAAGGCCAAGGCGATTCCAGCTTAAGCGGAGGGGCAAACCTTGTTGGCGAGGCGGCGTGTCAGCTACGCCCTCTCGCCAACAAGTTCGTTCCTACGCAGACGGTGTGAAAACGTCACGCGAACGCAAGACAACCCAAATCAGGTAGGACCGGACTTGTCCGGGAAAGCGTCGGGTCAGGCAATGAAGCGAAGGCTGGCTGACTGGAGTGCTCGGCTGGCCTCTTCGGGGACAAGTCCCCTCCTACACAGACTGTACAGTTCGGTTCCGGCTTGAAGTTACAACTGAGCAGGCTTGAGCACGATCTGGGCCTTCTCATTGCGCTCGATCACGCGGCGCAGATCCAGCTCGAAATCCGGATTGATCTTGTTCACCCGCTTGGTCAGCAATGTGGCCAGCCATGGGTAATCTTCAGTGCGCGGCACTTGTAGCACCACATCACAATTGAACGCGACAGTATCAGCGGCGATGGCATCCAGTTGGCGACGCAGTTGCGCCATATCGCCAATTTTCAAGGCAATGGTCGTGCTTTCTGCCGTCGGATCGATCAGCTTGGCGATGCGCCTGGCTTCGGCTGCTTTCAAATCAGCTTCGGCCTTGTCCAGCTCGGCCTTACGGGCATGGGCAATGGCGCCGTTGACGCCACTGGTCAGCGCCGGAGCCTTGGGCATCAGCGCACGAGCGCGGCTCAGCGCCGTCGCGGCAGCATTAACGTCACCCTTTTGCAGCACGATCTGGCTGCGACTCAAATAAGCCTCGGCCAGACGCCGCTGGAACTGTTCCAGACGGATATCGGTGGGCGCAGCAGTTTGCAGCGCACCTAACTGATCTTCGGCAGTCGCCAACTCATTGCTGGTGATGCTCTGCTCCAGCTGCGCGAACGCGTCGGGCGGGGTTTCAGGCGCGGGGGCCTCAACGGTGGGCGCACTCTGACAGGCACCCAACAGGATGGAAAATGCGGCAAGCAGCAGATAACGGGATGCAAACGGCTTCATTCCTGCGATTCTCTAATTGCGCAAAAAACGAGCAAGTCTACACCGCCCGCTTGGGTAGAACAAAACTCAGCAGAAACAACGCTGCTGCCGACACAACAATCGAGGGTCCGGCGGGCGTGTCCTTGAACCATGACATGGACAGGCCAATACACACCGCAGCCACGCCCAGCAAGCTCGCGCCCAGTGCCATCTGCTCCGGCGAACGGGCGTGACGCTGTGCCGCAGCCGCCGGAATGATCAGCAAAGAGGTGATGAGCAAGACGCCGACAATTTTCATCGCTACGGCAATGACCACCGCAATCAGCAGCATCAAGGTCATGCGCAGCGCTGCCACGGGCAAACCTTCGACCCTGGCCAGTTCTTCATGCACAGTGATCGCCAGCAATGGCCGCCACAGCACGACGATCAACACCAGCACCGCCGCCGCGCCGCCGAGAATCCAGGCCAGATCCGTCGGGCTGATCGCCAGCAGATCGCCGAACAGATAAGCCATCAGATCGATGCGCACGTCGTGCATGAAGCTCAGCACCACAAGGCCCAGCGACAATGTGCTTGGCGCCAGAATCCCCAGCAGCGTGTCCGACGCCAGCGGCTGACGCTGTTGCAGGGTCACCAGCAGGATTGCCAGCAACAGGCAGCCGACAGTCACTGCGATGGTCGGGCTGACATCCAGCAAAAAGCCCAGGGCAACGCCCAACAATGCAGCGTGGGACAACGTGTCGCCAAAATAAGCCATGCGCCGCCAGACCACGAACGAGCCCAACGGCCCGGCCACCAGTGCCAGCGCCAGACCGGCAAGCAAGGCATACAGTAGAAAATCAGCCATGCTTGCAGCTATCTCCATGAACGTGATTGTGGGCATGAGGCGTAGGTTCGGCGGCGCCTTCGACCACTTCGCCATGCAGGTCATGGGCGTGGTCGTGATGGTGGTGATAGATCGCCAGGCTCTGGGCGTTTTTGCCGAACAGCTCGACGAACGCCGGATCATTACTGACTTGCTCCGGGTGACCGGAGCAGCACACATGGCGGTTCAGGCACACCACTTGATCGGTGGTGCTCATCACCAGATGCAAATCGTGGGAGACCATCAGCACGCCGCAGCCGTGACGATCCCGCAGACGCGTGATCAGGCTGTAAAGCTCGGCCTGGCCAGCAACGTCGACGCCTTGCACCGGCTCGTCCAGCACCAGCAATTCCGGTTCGCGCAACAATGCGCGGGCGAGCAGCACACGCTGCATTTCGCCGCCGGAAATACTCTGCAACGGGCTGTCGATGACCTTTTCGGCACCGACTTCGGCCAATGCGGCAAGGGCTGCCGCACGATCAACGCCCGGCACCAGACGCAAAAAGCGCAGCACCGACAGCGGCAATGTCGCGTCGATGTGCAGCTTTTGCGGCATGTAGCCGACGCGCAGTTTCGGCTTGCGCCAGACCGTGCCGGAATCCGGGGTGAGCAGGCCAAGCACCGCGCGCACCAGGGTGGTCTTGCCCGCGCCGTTGGGGCCGATCAACGTGACGATTTCCCCTGGCTTGACGCTCAGCTGAATGTTTTCCAGCACGTTTTGCCCGGATAGCGTGACGCGCACCTGCTCAAGAGTGATCAGTGCGTTGCTCATCAGGCTGCCTTGCAGCCGGAACAGATACCGACTATTTCCACGGTCTGACCTTCCACCGCGAAGCCGACTTCGGCAGCGGCGGCAATGACCGCATCGCTGATGGTCGGATGCTGCAGCTCAATGGCGGCGTGGCATTCCCGGCAAATCAGGAACTGGCCCTGATGCGCGTGGGTCGGGTGGTTGCAGCCGGTGAAGGCGTTAAGCGAGGCGATGCGATGCACCAGACCGTTTTCCAGCAGGAAATCCAGCGCCCGGTAAACCGTAGGCGGCGCGGCGCGGCGACCGTCTTCTTCGCTGAGGACCGCGAGGATGTCGTAGGCACCCAAGGGTTTATGACTGTGCCAGACCAACTCCAGGACGCGACGACGCAATGCGGTCAGGCGCAGGCCCTTCTCGGCGCAAAGCGCATCGGCTTCGGCGAGCGCGGTGTGCACGCAGTGGGAGTGATCATGGGGACGACTGGCCAACGGTGTTATAGGCATGAGCGGCGACGATTTTTGTGAGAGACGTTATTATGTTACCTGTTCCCGCCGT
Organism: Pseudomonas syringae; assembly: GCF_001698815.1. Lineage (GTDB taxonomy): Bacteria > Pseudomonadota > Gammaproteobacteria > Pseudomonadales > Pseudomonadaceae > Aquipseudomonas > Aquipseudomonas syringae_A. Next base: position 13,768 of record NZ_LGSI01000052.1, on the reverse strand, counting down.
CAATGAGTGGCCCACGTGCACCGTCTTTTTGCCCTTTTCATCGCTTTATCGGCCAGTTTCCTGGCAAATGCCCCGGCTCAGGCCGAGGTTCGCGTCCTCACCAGCATCAAGCCATTGCAGCTGATTGCCGCGGCTGTGCAGGACGGCATCGGCGCGCCAGAGGTGTTATTGCCGCCCGGTGCGTCGCCACATAACTATGCCTTGCGGCCATCCGACGTGCGGCGCGTTCGGGACTCGGATCTGCTCTACTGGATCGGCCCAGACATGGAAAGCTTCCTGCCGCGCGTGCTGAAAAATCGCACGTTGCCTGTTGTCGATGTCCAGTCGTTGCCGGGCATGCGCCTACGCCACTTTGCTGCTGACAGCGCTTCCCATGAGGAACAGGACCCGGACGAGCACGACCATGATCACCGTCCTGGCAGCCTGGACGCGCATTTGTGGTTGTCATCGTTCAATGCCCGGGTGATCGCCGCCAAGATGGCCGCTGACCTGAGCGCCGCAGATCCGGCCCATGCCGCGCGCTATAACAGCAACGCCAAGGCATTCAGCGCGCGACTGGATGCGCTGGATACACGGATCAAGTCCCGCGTCGCGGGAATTTCCGGCAAGCCGTATTTTGTGTTTCACGAAGCGTTCGACTACTTCGAAGACGCTTATGGCCTCAAGCATGCTGGCGTGTTCAGCGTTGCGGCAGAAGTCCAGCCGGGCGCCCGGCATGTTGCGGCGATGCGCGAGCGTCTGACGGAAATGGGCAAGACCTGCGTCTTCAGTGAACCGCCTTTGCGCCCACGCCTGGCCGAAACCCTGACCGCAGGCTTGCCGGCGAAACTCGCGGAACTCGACGCGCTCGGCAGCGACACCCCGATCAACGCCCAGGGTTATGAGCTGCTGTTGAGCACGCTTGGCGATGATCTGGTTGGGTGCCTGGAGTCGCTTTGATCGATGCATAAGACGTAATTCGTTGGAGCGAGGCTTGCCCGCGAAGACGTCATCTCATGCGATGGATTGGTCGATTGGAATACCGATTCGCGGACAAGCCTCGCTCCAACGGGAGTCGAGGTCTGCCAAGCGAAGGTGGCGCTGCTTACAACGCAAACGGCAACGGGATATGCGTCTCCTGCCGCTGCTCCAGGCGTTTCTGGAACTCCATGGGGTCGTGGATCAGCACGTCTTGTCCGGCGTTGGATTCGGCGGCGATCAGGCGCGACAGCCAGAACCGTACGCACCCAACACGCAGCATGGTCGGCCACAGTTCCGCTTCACTTGAGGTGAACGGGCGCAGCCCGGCGTAAGCACCGAGCATGGCGCGGGCGCGTTGTGGGTCGATCTGGCCGTCTTCACGCGAGCACCAGTCGTTCAGCGCGATAGCCAGGTCATAAAGCATCGGCCCGGAACACGCGTTGTAGAAGTCGATCAGCCCGGTCAGGTGCGTGCCTTCGAACAGCGCGTTATCCCGAAACAGGTCCGCATGCAGATTGGAGCGCGGCAACGCCATGATTCCCGGCTTGAGCCGCTCGATTTCTTCCAGCGCGGTTTTCAACAACTGGCCCGATGCCGGATCAAGGTGCGAAACCAGTTCGGCCCCTTCGGTCAGCATCCAGTCCAGCCCGCGATCAGTCTTGCGTTCCAGCACGTGCTCGCGAGTTGCCAGGTGCAGATGCCCCAACAACTCACCAATCTGCACGCAATGCTGCGTGTTCGGCTCGCTGACGTGCTTGCCCGGCAGACGCGGCTGCAACAGCGCCGGTTTGCCGGCCAGCTCACGCAACGCGCTGCCGTCCGTGGTGCGCAACGCGTAAGGCACCGGCAGGTCCGCTTCGTGCAGCACATCCAGCAATTCAATGAAGAACGGCAAATCCTGAACCGGCCCGCGTTCGACCAGAGTCAGGACGAATTCGCCCTGCTCCAGGCTGATGAAGTAGTTGGTGTTCTCGCTGCCGGCGGCGATGCCTTGGAAATCGCGCAGACGGCCAAGCCCGTAAGGGGCGAGAAAAGTTTCCAGCTCGGGCCGGGCCAGAGGGGTGAACACGGACATATCAGGACTGCCAGCAAAAAAAGTGAATGTGGGACGTTACCACTCGAATATTTTCCACGAAGGAATCAGCATATCCGGCTGGTCTGAACGAATGAAATTGGCATCGGTGCCATCGGCACGCACCAGAAAATAAGGCTTGCCGCCCTTGGGCGTAATCTTGATTGCATACAGAAATCCGTTCTGGCGGTATTCCTGGATGGTCTTGTCGCCTTCGGTGCGGATCGTTACATCCGGATCTGCCGACGGTGCATCGTCCGCAGCAACAGCAATCAGCGGGCAGAATGCAAACAGGCCCGCCAGCAACAAGCGATTTGTCGTGCGCATGATAACCTTGTCCCTTTGTCGTCAATGGTCCGCGCATTCTAGCGCCGACCCCGCCGAAAAGGTTGATTCTGCTCATGAGCCAAGCTCCCCTCGTCCTGGTGGACGGTTCTTCATACTTGTATCGCGCCTTTCACGCGCTGCCACCGCTCGCTACGTCCAAGGGCCTGCCAACCGGCGCGGTCAAGGGCGTGCTGAACATGCTCAAAAGCCTGCGCCGGCAATACCCGGATAGCCCTTTCGCAGTGGTTTTCGACGCCAAAGGCGGCACATTTCGCGACGATCTCTACGCCGAATACAAAGCCAATCGGCCAAGCATGCCGGATGATTTGCGCGTGCAGATCGATCTGCTGCACGCCTGCGTCAAAGGCCTGGGTTACCCGCTGCTATGTGTCGATGGCGTCGAAGCGGACGATGTGATCGGCACGCTGGCGCGCAGCAGCGCGGCGGCAGATCGTCCGGTGATTATCTCCACCGGCGACAAGGACATGGCGCAGCTGGTCGACGGCCACATTACCTTGGTCAATACCATGACCGGTAGCGTGCTGGACGTGGCTGGCGTGAAGGAGAAGTTCGGTGTCGGTCCCGAGCACATCATCGATTATCTGGCGCTGATGGGCGACAAGGTCGACAACATTCCGGGCGTTCCCGGCGTTGGCGAAAAAACCGCGGTTGGCCTGCTGGTCGGCGTTGGCGGCGGTCTGATTGAGTTGTACGCCAACCTTGAGGCCGTGGCGGCGCTGCCGATTCGCGGGGCGAAAACCCTAGCCGCCAAGCTCGAAGAGCATCGCGCCATGGCGTTTCTGTCCTACGAGCTGGCGACCATCAAGATCGACGTGCCGCTGGACATCGAACTCGACGCGCTGCACTGCGGCGAGCCGGACCGCGAAGCCTTGCTGGAGCTGTACGCCGAGCTGGAATTCAAAAGCTGGATCGAAGACCTGCATCGCGATGCGCAGCGTGCCGGGCTGGAAGTCGCCATCGCCGAAGCACCGCCGACCGCTGAAACGCAGTACGAAACCATCCTCGAACAGGATCAGCTCGACGCCTGGCTGAAAAAGCTCAATGCCGCGAAGCTGGTCGCTTTCGTCACCCAGAGCAACGGGCTGGACGCACAGCGCGCGCAATTGGTCGGCCTGTCGTTCTCGGTGCAGTCCAATGAAGCCGCTTATATTCCGCTGACGCATTCGTACATGGGCGTGCCGCAACAGCTGGATCGCGACCACGCGCTCAAGCAGCTCAAGCCGCTACTGGAAGACCCGAGCAAGATCAAGGTCGGCCAGCACGCCAAGTTCGACATCAACATTCTGGCCAACTGCGCCATTGACGGCGACCAGAGCCAGGGCATTACCGTGCGCGGCCTGGTGTACGACACCATGCTCGAATCCTATGTGCTGGATTCCACCGCGACGCGGCATGACCGGGAAAGCCTGGCGCTGAAATACCTCGGCCATACCACCACCGCTATGCAGGCCATCGCTGGCAAGGGCGTGAAGCAGCTGACCTTTGACCAGATTTCCCTGGAACTGGCTGCGCAATACGCCGCAGAAGAAGCCGACGTGACCTTGCGCTTGCATGAGGCATTGCAGGAAAAGCTCAACGCGATTCCGAGCCTGCTGCCCGTGCTCAATGAAATTGAAATGCCGTTGGTGCCGGTTCTGGCGGGTATTGAACGTCAAGGCGCGCTGGTCGATGCGAAATTGCTCGGCATCCAGAGCGTCGAGCTGGGCGACAAAATGATCGCCCTTGAACGTGAAGCGTTCGAGATCGCCGGGGAAGAATTCAACCTCGGCTCGCCCAAGCAACTGGGGGTGATTCTCTACGAAAAACTCGGCATGCCGATCCTCAGCAAAACCGCCAAGGGCCAGGCCTCCACAGCCGAAGCGGTGCTGGCGGAGCTGGCCGAGCAAGGTTTCCCGCTGCCGACCGTGCTGATGCAGTACCGCTCCATGAGCAAGCTGAAAAGCACTTACACCGACCGCCTGCCGGAACAGATCAACCCGCGCACCGGGCGTATTCACACGTCTTACCATCAAGCGGTGGCGGTGACCGGGCGTTTGTCTTCCAGTGATCCGAACCTGCAGAACATTCCGATCCGTACTGCCGAAGGCCGCCGGATCCGGCAGGCGTTCGTCGCGCCTAAAGGCTACAAACTGCTGGCGGCGGACTATTCGCAGATCGAACTGCGCATCATGGCGCACCTGGCCAAGGATGAAGGGCTGCTGCATGCGTTCCGCAACAACCTCGATGTGCACCGGGCAACGGCTGCTGAAGTCTTCGGCGTCGAGCTTGAGGGCGTCACCACGGACATGCGTCGCAGCGCCAAGGCGATCAACTTCGGGCTGATCTACGGCATGAGCGCGTTTGGCCTGGCCAAGCAGATCGGCGTCGACCGCAAACAGTCGCAAGCCTACGTGGATCGCTATTTCGCCCGTTACCCCGGCGTGCTGGCTTATATGGAGCGCACGCGCACCCAGGCCGCCGAGCAGGGTTTCGTCGAAACTATCTTTGGCCGTCGCCTGTACCTTCCGGACATCAACGCCAAGAACCAGGCCCTGCGCAAAGGCGCCGAGCGTATGGCGATCAACGCACCGATGCAGGGCACCGCCGCCGACATCATCAAGAAAGCCATGGTCGCGGTGAACGGCTGGCTGGAAGAGTCGGGCCTGGATGCACGGGTCATCCTGCAAGTGCACGATGAACTGGTTCTGGAGGTTCGCGAGGATCTGGTGGAGCAGATCAGCGAGCAGATCCGCCCACACATGAGCGGTGCGGCGCAACTGGATGTGCCGCTGCTGGTTGAGGTGGGTGTCGGCAACAACTGGGACGAGGCGCACTGATAACGGGTGTTCAGACCTGGAGCGCGCACGATTGCGTTGCGCGCTCGAGGTTGCCGGCTCTACCTGTTGTCCATTGCCCGGATGGACAGCTTCCCGGACAAGTCCGGTCCTACCCGATCTACACAAACCGGTAGGAGGGGACTCGTCCCCGAAGAGGCCGGTTCTGCCAAAACGCAATCTGGCTGGAGAATTTCAGCGGGCCAGGAACTTAAGCCCTGAAAATCGAGTCAGAGTTCTCGATTGGCAGCGAAGCCGATCAATGCTCCTAGTTGTGTTAAGTGTTGGCAGATATTCAGACCCCACCCTAAAGGTCTGAAAACTTAGACCCCAGACTTCCCCTCCCCATACGAAGTCCGGGGTTTTTTTTGCCTGCGTTTTTACTGAGCAGGCTGAGCAGACTCGGCCGGCGCCTTGTCTTCCAGTTCCATCCAGCCGGCCAGTACGGTGTAGGCGTCTTCCAGGCCCATGCGCTTGGGGGCCGAGAACAACTGGATACTGACCGCATCGCCCCAACCCTTGCGGATTTCGGCCTGAACCTTGAGCAGCACGTTCTTCGCGGCGCCGTAGGTCAGCTTGTCGGCCTTGGTCAGCAGGATGTGCATTGGCATGTGGCTGGCAATCGACCAGTCCAGCATCAGCAGGTCGAAGTCGGTCATTGGATGACGGATGTCCATCATCAGAATCAGACCCTTCAGGCTTTCGCGACTGCCCAGATAGGCTTCCAGGTGGCGCTGCCAGTGGAGCTTGAGCGGGATCGGCACTTTGGCGTAACCGTAACCCGGCAAATCGACCAGGCGACGCTCGTCGTCCAGCTTGAAGAAGTTCAGCAGCTGAGTTCGCCCGGGGGTTTTCGAAGTACGAGCTAGACTGGCATGAGTCAGGGTGTTCAGCGCGCTCGATTTGCCCGCGTTGGAGCGCCCGGCGAAGGCGACTTCAAAGCCCTCGTCGTCAGGGCACTGATCGACTTTGGCAGCACTGAGCATGAAGGTGGACTGTTGGCACAGGCCGAGGATGGGATTCTTGAGTTGCATGTGATTTCCGGTGAGGGCGGTGCCTGCAAGGGGTGCGGCAAGAGGTGTCGTTTCCGTTTCAGTAGCGCCAGTATATAATGCCGCAGATTTTGTGTGTGCTTTGTCCTGTGAACAGGGCCAAGATCACAACCTGAGCGAGACATATAGATGCGCATTAGAACGCAGTCCGCTTTGAACCTGAAAAGGTTTCGTTAAGTATGAAGGCTTTGGAGTTGCCTGTGTCCGGTAGTTCAAAGCGTTGCCGCCGCGTGGATTGTGCAAGGACAGCAGTAGCGAGGATTTGCGAACCTTCATCTTCGGATGAGCGAGTCATCTCCTACATAACTTTTCACCTTTAGCCGATTTGGATTACCTGATGAACAAAATACTCGTGAGTCTGCTGTTGACCTTGGGCATCTGCGGTGCGGCGCAGGCTGCTGGTGAGGTTGGAAATCCTGCCGCTGGCCAGACCAAAGCCGCCATGTGTGGCGCCTGTCATGGCCCGGACGGCAACAGCATGGCCCCGAACTTCCCCAAACTGGCAGGCCAGGGTGATCGTTATCTGCTCAAGCAGCTGCACGAAATCAAGGACGGCAAACGCGTCGTCCTGGAAATGACCGGCCTGCTGACCAACCTCAACGATCAGGATCTGGCAGACATCGCGGCTTATTTCGCCAGTCAGAAAGGCAGTGTTGGCGCTGCCGATCCAAAACTCGTGGCCCAGGGTGAAGCACTGTTCCGCGGCGGCAAGCTGGATCAAGGCATGCCCGCCTGCACCGGCTGCCACTCGCCTAATGGCGTCGGCAACGCGCAGGCCGGCTTCCCGCATCTGGGTGGCCAGCATGCCGACTACATCAAGAAACAACTGGTCGCTTTCCGCGAAGGCGACCGCACCAACGACGGCGACACCATGGTCATGCGCTCCATCGCGGCCAAGCTGAGCAACAAGGATATCGACGCGCTGTCGCAATATATCCAAGGCCTGCATTAAGCAACCCGCTGGGGCCGGGCCAATACCTTCGCGGGCAAGCCTCGCTCCAACAGGTTTTGAATCGTTCAGCCGAAACATCCTGAGTAACCCGTTGGAGCGAGGCTTGCCCGCGAATCAGTCACTGCGGCAAGCCTGACACACCGCGTTACCCTTCTTTGCGGGCGAGCATCGCTCCAATGGGTTTTCAACTGAAAAAGGGCAGCTTCGGCTGCCCTTTTTTATTGTCGCCAGCGTTACACTAGCGAACTCGCGCCCACCCGTCCGGTCCAAAGCCGGTCGCTTGAAGGCGACTCAAATCTGTCTCAGGAGTAAAGCATGCGTAATCTGATCCTCAGCGCCGCTCTGGTTGCCGCCAGTTTGTTCGGTATAACGGCGCAAGCAGCCGAGCCTATCGAAGCAGGTAAGCAGTACGTCGAGCTGAGCAGCGCCGTCCCGGTTTCCGTGCCAGGCAAGATCGAAGTCGTGGAAATGTTCTGGTATGGCTGCCCGCATTGCTATGCCTTCGAACCCGTCATCAATCCATGGGTGGAAAAACTGCCTGCCGACGTCAACTTCGTGCGGATCCCCGCCATGTTCGGTGGCCCGTGGGATGCTCACGGCCAGTTGTTCATCACCCTGGATACCATGGGTGTAGAGCACAAGGTTCACGCAGCAGTATTCGAAGCGATCCAGAAGGGCGGCAAGCGTCTGGTCGACAAAAATGACATGGCTGACTTCGTCGCCACTCAAGGCGTAGACAAGGAAAAGTTCCTGAAAACTTTCGACTCCTTCGCTGTAAAGGGCAAGATCGCCCAATACAAAGAACTGGCCAAGAAGTACGAAATCACGGGCGTACCCACCATGATCGTCAATGGCAAATACCGTTTTGACCTGGGTTCCGCGGGTGGTGCAGAGCAAGCCCTGCAGGTCGCCGATCAGCTCATCGCCAAAGAGCGAGCGGCCAAGTAAGCGGCGCCTGCCATGCGGCGCTGGAGAACGGAACGGATCGTTGGCCGACACGACCCCAAGGTCAACGAACACCATGTACTGGAAAGCGGCTTGCCGGCCGATGGTCGGCTGCGCTTGCTCAGCTTCAACATTCAGGTCGGCATCAGTACTGAGCGTTATGGTCATTACCTGACCCGAGGCTGGCAGCATTTGCTGCCTCATGGTGGCCGCGCCGGCAACCTGCAAAAGATCGGCGATCTGCTGGGCGACTTCGATCTGGTCGCCTTGCAGGAAGCCGATGGCGGCAGTCTGCGCTCCGGCTACATCAATCAAGTGGAGCACCTGGCCCAGCTCGGTGCTTTCCCTTACTGGTACCAGCAGCTCAATCGCAACCTCGGACGCTTCGGCCAGCACAGCAATGGTGTGCTCAGCCGCTTGCGGCCGACGGCCATCGAAGACCATCCGCTGCCGGGCCCCGCCGGGCGTGGCGCGATTCTGGTGCGCTTCGGCGAAGGCGCGGACGCGTTGATCGTGGTCATGATGCATCTGGCCCTCGGCGCACGTACCCGAACCCGGCAACTGGCTTATATCCGCGAGCTGATCGGCGACTATCGCCATCAGGTCTTGATGGGTGACATGAACACTCACGCCCTGGACTTGCTGGAGAACTCGCCGCTGCGGGACCTTGGCTTGCTGGCGCCGCAGATCGAAGCGACGTTCCCTAGCTGGCGACCGCAGCGTTGCCTTGATCACATTTTGCTCAGCCCGAGCCTGACCCTGGAACGGGTGCAGGTCCTGGCTCAGCCGATCTCGGACCATCTTCCTGTTGCCGTAGAAATTCGTCTGCCAGCGTCCCTGACCCAGGATTCACTACCGGTACCCAGCACGGCCAGTAGCGAGCCCATTGCATGAGCGATGACGCGGAGCGCTGGAAAGAAAAGTACCTGACGGGCATCGAGCAGCAAGAAAAGCTCGAAAGACGCTGGGAAGCTCGCCTCGACCTTTTGCGTCGGGGTCTGGTGCGCAGCAGTCTGGCGGCGGAAGGCTCGGACCGCGCGGTCGACCAGTGCATGAAGGAAATGCGCGAAATCGTACGCAAGGACGATATGGACGCTGGCCTGGCCGCGCTTATCCCGCGCCTTGAAAAAGCCGTGCTGGATTCCGAGCAACGTCGGGAAGTCCGCGCTGGCCAGATCAGTAGCGCCTTGACTGCCTTGGTTACGCAATTGCAATCATTGCCGCTGCCCAAGGATGTGCGCAAACCGCTGAAAAAATTCGCCAAGGATCTCGAAGAGCGCGCCTCCCAATCGCGGGAACTGCCGTTGCTGCTGGGTGAGCTGAGCGGCCTGCAAGGCCAGGCGCTGACATTGATGGACAAGCCTGAAGAGGCGGCGCGACCCGGCTTGTTGCAGCGCTTGTTTGGCGGCCATGAAAGCCCCAATGACGTTGCACCCGCCCCTGAACACATACAACATCCCGCCACAGAGCATTATCAGCCCAAGCAAAACCAACAGGTCGAGCCCCTAGCCGCTGCACCCGATCACGTCCCGACGTCGGAGTCGGAGCCTGAACCTGAGCCTGTCGTTGTGCCGACTCAGCATCAGCCAGACGAAACCGACGACTCGCCGCAAGCCCCGATTGCCGAAGCGTTGCCGCCCGTTGTTGCCGAAGTCTTCGAACCGGCTGCCGAATCGCCAGTGCAGCCAGTGCAGCTCGATGCGGCTGAGCCGCTCCGTGAGCCGCCAATCCCCGTCGCTGCCGTAGCGGTTGACGCGTTTGCGGTAGAGGATCTGCTCACACCCACGCCATCCGTGCCCTTCGAACAGCTGCCTGAGGCTGTGGTTGAAGCGCCGTCCGAGGAAGAAGGCGAAAGCGAAACCGATGAGCAAGCGCTTGACGAAGAGGGTGTCGGTTTTGCGCTGCCCGCCTCGCCCGAACCCAGCTATAGCTCAGTGGCCGCTCACATCGAACAGACCTTGCTGGGGCTGCTCAATGATCTGACGCTTCCGGAACATCATCGACCTCAGGCCGAGGCGATGCGCAAACGCCTGGAACATGGCCTGAACTGGTACGAACTGCTGCCGATACTCGATGATCTTGCGGTGTTGATGCTGGCCATCACTGACACCGGCCAGCATGAATTCGAAATCTATCTCAAGCAGCTGAACGAGCGTCTGGAGTCGTTTCAGAGCAACCTTCAGGCGGCGAGCGCAGGTTATGCCGATAACCAGTCGGTTTCCCGTGACCTCAACAGCCAGCTTCGCGAGCAGGTCGATGGCCTGCAAAGCAGCGTGCAGGACGCCCCGGACCTGTCCAGCCTCAAGCGCGTGCTTGAGAACCGACTCGAAGGCCTGTTGAACACGATGGATCAACATCAGGTGCAACGCGATGCGCGCGAGCATGAAGTCGCCGAGCGTCTGCAAAGCCTGGCAACTCGTGTTGCGACCATGGAACAGGAAGCCTTGGGCTTTCGTGGTCATCTGGAAGAACAACGACAGAAAGCACTGATCGACCCGCTCACCAGCCTGCCCAATCGTGCAGCCTGGGGCGAGCGTCTTGAGCAGGAAATGGCCGCGTGGCAGCAGCAGAAGAACAGCCTGTTGGTGTGCATGCTCGACCTCGATCACTTCAAGCGCATCAACGATGGCTTCGGCCATCTGGCGGGCGACCGGGTGCTGAAGATCATTGCCACGGTGCTGAAAAAACGGCTGCGCAGCAGCGACTTCATCGCGCGCTTCGGCGGTGAGGAGTTTGTCTTGCTGTTACCCGCGACGGCGGTCAGTGCCGGGCTAGCCCTGCTCGACGAACTGCGCGCTGCGGTCGAACTCTGCCCGTTTCACTTCAAGAGCGAGCCGGTGACCGTCACTGTTTCAATGGGTGTCACGGCATTTCGCGCGGGCGAACGTAGCGATGTAGCGCTCAAGCGTGCCGATCAGGCGCTGTATCGAGCCAAGGAAAACGGCCGCAACCGGATCGAACAAGGGTGACCGATTGCCGCTGTAATAAGCGTTATTGCCGCAGTACGTTATGCTCACCCTTTTACTCCCAGCGTGTGCCGATGTTCATGAAGCTGTTTTTCCCTGCCCTATTACTCTTCGCGCTGACGGCTTGCACCAGCGGGCCGCGACTCGACACCAGTCATGCTTCGGTGAATTTCGACAATCGCGTGCAATTCGTGGTGGTGCATTACACCTCGGCGAACCTTGAGCGCTCGCTGGCCTTGTTGACCCATGGCGAAGTCAGCAGCCACTACCTCATTGGCGATACGCCGCCGACTATTTACAAGTTGGTCGATGAGTCTGCGCGGGCCTGGCATGCTGGCGAAAGCGTGTGGGAAGGCCGAACCTGGCTCAATTCGAGCTCGATCGGCATTGAAATCGTCAATCCGGGTTTCACCGACACACCCACTGGACGCGTCTGGTATCCCTACAGCGAGGGTCAGGTTCAGGCGCTGATCGTGCTGCTCAAGGATATAGTCAAGCGCAATCACATTGATCCTCGGCACATCATCGGCCACAGCGATATCGCGCCGCTGCGCAAGCTGGATCCAGGCCCATTGTTCCCGTGGAAGCGACTGGCCGCAGAAGGTTTGGGTATCTGGCCAGACGAAAGACTGGTTGCCCAAGAGCAGGCGTTGCTGATGGACGCCTTGCCGAGCATTTCCTGGTTTCAGCAACAATTGGCGCGACTGGGATACGAAACACCGCAGACCGGCGAGCTGGACGTCGCCACGCGTCACGTCCTCGCGGCCTTTCAGATGCACTATCGCCCCGAACGCTTCACGGGCAATCCGGACGCCCGTACCGCCGCGCTGCTCAAGGTACTCAATCGGTCCAAATGACAATTTTCGCTCGGTCGCCGATTTAATCAGGCGATTTTCTGGCTTGTTGCTAACCTGAAGGGTATTCATCCGGATACCCACCGATGCTTGATGCTGCAATACCCTTTCGTTTGAACCTGTACCGCCCATGGCTGATGGCATTGCTTGCAGCCCTTTTGAGTGCGGTCTTACTGCTATGCGGCAGTTTTGCACTGGCGATTCATCAGGCCCGGCAGAATGAAAGCGAACAGATGAAAGCCCAGGGCGAGCGGTTTCTGGTTCGCCTGGAACAGTTGTTCGGCCAGCTGCGCACCGGCCTGGACCAGCTCGAAGCCCAGCCGTTACGTCACTGCACGCCGCAAATGGTTGATCGCTTGCGCCAGATCATCTCCAGCTATCGCTTCATTTATGAAGCGGGGTTCGTCGGTGACAGAAGTCTGTGCTCCAGCTGGCCACTCAACAGCAAGCTTGGCACGCCGCGCGAACCGGACATTCGCGGCCCGACTTACGATTATTGGCTCAACACCTCGGCCCAGCCGGACGATAATCTTGCGGCGCTGATGATGGGGCGCGGCGATTTCAGGGTTACCACGTCTCGCGGACACCTCACTGATGTGGTCGATCTGCCGGCAGGCGGCAGCTTGTTGGTCGTGCTCAATCACGGCAGCAAGGCAGTCACCGTTCTCGGACCGGAGCAATCCTGGCCACCCACGAAGAACTGGTCTTCCGCCACTGATGAAACGTTGCTGACCACGTCTTCGCGGCTGATTTACCGAATGCCCACGCAAAGTCCCGAATACCAACTGGTGCTGACGACGCCACGCAGCGGACTGCAGGAAAAAATCGCCGGAGCCTGGTGGCTGCTGGTCCCCGCCAGCCTGCTGGTTTCCCTCTGCATTGGCCTGCTGGTGCTGCAACTGGCTCGCCAGCGCCAGTCGCTGGGCGGTGAATTGCAGGGTGCGCTGCGGCGCAGCGAACTGAAGGTTTTATTTCAGCCGATCTTCGATCTCAACACTCGCCTCTGTGTCGGCGCCGAAGCTTTGGTGCGCTGGCGCAGGCCCGACGGCACGCTGACCAGTCCCGACCTGTTCATACCGCTGGCGGAAAACACCGGTCAGATCCGGCAGATCACCGACTTTGTCCTGCAACAACTGCTCGAACAGCTCGGCCCGCTGCTGCGCGCAAACCCGCAGCTGTATATTTCCGTGAACCTGGCGGCGTGCGATGTCATGGCGCCGCGAATCGGGCGGGTGACGGCTCGATTGCTGGCCCAGCACAGGGTCGCCGCACGACAGATTGCCTTTGAAGTCACCGAGCGCGGGCTGATCGATGTGGTGGTGGCGCGCAATCATCTGCAAGGGCTGCGCGACAAAGGCCATCAGGTATTGATTGATGATTTCGGCACTGGTTATTGCAGCCTTGCCTATCTGCAAACCCTTCCCGTGGATTGCCTGAAAATCGACAAGGCTTTCATCGACGCCCTCGGCCATGACGCGGCCAGCAGCGGTGTCGCCCCACACATCATTCGCATGGCCCATGCGCTGCAATTGCGGGTGATAGCCGAAGGCATCGAGTTTGAATCCCAGGCGCAACTGCTGCAGAGCGAGGGCGTGATTTACGGCCAGGGCTGGCTCTTCGCCCGACCGCTGACAGCCAGCAAGTTTACTGAACTGGTAACCGGCGGACGGCGCAGCACAGGGCGTCGGGCGGAGGATGTGGCGTAAATCGCCGCTCGCACCTTCGTTGGAGCGAGGCTTGCTGTAGGACCGGCTTTAGCCGGGAGGGCAATTGACGCCTTCGCGACTAAAGTCGCTCCTACGGCCG
>NZ_LGSI01000023.1 GCF_001698815.1 Pseudomonas syringae | reverse complement strand
CGGTCCTACCGGGCCGATGCAAAACCGGTAAGAGGGGACTTGTCCCCGAGACGCCAGCCCCGCCCACCTCAATCCACCTGACCCACCTTCATTGCCTGCGCTAATGCGGTTTTGTTCGAGCGAGGCTTGCCCGCGAAGGCGTCATCTCAGGCGAAGAATATGTCGACCGAAATTGTGATTCGCGGGCAAGCCTCGCGCCAACAGGCGTCCAACAGCCCTCGGCTCTGGACCCCGACCGTCCGCGCGACTAACCTGTGCGGCACTTTTGCCCACTGAGACCGCCATGACGATCAACCTGGATACCGTATTCGAGCGCCACGACACCGACAGCAAGAAGTGGAGTCAGTACCCGGCCGATGTCCTGCCGATGTGGGTTGCGGACATGGATTTCCCGGTAGCGGCACCGATCATCCAGGCCCTGCACAAGCGCATCGAGCATCCGCTGCTCGGCTACGGAGTCGCACAGGACGCTTTGCGCCAGGCAGTTGTTGCCCATCTTTGGCAAGCCTATGCCTGGCGTGTGCAACCTGAAGAATTGATATTCCTGCCGGGTGTCGAGCCGGGCTTCAACATGGCGCTGCATGCACTGGTCCCGGAGGGCGCGGGCGTGGTGCTGCAAACGCCGAATTACGCGCCGCTGTCCAAGGCCCCCAATCACTGGCAACAGCCCCGCATCGAATTGCCCTTCAAGGCCAATGTCGAGGGCGGGTATGAAACCGATATCGCGGCACTGGACAAAGCCCTGCAAAACGCTGGCGCCCTGCTCCTGAGCAATCCGCACAATCCGCTGGGCAAAGTGTTCAGTGGCGAGGAGCTGCACCTGATCGGCGATGCCTGCGTGCGCAACGACGCGCTGGTCATCTCCGATGAAATCCATGCTGACATCCTGTTCGACGGGCGTCGGCATATTCCCATTGCATCCCTCAGCCCGCAGATCGCCAAGCGCACGGTCACGCTGATGTCGGCCAGCAAGGCGTACAACATCGCCGGATTGAAGACCGCTTTTGCGGTTGTTCAAGACGAGCAACTGCGCAAACGCTTCACCCATGGTCGACTCGGCATGGTGGACAGCGTCAACGTGCTGGGCATGGAAGCGACTCGCGCCGCGTACAGCGAAGGTGGCGACTGGCTGAAAGCCGTATTGGCTTATCTGCAGGACAACCGCGATTTCCTCGCCGAGGCCGTCAAGACGCGCCTGCCCGGTGTGGTCATGCACCTGCCGCAGAGCACTTACCTGGCGTGGCTGGATTGCTCGGCACTGGGGCTGGAAAATCCGCAACAGTTCTTTCTCGAACACGGCAAGATCGCGTTGAGCGCAGGCGCGGAGTTCGGCGACGATTGCCAGCAATTCGTACGCTTGAATTTCGGCTGCCCGCGCTCGCTGCTTGAAGAAGGACTGGCGCGAATGGAACGCAGCCTGCGCAATCGCTGAAGCAAACCCGTTTCCAGCAGACAAACAAAAGCCCGGTTAACCGGGCTTTTTGGTTTGGATCCGTTAGACAACTCGCAATCAATAACGCTGATATTGCGAACCGAACTCTTTGCGGTTTTCTGCCACCAGGACCTTGCTGTCCAGTTGCAGGTAAGCACGATCAAAGGTTTTGTTGCCCGCAGCGGCGGCATGTACATCAGCGATCTGGGTGGAAGCCTGGGCAACCACAGGTTGTGCAACAGAAGTAGCCGATTGTGGGCTGGCGAAGGCTGCAGTGGCGGTCAGGACCGAAAAGGCAAAGCTCAGGGCGATGGTGCGTTTCATGATGTGTAACTCCAGTAAGTGGTTTGGTAAGTAGTCATCAGGTGAATCGTTGCGTTGGAGCCAAATCTAATGGCTGCCGCGCCTGATGAAAAACCACCGTTACGCATACTGATTATCAATCGGGCTGATCCCTCGCCGACAGCGCAACACTGCGCCGCCGACAAGGGCGAGCCAGAGCGGTTACTCGGTTTTGCGCAATGCAACCCTCGTCACCCGGCGCTCTTCGACCCCGACCACGGTCATGTTCCAGCCTTCCCAATCGAGCTTGTCACCGGTGCGCGGCAGGCGATCCAGCAGGCTCATTACCAGCCCGGCAACCGTTTGGTAATCCTCGGTGGCCTTGGCCTGAAAACCGGTTCGCTCGCGCACATGGTTGAGGTTCAGTGCACCGGAAACCACGAAACCACCCTCCTCGGCAACGATGTCCGGACCTTCGATCTCACTGGCGTCCGGCAGTTGACCGGCAATGGATTCGAGAATGTCGGTCATGGTCAGCAGACCAATGAAATCGCCGAATTCGTTAACCACGAACGCAATGTGCGTCGACTCCTTGCGCATCTGCTCCAGGGCGTTGAGGATCGTGAAGCTGTCCAGCAGATTGATCGCCTTGCGCGCCAGGTTTTCCAGATTCGGCTGGTTGCCAGCCAGCAATTCCTTGAGCAGCTCCTTCTTGTGTACGAAGCCCAACGGCTCATCGATGCGCCCTTCGCGAATCAGCGGCAAGCGCGAATACGAGGAATGCATCAACTTCAGATTGACCTTGTCGGCATCGTCCGCCAGATCGATGTGATCGACCTCGGCGCGCGGGGTCATGACTGCGCGAATCGGCCGCTCGGCCAGTTGCAGTACGCCGCTGATCATCACCCGCTCGCGGCGGTCGAACACGGCTGCAGTCTGTTCGCCTTCAAGCATGTCGGCGATTTCCTCGCCCACCTCGTCCGCATCAAGCTTGCGGCCGCCCAACAAACGCATGACCGCATGGGCCGTGCGTTCGCGCATCGGCCGCACGCCGTGCAGCGAACGTTTACGGCGCATGCGCGCGACCTGGTTGAACACCTCGATCAGGATCGAGAAGCCAATCGCCGCATACAGATAACCTTTGGGGATATGGAAACCCAGGCCTTCGGCGGTCAGGCTGAAACCAATCATCATCAAAAAGCCCAGACACAACATAATCACCGTCGGGTGCGCATTGACGAAACGCGTCAGCGGCTTACTGGCGATGATCATCAGGCCGATGGAGATCATCACGGCGATCATCATCACCGCCAGATGCTCGACCATACCGACGGCGGTAATCACCGCGTCCAGGGAGAACACCGCATCGAGCACGACAATTTGCGCGACGATGGGCCAGAACTTCGCGTACGTCGAGTTGCTGGTGCGTTCGCTGACATGCCCTTCGAGGCGTTCATGCAATTCCATGGTCGCCTTGAACAGCAGGAATACGCCGCCGAACAGCATGATCAGGTCACGCCCGGAAAAGCTGTGCTCGAAGACTTCGAACAGCGGCTGGGTCAGCGTAACCATCCAGGAAATACTGGCCAGCAGGCCCAGACGCATGATCAGCGCCAGGGACAGGCCAATGACTCGCGCCTTGTCACGTTGTTCGGGTGGCAGTTTGTCGGCAAGAATCGCGATAAACACCAGGTTATCGATGCCCAACACCAATTCCAGCACGATCAGCGTCAGCAGGCCGAGCCATGCCGTAGGATCAACTATCCATTCCATGGGTTATTGGCTCACTTGCGGGCAAAGGTAGGATGATCGCGCACGCCCATGACATTCAATCGCTTGGGACGACAGGACAAAGGTCAGCCGGGACGAGGGTCGGAACAGGATGTTCGGAAGATGTGATTCGCGCGCCGGGGCGCAATTCGGGGTCAGGCAAAGGTTGCCAAAGGCGGAGCGACTGGGAGGCTCCTGAACGGTATTCATACAATCCTGAAATTGATTACGGGCCGTGATCCTACAACGAGCCGGGCATTTTCTTACTTAGGAAAGTATTACAAAACATTGACATCAATACGCCTGCATCAACGCTTCAGACCCGATAAAGCACAATCAGCAACGTGAACGCCCCGGTGCTTATCACACCGGGGCAACACTTTTTACAGGTCTTTCAAAAAAACCTCTATCAAGCGATTGACCTGCTCGGCAGCTTCCATCTGCACCATGTGTCCCTGGGTCGGGAGGATTTCGACCTGTGCCGACAATCCTTGTGCATGACTGACCGGGATGATTGCATCGTCCGCCCCCCAGATCACCAGGCTTGGCTTCTGCTCCACTTGTGCGCGTAGCCCGGCAGCCTGTCGTGCATCCGGGAACAGCTGACCAACAAGCTGCCGCAAGGCACTATCAACGCCCTCGAGCCGCTTGAACTTGAGCATGTCTTCAAGCATTTGCCGGTTGACCAACCCAGGATCGCTGAACAACTTCACCAGCTGTGGCCTGAGGGCGTTGCGGTTGTTGGCGTCGATGAAACCCTGCAAATACTCCCCGTTGATCTCGGTGCCCAGGCCTGCACTGGCAATCAAAACCAGGCTGGCCACGCGCTGGGGCGCCAGTCGAGCGATGTTCAGTGCCACTGCGCCGCCCATGGAGTGCCCGGCCAGATGTGCCGTGTAGATATCCAGATGATCCAGCAGCGCCAGTACGCTATGGCTCAACTCATCCAGATCGCCGGTACGCAAGGTCTTGCCAGACTCGCCATGCCCGGGCAAGTCCAGGGCGATGACCCGCCGATCGGTAGCCAAGGCCTGATGATTGAACAACCAATTGTTCAGGTCGCCACCGAAACCATGGATCAGCACCAACGGCGTACCACCCTCGCCCAGATCGAAGTAGCGCAAGGTTCGCCCCTCCAGCTCGATTTTTTGCGCCGCCGGGCCTGACGATTCGGCTGCATCGGTAGCGGGCACGAACTCGGCCTGGAAACGCTCGATGACTTCCTCGATCTGGGCATCGCTGACCTCACCGTCAACGATGATCGCCAATAGAGCTCCGACCGAAAGGGTCTCATCCGGACGCGCCAGCACCCGTTTGAGTACACCGGAGAACGGCGTTTCCACACTGCTGGAGATCTTGTCGGTTTCGACATCGAGCAACTCATCGCCCTTCTCGACCCGGTCACCTTCCTGCTTGAGCCAGGTGTCGACCCGGCCTTCGGTCATGGACAAACCCCACTTGGGCATGGTCAGGGTATGAATCTGGCTCATGCGGCACTCCTTTTCTCGCTGATCTTGCGTACCGCAGCTTCAATTTTTGCGGCGTTTGGGATGTACATGTCCTCAAGCGCATCGGAAAAAGGCACCGGGGTGTGCGGCGCTGTGACCATTTCGATGGGCGCCTTGAGGGAATCAAAGGCCTTTTGCGCAACCATGGCACTGATATCGGTGGCCATGGAACAGCGCGGATTGGCCTCATCGATCACCACCAGCCGGCCGGTTTTTTCCACGCTTTCGAGGATGCTGTCCTCGTCCATGGGGCTGGTGGTGCGCAAATCCAGCACTTCGCAATCGATGCCCTGGCGCGCCAGGTTGGCCGCGGCTTCCATGGCCAGATGCACCATGCGGCCATAGGTGACCAGGGTGACGTCATTGCCTTCACGGAGGAAATTGGCCTCGCCGAACGGGATGGTGTAAAGCTCTTCGGGCACATCACCCTGCATGCTGTAGAGCATCTTGTGCTCGCAGAAAATCACCGGATCGTTGTCGCGAATCGCCTGAATCAGCAACCCCTTGGCATCGTACGGCGATGACGGACAGACCACTTTCAAACCGGGGATATGGGTCCATAACGAGGTGAGCATCTGCGAATGTTGAGCGGCGGCACGCAAGCCGGCGCCTACCATGGTGCGGATCACCAGCGGCGTGACGGCCTTGCCGCCGAACATGTAACGAAACTTGGCAGCTTGATTAAGAATCTGGTCCAGGCAGCACCCGGCAAAATCGACAAACATCAGTTCGCATACCGGACGCATGCCTTGGGTAGCCGCCCCCACGGCCGCGCCGACGTAACCTATTTCGGACAGCGGCGCGTCCAGTACCCGACCGGGAAACTGCGCATACAACCCTTTGGTGACACCCAGCACACCGCCCCAGGCATCCTGTTCGCCGGGGGCGCCTGCGCCGCCGGCCACGTCTTCGCCAATAATGAACACGCTGGCATCGCGACGCATTTCCTGGGCCAGGGCTTCGTTGATTGCCTGCTGATAAGTTATTTTTCTAGCCATGATGATTGTCCTTTTGTTCTTGTTTTCAGATGCGTGGAGGCACGGTCAAAAGCGGGTCACGGATAACTCACGTAAACATCACTGAGCAGATCAGCCAGTTGAGGTTTTGGATCGGACTTGGCCAGGCGCACCGCGTCTTCGATCAATTGCTCGATTTCCTGATCGATCACCGTCAGTTGGGCGCGTTCCAGCCAGCCGTTTTCGATGCAGCGCTGGCTGAACTGCTCAAGACAATCATGGGTGTCGCGCAGATTCTTGACTTCATCCGGGCCGCGATAGGTCTGGGCATCGCCTTCGAAATGGCCGTAGTAACGGGTCAGCTTCACTTCCACCAGGGACGGCCCCTGCCCGGCCCTCGCGCGTTCGATGGCAGCGCCCGCTGCGGCGTGTACCGCGAAGAAATCAAACCCATCGACGGTGACACCGGGCATCCCGAAGCCGATGGCGCGGTCGGCGATGTCCTTGCAGGCTACCGACCAGTTGGAAGCGGTGGCTTCGGCGTAACCATTGTTCTCCGCAACGAAAATGCATGGCAGGTTCATGATCGAGGCCAGGTTCATGGCCTCGAACACCGCGCCCTCGTTGGAGCCACCATCGCCGAAGAACGCCACTGCAACACCTTGGGTGCCCTTGAGCTTGGCAGCCAGGGCAGCGCCTGCGGCCAAGGGCGCGCCAGCCCCGACGATACCGTTGGCACCGAGCATGCCTTTCTCCAGATCGGCAATGTGCATCGAGCCACCCTTGCCGCCACAGACACCGGTTTTCTTGCCGTAGATTTCCGCCATCATCCCGTACACATCCACGCCCTTGGCGATGCAATGGCCATGGCCACGGTGATTGGAGGCGATGCAGTCATCGTCGCTGAGATGGGCCATGACCCCGGCCGCGCTGGCCTCTTCGCCTGCATACAAATGCACGAAACCGGGAATCTCGCCGGTGGCGAACTCTATGTGCAGACGCTCTTCGAAATCCCGGATGGTGCGCATCACTTTGTAGGCGTGCAGCAGCTGATCGGTGGACAGGTGAGTGGACATATTGTTGTTCTCCAGGTTGTCTCGACACTCGGACGCCGGATGATTCCAGCGCCATGAGCGGAGCAAACACGGGGCCAACGCGTGACATTTGCTTCTCAAGGCCCGTGCCAGAGCCATCCAGCCGCTTTGCAAAGCAATGATTGACGGATCAGGATGAGACGCTGCATCTCGACGTATCCTCATAATCGCTGTCACCGTGAGACGCTGCGTCTCAGCGATGGGCGGCAGAGTTCCCGACTTGTCGCAGCCAGGGGTTGAGCGCCTAATAGCCGCTATAACAACAATGATCGAGAACCGGAGGCCCTATGCTCGCCGCGAACTCCAGAGCCCATGTCGACTGCGTCAGTCGTATGGTCAAAAACGCAGACCGCCTTCCCCAGGTGCCGGTGCCACCGTTGATTTTTGATTCCTGGCGGCGCTCCCTCGAGCAACATCATCTTGATCCCGGCTCGCTTCAGGGCCCACGTATCCTCTCCACTACCTTGCTCAAGGAATGTCGCGAACGGGCTGATCTGTTCTTGCGGGTTGCCAGCGAAGAAGTGGCGCAGCTGCATGCCCGCGTGCGGCATGCCGACTATTGCGTACTGCTCACCGATGCCCTGGGCCAGACCATTGACCATCGGGTAGATCCTGGGATTCGCAGCGATTGCCGCAAAGCCGGTCTGTATCTGGGCACCTGCTGGTCGGAAGCGGAAGAAGGCACCTGCGGCGTGGCCACGGTACTGACCAGCAAGGCGCCGGTGACCGTGCATAAACGCGACCACTTCCGCGCGGCCTTCATCGGCCTGACCTGCTCGGCCGCACCGGTTTTCGATCCGCAGGGTGAACTGCTCGGCGTTGTGGATGCCTCCGCCGTGCAATCCCCCGATGACCGCCGCAGCCAGCATCTGATTCGGCAAATGGTCGCGCTGAGTGCACGGTCCATCGAGAACGCGTTCTTCATGCACAGCGCCCAGGGTCATTGGGTCCTGCAAGCGCACAGTACCCAGGGTTATGTGGACAGCCAGCCGGACCTGCTATTGGCCTGGGATCGTGACGGCCGCCTGCACGGCATCAACAGCAAGGCGCGTCAGGCCCTGCGGCTGCGCTTTGGTCGGTTACCCGAACACATCAGTGAGGTGTTCGATCTTGACGCCTTGCGCCACGCCGTCGATGAGGCGCCGCAGACGCTGAACTGGCAGGCAGGCGCAGGAACCCTTCAAGTTCGCGTCAGTGCGCCACGCATCCGACCCAGAACCCGGATATTGACCGGTGAAGCTGATGATCACACCCGGCCGGACCCGCGCATGGTGGATAACCTGCGTCTGGCGGTGCGCGTCAAGGATCGTGACTTGCCCATCCTGATTCAGGGAGAAACGGGCACCGGCAAGGATGTCTTCGCCCGCCAGGTTCACGATCACAGCGCGCGTAAAAACGGGCCGTTCATTGCCCTGAACTGCGCAGCGATTCCCGAAAGCCTGATCGAGAGCGAATTGTTCGGCTATACCCCTGGCGCATTTACCGGTGCGTCCAGCAAGGGCATGAAGGGATTGTTACTGCAAGCCGACGGCGGCACGCTGTTCCTCGATGAAATCGGTGACATGCCCCTGGCCTTGCAAACCCGATTGCTGCGCGTGCTGGCTGAAGGTGAGGTCGCACCGCTTGGTGCATCGCGTCGACAGCGGGTGGACATTCAGGTGATCTGCGCCACACACCGCGATCTCAGCGCCATGGTGCGCAGCGCGCAATTTCGCGAAGACTTGTATTTCCGTCTCGGTGGTGCCCGCTTCCAGCTGCCACCGCTGCGGGAGCGCAGCGACCGTCTGGCATTGATCAACCAGTTGCTCGCCGAGGAAAACCAGCATGCCAGCCTACCCGTTGGCTTGAGCGCGGCGACTCTGGAACGCCTGCTCAGCCATGGCTGGCCGGGCAATATCCGCCAGTTGCGTCACGTGCTGCGCTACGCTTGCGCCGTCTGCGACGGGGCGACGATCCAGATCAGCGACCTGCCGCCGGAGCTGCGCGACGAAACATCCCTGACTGCTCATACCGCGCAGGAAGCGGTCAGCCCGCAGCGACAGCTGTTGCTGGATGCATTGATTCGTCACCGCTGGCAACCACGGGAAACCGCCCAGGCCTTGGGCATCTCCCGGGCTACGCTGTACCGCCGCGTGAATCAGCATGGGATCGAGATGCCGCGTATGCAGCATCGCAATCAGTCAAGCGAGGCACGCAGCCTCTAGCGATACACCATGCCGCCATCGATCAACGGTGCCTGGCCGGTCATGTAGTCCGCATCGGGACTGGCCAGGTAAGACACGAAACCCGCCACGTCATCCGGGGTTTCTGCGCGCCCCAAGGCAATGCCGTCCACGTATTTCTTGTAGGTGGCGCCGACTTCGGCACCGGTGATGTCGGCCATGCGCTGGTCAATCTCGACCCACATATCGGTGCCCACTACGCCAGGGCAATAAGCATTGACCGTAATGCCATCGCTTGCCAGCTCTTTCGCGGCCGCCTGGGTCAAGGCCCGGACTGCAAACTTGGTCGCGGAGTACACACCCAGCAGTGCAAAACCTTCATGGCCTGCGATAGAACACGCGTTGATGATCTTGCCGCCCTGCCCGAGAGACTTGAACTTCTTGCCCGCTGCCTGGATTCCCCAGAGCACGCCCTGCACATTGATCCGAAGAATCCGGTCGACTTGTTCGGGTGTCACCTCCAGCAGAGACTCGACCTGAGCCACACCCGCGTTGTTGACGATGATATCGAAGCCGCCGAGCGTGCTGTACGTATGTTCAACGGCGGCGACGACTTGATCCAGCTGTGAAACGTCAGCGACGAACACCGTGGCTTTGCGTCCCAACTCGGCGATTTCTCCAGCAACCTGATTGATCTTGGTCGCATTGATGTCAACCAGCGCGACATCGGCGCCATCGCGAGCAAGACGCAAGGCGATGGCCCTGCCAATGCCCTGGCCGGCACCTGTTACCAGCGCGACTTTTCCGTTGATACTCATAGCGGTCTCCTCTTTTTATGGAATAGAAGACCTTGTATGAGAGATCTTTCGGACCGCGTCGAGCGGCGCTGCAGCCAATGAGTTCGATGAGACGCAACGTCTCAGCCGTGCCCGGCGAGCCTCAAGAACCGTCGCCATGGGTCAATTGATTTGAACTTCCGGGCGTGGCGCGTGCCGACTCTATAAGCGTCAGGCAACCCGCCGGGCGATTGTGGAGACCTCATCAATGCCAGATGCACAGGGAAAAATCCGTTACGCAGTCGTAGCCGGAGGCTGGATTTCGCAAGGAGCCTTCATGCCCGGCGTAGATCAGACCGACAACTCGGTGATGACCGCACTGGTTACCGGCGACCCGGTCAAGGCTGATGAACTGGCCGAACTCTATGATCTGAAAAGCTATCACTACGACGAATTTGACACCCTGCTCAAGTCAGGCGAAATCGATGCCATCTATCTGGCGACACCCAATTTCCGTCACCGTGAATTCGCCGTGCCGGCGCTGGAAGCCGGAATTCATGTCTTGCTGGAAAAACCCATGGCTACCAGCGAGGAAGACTGCCTGGCGATCGCCGAAGCCGCTAAACGCTCGGGCGCCAAGCTAATGATTGCCTATCGTCTGCATTTCGAGCCAGGCACGGTCGAGATGATCAGCCGTGTCCGAGCCGGGGAAATCGGCGAGCCACGCCTGTTTACTTCGACCTTCGCGCAGACCACCAAGCCTTCGAATCATCGTATGCAAAGCGGCTTCTGGGCCGGACCTGCGGCAGACATGGGCCCCTACCCGATCAATGCCGTACGCAATCTGTTCGACTCCGAACCACTGGAAGTCAACGCCGTGGCGATCCACACGCCCGGCCGGGAAATCAATACACCTGACACGGTGTCGGTAACCTTGCGTTTTCCCGAAGAGCGATTGGCGCAGTTCACCGTCAGCTACAGCCTGCCCGGCACCCAGCGCTTTCAGTTGATCGGTACCGAAGGTGAATTTGAGGCTTCGCCATGCTTCGGTTTTGGTGAGGGCGTGGCGATTAGCTATCGCTCCATTATCAATGGCAAGACTCAGGAGCATGCTCATCCGGTGGTGGATCAGTTTGGCGGGGAAACCCAGTATTTCTCGGACTGCATCCTGCAGGATCGCGAACCCGAACCCGATGGCGACGAAGGCTGGCGCGACGTGCGGGTGCTGGCGGCCATCGAGCGTTGCCTGGAAACCGGTCAACCGCAAAAACTCGACCCACTGCCGAACCGGCCAGGCATTAGCATAGAGCAGGCCCGCCGCCTGCCATTGGCCAAGGTGCCGAAGTACATCAACACCGATGAGCCGAATGAGTGAAGAACCGAAGGTAATGTGTTGGAGCGAGGCTTGCCCGCGAAGGCATTGTGGCGGGTTCGGATAAGTGGGCGGATGCACAGACCTTTTCGCGGGCAAGCCACGCTCCAACGGTTCTTACCAACCTAGAGCCGCTCCAGCGCGACAAAATGCCACACGCCTACAAGGCACCAGTTGTCTGATGACTGCCAGTCGGCCCTAGCTGCGAAAATTGATTTGTTCTAAAATGTTTCCATACCGGCAAGCGGATGCGGAAACGAACATCAACGACAGAAATTGTCAGCGAATTCGAATCCCGGCGACTTGACCAGAATCATAAAAAGAAAGCCCGTCATAGACGGGCTTTTTTCGTTTCCGGCATTCGACAACCAACGTTGTGAGGCCTGAAGCACAGCTATCGAACCTGGCGTAGCGTCGCGCCAGGCTCCAGTTTTTTTCAACCTTGAGGCTAATCCCCATGCTGCGTCTTGTAGTAGTTCACCTGTTCCAATGGTTCAAACGTCTGGCTTCCAGCGCGGTTTCGCGTAATGGCGACGACAATTACTCACAAAACTTCTCGTCCCGTGATGAGAGCGACGGCGGCCGCTGGACCTTCGTTTCAATCTTCATCGTCTTTACCTTGAGCCTGTACACGCTGGCTGGCCTGGGCTACTACGCCAAGGTCAACGTCTGGGACGGTTTCACCGAACAGCAGAAAGAGAACATCGCCCAGGCCATGATCGTCAGCAGCCAGAACCTCTAACGCTGGCGTTCAACCCCGCCCCACGAACGGCATGTTGGTGGCCATGACTGTCATGTTCAGCACGTTGGTAGACAGCGGTAAACCCGCCATGTAACGCACGGCATCCGCCACGTGTTTGACATCCATCATAGGCTCCACTGCAGTTTGCCCGTTGGCCTGCCGGACACCGGTGGTCATGCGTGCCGACAACTCGGTCAAGGCATTGCCGATGTCGATCTGGCTGCAGGCGATATTGAACTCGCGGCCGTCCAGGGCCAGGGTTTTGGTCAGCCCGGACACCGCGTGTTTGCTGGCGGTATAAGGTGCGCTGAACGGGCGCGGCGTGTGGGCGGAGATCGAGCCGTTGTTGATGATCCGGCCACCTTGAGGCGTCTGCTTGCGCATCAGGCCGAATGCACCACGTGCACAAAGGTAAACCCCGGTCACGTTGGTGTTGATCACATTCAGCCACTGCTCGACCGCCAGCTCGTCCACCGGGATCGCCTGGGCACCGACCCCGGCGTTGTTGAAGACCACGTCCAGTCGGCCATACACGTCTTCGATTCTGCTGAACAAAGCATCGACGCTCGATGGATCACGGACGTCGGTCGACACGGCAATGGCGCTGCCGCCCGCCCGGGTGGCGATGTCCACCAGCTCATCCAGCGGTTCCTGTCGCCGTCCGGCCAATACCAGGCTGAAGCCATCTTCCAGCAACCCCAACGCCACCGCGCGACCGATGCCGCTTCCCGCGCCGGTAATCAGCGCAACTCTTAACGTGGTGCTCTCAGTCATCTTGTTTTCCTTTATCTGAATGAACAGGCGGCTCGTCAAAATCGTTACGAAGATTGACAGCAGGCATGACCGATATCAATCAACGTCAATAGTGCGCTCACCAAGGGGCGGATAGAGTCGACGCATGTTCACTTACCAAGAGGTTCACATGTCTCGCGCCATCCGCTTCCATCACTTCGGTTCAGCCGACGTGCTCAAGTGCGAGGAAGTTATTCAAAAACCACCTGCCGCCAATGAAGTATTGATCCGGGTTCAGGCCATCGGCGTGAGCTGGGACGACGTGATGCGCCGCCAAGGGCTGGGCCTGTGTGAAACCCGCTTGCCGGCAGGTTTAGGCAGCGAAATGGCCGGTATTGTCGAAGCCGTCGGCGAACGGGTCGACGACCTGCGCGTCGGTGATCGCGTTGCCAGCTTCCAGGCCAGCGATATCAATGATTACCCGGTTTACGGTGACACGATCCTGCTGCCGCGTGCGGCGTTGACCCGTTACCCCGAACAGCTCTCGCCGAAACAGGCCAGTGTCCACTACACGCCGTTCCTGCTGGCCTGGTTCGCCTTCCACGAACTGGCACGTGTCGAGCCGGGTCAGACCGTGCTGGTCACCGAAGCGGCCTTGAGCCCGAATATCGCTTTCGTACAGCTGGGCAAGGCGCTGGGGCTCAAGGTCATTGCGTCGACCAAAGACGCCGAGGACAAGCAATACCTGCTGGACCGGGGCGCGGCTCATGTCATCGTCACCGACGAACAGGATTTGGGCATGCGCATCCACAAGCTGACCGATGGCCAGGGCGTACACGCCATATTTGACGGCGTGGGCGGGCCGCAGATGTCGTTGCTCGGTGATGTGCTGGCGCCACGGGGCAGTCTGGTACTGTTCGGCCTGCGCGGCGGTAACCGCACGCCGTTCCCGGCCATCGAAGCCTTCAAGAAAAACATGCGTTTCTTCGTCCATTGCCTGTGTAACTTCACCGGCAAGCCTGAATTCGAGATTGCGCAGAACGCCGAGGCCTTGAGCCTGGCGCTGGAGGCGATCAACACGCTGACGGTCGAACAGGGTCTGGTTGCGGATATCGACCGGGTGTTTCGCTTCGAACAGGCGGCCAAGGCTCACCACTATCTGGAGCAGACGATGGAGAATGGGCGCGTAGTATTGAGCGTCGAATGACCTTCGTTGCGTCGAAAGTGATTGCAGGCGGCAGGATTTCCTGAGAAAAAGCCGCCTTCCTTCCAGGTTTCCAGAGCGTTGTCATGAACAATGAATTGCTGATTACGGATATCCGCGAGGGTGACGGCAAAGAAGTGGTCAAGGGCGCCTTGATCACCACCCAATACAACGGGTTACTTGAAGACGGCACAACGTTCGACTCGTCTTATGATCGAGGCAAACCCTTCCAGTGCGTCATCGGCACCGGCCGGGTAATAAAAGGGTGGGACATCGGTTTAATGGGCATGAAGGTCGGCGGCGTGCGCAAGTTATTTGTTCCGGCTCACCTGGCTTACGGTGATCGGCAAATGGGCGCTCATATCAAACCCGGCTCGAATCTGCTGTTTGAGATCGAACTACTGGAAGTGTTGACCCGGGACGATTGAGCGATAAACGCTTGCAACGCGCGCGATGCTCCAGGTCAGTATTCAGATTGCTTGTTCTCGCAGAAAAAGCCATGCTTTCGCGGCTTAGATCGCCAGTATTTATAAAAGGAATAGGGTATGGCCCTGAACAAATCCACCCAGGAGCTCAAGCGCCATCTGAAAGGCACGGCAGCTAATCTTGAAAGCACGGCCAATGAGATACTCAAGCTCGCCGAACAAATGTCCGAAGTTGACGTCACTGCGGTTCTGCAACTGGTCAATCGACTGTACGGCGACGCCGATCAGCTCAAAGCATACGCAGATGAAGTAAAGGCCAAGCGCATCGTGCGCAACAAGGCGCTGTAATCCAGCACACCGTTTGAATTCGAACGGCTTGCTCCCGATTCGCCGGTCAACGCAGAGAACTGCCAATGCTCCCCACACCCGCCAAGCGCACCGTCAAGCCTGCCCACTTGCACATGCAGAAGTGGCGCGGACGCGTGGGGCTGTCGCTGGCGGCCAGTCTTTCGGTACTCGCGGGGATGACCGACGCGATCGGATTCATGGCCACCGGCGATTTCGTTTCTTTCATGAGCGGTAACACCACACGGCTTGCGGTGGCCATCAGTGATGCCGATATCAGTACGTCGGCCAGATTACTGCTGGCAATCACCACTTTCGTGTTGGGTAACGCCCTGGGAATTATCGTTGCCCGGCTTGGAGGCCGCCGCGCCCTGCCCTTGCTGCTGTGCATCGGCATGCTGTTATGTGCCGCAGCAGCCTGGCCACTGGATTCGCAGATTCTGACCGTGGTATTCGCCATTCTGGCGATGGGCATGCTCAATGCCGCCGTGGAACAGGTGAACGGCCTCCCGGTGGGACTGACCTACGTGACCGGCGCGCTGTCGCGCTTTGGCCGTGGCTTCGGCCGCTGGATGCTCGGTGAACGCCGCGATGGCTGGCGCGTGCAGCTGGTGCCATGGACCGGAATGTTCATCGGTGCCGTGATCGGCGCGGCACTTGAACATCGCCTGGGCGTCAATGCGTTGCTGGTCAGCGGGTCGATGGCGGCACTGCTCGGGCTTATGTCCCTGAAAATCCCCCACCGCTGGCAGCGCCGCTACATGCCACGTTAAACCAGGCTCATTCCCCGGCCGGGAGCACGTGGGGCGCGTCGATCCGTTCCTTGAGCCGATGAGCGAACGCCACGGCGTCCTCCATGCTGCGGAACGTCACCTCATAGTCATTGATCACTACCAGCCAATCGCTGCCAAATGCGGCTTTTTCGATCTGCATTGTCATGCGGAAGTCCTCTTGATTTGCACGGTTTGATCGGCGATCCGCAACTTGCGCAACAGATCGCGTTTTTTGCTGCGGTGGGCTTGCATACGTAACAGCAGGTCGTCCAGTGTTTCGATAGCGTCGAGAATGTGCGGCCCTTTATTGAGCATCACACACTCGGCGCGCACGCCCATTGCCGCATCAGTGATTTCCGCGCGAGTCGCGGCGCCGGTCTTGGCCAGGGTTTCGAGCACCTGGGTAGCCCAGATCACCGGCACATGCGCGGCCTCGCAGATGCAGAGGATTTCTTCTTGCAGTTCAGCAGTGCGTTCAAAACCGTTTTCAACAGCGAGATCGCCCCGCGCAATCATCACGCCCAGACGTGGGCTGTGCATCCCGGCCATCAACAGCGCGGCGAGGTTTTCGAATCCCTGGCGGGTTTCGATTTTCAACACCACGCCCAGATGCTCGGCATTGAGCCGACGCAAGTGGGTAAACAATGATTTGACGTCATCCGGGCTGTTGACGAAGGACATTTCGACTACGTCCGCATGCTTGGCGGCGAATTCCAGCGCGGCAATATCGTCCTGGGACAAGGCATCGAGCTTGAGTTCGCTCTCCGGCAAGTTGATGCCCTTGTCGCTCTTGAGCCTGGCACCGCCGGGCGCATGGGTAATCCGGACATACAGCGCCTGATCGTCGATGGACTGCATCTTGCCGCCAATCTTGCCGTCGTCGAACCAGATGACCTCGCCGGGGCGAACATCCTGGAAAACACTGGGTAAGGTGCAGCCAATGCTGGCGGGAGTCAGCACTTTGCCCTCGGCATCGCGAACCGCGGGATGGCCGCTGTCCAGGTCAGAGGTCAGCATCAGAACATCGCCCTCATGCAAAACGATGCTTTGCTCTTGCACCGGAACGCCGATTATCCGTGCCGATTTCTTGCGTCCTTTGGACTTCTTCAGGCTCAGAGCCATGCCGGGGATCATATAGGCGGTTTTGCGCAACTCGACCCAGCAGCCCTCCTCGGTCACCTCAACCACTTGCAGACCGCGCCGGGAATCCCGGGCGTCGTTGAATACCAGCTCATCGTCAACCACCAGTTGCGCCAGCCATTTGCCGGGTAAGCGCAGGGCAAACTCTGAGTCGGGGTGCGGTTCGTCGCTGGAACTGAGCCAGACCCTGGCAGGCGTAGTCGTGCGTCCGAACAGATCCTTGGTGGGACGGATGCGCAGAACTGCGGGGCCAGGCAGGATTTGCCCGGTACGCAGCTTGGGACCGGCCAGATCCATCATGACCTGACAGCTTTTCCCGGTTTTGTCTGCGGCGCTGCGGGCGTTTTCGATCATGGCCAGCCAGGTTGCCTGATCGTCATGGGCGCAATTGATCCGCTGGCAGTCCATGCCGGCCTCCAGCAGGTCGCGCACCAGGTGTGGATCCGTCGCGGCTTCGCTGGGCATGGTCACCATGATCCGCACCCCGCGCTCCGGCCCGTGCCCACCGAATAAGGCATCGGCATGAGCCGTGAGCAAATGCTCGCCGATCTCGCCCAACACCGTGCCGCTTTCACCCGTGGACGCCGAGCCTGGTGTCAGGCGTTGCAGCACATCGATGACGCGATCGACCGATGCCAGCGCATTGGCTTCACAACGTCCAAGGGAGGAAAGCCCCAATTCGGCCAGCTGATGCTGCAAAGGACGGATGTCGTGGCGACGCAGCGCCAGATAACTCAGCAGGTTACGCGCGCTTTCGATGTAGCTGGGATGCAGGTGCATGGTTTCGATGGGTGCGCGGGCGGCGGCCTCCATCTTGACCCGCAGAAATGACAGGCGCCTCAGGGCAGCCAGGATCTTGCGGTCGTCCAACACATTGAAATCAGGTTCTATGACTGTCATGGCAAGCACTCGAAACGCATGAGAAAGCCAGGCAAAGGCAAACCAGACCATCGCAGCCTGCCAGTTGACTGCTGGCCGACACAACGTGACGGAGAGCTTCACGGTAACGCATGAATGTGACCGAGTTCTTACCAGCGTGAATCGATACACGAACGGGAGATTCGCCCGGACCGATGGTTATCCCGATCAAGGGATGAAGTAGCCGCCTGTAATCAAATAGCCACTAAAGCGTGGTTTAACTAGGCGCAAATTACTGCCCACAATCTGAGTTCGGAGTCTGCGCATGCCTTTTATTTCCAAAATAGCTTCGAAAATAGCTTCGAAAATAGCTTCGGAAAACCTATCGAAAACCCTCTCCAAAACACTACTAACCCTCTGCCTGGGGTTGAGCCTCAGTCTCGGGGTCGGCAACAGCGTAGAGGCCGCCGACGAGATTGTCGGCGCAGGGTCAACTTTTGTATTTCCGGTGCTCTCCAAATGGGCGGATGAGTACAACCGCAAGACCGGTGTGCGGGTCAACTATCAGTCCATTGGCTCAGGTGCGGGAATCGCCCAGGTCAAGGCCGCTAACGTCGATTTCGGTGCCAGTGACATGCCGCTGGCATCAGACGAGCTTGCCAGCCTGGGCATGCTCCAGTTTCCACTGGTGACCGGTGGGATCGTTCCAGTAATGAACCTGGCGTCCATCGCGCCCGGCTCGCTGAAGTTCACCGGTGCCGTGCTCGCCGATATTTTCATGGGCAAGATCACCCAATGGAACGACCCGGCCATCGCCGCGCTGAATCCAACCGCCACATTGCCGAAAAAGCCGATCACCGTGGTGTACCGCTCGGACAACTCCGGCACCAGTTATAACTGGGTGAACTACCTGTCGCGAATCAGTCCGCAATGGAAAGCCAGCGTCGGTAATGGTGCATCAGTGAAATGGCCTGTCGGCCTGGGCGCCAAGGGCAGCGAAGGCGTCGCCAGCTATGTGAAACAGATGCCCTACTCCATCGGCTATATCGAATATGCCTACAGCAGACAGCAGAAGCTCAATTACGGCCTGGTGCAGAACAAGGCCGGCAATTACGTAGCGCCTAATCTGGGCAGCTTTCAAGCCGCAGCGGCGGCAGCTGACTGGTCCCACAGCCAGGATTTCAACCTGCTGATGGTCGATGCCGAGGGCGAGAACGCATACCCGATCACCGCCACAACCTTTATCGTCATGCCCAAACAGGCAGCGAATGCGAGTCGTCACGCTGCGGCGCAGGACTTCTTCAAATGGGCACTCAAGGAAGGCCAGCCACAAGCTACCGAACTGGATTTCGCACCGCTGCCTGAGTCGCTGGTCAAGCAGATCGAAGCCTACTGGACGGCCAATCAACCAAAACTGTAAGCGCGTAGCTCTCTGGCTCGGACCGTTCAGGCAACCGAGCCGATTCAAACCGGGCAGCCGGGTTATGATGCGCCATCATTCTAATGCCCGGAACTCGCTCAATGCCCAGTCTGTCCACGACCTCCCAAACCCGCGGTTGGTCGTTCTGGTGGAAACCTTTGTTGTTTCTCGCCGTTGCGGTGATCGGACTGTACTACGTCAAGTGGTCGCCTTATTACCTGAAATCCTTCGTCGCGGCCGATAGCCACAGCATTGGCGCATCGATCATCAACGATCAACTGACTTCGCCGGTTGCTGCTGCGCTGGCCTACGCCAAGGTGTATTTCCTGGCGATCTGGAAAGCCGCCGTGCTGGCGGTCATCCTCGGTTCGCTGCTGCAAGTGCTGATCCCTCGGGACTGGTTGCTGCGTCTGTTTGGTCGCGCCGGACTGGGCTCAACCCTGCGCGGCGGGCTGTTCGCCCTGCCGGGCATGATGTGCAGCTGTTGCGCCGCGCCGGTTGCCGCCGGTATGCGCCGCCAGCAGGTATCGGTGGGCGCCGCCCTGGCATTCTGGATCGCCAACCCTGTGCTCAACCCGGCGACGCTGGTGTTCATGGGCTTTGTGCTGGGCTGGGAGTTCACGGCATTGCGTCTGGTGGCGGGACTGATTCTGGTGGTGGGTGTCGCGATGATCGCCCAGCGTATCTCGCGGCCTGAAGGGGTTCCCGAGCAAGCAATGGAAGCCGCTGTCAGCGCCAACGAAATCGATCAGCACAGCTTTTTCAGCCGCTGGGGCCGCACGCTGTGGCAGTTGTTCTGGAGCACCATCCCGATTTACGTGCTGGCGGTGTTGATACTGGGCGCGGCGCGGGTCTGGCTGTTCCCGCACATCGATGTATCCATCGGCAACAGTTTCGTCTGGCTGGTGATCCTGGCGTTCGTCGGCACGCTGTTCGTGATCCCCACGGCGGCGGAAATCCCTATCGTGCAGACCATGCTGAGCCTGGGTCTGGGCACCGGTCCGGCAGTGGCACTGCTGATGACCTTGCCCAGCGTGAGCCTGCCGTCCTTGCTGATGCTGCGTAAATCCTTCGACACCCACGTGTTGGTGACTGTGGCAGCGCTGACCATGCTGGTCGGCGTAATCAGCGGCCTGCTGGCAATGATCCTGTTGTAAGCCGTTGCTGCCTGAGGTTCAGGCAGCCCGGTCGCGGCGCTCTTGCAGGTACTGCAAGACCGCGCCGTGATCGCCTGCAAACTCGATGCGTGGCCCTTTGCTGTCGCGCTGATAGGCATACATGGGGTCGTAGTACTCACCAAGCAGCCCGGCAATCCAGCCACGATGCTCATCCACGGCGCCGGATTTTTCCTGCTCGATCAAGGCGCTGTCCATGATCGCCGCCAGACGCTGATAACGCTCGCCGCCCAGACGTTTGACGATACTCGCCAGACTTTCGCGCAAACGCACAGCAAACACGCCGAAACCCTGCTCGACCCCATGCACCTGAATGTACTCGGCGCACAGGTCGATCACGTAATCAGTAAGAATCCGCTCGACGCGGCGTTCGAAACTCTCTTCCAGCCACACCAGCGGATAGTGCTGCATGCCGCGAAACAGCCCCAGAGGAATGGCGCGACTGCCCACCACACGGCCTTCATCTTCCAGCACAAACTGGCTCACACCCGCCGCACGCTTCTTGAGGATATCGACGGCCAAGACGTTCTCGAAACTGATCTGCGCTGGCTGTGGCGTCGCGTGCTTGCCGAAACTCGAACCGCGATGATTGGCATGGCCTTCAAGATCCAGCGCATTGTCCAGCTGCGTCAGGACCTGAGTTTTTCCCGAACCTGTCAAACCGCCAATCAGGACGAAATCGCACTCGGCCACCGCCGCATCGGTCGTTTCAATCAGGTAAGTACGCAAGGCCTTGTAGCCGCCGATAACGCGCGGATACTCGATCCCGGCTTCGTTTTTCAGCCACTGCTGGGTGAGCTGCGAACGCAGGCCGCCCCTGAAGCAATACAGAAAACCTTGGGGATGCGAGCGGGCAAACTGGCTCCACGCGTCGATACGCTCCTGTTTGGTCTGGCCGGACACCAGCCGATGGCCCAGCTCGATAGCCGCCTGCTGGCCCTTTTGTTTGTAGCAGGTCCCGACCTGTTCACGCTCAAGGTCGTTCATCAACGGCAGATTGATGCTCTGCGCAAAGGCACCCTTTTCGAATTCAACCGGCGCACGCACATCCATGAGCGGGGCATCGGTTAGAAACAGTTCGCGGACGTCGGTGCTATTGTCGCGCATCAAAACACCTCGACCGCGTGACTCTGTCGAGCGACGAACTCGCCGATCACCGCCAGGTCCAGCCCCAGCTCCTTGGCCAGTGCCAGAAACGCCGCCTGCGCCTCAGGCTCAACCGCGACCAATAGGCCGCCACTGGTTTGCGGGTCGCACAAGAGCATCTTCTGCGCTTCGCTCAAGGCATTGATGCGCTCGCCGTAACTGTCGAAGTTGCGCAGCGTGCCGCCGGGTACGCAGCCCTGCTGGAGATAAAAATCCACGCTGGCCAGACGCGGTACAGCGGCGTAATCCAGGCGTGCGGTCAATTGACTGCCATCCGCCATCTCCACCAGATGCCCGAGCAGGCCGAAACCGGTGACGTCGGTCATGGCCGTGACGCCTTCGAGCTTACCGAAACGACTGCCCGGCTTGTTGAGGGTGCACATCATGTCCCGCGCCACGCCCTGATCTTCAGCGCGCAGCAGGCCTTTTTTCTCAGCGGTGGTGAGGATGCCGATGCCCAAGGGTTTGGTCAGGTACAGCTTGCAGCCTTCGGTCGCGGTGTCGTTACGCTTCATGTAGCGTTTTTCCACCAGCCCGGTGACTGCCAGGCCGAAGATCGGCTCCGGCGCGTCAATCGAATGCCCGCCTGCCAATGGAATACCGGCCGCGTCGCACACGGCGCGACCGCCACGGATCACTTCCCGGGCAATTTCCGGTGCCAGCAGATTGACCGGCCAGCCGAGAATGGCGATGGCCATCAGCGGATCGCCGCCCATGGCGTAAATATCGCTGATCGCGTTGGTGGCGGCGATACGGCCGAAATCGTAGGGGTCATCGACGATGGGCATGAAAAAGTCGGTAGTGGACACCACGCCGCGCTCTTCATCAATGGCATAGACCGCCGCATCGTCCCGTGAGGTGTTGCCCACCCACAGTTTGGGGTCAAGGTTTTGCGCGCCGCTGCCCGCCAGAATCACTTCCAGCACCTGCGGGGAGATCTTGCAGCCGCAACCTGCGCCATGGCTGTACTGGGTCAGACGAATCGGCTCGCTCATACATGCACCTCGTGATATCTAGCCCGCAATCCTAACAGAGCCCATCGATCAAACGGATGTGGCTGACGAATCCGTAGATGCTCTGTTGCCGAGTGGTTAGAGCTACACGCGTCTTCACAACCCATTCGCTGAATCTGTGGGAGCGAGGCTTGCCCGCAAAGAGGCCAGTACATCCTCCGAAGCTCCAAACCAGAACCGACACCTTCGCGGGCAAGCCCCGCTCCAACGGGTTTGTGGCCAAACTGGAAAATCGCCTCGCGAACAAGTTCGCTCGCAGCCCCGACACCTGTCTCGCAAAAATAGATTGGACGCTATCGATTTACATCCCTAACCTTGCCCGCTTGTTCGCGTTCCACAGGCATGGTCTGGATGTCATCCGTACTCAATGTATTGCTGCCGATTTTCGCCCTGATACTCGTGGGTTTCGTTTGTCGTCGCACCAACCGCCTGGGGCCGAACGCGGCTTCGGAGATCAACCGAATGGTGGTTTGGTTGTGCCTGCGCTGCTGTTCAGCGTGACGGCCACTGCCACCTGGGAGCAGATCTGGCATCCCGGATTCGTCCTCGCGTTCATTATCAGCACGCTGGCGGTGTTCGCTTTTACCTTGCTGCTGCGCTGGCGCAAGTCCGCCAATCTGGTGGACGCGAGCATCGACGCGCTGGGTGCGTCGTATGCCAACACCGGCTATATCGGCATTCCGCTGTGCGTGATGGTGCTGGGTCAAGGCGGTCTGGAACCGGCGCTGATCGCCTCGCTGCTGGTGGTCTGCGTGTTGTTCGCTCTGGCGCTGGTCTGCATCGAGATCGGCCTGCAAACCGAGCGAAAACCCCATCGCATTGCCCTAAAAGTGTTCCTGGCCCTGGCAAAAAATCCATTGGTGGTTTCGCCGTTGCTCGGCGCGCTCTGGGCCTGGCATGGCGCACCGCTGCCGGGCGCGCTGGAAAAATTCCTCAGTTTGCTCGGCGCCGCGACCACGCCATGCGCATTGATTTCGCTGGGTCTGTTCCTCGCGGAAAAACAACAGGGGCCACGCCACGGCACGTCGCAGCTGGTGTTGATCAAACTGGTGGCCCATCCTTTGCTGACCTGGGTTCTGGTGTTCCATGTGTTCGACGTGCCCCGGCTCTGGGCCA
Source organism: Pseudomonas syringae (assembly GCF_001698815.1). Taxonomy (GTDB): domain Bacteria; phylum Pseudomonadota; class Gammaproteobacteria; order Pseudomonadales; family Pseudomonadaceae; genus Aquipseudomonas; species Aquipseudomonas syringae_A. The sequence continues at coordinate 5,010 of NZ_LGSI01000023.1, read as the reverse complement.
ATGCCGCCCTGCTGCTCAGCGCATTGCCCACCGGCACCGGACCGTTCATGCTCGCCGAATACTACAAACGCGAGGCCTCGCTGGTTTCGAGCACGATTCTGGTGTCGACCCTCGGCTCGTTGATTACCCTCTCGGTGTGCCTGTATATCATTGGCACTTGATGCCCGCGCACCCTCCAGCAAGAACGTTTAACATGCGCGCCTTTCCACCTTGATCGCCGCCATGAACTCCGAAGCACTCGCAACCCTCAAGCAACATCTGCTCAACGCACTGGACACCGCGCCGGACGAGACGCGGCGCCTGTTTCACGGGCGCGGGCGAATGTGGCCGGGCCTGGAGCAGCTGACCGCCGACTGGCTGCAAGGCGTGCTGCTGGTGTCGCTGTTTCGCGAGCCTGAACCCACGGAACTGGAAGCGCTGACGTTGCTGCTAAACGAGCTGACCCACAGCGCGCAATGGCAACGCAGCCAGGCGCACACGCTGCTGCTGCAACACCGCTATCTGCCGGAAAGTCCGACCCAGTGGCTGCTGGGCGAAAAGGTCGAGGAATGGCTGATCAGCGAAAACGGTCTGCGTTTCAAGGTCGATCTGGGCAAGAAACAAAACTGCGGGTTGTTCCTGGACATGCGCTACGGCCGGGATTGGGTGCGTGCCCAGGCACAAGGCAAGCGCGTGCTGAATTTGTTTGCCTATACCTGTGGCTTCTCGGTGGCGGCAATTGCTGGCGGCGCCGAGCATGTGGTCAATCTGGACATGGCCAAGGCCGCCTTGAGTCGCGGACGCGAAAACCATCGACTCAACGAACATGATTTAAGCCGGGTGAGTTTCCTGGGTCACGAGCTGTTCAAATCCTGGGGCAAGGTCAAGCGGGCCGGGCCGTATGACTTGATCATCATCGATCCACCCTCCTTCCAGCGCGGCAGCTTTCTCCTGGACAAGGATTATCAAAAGGTCTTGCGGCGCATGCCGGAACTTCTGGTGCCCAACGGACAAGTGCTGGCCTGCATGAACGATCCAAGCCTGGGGTCTGATTTCCTTGTTCACCACACCGCCATCGAGGCGCCGGGGCTACGCTTCGAACAGCGTCTGGAAAACCCGCCCGAATTTCCCGACGCGCAAGTTGAGGGCGGGCTTAAAGCACTGGTTTTCAAGAACTCGGAACTTAATGACACTGATTGACATTCAATTAGCAGCGAATTAATTACATTCGCCCAATGAATACCGTAAACAGGTTTCAACTCAAATTAATACTTAGCAAGCTTAACAACTCACTTTACAGTCGCGCTAAAGTTTCATCACTATCAGTCGATGACTCTGGAAAGCGCGACTTCATTCATTGCAGCTCTGTAGTATTTGCGGAAAAGTGTGAGTATTCGATAAAAGTGTTGCCTGCCAGCATATTTTTCACACATCAGAGCCTAAGCTAATATCCAGTCACCAACCTAACATGAATATTGCACCTGCCGCCCAAGGAATTTAACCATGATAATAAGAACTATCAGGCTCACCACCAGGGCATTAATCAGCTTCGGCGTTATCTGCCTGCTGATCATAACCCTGGCCGGTACGGTTCTTTATGAACTCAATGGTGTCCATGACTCGGCCACCGAGCTGCAGAGCAACTGGTTGCCCAGTGTTCATGCCGCCAGCAAAATCGAAACCGCCGCGCTTCTTTATCGGCTGGATGCCAGACGTTTTGTGATGGACGACAAGCGACTTGGTGAAGCTTCGCTGAAAAAAATCGGGGTCCTGAGATCAACGCTGAGCCAGACAGTCGAAGCCTATAAACCACTTATTTCCAGCCCGCAGGAACAGGATTTATTCAACAAGGTGTCGGCCGACGTCACAGCGTTCCAATCCAAAATCGACGAGCTCATGACGCTGAGCAAAACCCAGAGTTATCAGGAAATGGCAGTGTTCATCCAGGACACTACCAAACCCCAGGCGGTTGCCTTGCAGGCCTCGCTTGCAGAGTTGATAGAGCTGAACGCCCAAGGGGCCATCCAGTCAGGCGAAACCTCCGACGCGAGCTTCAAGAGTGGGAAGGCCTTCGTCATCGCTTTAAGTGTGATCACGATCATTATTACGATACTGGTGGCCATTACCTTCACTCGCAGTATCAGCCGACCGATCCTGGCACTGTTGGGCAGCACGCAGAAAATCGCGAGCGGCGACTTGCGCACCCCCGTTGCCGTCAATGGCGCAGACGAAATCACCGAACTGCAAAGCGCGACAGCCGCCATGCTTGCCAGTCTTAAAGAGACGATCCAGCATATCTCCGATTCATCCGGACAACTGGCGTCGGCAGCCGAGGAAATGAGCTCAATCACCAAGGAGTCCACCGTCGGCATCCAGCGCCAGACCATGGAAACCGAACAAGCGGCGACAGCGGTCAATGAGATGACCGTAGCGGTTGAAGAAGTCGCCCGCAATGCCGTGTCGGCTTCGCATTCGACCCAGGAATCGGAGCGTTCGGCTCGTACAGGCCAGGAGCGCGTAGGCCAGACCATCGCGTCGCTGGAGAAACTGAGTGCGACAGTCTCGCAAACCGGCATCGAAGTCGAAGGCTTGGCCAATCAGGCGCAAAACATTGCCAAGGTTCTGGACGTGATTCGCTCGATTGCCGAGCAGACCAACCTGCTGGCGCTGAACGCCGCCATCGAAGCGGCAAGGGCCGGCGAACAAGGTCGAGGCTTTGCGGTGGTCGCTGATGAAGTGCGAGCGTTGGCGCATCGCACCCAGTCGTCGACCCAGGAAATCGAGCAGATGATTCAGGGCATCCAGAAGGACTCCACCCGGGCCGTGCAGTCCATGCAGCAAAGCAGCGCCGAAGCGGGTTCCACCCTGCTGATCGCGCATGAAGCCGGGGCGGCGATCAAGCAGATCACTGCGGCGATTTCCGACATCAACGAACGCAACATGCTGATCGCCACCGCCTCGGAACAACAGGCACAAGTCGCCCGCTCCGTTGATGAAAACCTGGTCAGTATTCGCGACCTTTCGGTGCAGAGTTCGTCGGCTGCAAGCCAGACTTCGATTGCCAGCCATGAGCTGTCGCAACTGGCCGTTGACCTGAACAGGCTGGTGTCGCGCTTTTCGGTCTAGTCAGGGTCTAGTCAGACCCTGGAACTCAAGAACCGGCCACGGCCGGTTTTCTTGGCCTGGTACATGACCCGATCCGCAGCCAATAACAACGAGCTTTCGGAACTGTTTCCGTCCCCCCAGGAAATTCCGATCGACACTCCCACCACACACACCGTACCGGCCAGGTAAAACGGCGCATTCAAGGCGTCGATGCACTTGACGGCCACGGCGCTGACAGCGGTTTCGGCATCGTGCCCGAGGTCACCGAGCAGCACCACAAACTCATCGCCGCCAATGCGCGCCAGCGTATCGGTCTCGCGCACCACGCTGGCGAAGCGCATGGCGACCTGGCGCAGCACTTCATCGCCGGCATCGTGCCCCAGGCTGTCATTGATACCTTTGAAGCCATCCAGGTCCATGAACAACAGGCCCACATGAGTTTGCTTGCGCTGCGCCAGCGCCAGTGACTCGCGCAAGCGGCGGGAGAGATACGCCCGATTGGGCAAGTTGGTCAATGCATCGTGATGCGCCATGCGTTCCAGTTCAGCTTGTTTGGCATTCAATTTAAGCAAAAGACGATTGAACGCCGAAATCAGATGCCCGATCTCGTCGTCGTGAATAACCGGCAAGGGCGCCAGCGGTTGTTCCCCCCGCGTCATACGGTCCGCTTGTGCCGCAGCCGTGAACAACTGCCGAAAGACCAGATAGATACCCAACGCCGACAGCGTGCCAAACACCAGAACAGTGAAAAATACACCCTTGAGCAAGAAATGCTGCAGACGATTGACCGTCGCAAAAGCTTCGCTACCCGGCACACGCGCCACAACAAACCAGCCCGTACTTGCAACAGACGCCATCGCTGCAACTTCCTCGGAGCCTTTGGCGTTGACAGTTACTCCCGCGCCGCGAAACTCCGCCATGGCCCCATCATTAAGCGTATCGACGCCGGGTTCGGCAACTGGCTTGAGGGTCATTGGAAGTTGTGCTGACTCGACCAACTGTTTATCCCGTGGAAACACCAACGCGAATCCGCTACCGGTCTCACCCATTCGATTGTGGAACAGTGAATCCAGAAAACCCGGTGCGGCAAGTGCCGTGTTGCCCACGAGCACTGCCGCAATTTCACCGGTCGGTTTTTTCACAGGCACAGCAATGGGAATCAGCGGCCCATGACCAGAAATGCCAGGTTGCGGGCTGCCAACAAATGGACGACCCGCCAACGCCGCTTGAAGGTAATCACGCCCGGCATAATCAGGATCGCGTTGACCATCCAGCACCGGGGCGCTGGTAAGCAAACCGCCTTGGGCATTGAAGATGGCAATATCAGAGAACAGCGTCTGATATTCAAAACGCTCGTTCAACCACACTTGAAGTTGCGCGGGTTCTGCCAGTGAAACCTGGGACATATCGGCCGCCAGCCGTTCCAGCAGCCGTTGACGTTGCACAATCTTGCTGTCGACATCCTGCGCTACGTAACTCGCCAGGGCCAGCTGCTGGCGCTGCACCGTGGCAGCCAGATCTTCACGCAGGAAGTTGCTCAATACGTAATAACGCAATACCGCGCCGAAAATGATGATGCACAACGCCAATAGCAACAATCGAGTGACGACGCTATTGAAGAGGCGTGGGCGATTCCCAGCCAGATAATATTTAATTCTCATCGCCAGCGTTTATCCGAAGGCCATCCATTTGGCATCAGGGTGCGATAAGTTTCGATTTATAGCTACCTTGGACGAGATATTTCCTGTGCCGAAGCAATATCTGTAGGAGGGGACTTGTCCCCAAAGGCGCCAGTGCAAACGCTGAAGACCTTCCTCGGTAGGCCTGCCGCCTTCCCGGACAAGTCCGGTCCTACCGAGCCATACAACCGGTAGGAGGGGACTTGTCCCCGAAGGGGCCGGTGTGAACGCTGAAGATCTTCCTCGG
>NZ_LGSI01000030.1 GCF_001698815.1 Pseudomonas syringae | reverse complement strand
ATCGTGATTTATCCTGCCGCCAGCGTTCAATCTGAGCCATGATCAAACTCTTCAGTTCAAACATCTTTGGGTTTTGAGAAAACCCTAAACTTGGCTCAGCAATCGTTGGTTATTTCTTTGATTTCTCGCGGAGTAACTTACGATGCTGATAATCAGTTGACTTCAGTCTGACAGCGCAAGCACCCACACGAATTGCTTGATTCAATTGTTAAAGAGCGGGTGGTTAAGATCTTTCGTCTCAACCGAGGCGCGCATTCTACAGCAGCACCCGTTACTGTCAAGCGGTTATTTTCCGAAGCTTTCAAAGTTTCCTTTGCAACTTCAACCACTTGCGCTTCGATCAACTTCACGTTGCTCGTTAGCGGGAGGCGAATTCTACAGGATTAATGTACGCCGTCAACCACCCCTGCAAACCTTTTTTCCATCACATCAAAACTCGCTGGTTCGGCTATCTATAAGCAGCTTCCCGACTAGCCTAATGACGATCCAAATCGGCTGCTTATATGACGACCGCACACACCACGCTCAGCGCTAAAACACAAAAGCCCCGACTCATGGAGTGCGGGGCCTTTGCTGAACTGAATGAGGTATGAGCGCCTACTGACGCCGCCGAACCTGATAAAGCTATTTATATGGTGTCCCAGGGCAGGTTCGAACTGCCAACCTTCCCCTTAGGAGGGGGATGCTCTATCCAATTGAGCTACTGAGACACAGCTGCCGGCCCAGGTTGCACCACCAGCGGAACGGCGTGCATGTTAACGGCACAGCCCGACTTTGTCATGTCGTGATTGCCCGCAAACCCTGTAGGACACACCCTTCAGACGCAACCGACGCAGAACCATCATGCAATTTGCACTACTGCCAAAGGCCATCATTGCAAAACGCAACCCGGCCTCGCCGCCAAGCTCTTGCAAAACATTGATTTTAAAAGGTTTTCTACCGTTACTTTATTGGCATGCAGAGTGCACCATGCAAGGAGTGGAGAACAGTCACCTAAGAAAGTTCAGTCGGAGGTACATGAAGATGAACATCGCCCTGTCAGTGTTGAACGCAGCAGCCCTGGTCGCATTGGTGACTTTTCATTTTCAGGACGACGGATCACAGACCGAGTCGGCGGCCGTTCAAGCCCAGCCACATCACCTCCTGCGCCAAGCGCCTCAATTGGCAATCATGACTAACCAACGTCACGAAGCAGCGATGGTTGCCAACGAGAGCGATACTTCAGCCCAAACGACTCAAAGTGGCCCACGCTGGGTTTTCTGAGAACTGTATCTGCCTGCACAAACCGAGATATGCCATGTCAAAAGCCGCCGTGCTATTTATCACCGTGACACTCATGTTCATGAGCATCGACTTACTGCTCCCAGCCAATACTGACGCGATGAGCTACGCGGCACGAATTGCGGCCGGAGTTTCATTCAGCGCATTCGTTATCGCCCTGATGATGGGTCGACGCTTCAAATTTGATCCAGTGCTGCGCTGAAGCCGCTTTAGTCTCACGCCACCAAGCGCCACCCATCAGCCCCCCCCCGGAACCGAAATGCGACAACGGAAGATTTCTGTCGTCCGTCGGCCCGCATTAGTATTTACTGCAATTGCCTCTAAGCTGAAGACAGATAGCCATCATGGCAATTGGCAGCCACGGACGACGGATGCCAGACAGATGGGCGGCAGAATCGGTTTTTTTTGCAGAGCCGCTCGCAATTCTGACAATCGGTGCTGGCAAATCGCCTTTATGTAGGTCAACATTTGTCACAGAATTGACGCCAAGGATCCGGCGGATTGAGGCATGATTGCGACCTCTTAAGACAATCCGGATTGAACATTTTGCCAAACTGACTGTCAGAGAATGACATCTTGCGGCGACTTGCTAGAACCGCTCTCCCCTGAACTAACCGGTTAAATATATGAGCCCTATGAAACAGGCTACTTATTCCAGCCGTACGGCTGACAAGTTCGTTGTACGCCTACCAGACGGCATGCGGAATCGTGTGCAAGAGGTAGCCAAAAATCATCATCGAAGCATGAACTCCGAGATCATTGCTCGTCTCGAACAAAGCTTGATTCAGGAAGGTGCGCTGGGCGATGAGCCAAGCCTGCGCCTTGATAGCCCTGAGCTGTCCCTGCATGAACGCGAATTGCTGCAACGCTTTCGGCAACTTTCACACCGCCAACAGAATGCTCTTGTTTCCTTGATTGCCCATGACACTGAACTTGCTGCAGATAACGAAGCCTGACAGCAAGATCAAAAAAAACCAGCCAGCCCAGCGCTAGCTTTATTTGTTGTAGTCTTTTTCTTTATTGCCTGTAAGACGTATTTTCAAGACAAAAAAAACCGCCTCTCATGAGGCGGTTTTTTTATGCATGCAAATCAAAGCAGGAAGATGGTCGCCAACCCCAGAAAGATAAAGAAACCACCGCTGTCCGTCATTGCTGTAATCATCACACTGGCCCCCATTGCGGGGTCGCGCCCCAGACGAGCCAGGGTCATCGGGATCGTGACGCCCATCAGCGCAGCCAGGAGAAGGTTCAGGGTCATCGCAGCGGTCATTACCACACCCAGTGACCAGCTGCCATACAGCATGTAGGCGACAATACCGATTACCCCGCCCCACACTACGCCGTTGATCAAACCTACAACCAACTCCTTACGCAGCAGACGCGACGTATTACCGGTGTTGACCTGGTCCAGCGCCATCGCCCGCACGATCATTGTGATCGTCTGATTGCCGGAGTTTCCGCCAATGCCTGCAACGATAGGCATCAACGCAGCCAGAGCGACCAGCTTTTCGATCGAGCCTTCGAACAAGCCGATTACCCGGGATGCAATGAAAGCAGTTACCAGATTGACTGCCAGCCATGCCCAACGGTTACGCAACGACTTCCAGACGGAGGCGAAGATATCTTCTTCCTCACGCAGACCCGCCATGTTCAGGACTTCGGTTTCGCTTTCTTCACGAATGAGGTCAACCATTTCGTCGATGGTCAAACGGCCGATCAGCTTGCCGTTCTTATCCACCACCGGCGATGAAATCAAGTCGTAACGTTCAAAGGCTTGCGCAGCCTCGTAGGCATCGCCGTCCGGGTGAAAACTCACCGGATCGTTAGCCATGACCTCGGAAACCTGCTTCTCAGGGTCGTTGACCAACAGACGCTTGATAGGCAAAACACCCTTGAGCACACCGTCGTAATCGACAACGAACAGCTTGTCAGTGTGGCCCGGCAGCTCCTTGAGACGACGCAGATAACGCAACACGACTTCGAGACTGACGTCCTCCCGAATGGTCACCATCTCGAAGTCCATCAGTGCGCCGACTTGCTCCTCATCGTAAGACAAGGCCGAACGCACGCGCTCACGCTGCTGGCTATCCAGCGCTTCCATGAGCTCATGGACAACATCGCGAGGTAATTCGGGAGCAAGGTCGGCGAGTTCGTCGGCGTCCATCTCCTTGGCCGCAGCCAACAGCTCGTGATCGTCCATATCGGCGATCAGCGTTTCTCTGACGGAATCGGAAACTTCGAGGAGGATGTCGCCGTCGCGCTCAGCCTTGACCAGTTGCCAGACCGTCAGACGATCTTCAAGTGGCAGCGCTTCAAGAATGTAGGCGACGTCGGCAGAGTGAAGGTCATCGAGCTTGCGTTGCAATTCGACGAGATTCTGCCGGTGAACGAGATTTTCTACACGGTCTTGATTTTGACCCTCCTGGCGGTGGGTCAGATCTTCAACGATACGCTGGCGCTGCAGGAGCTCGATAACTTGAGCCAGACGATCCTGCAGACTTTCCTGCGTTTTTTTTACTTCAATTTGGGTCATAGGCGAACTCCACTCCCAGCAGCGGAGCACGCCAGGAGATCAATCAGTTAATGCATGATTGTTGAAAAAAACTGTTGAGTAGCTACTGGGTAAGTCCATGGAGGGATTCCACAAGCCCCGGCGGGGCTGACGCGCGCAATCATACACCGCCTGAGCGGGTCGCACGCTACAAAATTCAGCCTGGAACAAGCGCTTGCAACACAAACTTAAACAATGCACGAGTCAGGACAACGGCGACGCAACATCCAGCCAAGAAAACACGCTCGTCGGCCAATCTGCATTTGTTTAGCCTTGGGGCCAGACACGTCACGGAGGACGCCGCATGACCATTCAACCCCGCCAGGTGCTATGCAGCGCCCTGCTCTGCCTACCGCTATCCCTGCACGCGACCATCGTGCAGCGCTGCGAAGATCCTGCCGGCAATGTCACCTACACATCTCTTGGCTGCCCAAGCGATCACGGCATGCAATTACAGAACGCCTTCAACGCTCCACCTGGAAGCAAGAGCAATACAGCGCTACTTCCGCCGCAAGACCAACCACCCCGCCGACAAAGCAGAGCAACAGCAACAGCAACCCACCAGGAAAACCAATTAACGGTCGTGGGCCAGCGCGACGACGGCTGCGGCAACCGCTTGAGCGCTGAACAGCGGCGGCGGGCAATTATCAATCAGCAGACTCCACCCGGAATGACCAAGCGCGACGTCGAAAGCTTACTAGGTAGGCCAGACAAGGTTGTGAGCCGAAACGGAGAGACTCGCTACACATACAACGCGAAGAAGGGCCGCAGCAGCCAGGTCACTTTTGATGAGATGGGCTGCGTAAAAGGCAAACGCTAGACGGCAAAAAGCCCGCATCGAGATGCGGGCTTTTTGGTGTTTGGTGCACTCGACAGGATTCGAACCTGTGACCGCTCGGTTCGTAGCCGAGTACTCTATCCAGCTGAGCTACGAGTGCATTGGCGTTTGATAAACCAGACCACCGCTGGCTTGAAGCAAGTTATCTGCATTACTGCAAACAACCTTTAAATGGTGCACTCGACAGGATTCGAACCTGTGACCGCTCGGTTCGTAGCCGAGTACTCTATCCAGCTGAGCTACGAGTGCATTTGTTGCCGCGCATTATAGGCCGTTGAATCTTTTGGTCAAGCACTTTATCTAGTAAATTCAAACACTTACCGATGAAGCCAGAAACAACGTACTACGCAAATAATGGCGGAGAACGGGGGATTCGAACCCCCGACACCCTTTTGAGGTGTACTCCCTTAGCAGGGGAGCGCCTTCGGCCACTCGGCCAGCTCTCCGCAACACGGGGCGTATAATAACCACCCTTTTCCCCGTTTGCAAACCAAAAATTCAATAAAAATTAATGGCTTGGTTCCTGGTCCTTCTCTTTCTTGATACGCAGGTAAATCTCTTCACGGTGAACAGCGACTTCCTTGGGCGCGTCGACACCAATTCGCACCTGATTACCTTTGACGCCAAGCACCGTCACGGTAATTTCGCCATCACCAATGATCAGGCTCTCTGCGCATCGACGAGTCAGAATCAGCATACCTTTCTCCTCACGCATTACATTCAGGGACAACAGTCGTCAGAACTGGCAGGCCGCATCAGCGTTCAAGCGGGCGCTGCCTGAGTATTGACCAGCGCAAAGAAAAGAACAGGCTTTGCGCCATCAATAAAACAAAAGGCGCAGTCAAACCGCGCCTTTTGACCATGCATCACTCACCCTGTCGGGGCGCATCCAGCTCGAACGCAGTGTGAAGGGCTCGTACTGCCAACTCCAGATACTTCTCTTCGATCACAACGGAAACCTTGATTTCCGAAGTCGAGATCATCTGGATGTTAATGCTCTCTTTCGCCAACGCTTCGAACATGCGACTGGCGACACCCGCATGCGAACGCATACCGACGCCGACAATCGACACCTTGGCGATCTTGGTGTCGCCGGAAACCTCACGTGCGCCGATTTCGCTGGCGGTGGTTTCCAGGACCTGCAAGGCAGCCTGATAGTCATTGCGGTGAACGGTAAAGGTGAAGTCGGTGGTGTTATCGTGCGCCACGTTCTGCACGATCATGTCGACTTCGATATTCGCGCCACTGATCGGCCCGAGAATCTTGAAGGCCACGCCTGGCGTGTCTGGCACACCACGGATGGTCAGCTTGGCTTCATCGCGATTGAAAGCGATGCCGGAAATGATCGGCTGTTCCATGGATTCCTCTTCATCAATGGTAATGAGGGTGCCCGGACCCTCCTTGAAGCTGTGCAATACGCGCAGCGGAACGTTGTACTTGCCGGCAAACTCGACAGCGCGGATTTGCAGCACCTTGGAACCGAGGCTGGCCATTTCCAGCATCTCTTCAAAGGTGATCTTGTCCAGGCGCTGGGCTTGCGACACCACTCGCGGGTCAGTGGTATAGACGCCATCGACGTCGGTATAGATCTGGCACTCATCGGCCTTGAGCGCTGCTGCCAGCGCCACACCAGTGGTGTCCGAGCCGCCACGACCCAGGGTCGTGATATTGCCGTTCTCATCGACGCCCTGGAAACCGGCGACGACAACAACACGACCGGCCTTCAGGTCAGCGCGAATTTTCTGATCGTCTATCTGCAGGATACGCGCCTTGTTATGCGCGCTGTCCGTCAGGATACGAACCTGATTACCGGTATAGGAAACCGCTGGCACGCCACGCTTGATCAAGGCCATGGCCAACAACGCGATGGTTACCTGCTCGCCAGTGGAAACGATCACGTCCAGTTCACGAGGAACCGGCTGATCGCTGATCTGCCTGGCCAGTTCGATCAGACGATTGGTCTCACCGCTCATGGCCGACAGCACCACGACCAGGTCATCGCCTGCTTCGCGGAATTTTTTGACTTTGTCAGCTACTTGCTCGATGCGCTCAACGGAGCCTACCGAGGTGCCTCCAAATTTTTGTACGATTAAAGCCATCTCAAAGCCGCCTCAGCCCATTAAGGGCGCCCATTAAACGTTCAAACCCAAGCGCCAAGGCCTGCTGCCGCGCAACAGGCCTGGAAGGTCGACTTAAATACCCTGTTCGACAAAAGGAACCGTCAGCGCCAGCGCTGCATCCAGCGCACTCGCGTCGACGCCGCCGCCTTGAGCCATATCAGGACGACCGCCACCTTTACCACCCACGGCGGCGGCCGCTTGCTTCATCAAATCACCGGCTTTGAGTTGGCCAGTCAGGTCTTTGGTCACGCCTGCGACCAGTACGACCTTATCTTCATGAACACCGCCAAGCAGGATCACTGCGCGGCCGAGCTTGTTCTTCAACTGATCGACAAGCGCCAGCAGCGCCTTGCCATCCTGACCGTCCAGGCGCACGGCCAGTACTTTCACGCCGTTGACATCCAGTGCGGCAGACGACAGATCGTCACCCGCAGCGCTGGCCGCCTTGGCCTGCAATTGTTCAAGCTGTTTTTCCAGCAGACGATTGCGCTCGAGCACAGCCGCAAGCTTGTCCAGCAGGTTGTCGCGATTGCCCTTGATCAGGGTCGCGGCTTCCTTGAGTTGATCTTCGGCCGAATTAAGGTAGGCCAGGGCCGCAGCGCCGGTCACCGCCTCGATACGCCGCACGCCGGCAGCAACGCCGCCTTCGCTGACGATCTTGAATACAGCAATGTCGCCGGTGCGGTCGGCGTGTATGCCACCGCACAGCTCAACAGAGAAATCGCCGCCCATGCTCAGGACCCGCACGCTATCGCCGTACTTCTCGCCGAACAGCGCCATGGCGCCTTTCTGCTTGGCGGTCTCGATATCGGTTTCAATCGTCTCGACAGCGGTGTTTTTGCGCACCTGTTCGTTGACGATTTCTTCCAGGGCTTTCAATTGCTCCGGCTTGATCGCTTCAAAGTGACTGAAGTCGAAGCGCAGACGCTGACTGTCGACCAGGGAGCCCTTCTGGGTCACATGCTCGCCCAGCACCTGACGCAATGCGGCGTGCAGCAAGTGCGTCGCCGAGTGGTTCAGCGAAGTGGCATGACGAACGTCAGCCTCCACTTCGGCATTCACCGCAGCGCCGACCTTCAGGCTGCCAGTCGCCACCACGCCGTGATGCAGGAACGCACCACCGGTCTTGGTGGTGTCACGCACATCGAAACGCACGTCGCCTGCCTGAATGAAACCGCAATCGCCTATCTGACCGCCGGACTCGGCATAGAACGGCGTGGTGTCGAGGATCACAACGCCCTCTTCACCTTCGCCCAACTGTTCAACCGCCTTGCCGTCCTTATAAAGAGCAACAACGCTGGCCTCACTGCGGGTGGCTTTGTAACCGATGAAGTTGGTCGCCACGTCAACCTTGACCAGGCTGTTGTAGTCCATGCCGAACGAACTGGCCGAACGGGCACGCACACGCTGGGCATCCATCTCGCGCTCGAAACCTTCCTCGTCGAGGGTCAGGTTGCGTTCGCGAGCGATGTCGCCGGTCAGGTCCATCGGGAAACCGTAGGTGTCGTAGAGTTTGAACACCACATCTCCGGGAACCACTGTGCCTTTAAGCTCAGTCAGATCCTGCTCGAGGATTTTCAGACCCTGTTCAAGGGTCTTGGCGAATTGCTCTTCTTCCGCCTTGAGCACACGTTCAATGTGCGATTGCTGCTGGGTCAGTTCCGGGAAGGCAGTGCCCATCTCGGCAACCAGCGCGGCAACGATCTGATAGAAGAAGCTGCCCTTGGCGCCCAGCTTGTTGCCGTGACGGCAGGCGCGACGAATGATGCGACGCAGCACGTAGCCGCGACCTTCGCTGGACGGCAGCACGCCATCGGCGATCAGGAAACCGCAGGAACGAATGTGGTCAGCCACGACTTTCAGCGAAGCCTGGTTGTCGTTGGTGCAGCCGATGGCCTTGGCCGCAGCGGCCAGCAGGCTCTGGAACAGGTCGATCTCGTAGTTCGAGTTCACGTGCTGCAAGACGGCGCTGACTCGCTCCAGGCCCATGCCGGTATCCACCGACGGCGCTGGCAACGGGTGCAATACGCCATCGGCGGTGCGATTGAACTGCATGAACACGTTGTTCCAGATTTCGATGTAGCGGTCGCCATCTTCTTCCGGCGAGCCTGGTGGGCCACCCCAGATGTCGGCGCCGTGGTCAAAGAAAATCTCGGTGCACGGGCCGCACGGGCCGGTATCGCCCATGGTCCAGAAGTTGTCCGAAGCGTATGGCGCGCCCTTGTTGTCGCCAATACGGACCATGCGCTCGGCAGGCACGCCGATTTCCTTGGTCCAGATATCGTAGGCTTCGTCATCGGTGGCATAGACCGTGACCCAGAGTTTTTCCTTGGGCAGGTTCAGCCATTTGTCCGAGGTCAGGAACGTCCAGGCGTAGGTAATGGCGTCACGCTTGAAATAATCGCCAAAACTGAAGTTGCCGAGCATTTCGAAAAAAGTGTGGTGACGAGCGGTATAACCGACGTTGTCCAGGTCATTGTGCTTGCCACCGGCGCGCACGCACTTCTGGCTGCTTACGGCACGGGTATAGGCCCGTTTTTCCTGGCCCAGGAAGCAATCCTTGAACTGGTTCATACCCGCGTTGGTGAACAGCAGGGTTGGGTCATTGCCCGGGATCAAAGAGCTGGAGGCAACACGGGTGTGGCCCTGCTCTTCGAAGAAGCCCAGGAAGGCTTCACGGATTTCTGCGCTTTTCATAGGTTCTTCCACGGAGACTGCGGCCAGAGGCAAGTGCAAAACGTCAATTGACGTAGCGACGGCAAAGGGCCGCATTATATAGGCGTTGCGTCGTCGGTACAGCGTGTTTGTTTGATAGAAACAAGCTACTGGACTATCGGCACCTCACGTACGAGCAAACTCGGCAAACGTGGCGATGACTTGTTCGATCTGGCTACGGGAAACATTCAGGTGCGTGACCATGCGCAGGCGCGGGGCGGCGCTCAGCCGGATGCCACGCTCGGCGCAGGACGTCTTCAGCGCCTCCGACCGATTATCAATCTGTACATAGACCATATTGGTCTGCACCGGCTCCACCTGGTAACCAAGATCAGTCAAGCCTTGGGCCAGAAACGCAGCATTGGCATGGTCATCAGCCAGGCGCTCGACTTGATTATCCAGCGCATACATCCCCGCCGCTGCGAGCATTCCCGCCTGACGCATGCCGCCACCGACCATCTTGCGCAGGCGGCGCGCCTTACCGATCAATTCCCGCGAGCCGCACAGCACCGAGCCGACAGGGGCGCCCAGCCCTTTGGACAGACACACCGAAACCGAATCGAAATGCTGGGTGATTTCCCGCGCACCAACGCCCAGCTTGACGGCTGCGTTGTAAAGACGCGCGCCATCGAGATGCAGCGCAAGGCCTTGCTCCTGCGTCAGCTTGCGCGCGGCCGCCAGATAGTCCAGGGAAAGCACTTTGCCTTGCATGGTGTTTTCCAATGCCAGCAAACGCGTGCGGGCAAAGTGAAAATCATCCGGCTTGATGGTCGCCAGCACTTGCCCCAGATCCAGCGAGCCATCGGCCTGCACCTCAAGCGGCTGAGGCTGAATGGAACCCAGCACCGCTGCACCGCCGCCTTCGTACTTATAGGTGTGAGCTTGCTGGCCCACGATGTATTCGTCGCCACGCTCGCAATGCGCCATCAATCCCAGCAGATTGCTCATGGTGCCGGAGGGCACAAACAGTGCTGCGGCAAAGCCCAGTTCTTCGGCAAGCCGCGCTTCCAGCGTGTTGACGCTCGGATCTTCGCCATACACATCGTCACCCAACGGTGCTTGCGCCATGGCGGCCAGCATGCCTTTGGTTGGCTGAGTAACTGTGTCGCTGCGCAGATCGATGACCGTCACGTGAAGCTCCTTGGGAACGAATTCGGGGTTTGAAACAAGGTATTACTAAGGCCATCGAGCGAGATAATCAAGGCGGTGCAGCGCCAATGTATCAATTCGTTATAAGAAAAACGCAGCCCCCCCCCGACTAAAGCGTTTATGCACAATCCACAGATCTGTGATAAAAACTGCCCGCCGACAAATTATTGCTGTCGGCAAAACGTTCTCAGGGCGGGGTGCGATTCCCCACCGGCGGTAATGACGCGCAATGCGTTTAGCCCGCGAGCGCTTGCACTGCCAAAGCGGTGCAAGGTCAGCAGACCCGGTTGGATTCCGGGGCCGACGGTCATAGTCCGGATGAAGAGAGAACGGGATTGGCAGCAAAGGACCGTCCGTACAGCAATGCCATGAACTCAATCGTTCTGGCGAAGTGTGTTCGTACCCCTTGAATCCCTTTCGATCCAAAGCGCCCTGTTTTTTTCACAAACAGGAGACAGAACACATGCAACCCACCGCAATCGACAGCAAAAGCAAAAACCATTCGAACGAACGTATCGCGTTTATTCAGGCCTGCTGGCACAAAGATATTGTCGATCAGAGCCGAATTGGCTTTGTCGCTGAGATGGCCACTCAGGGCTACACCGAAGCCGATATCGATTTCTTTGAAGTCGGCGGTGCATTTGAAATCCCTCTGCATGCAAAGTTGCTGGCCAACAGCGGTCGCTATGCGGGCATTGTCGCGGCGGGCCTGGTAGTGGATGGCGGCCTGTATCGTCATGAGTTCGTTGCTCAATCAGTCATCAGTGCCCTGATGCAAGTACAGCTGGAGACCCAGGTTCCCGTTTTCTCGGTGGTGCTGACACCGCACAACTTCCACGCTGGCGATGAGCACCAGAATTTCTTCTTCAATCATTTCGTCGTGAAAGGCAAGGAAGCGGCACAAACCTGCGCTGATACGCTGAACAAGCTGCGCGACCTGCGTCGCGCTCTGACCTCGCAGAAGGCCGCAGGCTAAACAGCGAAATTCTGTTGGCGAGGCTTGCTGTAGGACCGGCTTTAGCCGGGAGGG
>NZ_LGSI01000031.1 GCF_001698815.1 Pseudomonas syringae | reverse complement strand
GTCACCGCATCACGTTGCCGGTTTCGAGTCGTTCAAACCAGGATCTGAACCGAGTTGATGCTTATCTATGCTTTTACGTATACAGCAGGACGAGACTATTCGCTCCTACATCGAGCGCAGCACGTTTCTTTCAGAGCAGCATCTTTTCAAAAAATCCTATGCTATTGATGAGCTGACCATCTCTGATTTCAGAGACGTAGCATCTATGTTGGGATGGCATGGATGCTATGGATTCAACCGGCTCTTGCATAATCACACCATCCAACCATTGTTGTCGGTATTCAAAAACCCTCAAGACATGTGCCAGAGTATATCCATATTGAAATTCCCTCCGAATTTGACACAATGTCAGCCGCACTAACCATTACCCGCAACCAGATTCTCGTGGCCCAAAAGCAACAGAAAGCTCTTCTCGATCAGACTGCTGATCTGTTTGACAGCGTGATAGCAGCCCGTACTCAGGCAAGTTCCTACCAATCCTTCATCCAGGAACTGGTGAGCCGAGTTAACCCTCATTTTCAGGAAATACAGATCATCTGGCAGGTATTCACAGCAGCACAGCGGGTTCATGGTTTAACGGAGGCGACGCTGGCGTACATCACAGTTTTGCGGGAAGAGTGTGGGCGACGATTTGATGGCTCTATCGATGAACTGATAAGTCGCTGCGAGCAATCCGATCTGCTACTCGGGGAAGCAAATCGTTATTTTGCTGAACATCCTACCGCCACCTTTTTAGCCCATAGGGAAACGTTAGTCAGAGATGTCACCCGAGTTGAGAGGTTGGGCGGGGAGTACTCTATCGCGTTGGAGGATATCAAGGAGCTACCAGGTCGCGTGTTCGACAAGTATGTGAAACGCATGCGGTTGTACTTGCTGGGTGCGCTCTTTCCTTTAGTTAATATGCTATGTGTGGGATTGCTGGTGCGGGATCTTGAGCGGCTCCAGACGGCCTTGGTGAGCCGCTTCCCAAGCTTTGTAAGTCTTAGAAGGCAATTTGAGAAGGTATGTATTCTTTTAGCCTGCATGTCTGTCTTGTGTGCGGGGCTCCTACTATTTCAGGGTGAGAATTTTGAAAACATGGGTGCAAATTTGTTTGGAGCAATCAATCCCACTTTTATTAAGTGGGGTGGCGTTTATTGTTACTTGGTTTCGCTAGCAATGTCGCTTTGGAGTTTGACTAAGCTCAGGCGGTTGCCATCTTAATTAATCTAGATTTATCACTGCGATGTGTTAGGGCGATTGGATATCGGCACTCTGCTTGAGTTTGGCGCTTCGTCGACGACACTTCTTTCGCTCATAGAATTTGGACTATCCCGCATGACGACTGTCTACCTATACGAGAAAAAAGCCCGCGACGATTTGAGCAGGAAGAAATGCTTCGTCTGACTAGGTCCGCTTTTGGCCGATTTCTGCCCGTCGCGACCGACCGGAATCGACCCGAAGCTGACTCTGCATGGGCCGTAAAGAGATTAGGGGTGATCTTTCTCTAGTGTGTTAGAGGAACTTATCCTTTGACGTTGCAAGTGAGACAAGCACCTCAGGATGCGGGGCGAGGGAAGTCAGTGCCGTGATTTAATAATTGGGATCCACTTCACAAAGCCCGCGCGAACTTTTCTGCATTCCTCAGTACTAATGCATCTCGACCATCGATTGATGGCTAATTAGTGGCATCTCGGCGAGCCTCGCCAACCTGCTATTAAACGCTTGCCGCTCGTCGGACTATCACTCCGGTAACAGGCGGTAACTCTTTCTTGGTGCCTTATTTTATTACCCATCAAAGGCTTGCAGATTTATTAGGCGCGAATGCCCATCTGATCCAACGCTTTGGATCGAAGGGGGTTCGATGTTAATTTGCCGCCCCTTGATTTTTCGACGGATCGAACATGCCCTTGTCATTGCCACGGATTCGGTTGTTGCTTTGCACTTTTCTGCTCGCGTGTGTGAGCCTTAACAGCGCCAACGCCGCCCCAACGCCCGGCGATCAGGACCTGATCCGCGACCGGCAGAACCGCTTGCTCGAAGAGCAGAGCCGCCGCCTGCAAGAGCTTCAGGACTTGCCCGGCAAACAGACAAAGCCCGAGGCCCCGGCCACGCCGGCCGACAACCGTTGCTTCCCGATCCAGGACATCGAACTCAAGGGTGCCGACAGCCTGTCCGCCACCGACCGCACGCGCCTGCTCAAACCCTACATCGGCCAATGCCTGGGCGTGACGCAGCTCAATGAGCTGCTCAAGGTCATCACGGACTACTACATCGACAAGGGCTGCGTCACCAGCCGTGCCTACTTGCCGCAACAAGACCTCTCCAGCGGTCACCTGCAGGTGCTGGTGGTCGAAGGCAAACTCGAAGCGTTGAAAGCCGCCGAGGGCAGCACTGTGACGGACCGCGAACTGGCCATGGCCTTTCCCGGCAAGGTCGGCGAGGCGCTCAACCTGCGCGAGATCGAGCAACTCGTGGACCAGCTCAACCGATTGCCCTCCAGGCAGGCGCAAATGCGACTGACCCCGGGCCAGCAGATCGGCGGCAGTGACGTGGTGGTCAAGAACGTTCCGCAAAAGCCCTGGCGCGCCAGCCTGTCGCGTAATAACGACGGCCAGGAAAGCACCGGTGAACAGCAATGGGACGCAGGGCTGGAATGGGACAGCCCGCTGGGTCTGGGCGACCAATTGATACTGCGCAGTGGCCACGACGCGGTCAGTGACCACCAGGAAACCTCGAAAAACAGCATGCTCTATTACAACGTGCCGTGGGGCTGGTGGAACTTCAGCTACACCTACAGCGAAAGCGACTACCGCACCTACGGCCAGACCGACAGCAGCAAATTCAAGCTCAATGGCGACAACGAGAACCACCAACTGCGCGCCGAGCGGGTGATCCACCGCGACGACGTGAGCAAGACCTCGGTGAACGTCGGCCTGGCCCATCTGCGTACCAACAATTACGTCCTCGACGTGCGCACTGAGCCGAGCAGTAATCGTCTCAGCGAACTCCAGCTCGGCCTCAACCACGGTCGGCGCATCGGCAATGCGTTCGTCAACCTTGACCTGGGCATGCAGAACGGCATCGGCCTGCTCGATGCCCAGTCTGAAGAAGAACGCGATGAGTTCGGCAATCGGCAGGCAAATTCGCGCTACCGCAAATACACCGCCACCGTCAGCTACCTGCAGCCGTTCACGCTGTGGGGCGAGTCGTTCAGCTTTTCCAGCCTGGCCACCGGTCAGCGCAGCGAAGACATCCTCTTCAGCCCGCAACGCATGAGCCTGGGTGGCTCGGCCTCGGTACGCGGTCTCAAGGACCAGCAGCTGACCGGCGACAGCGGCGGTTACTGGCGCAACGAAGTGCGCTGGGCACGCCCGGTAACGCTGGATTGGATGCGCCCGGCCTTTGCCGAGTACGGCACCAGCATCGGCTACGACCAGGGCGTGATCAGCAACGACCGCTACAACGGCGACGTGCATGGTCGCGTGTCCAGCAATTCCCTGGAGCTGTTCGCTCGGGGCAAGCACGTCAGCACCAGCGTGACCTTTGCCCATTCTTTAGAAAGACCGGGAGTAGTCACCGAGCGCGAAGCGCCGATCTACTTCCGCATGGATTTCTTCCTGTAATTCAACGCCCCGTTACATCGAGAATCTGACAATGGACGTTCGCCAATTTGCCTTCCTCGCCCGCCAACCTTCTGCTGCGCTGAAGCCGCGGGACTCGCTCCTCGGTCTGCCCAAGCGCGGCCTGGTGCTGATCCTGGTCAACGCGCTGTTCTGGCAGCCACTGCTGGCCCAGGCCGAAGGCATCGTGGTCAGTGCGCCGGGCACCACCGTAGGCCAGGCGGGCAACGGCGTGCCCGTGGTGAACATCGCCACCCCGAACGGCAGCGGCTTGTCCCACAACAAGTTCCAGGACTACAACGTCGGCCCCAACGGCGTGATTCTCAACAACGCCACCGGCACGGTGGCCAACACCCAGTTGGGCGGCTACATCGTCGGCAACCCCAACCTCAAGGGCGGCGCGGCCAACGTTATCCTCAACGAAGTCACCGGCAGCAACCCCAGCCAATTGCGTGGCTACACCGAAGTGGCGGGGCAGTCGGCCAAAGTCATCGTTGCCAACCCGTACGGTGTTACCTGCAGCGGCTGCGGCTTCATCAACACACCGAACGTCACGCTCACCACCGGCAAGCCGGTGCTCGACGCCAACGGCCAACTGAAAAGCTACCAGGTCGACGGCGGTGCCGTGACCATCGACGGGGAAGGCTTGAATGCCAGCAACGTCGACCGCTTCGACATCATCACTCGCTCGGCCAAGATCAACGCGCAGATCAATGCGCGCGAACTGAATGTGATCGCCGGTCGCAACGATGTGGACGCCCAAAGCCTGACAACCACACCGCGCGCCGACGATGGCAGCGCCAAGCCCGAGCTGGCGATTGACTCGTCGGCTCTGGGCGGGATGTACGCCGGCGCGATCAAGCTGGTGGGCACCGAAGCGGGTGTAGGCGTGAAGCTCGACGGCACGCTGGCGGCCAGTGGCGGGGACATTCAACTGGATGCCAATGGGCGCCTGAGCATGGCTCAGGCGGCGGCCACTGGTAACGTCAGGGTTACGGCGCAGAGCGTCAATCTGACCGACAAGGTTTACGCCACCCGCAACGTAAACGTCACCAGCGCCCAAGCCCTGGTCAACCAGAAGAGCGTGGCCGCCGGCCAACGCATTGAACTCAACGCGGCCAGTGTGACCAACGCCGGCATCATCGAAGCGGGCGTGGCAGCGGACAACAGCCGCAACGCCACCGGCGACCTGGTGGTGAACGCGCAAACCGTCAACACCATCGGCGACCTGCTGGCCAGCCGTGCATTGGCGATCACCGCCGCGCAGGCGCTGACTAACCAGGGCAGCATCGTCCAGGCCAAAACCGTCAGCGTCAATACGAGCAACCTGACCAATCAGGGCGCCACCGCACGCATCTTCGGCGAGCAAAACCTGGCAATCAGCGCACCGGCCATTGCCAACCTGGGCGGCTTGATTCGCTTCGGTGAAGGCCAGGCCGCGACGCTCGACACGGCCTCCCTGGATAACCGCCAAGGCCGCATTGAAATGGCCGGCGGCAGCCTGGTGCTCAGTAGCGCTGCCCTTAACAACAGTGGCGGGCAAATCGTCGCCAATGACCTGACGGTCAACGCGGCCAGCCTCAACAACCAGAACGGCGTGCTGGTCGCCGGTGCCCTGACGGTGAACGCCAGCGACCTCGACAACAGCCAAAAGGGCCTGATCCAGACCGACAACGGCGCGTTGAACCTCACCGTTGCCAATGCCTTCAACAACAGCCAGGGTTTTGCTCAGGCCGGCACCGACCTGAATCTCAACGCAGGCAGCCTCAGCAGCAACGCCAACGGCGTACTCAGCGCCAATACCGGCAAGTTGACCCTTGTGACCGCCCAGCAGCTCGATAACGCCCAGGGCCGCTTGCAAGCCGGGCAGGGCGACGTGGAGCTGCACGCCGCGAAGCTGAACAACCAGAGCGGCGTGATCGTCGGCAAGCAGATGCTGCTCGATGCCAGTGGCGGTGACATCGACAACCGCGCCGGGCGTGTGTTGGGAGATCAACTCGATGTGCGCGCCTCAGGCCTCGACAACCGCGACGCTGGCCTGCTGGCCGGTGGTGCGCAAGGGGTGAGCCTGCTGCTCAAAGGGCCGGGCCAATTACTCAACGCTCAAGGCCGCATTCAAAGCGAAGGCCTGTTGCAGCTGCACGGCGAGCGCCTCGACAACAGCGCGGGCATCCTGCTCGGCCAGTCGGTCGAAGTGACTGCGCCGACCTTCACCAACAGCAATAAAGGTGCACTGGTCAGCGACGGCGGCGACATCACCTTCAACGTCAGCGACCTGCTGACAAACGCTGGCGGCACCCTTGATGCGGGTGAACGCAGCATTCTGGTCAAGGCCCTCACTACCCTCGATAACAGCGGCGGCACTTTACGCGGCAAGCGCGTGGACATCACCGCCCAACACCTGAACAACGACGGCGGCCAACTGCTGGCTGGCGATCAAGGCCTGAGTTATAGCGGCAGCGATGTGTCCAATCGTAAAGGCCTGATCCTCAGCGGAGGCGCGCACACCCAGCTGGATACCCGCAGCCTGAACAACAGCGGTGGCACCGTGCAGGGCGATACCCTGACCGTCACCGCTAACACGGCGGACAATGGCGACGGCGGCCTGATGGCAAGCTTGCTCGGCAACTTGCAACTGACCGTCGAAGCCCTGGCCAATCGCGGCGGCAAGATGTTCGCCAAAGAACAGGTCACCGTCAGCGGCGCCAGCCTCGACAACAGCGCAGATGGCCAGATCAGCGGCAACCTTATCAACCTGACTTCTCGCGACACGCTCACCAACAACGGCGGCCTGATCGAGGCCAACCAGGGTCTGACCCTCACCGGCGGCAACCTCGACAATAGCGCCGGCGGCCAGCTGCGTTCACTGGCCGGTGCCAGTAGCAGCCTCAACCTCAATGGCGCACTCAACAACCAGAACGGCACCCTCGAATTCGGCAGCACGGCCTTCAGCCTCGAGGCTGCCAGCCTGAACAACACTTCTGGCCTGTTGCAGCATGCAGGCCTGGGTGCGTTCCACATCAACACCGCCAGCCTCTTCGGTAGCCAGGGCACTATCAACGGTACGGGCAGCGCCGACTGGGCATTCGGCACCGTCAATGGCCTGGGGCGCGTGCAACTAAACGAAGTCCTCACCTATAAAAGCACCCAAGGCCTGACCCTGAAGGCGGGCGACCGCATGGCCAGCGGCAAGGGTTTGATCCTCGACGTAGCCAGCCTGAACAACGGCGGCGAACTGCTCAGCGACGGTGACTTGAGCATCACCACCACCGGCGACATGACCAACAGCGGCCGGGTGTCGGCCCTGCAAACACTGAGTGTGGCGGCGAATAACCTCAGCCAGAACGGCGGGCGTCTCGCAGGCGTCAATACACAGGTCAGGCTTGTCGGGACTCTGGACAACCTCGGTTTCCTCACCGCGCGTCAGCAGTTGGACATCGCAGCGGCGCAGATCAATAACCGGGGCACCCTCGGTGCTCAAGGCGCGGTGAACCTGACGGCCGTCAACGGCATCAACAACGCGGCAGACACGCTGTTGTTCA
This sequence comes from Pseudomonas syringae, assembly GCF_001698815.1. Lineage (GTDB taxonomy): Bacteria > Pseudomonadota > Gammaproteobacteria > Pseudomonadales > Pseudomonadaceae > Aquipseudomonas > Aquipseudomonas syringae_A. The sequence continues at coordinate 76,387 of NZ_LGSI01000031.1, read as the reverse complement.
GCGGCGGCGACATGACGTTGCGCGGTAGTAGTTTCAGCAACCTGTATGGCGACGTTTACAGCAAGGGCGACTTGAGTTTTGCAGCGGCGGATGGCGGCAAGGCGGCGCTGTTCAGCAACCGCTCCGGCACCGTGGAAAGCGAAGGCTCCATCGGCATCAATGCAGGCTTTATCGAAAACGCCAAAGACGAATTCGAACTGGGGCAGACGTTGACCACCGGCAGCCTGAGTTGGATCTGTCACCAGCACTGCGGCGAGAAAGACAGCTGGGAGCGTGGCGAGATCACCATCTACGAGACGTACCTTGAGGCGGCGACCAAGGATTCGGTAGCTGCGCGCCTGGTGGCTGGCAAAAACATGCTGGTGCAAGGCGACAATGTGCAGAACCGCTACAGCCTGATGGCCGCCAATGGCGACCTGAGTATCACCGCCGGTGACCTGCTGAACCAGGGCGCCGCGACGCGCACGGGGGAGCGCAAGATTGTCGTCAGCACGCCAGGTCACGTTTCCGACGATTTGTTTGAACGCATGCAATATGTCGACGTTCCAGCGTTCAATGCGGCCACGGCGGCTGGGCATTTCGACAAGGCGCGCTTCGAAGAACTGAAAAACCGCTCACCCGATAGCCGGCCTTTCGCCCACTCAAGCGACGTCACCACCTGGACCGACAACGGCGGCCCAGGCTACGCCGCCACGATGCAAGCCGGCGGCACCGTCAACCTCAACGTCGCGCGCACGCTGCAAAACGGCACGCTGCATAACAACACCCTGGCGCAGTTGACCGGCACCCTGGGCGACGACCAGACCGGCATCCCCGTCGGCGGCATCAACATCAACCTGAGCAAGCACGCCAACGACCCGAGCGCTCAAGCCGCCGGTAGCGTGTTGCCGGTTGCCAGCGTCGCCCCCGGCGGCGGCTTCGTACCCGTGGACTACACCGGCACGCCGTTCGCGCCGGTCGACCCCACCACCGCGCCGAACTTCCAGACGCCCAAGGGCGAGTACGGCCTGTTCGTCAAAAACCCCGACCCGACCAGCCACTACCTAATCGAGACCAACCCGGAATTTGCCACCACCACGGGCTTCTTCAGCTCCGACTACATGCTCGGCAAACTCGGGTTAACCGATGACAACGCCTGGCGCCGCCTCGGCGATGGCCAATACGAGAGCCGCCTGATCCGCGACGCCGTCCTCGCGCAAACCGGCCAACGCTTCCTCGCCGGCGGCCTCTACAGCGACGCCGACCAGTTCCGCTATCTGATGGACAACGCCCTGGTCAGCAAAGACGCCCTGCGCCTGAGCCTCGGCGTGACGCTCACCAGCCAGCAAGTCGGCGCCCTGACCCACGACATCGTCTGGATGGAAAACCGCGTCGTCGACGGCCAGACCGTCCTCGTGCCTGTGCTCTACCTGGCCCAGGCCGAATCACGCAACGTACGCGGCAACAGCCTGATCCAGGGCCGCGACCTCAACCTGATCACCGGCGGCGACCTGATCAACGTCGGCACCCTGCGCGCCAGCAACAACCTCACCGCCGTCAGCAGCGGCAGCATTTACACCGGCGGCCTGATGGAAGCCGGCAATAACCTGAGCCTGCTGGCCCAGGACAGCATTCGCAACGCCATGGCCGGCGAAATTCGCGGCAACCAAGTCAGCCTCGCCGCCCTCAAGGGCGACATCACCAACGACAACACCGCGATCCAGGTACGTGACGGCGCCGGCATGCGCACCCTCACCGACATCAGCGCCAGCACCATCGTCGCCCGCGAAAACCTCGCCATCAACGCTGGCCGCGACCTCACCAACCGAGGCGCACTCACCGCGGGCAAAGACGCCAACCTGACCGCCGCCCGCGACCTCAACCTGATCGCCGCCAGCGACACCCGCGTCAAGCACGAGACCCGCGACGGCGGCGAAAAATCCAGCATCACCACCGACGTTAAAAACCTCGCCGCCAGCGTCACGGCGGGCGGCAGCATCAACCTGCAAGCCGGGCAGGACGTCAACATCATCGGCAGCAATGCCACTGCCGGCAAAGACCTCAACATCGCCGCCGGCCGCGACTTCAACGTTGCGTCGGTCAGCGACATGCACAACGTCGAGGGCAAGGAAAAACACGGCAAGAAACGCATCAAGACGTCGGATGACCAGACTACCCAAGTGGCGAGCGTGTTGACGGCGGGTGGGGACTTTGTGAGCCAGGCCGGGCGCGATACGACGGTAGTGGCGAGCAAGATCAGCGCGGGGAATGAGGCTTATCTGTATAGCGGGGATAAGTTGAGTTTGTTGGCGGCTGAGAACAGCACGCACACCCTCTACGACATGAAGAAAAACAGCGGCTGGGGTTCCAAAAAGACCCAGCGCGATGAGGTAACCCGCGTTACCAATGTCGGCACTGAAATCAAAACCGGCGGCGACCTGATACTCAAGAGTGGGGGCGACCAGACCTATCAACTCGCCAAGCTTCAAAGTGGTAAGGACATTACCCTGGACAGCGGTGGCGCCATCACCTTCGAGGCGGTCAAGGACCTGCATCAAGAGAGCCATGAGAAGAGCAATAACAATGCGTTCTGGGTCTCCTCCAAAGGTAAAGGAAACACCGACGAGACCGTCCGCCAAAGCCAACTGATCGCCGAAGGCAATGTTGCGATCAGAGCTGTTGCCGGTTTGAAGATCGATATCAATCAAGTCAATCAGGAAAGCGTCAGCCTATCGATTGATGCGATGGTCAAGGCCGATCCGCAGTTGGCGTGGATCAAGGATGCCGAGAAGCGCGGTGATGTGGATTGGCGGCAGGTCAAGGAGATCCACGACAGCTTCAAATACAGCAACTCAGGCTTGGGGCCGGCTTCGCAGATCATTATTGCGATTGTGATGGCGGCAGTGGTTGGGCCGCTTGCAGCTGCCGCTGCAGGTGGGGGCACTGTGGGCGCCGTTGCTGGTGCCGTTGCGGCCGGAGCTTCAACGAATGCGACCGTGAGTGTGGTCAATAATCGGGGCAACCTTGGCGCTGTACTCAAGGACGTGACTTCTTCAGATGCAATGAAGGGATACGTTATTTCCGGCGCTACAGCGGGTCTGACGGCTGAATATTTTGGTGATTGGACGGGAACCGAAACAAACACGGCAACGGGGAAAATTACAACGCCGGGCATCCTGAATAGCTGGAGTGGTGTTGGTCAATTCGCAGCCAACCAAACGCTGCAGAGCGGTACTTCCATGCTGTTAAGCAAGGCGCTCGGACAAGGTGGCAGTGCCAGTGATGCACTTAAAAACGCGTTGTTCAACACCTTGGCGGCTGCCAGTTTCAATTTGGTAGGTAATTACACCAAAGGTGTCTTCGCAGATGGATCGGCACCGAAGATCGCGATTCACGCCATGGTCGGTGGGTTGCTAGCAGAGGCCACTGGAGGAGACTTCAAGACCGGCGCCTTGGCGGCAGGGGCGAGCGAGGCATTGGTCACCCATCTGGACGGCTTGGTTAAAGGTGACGACAACTTGCTGACGATGAGTTCGCAGATCGTCGGTGTGCTAGCGGCTGCAGCACAAGGGGACGTAGATGCGTCCACGCTGGAAAAAGGCAGCTGGATTGCTCAGAACGGTACGCAATATAACTATCTGAACCACAATCAGCTTGAGAGAGCAGCCAAGAAAATAGCGGCGTGCACGGACACCTCATGCATTGAAGACACCACACGTAAATTCAAAGAGTTGAGTCTTCAGCAAGATATTGACGCGATCGCCGGTTGTAAGGCTGATCCTTCGACGTGCGCCGCGCGGTCTAAAGAAGTCGCCAACACCATGGCGGATCTGAACCCTATCAAAGACATCGTGGAGTACGGCTCGCCGAAGGCTCGAGAAGCAGTACAAAACCTCATCAATTCAAACTTCGAATTTCAAGAGATGTTAGCGACAGCGACGACTGAGCACACAGTCGGGGCTATGGTCGATACGCTTAAAACAAAATGGAATCTGAGCGACGCGCAGGCGCAGGAAATCACGAACGATTTGAAAGTCGCGCTTGCGGTAGGGTTAGGTACTGCCGCCGGGGCGTTGGCGTACAAACGCGCCGTTGCGGCCAGTAAGAGAGAGTCTCCGGCATCTTCAAGACCGGATCTCATGCCGCCGGAAAACGGCAAAAATGTTTGGGACCTTGAACCTCGCGCCCGAGGTAGGCAGATTGAGACAACGCTTACAGATACGGACTATAAAGACTGGGCCCGAACGGACAACCTCATCAATCCCAAGACCGGGCAACCTTTTAAATCTAATAACTTCCCAGTCATTGATTTTCAGCTCGACACCAATGTGGTGAGTTTGAAAACGATTGATACCCGAGGTAAAGGGTGGTCTTATGACATGAGAACCCATATGGACACATTGCAAAGTTCGAAAATTACCGTGGATGGCGTACCGGCAACGAAAATTTTGGACATCCGAGTTCAGCCGGGTGGATTGGCGGACGCCAGCAAGCTTATAGAATATGGAAGGCAACGTAATATTACTGTGATTATCAAAGAATTCGGAGGTTAATCATATGGTTGAAATTGAAGTTGTTTTTAGCGAGAGGTTACGTGATTGTGCTTCAGTTGTGTGGGGAAGCCTGATCCAGCCGCTCAAAAAAATTAATGAGAGTGCCGTCATTGATGGATTTACGGGCAAGAGAATATTGTTGGCGGACGTTTCGGATTACTTGATAAAAAATAAGTGTCGAAGTTTTTTTATTGAACTGGCAAACGGTTCTGTTGAGTTTTCGTATGTGGCAGATAAAGCGTTTTATCGGCTTGATATAAAGCACCTGGCGAATTCGATTGAGGTGGCCCAGTCCTTGATTGAAGCGTTGATCGATGAGTCCGGCTTTGTTCAGGCGCGAATTTACGACGCTGAGTATGATCGATGGCAAAATGCCGAGAGTCTAACGCTCTTTGAAGTTGAGTGCGTTGAACACGCTCATCTGCCTAAGAAAAGTAACGGACTTCCTTTTCCGCTGACCCAAGAGATCGTAGATATATCGAAAAATCCTGGGCGTTGGGTTTTAAGAAACGGCTATATTGAGGCAGTTGGCGCTTTCATGTGGGTAAGTAAATCCTTGCTTCAGGTAGTGGGTGTGGACGAAAAGACGTTAATGGATGTCGACTGCTTTGCAGTAGAAGATTTGGGTGGCGGTTTGAAAATTGCTGCCTATGATCAGTGCTTCACTTCAGCCGTAGGAGAGCAGGCTGAGAGGCAGGTCTTGCTGAGGAAATTTTTGTTTAACGCGTGAAATTTGAACGAGAAGCGGGCGGATTTATTTGAGTATTTAAGTCGGTTGCGACTTGAATGAGTCTGCCTCCTTTATCTTCCTCTTGGCTGCTCGTTCACTGCTTCTGCAGGCGATGGTCAGGATGCGAGATAACCGTCGCAGAATCCTAGGTCACGTCGACGCGACTGCAGCCAGCTTGCAGCCCAACAGATGCCAGAAAGGATCGCTTCGGACGCCTGGGAGACGACGCAGTGACCAGCGGCCGCTATCGACCTATTCTGTTGAAAAACTCGGTTTTTTTCAGAACACCGTAGGATGGGGCGGTGAAGGCGCCTCTCCAGCACGTTTCTACGTGAAATCTCAGCCTGAACGGCGCTGCAGACATTCAAGATTTCAATCTCCGACGCGTACTTTGATGCCTCAAAAACTACCGCCGACTTTTTCAACAGAATCGGCCGATTGCTGACGGTCGTCAATGATCTTCAGAACCAATGGCTCAGGGTGTTTAGTCAGGCACCTGTTGATCTTGAAATTCATCCAGAGAGGACGCGATAAATGCCTCAGCGGCAGGTGTCGGAGACGTAGACCACAATGCATACACATGGCGGGTAGGCGCATCGCTTACCGAGATGGCCATGAGCCCTCGCATACTTTGCGCAACCTTGCTTGGCACTAGGCCAATGGCAAGTCCGCGGCGGATAAACTTCTTCAACAGGTCCATGCTTTCCACCTCGAACTGGACGCGGTGAGAAAGGCGTTTGGCGGCAAATGCTTCGTCTGTTTGGCGCCGTGCGCCGCTTCCTGTCGGAAAGTCCACCATGGGCTGGTCCGCTAATTCGGCAAGCGATACCAGCGTGCTGGCTGCCAGAGGGTGATTGGCAGGCACCACCGCAACTAGCTCTTCTTCGGCCAGCAAGCGCCATTGCACACCTGTCAGCTGTTCTCCCGGCCAAAAGCCGACAAAGGCGACGTCTAGACGACGTTGCCGCACCTCGTCTAACAGCGTCTCGCTCTTGGCCACTCGCAGACGGATATCGACCTGATTGAAGCGCTTATGGAAGTGTCCGATTGCATCGACCAGATCGAGGGCGGTCAACGAAGTAATAGTGCCTACCGATAGACTCCCGCGAATGTCGCCACACGCCGCCGCCACGTCATGCGTCACGCGTTGCGCAGCGTCCAGCGCCACCCGCGCGCTGCGCACAAAGGCTTCGCCGGCCGGTGTGAGACTGAGCCGGCGCGAGGTGCGCTCAAACAGCTTGGCACCCAGCAGTTCTTCCAGGCGTGCCACTTGATGGCTGAGCGCCGACTGCACGGTATGGCAGCGTTCCGCGGCCAGGGTAAAACTGCCTTCCTCAGCCACAGCCAGCGCATATTCCATCTGTTTCAAATTCACGGTTATCTCGTTTAGAGATTGATAAGACCTGAACAATACATTGGTGTCATAAAAGACCGCTACCGATACTGACCCCCTTACTACATGTCCAGGAGGTTGAAATGCCGCAGTCTCGCCCTGTACTGGGTTCCGGTCTGACACTACTGCTGGCCATTGCGGTCGGTTTGACCGTAGCCAGCAACTACTACGCGCAGCCCCTGCTCCACACCATTGCAGCCGAGTTTGGGCTGCAAGCCCGCGATGCCGGGCTCATCGTGCTCGCTGCGCAGTTGAGTTACGGCGCCGGTCTGTTTTTCCTCGTGCCGTTGGGCGATCTGCTCGAGCAGCGTCGGCTGGTGGTGCTAATGACCCTGTGCAGTGCCTTTGGGTTATTGCTCAGTTGGGCGGCGCCTTCGGTGGGCTGGCTAATTTTAGGCACCACCCTGACCGGTCTTTTTTCTGTGGCCGCGCAAGTGCTGGTGCCCATGGCGGCGAGCATGACTGAGCCAGAGCGGCGCGGGCGGGTCATGGGCACCTTGATGAGTGGGCTGCTGCTCGGCATTTTGCTGGCGCGCACGGCAGCCGGTGGCCTTTCCAGCCTCGGCGGCTGGCGCAGCATTTACCTGCTGGCAAGTGTGCTGATGGTGTTGTGTGCGGTTGGGCTATGGGTCGCGCTGCCGCAACGGCGTCAGGCTGTGCAGATGCGTTACCCGCAATTGCTGGCCTCGGTACTGCACTTGTTTGTCACCGAACCGGTGCTGCGTTTACGGGCAGTGCTGGGCCTGCTGAGTTTCTGTTTGTTCGGCTTGTTCTGGACGCCGCTGGCGTTTCTATCGGCCAGCGCCCCTTATGAGTTTTCCGACGCCACAATTGGTCTGTTCGGCTTGGCCGGGGCCGCTGGTGCGTTAGCTGCGTCGCTGGGAGGACGCCAGGCTGATCGGGGCAAAGGCCCAACAGCGACATTCACTGGCTTGGTGCTGCTGCTGTTGGCCTGGATACCTCTGCTCTGGGCAACGCAATCACTCCCGGCCTTACTGGGGGGCGTGCTGGCGCTGGACCTGGCCGTGCAACTGGTGCACGTCAGCAATCAAAACGCAGTCTACTCACTCCAACCGCTGGCCCGTAGCCGTCTGAATGCGGCGTACATCACTTGTTATTTTATTGGCGGGGCCATGGGCTCCGTGCTGGGTTCCCAGCTCTACCAAACACAGGGTTGGACTGGAGTGGTGGTGGCGGGCTTGGCGATAAGTGCGCTGGCCCTGGGGGTAGGCACTGTTGGCCTGCGGCGTCATTTGGTTGCAGGTCGTGCTGACGTGGCAACCGGAGAAGCGTGAAATAAGGGCAGATTTATTTTCTTTAACTTAAAGGTCCGCTTCTGGCCGGTTAGCGACCGTTGCTCTGGTTAGCCATCCTTGTCCTTCCACACGTGGAGGACATGTCATGAACATCATCGCTACCCGCAGCCGTCAGCCCTGGAACAAAGGAAAGTTGGTCGGGCAGAAACCCCCGCTACGGCTGAGAGATATCTGGGCCATCCGAGTAAGGCTTCAAATTGCACAAAGAACTCGGGATCTGGCTCTCTTCGATCTGGCCATCGACAGCAAGCTTCGAGCTTGCGACTTAACCAAGCTCCGCGTGCGCGATGTCGCCCATGGCGAGCATGTATCATCACGAGCCATGGTGATGCAGCAGAAAACGCAGCGGCCAGTGCAGTTTGAGATTACTGAACAAACACGGTCCGCTGTCGCGGCCTGGATACATCAGGCCCAGCTACGCAGCGAAGACTGCCTTTTCCCTAGCCGGCTGCATACCTCAGACCATCTATCCACTCGCCAATACGCTCGTATCGTCAAAGGCTGGGTGAAAGCCGTTGGTCTTGATCCAGCCATGTATGGCACTCATACGATGAGACGTACGAAGGCATCACTGATCTATCGCAGGACGAAGAACCTGCGGGCGGTTCAACTGCTGCTCGGCCATACGAAGCTGGAGAGCACCGTTCGATATCTGGGGATTGAGGTCGATGACGCCCTGGAGATGGCGGAACAGACTGAGGTTTGACTGTGCATAGCGACGGTAAGTCAGGCCGTCGCTAACCGACCCAATACAGACGTTCGGAGTTTGTGTACTCAGTCCAGGACAATTCACCACGCGGTGCTAGACTTTTAGGTTGATCAGCCCCTGGGGAGACTGTCGATCAAAATACACTGCGGTTCGATGACGAGAAACCAGAGGTGTCTTATGACTACTCACTCGGCAGATAAAGAGCACATCAACCTTGTGGTCCGCAATTATGTAGAGGGCATGGTATTCGCCGACGAAGCATTGCTGCGGCAGACATTTCACCCATCTTGTCGCATCATTGGCCATTACCATAAAGAGCTTGAGTGGCTATCCCTGGATGATTTTATTAGCGCAATCAAGTCCGAAGGCCCAGCTGAGAAAGATATAAAGCCTTTTTGGGAGATAATTGACGTAGATATAACGGGTGATGCCGCAGCCGTAAAAATAATTGATGATTATATCGGAATGAGATTTACAGATTACCTGTCGCTACTGAATATGGATGATCGATGGGTGATTATTAACAAGCTTTATTATTACCATGAATAGATGAACAGTAATCCTCCAGTCCGCGCAGTGCGCCGTCTGTGCTGCGCGTTTTTAATTTGAGCTGGAACGACCTGCTTATTACCCATTAAGAGGCCGGTATGGACGAAGAAAAAACTGCGCAATTCAAAGGGCGAAACCTGACTGCGGAACTCGTCGCTTGTGTTGAGCGGTTTGAGCCCGATCCTGGGCCTGAACCGGGCACTACCGAACACACCCAAGCAGAATTTGATGCGATGGTGGAGGCTCTTTTACTTGAATATAAACCGGAAGATCTTTGGATTTTTGCTTATGGCTCACTGATATGGAATCCAGAATTCGAATTTGTGGAGAGCCGTAGCGCCACCGCCTATGGGTGGCATCGGTCGTTCTGCCTGAAACTTACTCGCTGGCGCGGCACGCGCGAGTTGCCAGCCCTGATGTTGGCTCTCGACCGAGGCGGAAGCTGCAACGGGTTGGCATACCGGCTTCCAGCGCAAGACCACTTCAAACAATTGGGACTGTTAATGTTCCGGGAAATTGACGCAAACCCACCGACCAATGTTCCGCGCTGGATTTTGGTTAAAACCGAGTCTGGGATAGTGCGTGCATTAGCCTTTGTGGCAGCACGCGACGGAATGGCCTATGCAGGAAAGTTACCGATGGAAGAGGTCGCATATGTATTGGCTCGCGCCGCTGGGCACTGGGGGTCGGCGGCCCAATATTTATTTCGGACGGTGACAATGCTGAAAGAGCATGGCATTCGTGACCGTAATATGTCGCAAATACAAAAACTGGTCGCACAGGAGATCGAACAGTTGTTGTTCGCTGCGACGAAGTCCTAGAACAGCTTTAGGGTGAAAGACACATCCCGGATGGTGAGATTCATACGGCAAGTTTCTCCATAGTACCGATACCGCGCTGAATGACCGCTCTTGGCCGATTCTGTTGAAAAAGTAGATCTCTCGCCTGGCCTGCGGCAAAATTGGGTCATCGGCCGGCGGGAGGATTCGCAGCATGATGGGACAATTGTCGAGTGGACAGGAGCGGCTGTTTTACTCGTTCAACATAGAAGATCACATCCTAGCAATTCACCTCCTGCGCAACATTGATCGATGTCTCGATCTGAGCGATCTGCGCCATTACCTCGCCGATTTCTACAGCCCGATTGGGCGTCCTTCGATTGATCCTGAACTGATGATTCGCCTGCTGATCGTGGGCTACTGCTACGGCATCGCTCCGAGCGCCGGTTGTGCGAAGAGGCTCATTTGAACCTGGCGTATCGCTGGTTTTGCCGTTTGAGCCTCGAAGACGAAGTCCCCAATCACTCTACGTTTTCCAAAAATCGGCACGGTCGTTTCCGCGATAGCTCGCTGTTTCGCTGGCTATTTAACGAGGTGCTGCGTCGCTGCATGGACGCAGGTCTGGTCAAGGGAGAAGGGTTTGCCGTGGACGCCAGCGTCATCAAAGCGGATGCCAGTCGCCAGCGTGGAGTGCCTGGTGATGAAGAGGTCAACTGGAGCGACCCATCGTTAAGTACCCGCGCCGTGCGTGAGTACCTTGAAGCGCTGGATGAAGAAGCCTTGGCCGAGACACTGCCAAAACGTCTTTCGTTGACCGATCCTCTCGCTCGCTGGACAGCAGCTCCAGGAGGCCCGGCATTCTTCGCTTATTCGACGAACTACCTGATTGATGTCGAGCATGGCGTGATCATGGACGTAGAGCCGACGCCTGCTCATCGAACAGCGGAGGTCGAGAGCACCAAGACCATGATTGAGCGGGTCGAAGAGCAGTTCGATATCAAGCCGGATCGCCTCATCGGCGATACCGCTTATGGAACCGCACTGATGTTGGCCTGGATGGTGGACGAAAAAGATATTGAGCCACATGTGCCGGTTTGGGACAAAACTGAACGAAAGAACGACAGCCTCTCTATTAGCGATTTTCAATGGAATGAAGAGACGCAGGAATATCGCTGCCCCACCGGACAGGCCCTGCGCAGTGAGTGGCGTGCCTTCAAGAACCAGCGTTCACATGTCACAAAAGCCGACAACATCATCTTTCGATCACGGCAAACCGACTGCGCTAAATGCTTGATGAAAGAGCGCTGCTGCCCGAACACTTCTTTCCGAAAAATCGCCCGTAGCGTCCATGAAGCGGCGCGAGATGTTGCTCGGCGGATCGCCACGACACCGCAATACGTGTGCTCTCGCCATGAGCGCAAGAAAGTCGAAATGTTGTTCGCTCACCTCAAGCGAATCCTCAGATTGGATCGCTTGCGACTACGCGGCATGAGCGGTGCGAATGATGAATTCACCTTGGCAGCAGCAGTACAGAATCTGCGGCGACTGGCGAAACTGACCTCTCAAGGGCCACCAACCACGGGATAGGTACGCCCGGAATCAGCAAAAACCCTCAAATCAACCCACTGACCAAGTTGCAACGATCAACACAGAACCGAAAAGCCACCCAACGTGGTGAACAGGTTCTTAAGCGACGGCCAACCTCGATGTCTTCCAGTCTGAAATTCCGACTTTTTCAACAGAATCGGCCAGGAGCAGGCCATAGTGAACGTCCGCTTCGGGTCGACTCTGTTGAAAAAGTCGGTTCTTTCAGATTGCCTGCATACTGATCGCTGAAAACGCCTTTTTTTGCGCGTCGCTACACGAAATCCGAGCCCGGATTCCTCTGATCAAAGCAAAGATTTCAATCTCAAGCGCGTACTTTTCTGCCGTAGAAACCATGGCCGGCTGTTTTCAACAGAATCGGTCGATAGCGGCCAGTAGTGAGCGGCAGCTTTCGACTCAAATCATAACGCTATCACCACGCAAAGCCGCGTCATTGCTGGCTGCGACAGTTTTAATTCTCTAGCGCAAATGCCTGAAGCAGCTTTTGAGCGGTCTGCGACAGTTTTGCGCTTTCTCCACGCGAGGCTGAAGGCCCCGGAATTCGGGCACCCATTGCGACAGTTTTAATTCTCTAATTTCACTCGTTGGAGCGAGGCTTGCCCGCGAAGAACGATGACGCGGTGGATAGGGGTCACCGAGTCGCCGGATTCGCGGGCAAGCCTCGCTCCAACGGGGGGGGGCGCGAAGCAGTACTTCTGATTCCTCCGGACCGATGCTTTGCCAATAAGTTGGCTCCTACAGCGTCCCACACTTCTGTGGATAACTTTATCAACTGCACGCATCAATCACCTGGGCCAGACGCTCAGCCAGTTCCGCTGCCTGAGCCTCGCTGGTCACGTTGGTAAAACTCATCAACAGCCCGCGTTCGGCGGGTGAGGTGAGGTACCAGTCGGACAAGGCCTGAACGGCAAGCCCGGCCTGCCTTGCCGAGGCGGCGATGACCCGATCGTCCAGGCCTTCGCTCAGTTCCGCGCTCAGGTGCATGCCGCCCAGTTGGAGGTTTACCGACATGCGCGTGCCCAGCCTGAGGCTCAGGGCATTGGTCAGCAACATTCGCCGATGGGCATAGAGGCTGCGCATCTTTTTCAGATGCCGGGAGAAGTGGCCTTGCTCGATAAAGGTCGCGACGGTGGATTGCCACAGTTGCGGGCAATGGTTGTGCATGTCGTCCGCCATTTTGCGGAACCGGTTGACCTGGGCTTCGGGCACCACCAGATACGCGAGTCGCAAGCCGGGCACCAGCACCTTGCTGAAGGTCCCGCAGTACAAAACCCGGCCGCGTTCGTCCAGGCTCTTGAGCGCCGGAATCGGCCGCCCTTTGTAGCGGTATTCGCTGTCGTAGTCGTCCTCGATGATCCAGCTGCGTTGGCGATTGGCCCAGTCCAGCAGAGCCTGACGGCGATTCAACGACAGTGAAACGCACAGCGGGCTCTGATGCGTCGGCGTGACCACCGCAAAGCGTGCATCAGGTGCGCGCTGGATGCCTGCCTCGACCACCAGTCCATCACTGTCCACAGGCACCGGGACCAGTTGCATACCAGCTTCGCCAAGAAACTGGTGGGCCATGAAATAGCCGGGATCTTCGAACCAGCAGCGGTCGTCTTTGTGCATCAGGCTGCGGCAGATCAGATCCAGACAGCCTCGATAGCCTGCGCAAATGAAGATCTGTTCCGGCAGGCAATTGATACCCCGGGAAATCCCCAGATAACCCGCCAGTGCGGTGCGCAGCGCCAGATCCCCGTGGCTGTCGGGATAGTTGAGTGCGTCCAGCCCGCCTTGGCGCAATGTGCGGCTGGCCAGCCGATTCCAGAGTTTGCGCGGGAACGCGTCCAGCGCGGGCATTCCCATCTGCAAGGGCATGGGAGCAGTGCCCGGATGTACGACAGCGGGTTGCGGCGCCCGAGCGGGCCGGGTGGGCGGCGCGCTCGCCACGGCGTCCACCAGTTGCGAAACCACCGTGCCGGCCGGTCCACGCGCGAGCAGGTAACCTTCGCTGATCAATAATTGGTAAGCAGTTTCTACCGTGCCGCGCGCCAGATTCAATTCGGCTGCCAGTGCGCGCACGGATGGCACTCGATCCCCCGGCTTGAGGTGGCCATCGGCGATGGACTGGCGAAAGCGCAAATAGATCTGCCGATACAGAGGCGCGTCCGGGGTTGTGTCGGGTAAGGATTTAGTCACCGCATGGCCTAGTCGTTTTTGCACTTCTTGGCTCTATAGAGTAGGCCATGTGGCGCATACAGTAGGCACACATTTGAAGGAGAGTGTGCCATGCAACCCCCCATGTTCAGACTGTTGAGTCGCGGCGCCGAACAGGCGGCAGGCTTCAAGCTCATGCAGCAACTGCGCCCGCACCTGAGCGATCTTGAATCATTCACCCGGCAGCTTGATCGCCAGGCCTATCAGGGTTATCGGCTGTGGGGCTTGTGGCAGGGCGACCAGTTGGCCGGGCTGATCGGCTTTCGTGAGCTGGAAAACCTGATCTATGGCCGCTTCATCTACGTCGACGATCTGATCGTCGATCCGACCATGCGTCAGTCTGGATTGGGCTCGGTGTTGCTGGATAAAGTCCGCGAAGAAGCCCGGCTGCGAGGCTGTGCTCATCTGGTCCTGGATACCGGCCTGCACATGGCGCTGGCACAACGCTTTTATTTCCGCGCCGGGCTGCTGGCCCGAGGCATGCATTTCGTCCAGCCACTGGACGCCGCTCAGGAGTCCGCCCATGCGTGAATTATTGCTGATCAATGCCAGCCCTCACGGGGAAGCGTCAGCCGGTTATGGACTGGCTGTCGAATGGGTCGACTCGCTGCGATCCGGACACGCGCAATTCAAAGTGACCCAGCGCGACCTGGCCGCACATCCCCTGCTGCCTATAAGCGATGCCTATGCCGCCGCGCTGACCCAGCGCAATCCTGTCGCCCAACCGGCGCTTGAGCTGTCCGAGCAGCTGATTGGCGAACTTGAGCGCTGCGACCTGCTGCTGATTGCGACGCCGATGCACAACTTCACCGTGCCTGCCGCGTTGAAGCTGTGGATTGATTACGTGGTGCGCATCGGGCGCAGCTTCGAAGCCAGGCCCGACGGCAAGGTCGGTCTGCTGCGCGACCGCCCGGTCTACATCATCGTCAGCTCAGGGGGCTTTCATCTCAAGCCTCGTGGGCAGCAACCCGATTTCCTCACGCCGTACCTGCTTGAAGTGCTGAAAACGATCGGCCTGTTCGACGTTCACTTCGTCTATCTGGAAGGCATGGTCCTTGGCGAAGAAGTGACCCGCGCGGCCTTTGCGGCGGCGGCGCAACAACTGGCCGGGAGTGGCCTGTCTTGAGCATCAGGGCTGGATGCACAGCTTTTCAAATCCACGGTAATGTCATCCATTCATTCGGGAGTATCCAATGAGCAAGCTTCGTCTTCCATTTTCAGACCTTTCCCCAGCGGCCTATCAAGGTTTGCAGAGCACCAGCATCGCACTGAGCAAAAGTTCTCTCGGTCAGGCGTTGGTCGAGCTGGTTTACCTGCGCGTTTCGCAAATCAACGGCTGCGCGTTCTGCCTGGACATGCATTCCAAGTCATTGCGCGCTGCAGGTGTGTCGCAACGCAAACTGGACTGCCTCGCCGGCTGGCGCGTCAGCGAACTGTTTGATGCGCGCGAGCAGGCCGCCCTGGCCTGGTCGGAATCCCTGACCCATGTTTCCACTCAGGGCGCATCGGATGAGCTGTATGCCGTGCTGAAAGACACATTCAGCGACACCGAGATCTCCGATCTGACCTTTGCCGTTTCGCTGATGAATGCCTTCAATCGGTTGGCGGTGGGCATGCGGCTGTAAGCCAGAGCCCCACACAACTCTTTGAAGTTGAATAGATCCCGTAGGACCGGCTTTAGCCGGGAGGAGGCCGGTACATTCGCAGCAGTTGCGCCGTCAGACCTTTTGCCCTCCCGGCTAAAGCCGGTCCTACGGATCCTGTGTGCTGGTCGAGATGGTTCGTGGCCTCAAAGCAAAAAAAGCCCGCAATGGTCACGCCATGCGGGCTTTTTTCGTTACGGCCAGTTATCGGGAACTGATTTTGCTCAACTCCGGCATCACAAAGTTTTTCACGATGTAGAGCGAGCCTTTTTCGCTCAAATGCCCGGAATCGATTTGCAGCAAGGAGTCGTCTTGCAGGCGCACCAGGCAGGAATTGGCGACACATAACTTGTCGATCAGCGAGACGAAATCCACCGATTGCGGGTCGATCTGGCGTCGGATCGCCTTGTCCGCGGCCATCACGCTCTGGTCCAGCGCCGCGTCCGTAATGTGCGATTCATTCAGGCCCCAATGGCGGTTGGCGATGACGCTGGGCAGTGACGGGTTCCATTGCGGCAGCGGTCCCAGCAGCACGATGTGTTTGACGCCATAACTCTTGAGCCGCGCGGCGATGTCGCTCCAGTGGGTCTTGTCGTGTTCATCCTTTTGCGCGATGACCACGACGTCAGGCTGCAGCTTCTGGATGCTTTCCAGGGCCTTTTTGTTGGAATAGTTGCACGTGACGCGCGGCGGGGTGGCGCGGCCGTTGTCCAGGGTCAGGCTGGGCCGACAACTGGCGGAAGCGACTTGATAGAACGGCGTGCCCGCGGGCAGCGACGTTCTTAGCCCCAGGGAAAGCGCCTGGGCGTGGGAATCGCCCCACAGGAACACGCCGCCTTCGCCCTGTTTGTGAGTGCAGGATTCATCGATGCCCGACAAACCGCGCTGGGTGAAGGCCGAAAAGGCATCGCACTTGAGCCAATAGAGTTCGTACAGATTCTTCTGCCGGTCCGCATAGTCCTGAACGAAGCGTGCCTTGTCCGAGATGCTCACGGTGCGCAAGGGTGAGATTGCGCCTTCGGTCGCGCTGACTGCAGTGGCAGCTGCAAACACCATGGTGATCAGGCCGCTGACGGTGGCGAATTTCCAGCGGCGTTTGGTGTTGGGCGCTTTTGGTGGCGATTTTTCGATCAATTGGTACGACGCCAGGCCCAGCGCAAAGGCACAGGCAATGCCGAGGAATGCATTGAATGTGTCGCCCAGATAACCGGCGTAACTCATGAACACCACGACCGGCCAATGCCAGAGATACAACGAGTAGGAAAGCTTCCCGGTCCATTGCGAGAACGGATTGCTGGTCATGAACGAATCCTGACGAGCCGAGATAATCACCGCCAGGGTTCCCAGCACCGGCAATAGGGACAGATAACCCGGCCAGACGTCTTTTTCGGAAAGCAGCACGAAACTGGCGAGCATCAGGCCCAGGCCAGTGGCTTCCAGCAGGCGCTGCGGCAGCGCACGCAGTTTGACCGGAAACACGCAGGCGACGCCGCCGACCAGCAATTCCCACGCCCTGGTCGGCAGCAGGTAAAACGCCGGTTCCGGCCACAGAAACGAAGCGACCACGCAGAAACCGAAGCCGAGCAGGCAGCCCGCGAGCATCCACCAGCGCAGATTGCGCTGGGCAATGAAGCGACTCAAGGCCAGCAGCGCCAGCGGATAGATCATGTAGAACTGCCATTCCACCGAGAGCGACCAGGTGTGCAGCAGCCATTTCTCGTGGGCGCCCGCCGTGAAATACCCGGCTTCGGCCCAGTAAACAAAGTTGGAGACAAACCCAAGGCTGCCAGCGATGTGTTTGCCCAGCTCGCTGTATTCCAGCGGCAGCAGATAAAACCAGCCCGCCAGGAGCAGCACGAAACACAGCGCCGCCAGCGCCGGAATGATTCGTCTGGCCCGGGACTTGTAGAACGCGATCAGGCTGAAATTACCCTTGTGCAGGCTGCGCACGATAATTCCGGTGATCAGGTAGCCGGAGATCACGAAGAAAATATCGACGCCCGCAAATCCGCCCGGCAGCCAGCCGGGGTTAAAGTGAAACAGCAGCACGGCGATGACCGCGATGGCGCGTAGTCCATTGATGTCTTTTCTGAAGTCCATGGCGTTTTTTCACATAGGAGCGAGGAGGCGGTTCAGGGCGTGGCCACTGTCTCCTCGGGGCTCAGGCTGATGATCTTGGGAAAATGGGTCAGGGTGACGGATACCGAACAACTCTGATTCGCGCACTGCCATTGCCCGCCCGACAGACTGCCTTTCTCGGGTTCAGCGGTGTCGATCAAGCGCACCGCTCCGGTCATGGGCGCGACGCTGGCAATGTCCTGCTGCAGAGTCGGGCCGGTTGTCCAGCCGACCACTACGCGCTGCGGACCTTTGTCGAAATACAGCAGGTAAATGTTGTCCGACTGCTGACTGGCCACGGCGTCGTAGCTGAAGTCCTTGATCACCGGGGCGATGACTTTCATGACCGGATAGGCCGGTTTTGGCGACAGGTCCTCGTTGAGCAAGCCGAAGTTGTGTTCCTGATCGGTCCGGTCGGGGCCATCGTTGACCAGGTCGTACCACCACATGCCCTTGAGGTTAGGCAGGCTGCGGGCGAGAAACAGAATTCGCGCCATGTACGCCGCCTGCACCGCCGGCGTGAAGCCGCAATTGCCCTGGTGGCTGGGCCAGGCCATTTCCGTGATGTAGATCGGCACATCGCGCCCGGCCTTGGCGCGGATATGCTCCTCATAAGCACGCATCCAGACCACCCAGGCTTCGGGGTTGGGCTTCACGTTTGGCAGGCAGTGGGCGTAAGGATGAACCGACAGGCCGTCGACCAGATCCAGCATGCCGGCGTCGATCAGGCGGTCGGCGAAGCCGTAATCCATGCCTTCCGGCGTTACCGAACCGGCGAGGATTTTCGCCGGTGTGCCTTCAACGTTCTGCGTATTTTTGCGAATGAGCGGCACCACATCATGCACCAGCGCGGCATAGTCGGCGCTGAGTTGCGGGTCTTTCGGCGCTTCGATATCCCACTCGTTCCAGATCTCATAGAAGGTCACGCGATTGCCCAGCTGGCCGGTCACGTAGTCCACATACCTCAGGAAATCCGCCTTGACCTCGCCGCTGCGCGGCTTGGCGTTGTCATGAAACCAGGTGCTGTAGTCGAGGATCGTCAACCTGCTCAGGCCCAGGCTCTGGGCGTCGGTCAGATAAGTGCGCCACCACGGCACGATGCGCAGCTCGTTGGCGTTGGGCGCTGCAGTGGACCAGTGCGCGTCATCCTTGACCGAGGCGATGCCTGCATCGGCCGCCAGTTGCAGCGCTGGCCGCGATGGCTTTGGGTAATTCATCAGATGCGTGCCGATGCCGAGAATGAACGGCTCTTGCGCATTTTCCTGGGCCTTGGCCAGGCCGCCGCTCAGGCATCCGACACATAGCATGCTTGCTGCAAAACGTAGACTAACCTTCATGCTCACCACTCAATTCATGTTGGGCAGGGTGGACAGCTGGAACTGCGCAGGGCGCGCGGTTTGTCGGCTGTCCAGTTTCTTGCCGGTCAGCACATGACCGAGTGCCAGGCCCAGAAACAGATTGGCCACCGCGATTTCGAACATGTCCGTGGTCCAGCTGATCAGGCAGCAGCAGAAGGTGATGGCCAGCAACGCCCGGGCAATGCGCGAATCGTCGTTGCTTAGGGCGAAAAACAAAGGAATCTGCAGGGCGTACAGCAGGGGACCGAACACCCCGAACAATCCCCACAAGTACATGAAGGTGCTGTCCGAGCCGACCAGCAATTCGGCGCCGGCTACCGGGAAAATGATCACCGAGCTGCCGAACATCCCGAATCCTGCGCCGGTGTAGCCATAACCTAACCGGGTCATGGCATCGACGACGTTGGGCCAGGTGTTGTTCAACCGGTCATACAACGACGACAGCGACGAACCGCCGCTGCTCACGGTACGGGCGTCGAAGTCATACAGCAGCCCCATCAGCGGCAGCAGCATGCCGACCACCACCGCGACGATGCAGGCGGCGCGGGTGGTCCAGCGCATGCGGGCAATCAACAACAGACCCATGGTCAGCAAATAGCCGCCGGCCGGCGCCTTGCTGGTGGTCAGGACGATGCCGTACAGGGCGACAAGGCTCAGCGCCAGAATCAGCAGGCGCGAGCGCAGGAACATCGCGATGTACAGGCTGTAGATCGCGATAAGGATCGACAGCGTATTGGATACCCGGGCGAAACCGGCGCTACGGTCCTCGTCACCGGCGGACCAGGTGGTGTTGGCGCTTAGCTGCGTCTCGCCAATGGCGTAGCTGTAGCCTTTCCAGGGCA
The DNA here is from genome assembly GCF_001698815.1 of Pseudomonas syringae. GTDB lineage: Bacteria > Pseudomonadota > Gammaproteobacteria > Pseudomonadales > Pseudomonadaceae > Aquipseudomonas > Aquipseudomonas syringae_A. Next base: position 56,614 of record NZ_LGSI01000031.1, on the reverse strand, counting down.
CCGTAGTGACTTTGTCCAGGGCGAGACCAACAAAACAAGCCACGAGGCATATGCCGATGACCCATATGAGCAGCCGACGGCGATGGATCAGGTGATCGCTGCAAACCATGCCGAACAATATCGGGCTGAGCGCGAACAGGGTGAAGGCGACGTTGTTGAGGGTGGCGCCATGCAACATGGCCAGGACGGCGGAAATCACCAGCATCAACAGGCTCAGCCACACGACGCGGCCGGCCTTGTAAGTGCGCAGCTCCATGAGCAATAGAATCAGGCAGGCGATTTTGGGCAGGTACAGCGCGGGCGACAGTCCTGCCTGGTCGAGATAAAAGCGCAACGCACCGGAAAAGGTCTCGACCACAATCAGGCTGATGGCGGCCCAGACCATGGCCGTCGACTTGTTGAAGGAAAGCATCGACGCGTTATCGTCGGCCCTGTTCGCAGAGTTCAACATCATGTTTTCTGCCTCTGTGGCGCTTGTTTTGAGAGATACCCCGTTGGAGCGAGGCTTGCCCGCGAAGAACGATAGCGCGGTGAATCTGGGCCACCGAGGCGCCTGATTCGCGGGCAAGTCGGAACGCCGCCCGCTCGCTCCAACGAATCGGGGGTTGGGCAGGCACAACGCTACCGCCCATCGACTGTTGAAAACGGTCAATAGAGGTATCAATCAAGATAGGGAAATGGCCGCTGAAGAAGGGGGCGGCATTCAGGTCTGGAGCAAACGCTCCAACTGCGCGACAAGGGCTATATCAGCCTGACTTCGGGAGACTGTCAATCTATTCGTCAAAAATTAATCAAACACCGACAAGCGTAACAATACTAACTTGCTAAGTTATTGAATCTATTGAGCGGTATAAATTTGACGGTGTAAATAATGCTGAAACGAGCACAGGTTATAGCGACTCTATAACGCAAAAACGGCAAGTCCAAGTCACCCCGAAACTTGCCGCTTAAAGCTTGCCGCTTGAAGCTTACGGATACTTACGTTTGTCAGCCGTTGGCGGGAAGTACTGATACAGCCAGGTTTCACTCAGCGTGCGATCCTGGGACTTGATGAACATGCGCATCTCAACCGGTTCAGCACCCTCGTTGGTTGGGTACCAGTCGAACGTCACGCGATAACCCTGAATATCCGGCAGCACCAGAATGTTGAAATCCTGAACCTTGCCGTTGGAAACCGTGACGATCGGTTCGATGGCCGTGCCTTCCGGCAAGCGTTCCAGGCCGCCACCGTTGAAGTCCACCGCGAAGCGCCGCGCCCAGACTTCCGGGTAATGCTCGCCCGGTGCCCAGCCTTCGGTGAAGCCGCCCATGCCGGAACGGGTGGCATGGACCTGCGCCAATGGCGTGCTGACCGGTGGTAGCGGGCTCCAGTACAGTTTGTAGCCAAAGTTGAGCGAATCGCCGGCCTTGACCGGGTTTTTCGGCGTCCAGAACACCACGATGTTGTCCATCGTCTCGCCGGTGGTCACGATCTCCACCAGATTCACCGAACCCTCGCCCCAAGGCGTGGTGGGCTCGACCCACAAGCTCGGCCGGCGGTGATACCAATCGACGGTGTCCTGGTAGCTGGTGAAATTGTGATCAGTCTGCACCAGACCAAAACCTTTCGGGTCCTTGTCGGCGAAGGCGTTGAACTGCAGTTTCGGCGGATTGTTCAGCGGACGACAGATCCACTCGCCGTTGCCGCGCCACATGGCCAGGCGGTCCGAGTCGTGGATTTCCGGGTGAATGGTGTCGCACATGCGGCGTTCATGGGTGCCGCAGCTGAACATGCTGGTCATCGGCGAAATACCCAGCTGGGCGATATCTGCGCGCGCATTGACGGTGGCGTCGATGTTCATCACCACTTGCCCGGACTGGCAGTCGATATCGAAGCGATAGGCGCCGGTCGCGCTTGGCGAATCCATCAGGGCGTAGACCACGAAGCGGGTCGCGTTCTTGTCCGGAGTTTCAAACCAGAATTTGGTGAAGTCCGGGAATTCTTCCTGACGCGTCGAATACGTGTCGATGGCCAGGCCGCGAGCGGAGAGGCCGTACTGCTTGTTGCTGTCCACGGCGCGGAAATAGCTGGCGCCCAGGAACGACACTACGTCGTTGATGGCGATTTCCGGTGCCTTGAACAGCTTGAAGCCAGCAAAGCCCAGATCGCCCTTGACCAGCGACTTGTCGATGCCGCTGGACTCGTAATTGAAGAGTTCGTGGCGGAAGTGGACTTCCCGCGCCTGCTTGGTCGTCGGGTCGACGCTGTACATGCGCACCGGAGTCTTGAAGCCCATGCCGACGTGGAAGAAATGCACGTCCAGCTGGCCTTTGACGTCGTGCCACAAGGAATGCCCGGCGTCGTATTTGATGGCGTTGAACTGTTGCGGAGTCATGTTCGCCAATACCGGCGGCAGGACTTGCTTGTTGCTGACGTAGCCACGGCCGGCCAGTTGTTTGGCGTGTGCTTTCAACGTATCGAAGTCGAAATTTTCGATCTCGCCATCGGCGGCGGCAGCAAAAGCACGTGCAACATAAAGCCCCGAGGCCGGCACGCTGCTATAAGCCGCCAACGCCATGGATGCTTTCAGGAGATTCCTGCGATTCATAAGGTGAAGCCTCTGACTAGTGCTGTGCGTCCTGCACAAGAGAAATGCGCGCTACGACTCCTTGCTGAACGCCAAACTACCCACAACAGATAACAAACACAGCAACCGGTTCGAAAAAAACATAAATAATTACGATTTAGCTGCATTCCAGTGTGTAAATCGATGTCTGGGCCGGGGTTTTGCGGTTTTCGCTGATTTTGCCTTGTTTTGGGCATGACAAAATTTTCACAAATGGGCCGGTATAAAGCGCGCTCTCTTTGGGGAGTAGCCTGCTTCTTTTCGTTAAGAAGCGTCCGTATCAACATTCTCGGCAACCTGCCGTGGTGCGGACACCTTTTTGGTTGGTGAGACCATCGACATTTTCGCGCCATAAGGTCGGGCGTGCGGGAGTGTCGTGGACTCAATGCCCGACCGGAAAAAACCAAACCGTGAATCCCATATCCCTTGTAATGCTCGCCCTGGCGATGTCGACGGACGCTTTTGCTGCGGCCATCGGTAAAGGCTCAAGCCTGCACAAACCGCGTTTTATCGAAGCCCTGCGCATGGGCCTGATCTTCGGCGTCGTCGAAACCATTACCCCGATCATTGGCTGGCTGATTGGCAACGTTGCGTCCAAATTCGTCGAGAGTTGGGACCATTGGATCGCCTTCACCCTGCTGCTCGTGCTTGGCCTGCACATGATCTACAACGGCCTGAAGACCGCCGACGAGGAAGAAGAGAAAACCACCCGGCATGGCCTGCTGTTGCTGATCGTGACTGCGACTGCCACCAGCATCGATGCATTGGCGGTGGGCATCGGCCTGGCGTTCATCAACGTCAATATCCTCGTTGCTGCAGCGGCTATCGGCTTGGCGACCATGACCATGGTCACCCTCGGCACCCTGCTCGGCCGCGCCCTGGGCACCATCGTCGGCCAACGCGCGGAAATCGTTGGCGGCGTGGTATTGATCGCGGTGGGCTCGATGATTCTGTATGAGCATCTTTCAGTCGCTTGATAAAGATCCCGTTGGAGCGAGGCTTGCCCGCGAACCAGGCGCCTGGGGGTCCCGGATACACCGCGTCATCGTTCTACGCGGGCAAGCCTCGCTCCCACGACCGCACTCAAGACTGCGTCGGCAACCCAATCACACTCATTGCCGCCTGACGCAACGCTTCGGAGCGGGTTGGGTGCGGATGGCTGGTCAAGGCGATGTCCTCGGACGACGCGGCAAATTCCATCGCCACACAGAACTCGCCGATCATTTCGCTGACGCTTGGCCCGACCAGATGCACACCGAGGATTTCATCGGTGCGCTCGTCGGCCAGGACCTTGGCGAAGCCTTCGGTTTCGTGATTGACCTTGGCCCGACTGTTGGCGCTGAACGGAAACTTGCCGACTTTGTAAGCGCGGCCCTCGGCCTTGAGCTGCTCTTCGGTCTTGCCGACGCTGGCCAGTTCCGGACGGGTGTAAATCACATTCGGGATCAGGTTGTAATCGATCTCGCCCGCCTTGCCGACGATGCGTTCCACGCACACCGAGGCTTCATCTTCCGCCTTGTGTGCCAGCATCGGACCGGACGTCACATCACCGATCACCCAGATGCCTTCCGCTGCGGTGCGATGCCCTTTGTTTTCCAGCATGCCGCGCTTGTCCAGCTCCAGGCCGACCGTTTCCAGCCCCAGGCCTTTGGTGAAGGGCCGACGTCCAATGGACACCAGCACGTAATCCGCTTCGATCAACTCAGCCTGGCCGCCCGCCGCCGGTTCGACACTCAGGCTGACGCCGTTCTCCGAGGTCGTAGCCGTGGTCACCTTCGAACTGAGCTTGAAGTTGATGCCCTGCCGCGACAGCGAGCGATGCAAGGTCTTGCCCGCTTCCAGATCGCTGCCATGGGCGACGTGGTCGAGAAATTCCACCACCGTCACCTGCGCGCCCAAGCGGCGCCACACTGAACCCAACTCCAGGCCGATCACCCCGGCACCGATCACCACCAGATGCTTGGGCACTTCAGTCAGCGACAGCGCGCCGGTGGAATCCAGAATGCGCTGGTTATCGATGTCCACGCCGGGCAATGGCGTCGGCTCGGAACCGGTGGCAATGATGATGTTCTTGGCGTGCAGCTCGGTTTCGGCACCATTGGCGTCGGTGACGATAACCTTGCCCGGCCCGGCAATACGGCCCCAACCCTTGATCCATTCGGCCTTGTATTTGCGAAACAGAAACTCGATGCCCTTGGTCAGGGCCGTCACGCTTTCGCTTTTCTGTTTCATCATCTGTGCCAGATTCAGGGTCGGCGTGACCTCGATGCCCAGCTTGGCGAATTCTTCGCCGGTGGCCGCTTCATACAGTTCCGACGCATGGAGCAACGCCTTGGAGGGGATGCAACCGACATTCAGACAAGTCCCGCCCAACGTTTCGCGCCCTTCGACACAGGCAACGCTCAAGCCCAGCTGACCCGCGCGGATGGCTGCGTTATAGCCGCCGGGGCCGCCGCCGATGATTACAACGTCATAACTGCTCATGCCCATATGCTCCTGAAGTTGAGAATGGAGGGAAGCGTAGCTCGTGAGTCCGCAAAGGGGTCGTGAGCGATTAGATTATGGTTGTAATGTTTATGCGGCCGAGCGTCAAGCGGGCTACACCCACCAATACCGAACAAGGTGAAAGAAGATCGGCGCGGCGAAGCAGACCGAGTCCAGTCGATCCAGCATGCCGCCGTGACCTTCGATCATGTGCCCCCAATCCTTCACGCCACGGTCGCGCTTGATGGCGGACATGACGATGCCACCGGCAAAACCGAGCAGATTGATCAGCAGGGCGATCAATGCGGACTGCCAGGGATTGAACGGTGTGATCCACCACAGCGCGCCGCCGATCAGCGACGCCAGGGCGATGCCGCCGACGAAGCCTTCCACGGTCTTGGACGGCGACAGGTTCGGCGCGATCTTGCGCTTGCCGAACAACTTGCCGCAAACGTACTGCAACACGTCCGATAGCTGCACGACGATCACCAGATAGGCGATCAGCAGCAGATTGCGGCCTTCGTAACCGGGGATTTCCAGAGTCAGCAACGCGGGTACATGTGACACGCAGAACACGGCGATCATCAAGCCCCACTGGACTTTCGACGCGCGCTCCAGGAAGTGCGTACTGTCGCCACCCAGCGACGCCAGGATAGGCAGCAGCAAAAACACGTAGACCGGAATGAAGATCGAAAACAGCCCATACCAGCTCATGGCGATCAGCACGTATTGCAGCGGCAGCGCCAGATAGAACGCCGCGACCAACGCCGGGTAATCGCTCTTGCGCGTCGGCGTCAGGGTCAGGAATTCCCGCAGCGCATAGAACGACACGGCGTAGAACAGGATGATCACTGCGCTATAGCCCAGCGCGAAGGCGATGCCGATCACGATGACCATCACCCACCACGCGTTGATCCGCGCGTTGAGGTTGTCGATCACCGAGTTCGGGCCGCCAGCCCGGCGCTTGAGGATGAAACCGATGGTGGAGGCCAGCAACAGAATCGCGCCGATCCCCATGAACAACATTTGCGTCTGCTTATCCATCAATGCTGCTCCGGAGCCAGGGCCAGCAGCGCTTCACGGCTGCGCAATAAAAACTGTTCTTTGATCTCGTCACTGCCCAGCTGCAACGGCGTGCCGAAACTGGTTGTGCATAACAATGGCAACGGCAATACGCGGCCCTTGGGCATGACGCGGTTCAGGTTGGCTATCCACACCGGCACCAGTTCGGCTTGTGGATAACTTTTCGCCAAGTGATACAGGCCGCTTTTGAACGGCAGCAAGCCGTCTTCCAGATTGCGCGTGCCTTCGGGGAAGATGATCAGCGAGTCGCCGTTCTCCAGCGCTTCGAGCATCGGTTGCAAGGGGTTGCTGTCCGGCGTCTTGCGCTGGCGATCGACCAGCACGCCATTGAACACGCGATTGATGATGTAACGCCGCAGCGGACTGCTTTGCCAATAATCCGCGCCCGCAACCGGTCGCGTCAGCTTGCGCAACGCAGGCGGCAGCGAAGCCCACAACAGCACGAAGTCGCCGTGGCTGCTGTGATTGGCGAAATAGATGCGCTGCACGGGTTCCGGCGTACAACCCAGCCAGAGACTGCGCGCGCCAGTCACGCTTCGCGCGCCGGCAGTGATGATCGTCGCGACCAAAGGTTCGAACATGGCGTTTCCTTATGATGCGGTGAAGGACAACCAAGGGAAGATCAGAATCGCGCCCAGCATCACCAGCAGCTGGACGGCAACAAACAACAATTGTTGGCGCAGCAGCTTCAGCGCGCCCTTGCTGCGCAGCGTCCAGGATCGCCCGGATTTATCCACAGGCTGAAACTGCAGGGCGACCAGCGCTTGATCGAGGGCAATTGTGCGCTCGGCCAGTCGGGCTTCATCGCTGGCGACTGCCTGGAACAGGTCCGCATCGAATGCGACGCGCAGCGCGTAGTATTTTTCGATCAACCCCAGCAGGACAACGGCCGCTGCCAGTAGCAGCAGCAAAGGCATGGTCGGAGTTATCAACAGCTGTACCAGCCCGAATGCCAGGCCAAGCAAGGTCAGCCCTGTGGACAAGTTATCCAGCGTCTTGCCCCGGCGCAGAAGGCTGGCGACGATATGCAGCTGCATTTCACTGGACATGACCTGATCCTGTAGGAGCGAGCGGGCGGCGCTTCCGACTTGCCCGCGAAAGCGGTGCGCCAGGGGTATCGCCTTCGCGGGCAAGCCTCGCTCCTACGATTTCCTGCAAGGCTTTAACATGCGCGGCGCGCAGCACCACGCCGGGCCTTGCTTGGCGGATGATCGCAATCGCGTTATCCACAGTCTCGGCGCGACCGCTGTGCAAAATCCAGGCGGCGACCGCCGTGGCGCTACGCGAATAACCCAGCGCGCAACACACCAACAACGGGCCTTGCTGGCGCAGACGTTCGATGGCTTGGGCTGCAAGCAGACAGGTCTGCGCCGTGGGCGCGACAAGATCCAGAGTCGGAATCGCCTGATAGCCCCGTGAATCCGGTTTGATCGGCAGCTCAGCGCACATATCCACAACAGCGGCGAAGGGCTTGAGCTGGTCTCTATCCGGCAGACGACCCAGCCAGACGTTATCCACAACAAGATCGGGCTGTGGGTGCTTTCTTGTCCACAGTCGTGAGTTGATCCAGGCACCGAGCAAGTACGGCGCGAACAGCCAATACACTGCCGGGCTGAGGCTGCCGTCCTGACGTTTCTGGAAACCGGCGGCATCAAACACCAGATAATTCAGCGCGACCAACAACAGCGAGCCTGCTGGCCAGGCCAGCCAAAGCCATGCGCCGCCCAGCTTCAAGGCGGTCACGGCCAGGACTATTGCGCCGAGGCCATAAATGGCAGTCAGCTTCAGATGCTTCGGTCCCAGGTTGAAACGCGCCGCGAGCAAAGGGCTGCGGCCTTCATCCGGCCACAGCCACACACAGAACCAACCGGCCAGCGCGCCTGTGGGTAAGTCGATAAAGTGATGTTGATAAGTGGTCAGCACCGAAATGCCGATCAGGCTGAACCAGCCATGCAGCAACCAGCGCCATGCCTGATGGAAATTCTGCAAATAGCGGTCGTAGCAGACCCACAGCACCACCAACAGCGCGATGTGCAGCGAAGGCGCCTGATTGAAGGGCTTGTCGAAGCCAGCCAGCACGGCGAATAACCAGCCAAATACGCCGTCCAGTTCCGGACGCTCGAAAGCGAAACGCAACGGCCAGATCAGGAAGCAGCTCACCGCAATCAGCTGGGCGCTGAACAGGCGCAACGCGTGAGTATCCAGCTGTCGGCGAGTCAGGCACGCCAGCAACGAGAAACCGTAAAGCAGGTCAATGGACCAGTAGGGCACGATGGTCCAGGCCCAGAATGGCATGTGCGCTTCCCAACCGAAGGCCAGGCTTGGCACGTCGCTGCGCTGCGCCGTCACCCAGGTGGCGAAGCCGTAGCTGGCGAAGAAAAACGGCGCCAGTGCCAATAGCCAGACCACGGCGCGTTTCCACAAACCGGCTTCGCGCATCATCTTCAATTGATCCGCTGCGCCAGCGACACGCTGAAAATCCCCCATTCATCCACACGCTGGGTGATCTTGCGGAAACCAGCGGCCTCCACCAGTTGATCCATTTCCGTCTGGCTGCGTCGACGCATCACCCAAGCCTGGCCTTGACGGTGGCTGGTCAGGGCGCGGGCGATCAATTCCAGCTGCGGGTGCCACGGCTGACCGGTGTACACCAGATAACCTCCCGGCTCGACCGCTGCGGCCAGACCCGCCAGCGAATCGCCGACCATCTGGTTACTGGCGAACAGCTCATACAGGCCGGAAACCACGGCCAGCGTCGGTTTCGGGTCCAGAGCAGCGAGGTCGTTGCGGTCGAAGGCGTCGGCCTTGATAAAGCGCGCAATGTGACCCAGACCTTTCTGTTCGATCAAGGCGCTGCCATCGCGCACATTGATGTCGCTGTAGTCTCGCAGCAGGATCGACTCCGGCAACGGATCGACGCCTTGCAGGGATTCGAGAATGTAACGCCCGTGGCCAGCGGCGATATCGACGATGCGCACCGGTTTGCCCTGATTGCGCAGATGCTCCATGGCTAGGCGCAGCAGCTCTTCAACGTGCAGCTTGCGCTGGCGAATGCCGCGCCAGCCGATGGAATCCAGGTAATTCTTGTCGATCATCTCACCGAGCTTGCCGCTGCCGGTGGGCTGGTTGCGGTAGACATAATCCAGCGTGCTGCCGGAATCGAAACCGGTATCGAAACCCAGTTTCACGCCTGTGGATAACTTGCTGCCCAAGCGCATGCTGGCCCGGGTCATGCGCCAGTACAGATCGCGCAGCGAGTTATGCGGCAACGGCGCGGCCAGCTCTTCGGACTCGGCACAGGTCACGCCGAGCTTGTCAGCGTCCAGCAGGGAAGGGCGGGTCGCCGGCAGTTCGAAGTTTTGCAGGATAAAACGCCGCGCACGACTGACCGCCAGGTGGCGATCACGCTCGCCGAGGGTGTCGTGAAAGAAGCCCGGCAGGATATGTTTTTCCTTGCGCACACTGCCCAGCCGCTCAAAAAAGCGCTCCTGCGGGCCGCGATGCACCACAAAGTCCGAGCCGGAGATCAACAGCTGAGTCGGAATCGAAATGGCCTGCGCATCGGCTACAACCCGATCAGCCGCTTCGTACAAACCGAGCAGCACATTGACCGAAATTGCCTTGGTGATCAGCGGGTCGCTGTCGTAGGACGCAATGCGCTGCGGGTCATGGCTGAGGAAGCGCGCCTTGACGTAGCTGTTGACGAAAAAATTGCCTTTGAAGGTGCGCAGCAGCGCCAGCCCCGGACGGGCAAACGGCACGTACAGCTTGACCTTGAAGGCCGGAGAGGCGAGCACCAGCGCGCGGATCTTCGGCGCGTAGTCATGAGCCCAGGTCGCCGCGATGACCGCGCCAACACTTTGCGCAACCACCGCCATGTTTTCTTCGGCGATGTCGAACGTCGCGCTCAGGTAATCAACGAAGGTTTGCATGTCGCGCACACTGGTGGCGAAGCTCGGGCTGTCACCACGCGCGCCGGGTGACTGGCCATGGCCGCGTGAATCCCAGGCAAAGAAATCGAAACCCGGCAGATCCAGCTCATCCACCAGATGCGCAATGCGCCCGGAATGCTCATGACCACGATGAAACAACAACACGGCCTGGCGCGGGACCGTCGGGTCCTGATTCGCTGCGGGCCAATGGCGGTAGAACAGCTCGACCCCGTCATGGGTCATGAAGCGCTGATCCTGAACGTCACGCATGTGGATATCCTTATGCCGGGGTGTCGTTGGCTATTATTTTTCGTCGCGGGAGGTTGTTGGATCAGGCGTTTCGGCGAGGCCACGGCGCACGCGATTGACCACGGTGTAGACCAAAAGCGCGGTAATCACCGTCAGAACAATATTTATCCACAGCCCGGAAAGCCAGCCGATGGCAACGCCTGCCCCCAACACGCCGAAGACAAAGGCCCGATCACTTTTGCCCATCGGCCCGTCATAACGCCGCGAAGCGCCGATCATCGGGCCGAGCACGCCTGCGTACTCACTGAAAATCGCCCACAAAGTGACCATCAGAATCAGCAACAGGTTCACATCGGGAAGCAGCGCGAAAGGCAGGAACAACGCGCTGTCGGCGATGACATCGGTCAGTTCATTGAGATAAGCGCCAAGCCGCGACTGCTGGCCGAATTCACGCGCGAGCATGCCGTCGACGGCATTGAGCGCCATGCGCACAATCATCCACAGCGGGATCAGCACGAAAACCCAATGATGCGCGGCAAATAACGCGACCAACGCGCCGATCACGATGGACACCGCGCAGGCACTCAAAGTGACCTGATTCGCCGTCACGCCTCGGTCGAAAAGACGCTGAACCAACGGCCGCAGCAGGTTTTGAAAGCGGGGTTTGAGCTGATAGATCGAAATCAACGTACAACCGTCCTTGTCGTGAAATTCGCAGGAGGCGCCTGTGGATAACTATTACCACGACGCCAGGCTGGCCCGGATGCTAGTGAACCACAACGTAACGCGATTGAGGCGAGGTTGTTTGTGCGGTGGGTCTCAGGGTGGGAAAGGCACACATCTGTTGGAAGCTAGCTCGCTCCCACAAACAGCAATGATGAATTGAAATGCTCGTTGGAGCGAGGCTTGCCCGCGAATCAGGCGCCTCGGTGGCCTAGATCCACCGCGTCATCGTTCTTCGCGAGCAAGCTCGCTCCCACAAACACTTTGCCGCTTCAACCCTTGTGCTCAATCAACTTACAGGCTTCGATGAAGTTCATCTTCTTCTTGTCCATGGCGTGCTGCACAAGTTGTGTGGCTTTTTGCAGGGCGGGGCTGGGTTTGGCCCATTGATCGGGNTTCTTCTTGTCCATGGCGTGCTGCACAAGTTGTGTGGCTTTTTGCAGGGCGGGGCTGGGTTTGGCCCATTGATCGGGTGGGATGGGTTGCGACCACTGTTGAACACGCTCGGGCATCGCGGGTGTCCCCGCTTTATGGCCCCATTCGGCGATCATGTAGGGCATTTTCCAGAAGCTCAGGACGCGCCAGATATACCAACGACGCAGCGGCCAGCGTGAGCGCGGAGTCAGGCCGATTTCTGCGCGGCGCTCGTCAGTGAAGCAACTGTGCAAACCTCCGTCTTCTTCTTTCATCAGCTTTTCGACCTCCCAGGTATGCAACCCTTCATAAGGTCGTAACTCGTATTCAGTCAGTTCGCGGCCTAGCAGGAGCCTCAGCCATGCACCCGTCTTATCCGTCGGAACACCCTGTTCCATATACAGCCGAATAGCCTCCCAGGTACCAATGGCATGGGCCTGGCTGGGTTTGTCGAACAGAATCGGCTGCACCGTACCTTTCTCCTCATTTTCCAATGCCATGCCGAAGGTATAGAAAGTCGTGGCGTTGTATTGGGTCACCATCTGGCCCTGAGAAATCCAGGCGGTGACCTTTTCCCAGGGCACGATCAGAATTTCATGGGTTTTGCTGTCGACAAAACAGACTTCTCGGCGCTGGCGATTGAAGCGCAGGGGGTATTGGCGTGCTTGTTCGCGGGTTTGGGAGATTATGGTGTGAATGAATACGCCAATGTTCAATATGCCCACCGGAAGACCAATACTCCAAAAAACCTGAAAAAATAATTTGAGATCATTGGAGAATGTGTTGTTCGTACCCGGGGGGGTTAACACATGGAAAGCAATTGTAAGCCCCATTGGCATAATGAATAAAATCGTGATCACCAGCCAAATTACCCACGCTAATAATTTTCCCTGCCACACCATTCCTTTATTGCTTCCACCCAGTTGTAGATAAACGTCATTAAGCTTCGGAAAATCTTGCATGCTTACAGGTTGCTGACCGGTATAAACCGGCAAAGGCGCAAGATAGAGGGTTTCTTCCGAACCGGTCCTGCGCACTTCTCCTGCTTTGGGGTTTTGACTTTCCTGTGCGGCTGAAGGCGGCGCAGGTTCGGTTTTGCGTTTAAAAAATTTAGTTAGCATCGCAATTCAAGCCTTACGCTCAATCAACTTGCAGGCGTCGATGAAGTTCATCTTCTTCTTGTCCATGGCGTGCTGCACAAGTTGTGTGGCTTTTTGCAGGGCGGGGCTGGGTTTGGCCCATTGATCGGGTGGGATGGGTTGCGACCATTGTTGAACACGTTCGGGCATCGCGGGTGTACCTGCTTTATGGCCCCACTCGGCGATCATGTAGGGCATTTTCCAGAAGCTTAGTACCCGCCAGATATACCAACGGCGCAGCGGCCAGCGTGAGCGCGGAGATAGCCCGATTTCTGCACGGCGTTCGTCACTGAAGCAACTGTGCAAACCACCGTCTTCTTCTTTCATCAGTTTTTCGACTTCCCAGGTATGCAACCCTTCATAAGGTCGTAACTCGTATTCAGTCAGTTCGCGGCCTAGCAAAAGTCTTAGCCATGCACCGGTCTTATCCGTCGGAACACCCTGTTCCATATACAGCCGAATAGCCTCCCAGGTACCGATGGCATGGGCCTGGCTGGGTTTGTCGAACAGAATCGGCTGCACCGTACCTTTCTCCTCATTTTCCAATGCCATGCCGAAGGTATAGAAAGTCGTTGCGTTGTATTGGGTCACCATCTGGCCCTGAGAAATCCAGGCGGTGACCTTTTCCCAGGGCACGATCAGGATTTCATGGGTTTTGCTGTCAACGAAACAGACTTCCCGGCGTTGGCGATTGAAGCGCAGGGGGTATTGACGTGCTTGCTCGCGGGTTTGTGAAACCAGTATCTGGATGCAGTTACCTATAAGAAATGCACAACCTGGTACACCGGTCCCACCAAAAAAAAGGAATGATAGACCGAGGTCGTTGGAAAATGTGTTGTTTGTTCCTTCGGGTGTGAAGGCATATAGAAACGTCGCGATAATAAAGGGGGAGATAAGTATATAAAAAATTGATAACCAAATAACCCACGCCAGCATTTTTCCTTGCCACACCATCCCTATATTACTTCCGCCCACTTGCAGGAAGACGTCATTAACTTCCGGAAAACCTTGCATGCTCACCGGTTGCTGGCCGGTATAGACCGGTAAAGGCGCAAGATATAGGATTTCTTCCGAACCGGTCTTGCGCACTTCTCCTGCTTTGGGGGTTTGACCTTCCTGCGCCGCTGAAGGCGGCGCAGTTTCGGCTTTGCGTTTGAATAGTTTATTTATCATCAGATGCTCCCAGATCCACTTCGCGCAGAAGCCGGGGTGGCGTAGCCGTTAGTTGCATTGACTCCTCCGTCTCCGCTTTGTAAGCGAAGACGCCCTTGCGCTCGCGCCAGCGACCTTCAACCTGTTGGCGGTGCAGGTCCAGGACGTGGAAAGTTGACCGGTGGTTTATATCGCGATGCTCTTCCAGGTCATAACTGACTGCTATCGCGAGGCCAAAATGATCGGAAATCAGTGGGCGCAGATCGAGGCTGAGTACCAAGGCACCCTCCGTCGGGCCTACTCGTTTGAGCTGCCCTGCCAGGGCTTCGCTGCACACCGCCCAATGCACAGGATTTTGCGACCCGTAAGGCGCGTTGTAGTCCCTCTGCCGCTGGAGTGCCTCAATCCAGACTTTTCGGTGTTCCATTTCGCCGCTGCGTATGCCGGGGAAGGTCAGCCGCAATTCGGTGCTGTGCTCGGTACGGACCAGTTGGCAAACGGGTTGCTGGACGATGGAGGCTAGCTTGCTCCAATCCTCATCCAGGCTTAGGCCGAGCGACTGCTGGCCCCATGCGCTGTGCAATACCCATTTGTTCAACGCATCGAGATTGAAATAGTTGAAGAGTGCTTCACCCATCAATTGCAGACCAGTTGCCGCGATTCCAATCAAGTTGGCCCTGGTCGCGATACCGACCAGCTGGACGCTGCGCTCAGCCCAGGCAAGAGCGCGCATATGCGCCGGCATACGCATTATTTCCTTAGTAATTGAGTACGTATGCCTGAATGCCCAGACATGGGTGCCCACGAGGACGGAATCTCCACTTATTTGCACAGAACTTGCTGCCATCTTCTTGCCGTCGCCTTCTGCTAACGCATCAGCCCATTGCTTGGTGTGTTTGCCTAGATCAATCGCTCCTGCAAGAAAGCCAAAGAAAAATGTGCCCAGTCCAGTGAACGCAGACCACTTACCCAGCTGATTCATGGTATTGAGCTTGCCACCCGCACTTTCCATCTGATCGATATGCGCTCGCAGAACATTGATGGATAAGCCCTGAGCTGCTGCAAAGCCAGCAGACAAGGTCGTGATAAAAGACTCGCCGATATCGAATACGTCTTTCCATCCACGATCCTCTTTCGAAAGGATCTTCGACGCCACATCGAAAAACTTCATCGCCTGAAAGTAAAACAACACCACCGCGATTTGATCACCTTTGGATTGCATCACTCCGCGCATCGGTCCCTTGAATGTCCCGGTGCTGCGGTAGTCGTTCACCGTGCGGCGCATTTCCTCATTGAGTTGCGGGTCCATATTGCCCAGCACCAAGCCAAACTGGCCCGCACCGCCGCCGGGTGTCAGCGCCAGACTGAGGCGCTCTTCTATGGGGCCCAGTTGATATTTGACGAGGTTGATATTCTCATTCAGCCGTTTTCGAGAACCAATCGGATCGGCATCGGTCGTCTGTCCTCTGAGCTTTTCACGACGCTCCTTATAAAGCGCCTTGAGGTCGTCACGCAGGGCAAGGGCTGCGTTGCGGTCGCGGTTGAACAGTTCATATTCGGCGGCTGAGGCGATACGCAATTGCAAACCGCTGGAGGCATAAGCACTGAGCAAGCGCAGTCGCGCAGCCGGACCTATATTGCGAATGAAATTATTGGGATCTATTTGCACGCCACTGGCGAAATCTCGCCGAACCAGATCCAGTTCATGGGCCACCCGCAACTGCCGCGCCGGATCATAAGCACTGCCCAGCAAACTGTTCAAACCACTAAAGCGGGTATTCAGGTTGTCGTAGTTGGGCAGGCTCTGGCGCATCAGGCTATTGAACTGGTTCGCCAGTGCATCCATGTCGCGCACTACGCCGGGGGCGTCGGCGAGCTTGATGCTGAAGTCGCTGAGGTCGGCAAGTTTCTTGCGCAGGTCCGCCTGGTCAGCCAGATTCAGGGTGTCCAGGCCAGGCACCTGCACTAACGGGTTTTTCTCCAGATACGCCTGGAGTTGTTCGGTAGCTTGTTGATCGTCACAGATGGCCGCCACGCAATTGAACTCGCGCTCCAACCGGTGTTGAATCTGCTCGTCTTGTCGAAAGTCGTAGTACCACGCGGCGCGATGGAAATGGCCTTCGATAATCATCTTCAGCCGGTCGGCGCGGATGCTTTTAAGTTGACCGCGCCAATGACTCAGAAGCTTCTGGTGCTTGAGCGCAAAAGCTTCCATGGGTTCGCGATGAACCAGTTGATGGATGCCTCGCTCGCCGACTTCCTTACCGCTCAGCGCATACCAGGTCGCCAACTCAAGGTCGGTGATGGCGGGGCTGTGTTTATCGAAAAGCTGCGGACCCAAGGCGTCGCGCATGTCCACCGTCGCCTTGGCCAGTGGATTATGTTGCGCCTGATCGCGCCAACTCTGCTCGTCGCCGAAAATGGCAGGGCCACGATAGTCGCGCTTGACGCGCAGATACTCGAGGACCTTTTCCCGTTGATCCTCGTTGGTGTCGTCAAGCAGCGCCTGGTAGCGTTTGTCTTTAGACGCCAGTTGATCAAGGCGTTTCTGGGTGACCTGATACATCGACTGGATGTAGGCCCCGGTCAGGTATTTGCGCTGGGTGTCCTCATCATTGCTCCAGCGCCCAATCCAGTCGGCGACCTTAAGTTGCGCCGCAGCCAGATCGAGCATGACGCCGATATCGTCGCGTACCACCAGAAACAGAAAGTCGTGTTTATGTGCGCCGTTGACCTGACTCGTCAGCTCCTCGATCGAGGTTTTGCGAAATAGCGGTTTATGTTCCCAGTGATAGGCGGTGTTTTCCTCCGGGGCGGCGCCTTCGGGTAGATCCTTTGCTTCAGTGGTTTCCGCCGTTTCTGCCAGCCAGTTTTGGGTCTGTTTCTCCGTCAGCAGGTGCGCGCCAACATTCTCGCAGTCGATCTGGCCGAAGCTGACGTACTGCATGTATTTTTCACGCTCGGGCGGTTGACCGATCACCTGCGAGCATTTGTAGGCCGTCCATTGAAATTCGGAATATGCCACGTGCAGCGCGCTGTGCCGGGGGAAAACCAGATCTGGTTCGCCAATGGCGCTGGAGCGAGTGTCGGCGCTGACTTGTGGACCTTTCCAGAGCAATTTGCTTATCGATCCTTGCTCGACACGGTATTCGTGCAGGTAACCGCTGGCCTTGTCGACGATGTATAGATAGCCATCACGCAGCAGGCGCAAGCCCATTTTTCGGCTTTGCAGCTCATGGGGCATCGGAATGTCGCGGCTGGGTTGCAGGTTTTCCACAAGTCCATAGCGTAGCGGCAGGAGCTGGACGGTACGTTTCATCAGCGGACAGGTGCCACCGGCATCCAGCGGTTTGGCAGGGCGGGCCTTGCCCTTCAGGTTGGCCAGGTGGCCGCGAGGTGAATCGTTGGCGGCGCTCATTGCGTGCTCCTCTGCGCGGCTAGTTCGCTGGCACGGTCAATCCGCTGGAAAGACGTCAGCTCGGATTCAACGGTCAACAGCTCAACAATATCCGCGTGCGAATTGACGTTTTGCTCGCCTAAAAAACCGTAAACATTGGCGTACAGCCAGATCTCTCGATCATCTTCAAAGCCTTGTTCGATAGCGGAGTTGGCCAGTTCATGAAGGTGCGCCAAGCGCTGGGCGGGTTGCAGATCCGCTTTGTAGTCAGGAAAGAAGTGCTGCATATGTAGATACAGCTCACCGATTGACTTGTGAAAGGCGGCGGCCTGCAACGCAGTCCATTGCGCGGCGCTGGGTACATAAGGCTTGTAGTACTGAGGCTGCGGCATTTCGCCAGGGCGTTTGTATTGCTGCCAGCCATCTAGCGGCGTATTGGCAACGACGATCTCGGAGCAAGGGCCAAAGACCTGTGCATTTGGGTGCAGATCGGCCGCAAACAGAGCATGTGCGACGACGGGATCGGAAATGCGCAGGAACATTTCATCCAGCTGCGCAGGCTGGATGCTGGTCAACCAGCGCATATGGTCCAGTAGCTCCGTCCAGGGGCCATCGCTGAATAACAGATAGCCCCACTGATTGCGGGTGTTGGCCAGAAACTGCAGCAGAGCCGGATGTTCAGGGTGAGTGATATGTACCAGACAGGGCGAAAGTCGGCTGATTCCTGCCCATTGCGTACGCTGGTACAGGAGGTCCAAGTGGGGGGCTTCCGACCACTCATAGAGGCGCTTGATCAGGTCTTCTACTTGAAGCGCATCAAGTAACAACCCAACGGTTTGGCCCCATGGCAGATCATTGGGTAAATACTGGGCCTGGCTTGCCAATCGTGTGCTCATAAGACTTCCTTGTTATTTTCGGCGCATTTCGGACAGAACAAAGCACCTTGTTCTATCGCTTCAACCTGTTTGTGAGGTACCAGCGGCGGGCTGTTTGAAAGGGCGGGTTCTGCTGTTGATTTCGATAACGGCGCGGGCAAGCCCGGCACCGCAGGCATCCCCGGCATTGGCACGCCACCCAGCAGGATTGGCACGCTGGTGAAAATTCCTGCAGGTGTGATGGATATCCAGTGCCCGCCCGCCTTGATCGTGGTGGTGAGGGTCGCGTCGATGACCATGTGCTCCCCGGCAGCCAAGTGGACTTCCAGTGCGGCGCTGACCAGATGATTCGCCGCGCTGATGTGCTGATTGCCCACCACCGTCAGGGAATCATCCGCTAGCACCTGCGTCTTGCGCGGTCCGAGGGTCAGGTGATGTTCTTCGCCTTGCAGTTCATGACTGGACAGCCCGGTGACGAGGACGCTGCGCTGGTTGTCGACCTGGATCGACTGGTCGTTGAGGACATGCTCTTTCCAGTCGCGTTGGGCGCGGATGGCGATTTCTTCCTGGCCCTGGCGGTCCTCGATGCGCAGTTCGTTATAACCACCGCCGCCGGGGCTGCTGTGGGTCTTGAGCAGGGTCTGGGTTTTCTGCGCGGGCAGATCCAGCGGCACGCGGGTGCTGGCGTTGGGCAGGCAGGCCTGCACGTAAGGCTGGTCGGGATCGGCCTCGAAATAGCCAACCACCACTTCCATGCCGACCCGAGGAATCATTGCCGTGCCGTATTGATCATGCGCCCAGCCGGTGGCGACCCGCAGCCAGCAGCTGGCGTGTTCGTTTTGAACGCCTTCGCGGTCCCAGTAGAACTTGACCTTGACCCGACCATATTCATCGCAATGGATCTCTTCGCCGGTCGGGCCGCTGACGATGGCGTGCTGGCTGCCAAGGATGCGCGGCTTGGGGTGTTTGAGTGGCGGGCGAAAGGGCGTCAGGCCGGGGATCGCTTCGAAGCGGTTTTGGTAGCCCTGGCTGAACTCGCCGGGCTGCGCGGCGCGGTCGCTGTATTCTTCCAGCACCTGCGGCTGTTTGCCTTCATGGACAATGGCGGTCAGCAGCCACTGGGCATTCCAGTCGTCGCGGGGATGTTCGGCGAGGGTCAGCAGATGGCCGCTGAGCAGCGCCGGTTGATTGCTTTTGCCGCTGGCCAGTTGATAGTCGCTGCGATGCCGTTCCAGTACGGTTTGCGCCTGGCGCGCGCCGATCTGGCGGTCATTGAAGGGCGCCGGATAGCGGTAATCCTCCAGGTCCACACGCCCGTCCGTCAGCTTCGCACTGGCGTGCATGTCGATCCCGGGTTGTTCGAAATCATAGGTCTGGCGACTGACTTTGCCGGTGCGGGTGGCGAGGCGCACGCTGAACGCGTTGATCACCGGCGCTTCGGCCACCAGTCCGTTGCCTTGCAGGTAGGCCGTAGGATTTTTCACTTTGGGCAGTGCGACAGGGTCGTCGGCGAAGATCAGCAGGTGCCGGTCGCGGCTGTGCTCAAAGTGGAAGGACAAGCCCTCTTCTTCACACAGGCGACGTAGGAAATGCAGGTCGGTTTCGTGGTACTGGGTGCAGTAGTCGCGTGGCGGGCAGCTTTTGCTGCTCAGACGGAACGCGAACTCATCGGCGAGAATGCCATGGTCCTTGAGCACCAGGGCGATGATCTCCGGCACGCTCTTATTCTGGAAGATCCGGTGATTGTGCCGATGTTCCAGGCGTAGCAGGTTCGGCACCAGCCGGATGAAATAGTGGGTAAAACGCTTGCCGGAATCGCCCTGGGCGATTTCGCCGATCTGCCCGTGCAGCCCGTTACCCAACGCGTCAAAGGCCAGAAAGGCCTGACGATGCAGCACGTCTTCGAGCGCAAGATTGGCCCGTTCGCTGACCAGTTCGATACGCACGCTGAAAGGCCGGCTGACGGCCTCTTTGGCAGTGAAACTCAGGACGCGAAGCCGATGCTCAACCCCCGCGATATCCAGCGTGAAAGTGGCTTGATTGGCGGGGGTGGGCATGGGCAAGTCCTTGGCCTGGGGAAAGGCAGAACTTTGCGTGTAGACGCCTGGCGTGTAAGTAGGTATCAGGCCGAATATTTTGTAGGAACATTCTGGTAGTTATTGCGACTGCTCTTGTTGATCAATTCAAAGCCGAACAAAAATTTCACCATTTCTGTTATATCGTAACGCTCCTGCACAGCCGCTTTTGGTGCAGCGAATCCATGACAGCAACATTCAGTAAGTTTTGGGGTAGTGATGCGGGTTGATCTGGATGTTGAGCACGACAGGCTGGATGGCTTGCCGAGGTTTCAGAGGGCGGCGGTGCAGGCGGCGCGGCTTTTGCGGCTGACGTGGCTGGCCGCTGGTTTGGGTGGCGCCGGGTTGGTGTTGTCGTTGTTCGTTGATCTGTTCTCGCCCAACTCCTTGTGGACGGCAGTGCTGACCACTGGCGCTGCAGCTTTGCTGCTGCTGGCTGGCGGGTTGCAATCGGCGCAGGGCGTCGCTTTGTGGCGCGCGCGAGCCTTGGGCAGCATCGCGCCGCTAATCATCAAGCAAAACCTGGCAGAAGAGTCCGGCTGGTATGAGCGACTGTTGGCGCGTATCGGCGGCAGCGGGACGTCGCTGGTCGCACAGATTGGCAAGCCGACGTTATGGCTCGGCGCGTGGGCTTTGCTGGCGTTGATCAGCATCCAGTTGATCTGGAACCTGACGCTGCCGGGCAGCAATCTCTCGCAGCTGGGTAACCTTGCGGGCGGCGCGATTCTGCTGCTGGCGTTTGGCTTGCTGGTGCTTGAGCGACAGTTCAGCTCCGAGCTTGCTGCCGAATGGCCTGAAGCCGGGCAACTGGCGCAGCTGACCCGCGTGGCGATTGCGGTGTTGCTGGTGGGCGCGCTGTGTCTGTTCTTCTCCAGTGCCGACCGCGTCTGGCCGGCGCGACTGGCGGTGTTGATCGGTCTGCTGCCGGGGCTGGTCGCCATCGAATTCCTGCTGCGCGCTGCGCTGTCGTTGTTCAGCCCGCGCAACGTACGCATCGAGCCGCGTCTGACCGCCAGCAGTTTTGTCGCCGGTCTGCTGCGCTGGCCGCCGCAACCGCTGCTGGCGCTGCAACATGAACTGCACAACCGTTTCGGCATCGATCTGCGGCAGATCTGGGCGTTCACCTACATGCGTCGCGCCTTTCTTCCGGTGCTGGCGGTCGTGGCGGCGTTGGGTTGGCTGCTGAGCGGTGTGCACGAAATCCCCATGCAAGGCCGAGGCATCTACGAGCGTTTCGGCAAGCCGGTGGAGGTTTTTGGCCCTGGCTTGCATGGCGGATTACCCTGGCCGTTCGGGCGGGTGATCGCGGTGGAAAACGGCGTGGTGCATGAATTGGCGACCAGCGTCTCGGATTCCAGCGCCCTCGAACAGGTGCAAGACCCCGCCGAAGGCCCGCCGCCGCTGACCGCCAATCGCTTGTGGGACGCCAGCCACATCAACGAGAAATCCCAGGTGATCGCCAGCAGCGCCGGGGACAAGCAGGGCTTTCAGATCGTCAACATGGACGTGCGTTTCGTCTACCGCATCGGCCTGACCGATCAAGCTGCCATGGCCGCGACTTATAACGCCGCCGATGTGCCGACCTTGATCCGCAGCACCGCCAGCCGCGTGCTGGTGCACGATTTTGCCTCGCGAACCCTCGACGAACTGCTCGGCGAGCAACGCGCCGGTCTGGCCGACGACATTGGCAAAGCGGTGCAGGCCGATCTCAAGCAATTGGACAGCGGCGTGGAAATCCTCGCCACGGTGGTGGAAGCCATCCATCCGCCAGCGGGCGCGGCCAATGCTTATCACGCGGTGCAAGCCGCTCAGATCAGTGCCCAGGCGCTGATTTCCCGGGAGCGCGGCGCGGCCAGTGACAAGGCCAACGTGGCGCAGCTCAACGCCAGCATTGCGCGCGATCAGGCCACGGCGAACGCCCGGGAAGTCATGGCCACGGCGCAAGGCGCGGACTTGCGCTTCAGTGCCGAGCGCCAGGGCTTCGCCAAGGCCGGGCAAGCCTTTCTGCTGGAGCAATACCTGACCCAGCTGACCCAGGGCCTGGCCCACACCAAATTGTTGGTGCTCGATCACCGTCTGGGCGGCGCGAGCAATGCGCCGACCATCGACCTGCGTACTTTCACTCTACCGGCAGACCCAACGGCGCCGAGTAAAGCCGTTCAATAAGGAGTCGACCCTTGAGTCTGTTTCATAACCACGATCATCACGATCACGCCGGACACGATCACAGCGGCCATCATCACGGGCATCACCATGGCGAAGGCGCTGGCCCTGCGGCGTTCCCCTGGCGGCGCGCGGCATTGGCGGCGGTGTTGATTGCCTTCGCAGTCGCGGCGGCCAGCCTGGTGCAAGTCCGCTCGGGCGAGGCCACGGTCATCACGCGTTTCGGCAATCCATCCCGCGTGCTGCTGGAGCCAGGCCTGAGCTGGCGCTGGCCGGCGCCGTTTGAGGCCACGATTCCCGTGGATTTGCGCCTGCGCACCACTTCCAGCGGACTGCAGGACGTCGGTACTCGCGACGGCCTGCGCATCATCGTTCAGGCTTATGTGGCCTGGCAGGTACAAGGCGATCCGGACAACGTGCAGCGCTTCATGCGCGCGGTGCAGAACCAGCCTGATGAAGCCGCCCGCCAGATCCGCACCTTCGTCGGCTCGGCGCTGGAAACCACGGCGAGCAGCTTCGATCTGTCGAGTCTGGTCAATACCGATGCCAGTCAGGTGCGGATTGCCGACTTCGAAAATCAGCTGCGGCAGCAGATCGATCAGCAACTGCTTACAACGTATGGCGTGCGCGTCCTGCAAGTCGGTGTCGAGCGTCTGACATTGCCTTCGGTCACCCTCAACGCCACGGTTGACCGGATGCGCGCCGAACGCGAAACCATCGCCACTGAACGCACCGCCGTGGGCAAGCGCGAAGCGGCGCAGATTCGCTCGGCCGCCGAGCGCGACGCGCGCATTGTCGAGGCGGATGCGACGGTGAAGGCGGCGGATATCGAAGCGCAATCCCGAGTCGAGGCCGCGCAGATCTACGGCCGCGCCTACGCGGGTTCGCCGCAGCTGTACAACCTGCTGCGCTCGCTGGACACGCTGAGCACCATCGTCACGCCGGGCACCAAGTTGATTCTGCGCACCGATGCCGCTCCGTTCCGGGTGCTGATCGACGGCCCGCCGACGCTGGATAACAAGAGCGGATCGCAGCCATGAGCGAGCACGTTGCACCTGACGCTCCGGACAACCAGCGGCCGCCAGTGAACAGCCCTTGGCTGCAAGCCAGTCGGCTGGCATTCATTGCGTTGTACGCCGTGACTTTGCTGGCCGCGCTGGGCTGGGCGTTGTCCAATGTGCGGCAGATCGATCCGCAGAATCGCGCGGTGGTGTTGCGACTTGGTGCGCTGGAACGCATCCAGAACGCCGGTTTGCTGACCGCGTGGCCGCAGCCTTTCGAGCAAGTCGTGTTACTGCCTTCGGCGGATCGAGTCATCGAGCGTCGAGTCGAAACCCTGCTGCGTTCGTTCCAGGCGGTACAGGCCGACCGGGTCGCGAGTTTTGCGGCGCCGATGAGCGATGCGCTGGCCGGTTCCGGTTTTCTGCTGACCGGTGACGCCGGTGTCGTACAGCTGGACGTCACGGTGTACTACAAGGTGACCGACCCTTATGCGTTCGTGCTGCAAGGCGATCATGTCTTGCCGGCGCTGGATCGACTGGTCAATCGCAGCGCGGTGGCGCTGACTGCGGCGCGGGATCTGGACACGATTCTGGTTGCCCGCCCCGAGCTGGTTACCGCAGACAGCAAAGCCGCCGAACGCCGGGAACGTCTGCGCGGCGATCTGGTGCGCGGCATCAATCAGCGCCTGGCGGAACTCAACGCCACCGGCGTGGGCATTGGCATCGAAGTGGCGCGGGTCGATGTGCAATCGAGTCTGCCCACGGCGGCGGTCAATGCCTTCAACGCCGTGCTGACCGCCAGCCAGCTCGCGGATCAAGCCGTCGCCAACGCGCGCAACGATGCGGAAAAGCTCAATCAGTCCGCCAATCAACAAGCTGACCGCACATTGCAAGTCGCCCATGCTCAGGCCTCGGAACGCCTGGCTAAGGCCCAGACCGACACCGCCACGGTGACCAGCCTCGCGCAGTCTATTCAGAACCAGAGCGACCCCGGTTTGCTGCAACGCATCTATCGCGAACGGGTACCGAAGATTCTCGGTCAGGCCGGTTCCGTGACCACGGTCGATCCCAAAGACGATTCCCGCCTGATTATTCAGGGAGCAGATAAATGACTGGCGAAGCCATTCACGAACACCGCCATGCCGCGCCGCAACCGGCGGGCAGCATGCTCAGCGGCGCGGAACAACGCAGCGCGGCCCGGCAACTGACCTTGGCGATGCTCGCCTTGGGCTTGCTTGGGCTCGGGCTGGTCTGGCGATTTGTGGCGCCGGCCCAAACCGGCGTCAGCCAGTTATTGCTGGGCGCGGCATCGTTGCTGGTGGCGATTCCCGTCGTCAGCGCCGGATGGCACAGCTTGCGGCATCCGAGCCTGCACGGCATCACCGATCAACTGATCGCGCTGGCGATGTTGGGCGCGTGGGCAACCGGCGACTTGATGACCGCCGCCTTGTTGCCGATCATCATGATCTTCGGCCATGTGCTGGAAGAGCGCAGCGTGATTGGCTCGCAGGAAGCGATTCAGGCGCTGGGCCGTTTGACCCGCAGCCATGCGCGGCTGATCGACGCCGACGGCAACATTCGCGAAGTGGATAACTCGACGCTGGTGGCCGGGGATCAAGTGGAAGTTCGCGCCGGGGACCGTGTGCCCGCTGACGGCCTGGTGATTTCCGGGCAGGCCAGCCTCGACACCGCGCCGATTACTGGCGAATCCGTGCCGCTGGAGGCGAGGGCGGGTATCGAAGTGTTCGGCGGCGCGATCAATCTCGACGGCTTGCTGCGCATTGAGGTGACACGCATCGGCAATGAATCGACGCTGGGCAAAGTGATCGCGCTGATGCAAAGCGCCGAGCGTTCCAAGCCGCCGATCACCCGGCTGCTGGAACGCTACGCCGGTAGCTACATGATCCTGGTGTTGCTGATTGCCGCCGTGACCTGGTTCATCACCAACAATGCCCAGGCGATGTTGGCGGTGTTGGTGGCGGCTTGCCCGTGCGCCTTGGTGTTGTCGGCTCCGGCCACCGCCATTGCAGGCATTGCCGTCGCGGCGCGACACGGGATTCTGATTCGCAGCTCGGCGTTCCTTGAAGAGCTGGCCGATCTGACTTCGCTGGTAGTGGATAAAACCGGCACGCTGACGTTCGGCACGCTGCGCCTTGAGTCCGTGCAGGCGGTCGGCCCCGAGCGCCCGGACTTACTGCCCCTCGCGGCGAGTCTCGGTTCGGCCAGCAGCCATCCGGTCAGCCGCGCGCTGGCCGGTTTGGTGGGCAAGGATCAACTGCTGACATTGAGCGATATTCGTGAGCGGCAAGGCTTGGGCGTGATCGCGTTTACTGAGCACGGCGAAGCTGCGCTGGGCCGTCCTGAGCTGTTCGAACAGCTGAACATCCCCACTTCAGCCGTACCCAATCACGACGGACCTATCGCCGGTTTGGCAATGGACGGGGTGTTCCTCGCCTGGCTGTTGCTCGCCGACAGCCTCAAGCCGGAAGCGCGTTTTGCCTTGGCTGAGCTGCGTGAACTGGGCATGGGTCGGCAACTGTTGCTGACCGGTGATCGGAAAACCGTGGCCGACAGTCTGGCGCTGGAGGTCGGCATTGCCGACGTGGAATCCCAAGCGTTGCCGGAAGACAAACTCACCCGCGTACGCGGCGAAATCGCCAGTGGTTTTCGGCCCATGGTGGTGGGCGACGGGATCAATGATTCGCTGGCGCTGAAAGCCGGAGTGGTCGGCGTGGCAATGGGCGCGGGCGGCGCTGATATCGCGCTGGCATCGGCGGACATCGTGCTGATTGGCAGCGACTTGCGCCGTTTGGGCACTTGCGTGCGCTTGAGCCGCCAGTGTCGGCGAACCCTGCAAGTCAACGTGATCATCGGTCTGGGCTGGACGCTGGCCATCGTTGCGTTTGCAGCCTTCGGTCTGTTGGGCGCGGCAGGGGCGATGGTCGCCGCCATTCTGCACAATCTGAGTACGCTTCTGGTGCTGGGTAACGCGGGCAGATTGTTGCGTTTTCAGGAGCCACTACTAAAGTTGGATACGACGCCACAGGCCTGAAAAAACCTCGGTCTGGCGCAAAGGCTTGAGCTAGAGCAGTGGGTTAAGTATAAAAATTCGCTTGAGCTTTGAAGAACTCTGTTACAAATTAGGGGTCATTCAAGGTAAGGGTGTTCAATACAAGGCTGCAATGTGGGCTCGTATCAGTGGGCACAAGGCCGTTCCCGGAAGTCGATTTTTATAGTTTTTGCTATAAAGCCTATAGCCTTTCAGCCCGTTAATTCGGGCTGAGATTGGACTACCCTTTTCGAGTTTCTGGATCAGGGGGTTAACTCAAATGCTCGCGCAACTTCCACCGGCCTTACAGAATCTTCATCTACCGCTGCGTCTCAAGCTCTGGGACGGCCATGAGCTGGATCTGGGGCCCGCGCCCAGCGTCACCATAGTCGTCAAGGATCCCCGGCTGGTTTCCGAATTCACCCATCCAAGCCTTGACCTGCTCGGCAGTGCGTTCGTCGAAGGTCGGCTGGAGATGGAAGGCTCGATCAGCGAAGTGGTCAGGGTCTGCGACGAACTCAGCCAGGCGCTGGTTGACGATGAAGACGGCGAGTTCCACTCGTCGACGCAGCACGACAAAGCCACCGATGCCGCGTCGATTTCCTATCACTACGACCTCTCCAATGAGTTCTACCAGCTGTGGCTGGACAAAGAGATGGTCTATTCCTGCGCCTACTTCAAGACCGGCGAAGAATCGCTGGAGCAGGCGCAGCAAGACAAGTTTCATCACCTGTGCCGCAAGCTGCGGCTCAAGCCCGGCGAGTACCTGCTGGATGTTGGCTGCGGCTGGGGCGGGCTGGCGCGTTTCGCCGCGCGTGAGTACGGCGTGAAAGTGTTCGGCATTACCTTGAGCGGCGAGCAACTGGCGCTGGGGCGCGAACGCGTCAAAGCCGAAGGCTTGCAGGACAAGGTGGATCTGCAATTGCTCGATTATCGTGACCTGCCCCAGGACGGTCGCTTCGATAAAGTCGTCAGCGTCGGCATGTTCGAGCACGTCGGGCACGCCAACCTTGAGCTGTACACGCAACGGCTGTTTGGTGCGGTGCGCGAAGGCGGGCTGGTGATGAATCACGGGATCACCGCCAAGCACACCGACGGCCGTCCGGTTGGGCGGGGCGCTGGTGAGTTCATCGGTCGCTATGTGTTCCCCAATGGCGAGTTGCCGCACGTGTCGCAAATCAGCGCTCACATCAGTCAGGCGGGCCTGGAAGTGGTGGACGTGGAAAGCCTGCGCCTGCACTACGCCAAGACGCTGGAACACTGGAGTTCACGACTGGAAGCCAACCTCGACCGAGCCACCGCGATGGTGCCTGAGCAAACGCTACGCATCTGGCGGCTGTACCTGGCGGGTTGTTCCTATGCGTTTGCCCGCGGCTGGATCAACCTGCATCAGATCCTCGCGGTAAAACCGTATACCGATGGCCGACATGAATTGCCTTGGACGCGGGAGGATCTTTATCGGTAACAGGGCTGGATGAGCATGAGCAGGTGGGAGCAAGCTTGCTTGCGAAAGCGGAATTTCATTCGCTGGAGAGGCGTCGGAGATCCACAGTTATTCGCGAGCAAGCTCGCTCCCATAAATACAGTCACAGAATCGGCGAAATCAATCGTGCGATGCGCATGCCCAGCTGTTGCAGATGGTGAGTTTCGCGACTCTCCTGAATCGATATCTCATGAGCCTGCGCGAAGTCGTCGTTGAGCATGTGCTCCACTTCGCTGGCGAAGTCGCTGTCCACCGTTAGCAGCATCAACTCGAAATTCAGCCGGAAAGAACGGTTGTCCAGATTGGCGCTGCCGATGGCGCTGATCTCGTTGTCCACCAGCACCACTTTCTGGTGCAGGAACCCCGGCAAATAACGAAATACCCGAACGCCGGCGCGCACTGCTTCGAAGGCAAACAGGCTTGAGGCGGCGTAGACGATGTAATGATCGGGGCGCGAAGGTAGCAACAGCCGCACGTCCACACCGCGCAACACCGCCAGGCGCAGCGCTGCCGACACAGCCTCATCCGGGATGAAATAAGGACTGGTGATCCACACCCGTTCCGTCGCCGCATGAATGGCTTCGACAAAGAACAGCGAGCAGGTTTCCTGAGCGTCAGCCGGACCGCTGGCGAGTAACTGGCACAATACGCCGTCTTCCGGGTACGACTCGGGAAGACTCAGCGGTGGCAATTCCCGCGTCGCCCAGAACCAATCTTCGGCAAACGATTCCTGCAAACAGGCCACGACTGGACCGAGCACTTGCACATGCGTATCGCGCCACGGTGCGAGCGGTGGCTTGAGACCGACGTACTCGTCGCCGACGTTATGCCCGCCGACAAAGCCTCGTTCGCCGTCGACCACGACTATTTTGCGATGGTTGCGGAAGTTGATCTGGAAGCGATTAAGCCAACCGCTGCGCGTCGCGAAGGCTTTGATCTGTACACCACCGGCGCGCAATTTGTCGCTGTAGCTGCCGGGCAAGGCATGACTGCCGATGCGGTCGTAGAGCACATAAATCGCCACGCCTTCGGCGGCTTTTTCCAGCAACAGATTCTGCAACCTGCGGCCCAGTTCGTCGTCATGGATGATGAAGAACTGAATGAGCACGGTGTCTTTCGCTTGGCCGATGGCAGCGAAGATCGCGTCGAAGGTCGCGTCGCCATTGATCAGCAGCTTCACTTCATTGTTCGCCAGTGCGGGCATGCGTCCCAACTTGGGCATGGCGCGCAGCGATGCATACGCCTCGGACCGGCGCGCGGCCACAGCCTCCTCGATCCACGGCCGCCAGTTGAGATCGCCGATAGCGGTACGCATCTCATCGTTGGCCTGGCGTCGCGCCTTGATGTAGGCGTCGAACGAGCTGCGACCAAACACCAGGTAGGGAATCAACGCGACGTAGGGGATGAACAGCAGCGGCATGGCCCAGGCGATGGCGCCCTGCGCGGTGCGGACCGTCAGCAGTGCATGAATGGCTGCACCAACTCCAACTAGATGGATGAATCCAAGGACATAGCCGAAGAAATACGGGCTGTGATAATCCATGCGCAATCTTGCTCCAGGCCATTTGCTCATTAACAGACCACAGGCGGTGGTGAATGTCGCTATTTTATTCGCCGTGCAACTGGCTGGCGGATCTGTCGTCTAAGCCTCATTGTTCGCAGTCTGTGTTGGGCCGTCTTCTCTATCAATTGTTTGAAACAAGGATTCACAAATGAACAAACCCATGTTGGCGTTGATCTGTTGTCTGGCGGCGCCGCTGGCGCAAGCCCAAATGCTGCAGCCGGGACTCTGGGAGCTTACTTCCAGCAATATGTTGGTTGACGGGCAGCCACTGCCGGATCTGCAATTGATGCTCGGTCAGCTGCAAAATCTGGCGCCTGAACAGCGCGCCATGATGGAACGCATGATGGAAAAACAAGGCGTGACGTTGGGCGGCAAAGGCGTGCGGTTTTGTTTGACGGAGTCCCAGGTCAAATCCGACGACATCCCGCTGACTGATCCAAAATCTGGCTGCAACCAACAAGTGACGGCGCGCAATGGCAAGAACTGGAACTTCAAGTTCAGCTGCCCGAAAGCGCAAGGCACCGGGCAAGCGCAGTTCCTCAGTGATCGTGAGTTCACCACCAAGGTGATCGGCACGTTCAACGCCACTGGACAGCAGCAAAACGGCAGCATGGATACGCGTGCGGTCTGGCTCGGTCAGCAGTGTGGCGCGGTCAAGCCGCGTACCTGAGTTCAGGCACTGAGCCAATTCCACGAACTTTTCGCCACCGCGTCGTGAGCATGCAGGCTTTCGGCGTGGATGACCTTCAGGGCAAAACCCTTAAGCGTCGGATTGCGCTTGAACGTTCGATGCAACCGTCGTGCGGCATCCTCGCAGAACATCAGGTTCTGACCATTCGCCAAGGCAAAAGCCTGCTCATCCGCGCGCTTAACGGCCGTCTGTACTGCTGTTCCCAACGCTGCTTCGGCTTGATCGATCAACTGTAGCGTTGGGAATTCACTAACAAATTCATTGAGTTGCACATGAATCTTCGCAGTGCTGCGCTGGCTGTGAGGCGTCGCAACTATCCCTTCGGTACTGCCTAACCATTCCAGCACTGCGGCCGATTCAAGCTGCTTGCCGGGAAAGTCCTCGATGAACTGCTGCTGAATCAACTGACGCGCCAACGCTGCCGAGCAAGGGCAGGTCGATGAATAACTCACGTCAATTTTTAGTTCCACGTGGAACATTCCGTTTTTCAGGCTAGCGAAGATGCTGATTGGATAGGCTTTCCAGCCAGCCAACGCACTGACCAGCGCTGCTCGTTTCAGCAGCGGTACCACGTGAATATTCAGACAGGCATTGTTTGAAAGCCCTTCATGGCTCTGCAGAAAAGTCTCAAGCAGGCTGCGCACTGACGCGGGTGTCAGCTCTTCGTTCTCCAGCTTTTCAAGCGCTAGATACAGCCGGGACATATGAATGCCGCGAGCAGCGTCGTCATCGAGACTGACGCCCACATCGGCTTTGGCGCTCAGGCGTTTGCCGTCCATAAGGATAGGAAGAGCGATGCCGCACATCCCAACCCAATCCAGTGGCAGCGCTTGTCTTGAAGCCTGGGCGGCGATATCCGGAAGTGTCGCAACATTCATGAAAGGGGCCGTCTGGGGGCTAAAACATCATGTTATATTATTACAGTTAGATCGACGATTACTTTTTTGGGCTGGGATGCTCTGCAACTTTAGTGAGCCATGCCATGCATAGACGCCAAGTTTTGCTCAATCTGTTACTGGCCAGCGCCGCGCTGGCTTTGCCCTTGGGGACTTACGCCGCGCAGATTCGCAACGCGCGGTTGTGGCGGACTGCTGACAAGTTGCGCCTGGTACTGGATCTAAGCGGGCCGGTGCAATACAAGACGTTCTCCCTGGGTTCGCCGGATCGGTTGATCATCGATATCAGTGGCGCGCGGCTGACGGGAGATTTCAGCCAACTGGCCTTGGTCAACACGCCGATCAGGTCAATTCGCTCCGGCCACTACGGTCAGGGCGATGACACCCGCATCGTGCTGGATCTGACCGCGCCGGTGCAGCTCAACAGTTTCCAGCTGGGGCCGGAAGGTAGCCAAGGGCATCGACTGGTTCTGGACCTTGGCGCAGCGTTGCATACGCCCGTGCAACTGGCGGCCGTGGGCGCACAGCCGCCTGCGCCGCAACCGTCGCCGTTGCTCGACAAGGCTCACCCCAAACGCGACGTCATGGTGGTGATTGATCCCGGCCACGGCGGTAAGGATCCGGGCGCGGTTGGTGCCAAAGGCGAGCGGGAAAAAGACGTGGTGTTGTCCATTGCCCAGCTGCTGGCCAAGCGCATCAAGCGCGAGAAGGGCTTCGACGTGCGTCTGGTGCGCAACGATGACTTCTTCGTGCCACTGCGCAAACGCGTGGATGTTGCGCACAAATACAACGCCGATATCTTTATCTCGATCCACGCCGACGCCGCGCCACGGCTCACCGCGTCCGGCGCTTCGGTGTATGCCTTGTCGGAAGGCGGCGCGACGTCGGCCACGGCGCGCTTCATGGCGCAGCGGGAAAACGGTGCGGACTTGCTGGGCGCCACCAGTCTGCTGAATCTCAAGGACAAGGACCCTATGCTCGCCGGGGTGATTCTCGACATGTCGATGAACGCCACCATCGCCGCCAGCCTGCAACTGGGCAATACCATTCTTGGCAGCCTGGCGGACATCACCACGCTGCACCAGAAACGCGTGGAACAGGCGGGGTTCGCCGTGCTCAAGTCGCCGGATGTGCCGTCGATTCTGGTGGAAACCGGGTTTATCTCCAACGTGCGCGACAGCCAGCGGCTGGTCACTGCGCGTCACCAACAGGCTGTGGCCGACGGGTTGTTCGCCGGACTGCAGCGCTATTTCCAACGTAATCCGCCGGCTGATTCGTATGTGGCTAGGCAGCAGGCGCAGAAAGCGGGGCAGGTGTAGCAAATCTTCTTTTTTCAGCATCACGCAACCATTTGAATTGGAACGCATTTCGTAGGACTGGCTTTAGCCGGGAGGAGGCCAGTCCATTCGCAGCAGTTACGTTTTCAGAACTATTGGCCTCCCGGCTGAAGCCGGTCCTACGGGTCGAATGTTTGCTGGATGACGGGGGCTTGTCAGCGAAAGATTGGCGTGTTTGTATTGTTATACTATAACATATGCATCTTGCAGCCTGTCCCAAGCCGCCGATGAGAATCCTCATGCCAAATCGTCTTCCCGTTACTGTGCTGTCCGGCTTTCTTGGCGCGGGCAAAAGTACCTTGCTCAATTACGTGCTGCGCAATCGTGAAAACCTGCGAGTGGCGGTGATCGTCAATGATATGAGCGAGATCAACATCGATGGCAGCGAAGTTCAGCGTGATGTCAGCCTGAACCGTGCCGAAGAAAAACTGATCGAGATGAGCAATGGCTGCATTTGCTGCACCTTGCGCGAAGACTTGCTCGAAGAAGTCAGCCGCCTGGCTCAGGACGGGCGTTTCGATTATCTGTTGATCGAATCCACGGGAATTTCCGAACCATTGCCCGTTGCGGAAACCTTCACCTTCCGCGACGAGGCGGGCAAGAGCCTGGCGGATAGGGCGCGCCTGGACACCATGGTCACGGTGGTCGACGGGGTCAATTTCCTGCTCGATTACCAGGCCGCTGAAAGCCTGGCGAGTCGCGGGCAAACCCTGGGTGAGGACGACGAACGCTCGATCACCGACCTGCTGATCGAGCAGATCGAATTTGCCGACGTGATCCTGATCAGCAAGATCGACTTGATCAGCTCCAGCGAACGTCAGGAGTTGATGGCAATTTTGCAGCGCCTCAATGCCCAGGCGGAAATCATTGCCATGGTCATGGGCGAGGTTCCACTGGCGAAAATCCTCAACACCGGTCGTTTCGACTTTGAACGCGCTTCCCTGGCGCCGGGCTGGCTGAAAGAGCTGCGCGGCGAGCATGTGCCGGAAACCGAAGAGTACGGCATCGCGTCCACGGCTTATCGCGCCCGTCGGCCGTTCCATCCCGAGCGGTTCTTCAGCTTCATTGATCGTGAATGGACCAACGGTAAGCTGCTGCGCTCCAAGGGATTTTTCTGGTTGGCCAGCAAGCCCAAGGATGCTGGCAGCTGGTCACAGGCGGGCGGCCTGATGCGTCACGGGTTCGCCGGTCGCTGGTGGCGCTTTGTACCCGCGCTGCAATGGCCCGAGGACGAAGAGAGCAACGCCGCGATCATGCAGACCTGGAGCTCGCAAACCGGCGACTGCCGTCAGGAATTGGTCTTCATTGGCCAAAATATCGACTTCGCCCAGCTTACGGCCGAGCTGGATAATTGTTTGCTGACTGACGCGGAAATGGCGCTCGGAATCGACGGCTGGAGTGAGTTGCCCGACCCGTTTGGTTCGTGGCATGAAGAGCAGAGTGCTTGAGCTGGAGCCCGTAAGATCCGTTGGAGCGAGGCTTGCCCGCGAAGGCTATGTTTCTAACGCGGAAAACCTGGCGGATCTACCGACCAGTTCGCGGGCAAGCCTCGCTCCAACAGATGCCTGTCTTCATTACGGCACCAACCACTGCCCCTGACTTTGCCCTTCGCAAAACGGCTTGAGGTAGTGCGCATCGCTGGCGACGCCGTAATAGTGAATGTTCTCGCGATAGGGCATATTGGCGACTTGCGCGTTGCTGCACACGCCGAAAGCCCCTGCCGGGCATTGCTCCGAGTAGGTGACGTCGACTTTCTGGCCGGCCAGTTGCGGTTGGCAGAAGCCGTCCTTGAAGAGCTTTTCCGGAATGTTGCGGTTTTCCTGGCAGACTTTCACGTCGAGGCGCTCGGCCTGGCTGTGCACCAGACACGCCTGAGCCAGCGCCTGATTCGACGTCATCACCAACAGCATCAATGCCAACCACAGCGGCCGCTTGATCACGCGCATTATTGCCTTCCCGAATTCGTTATTTCGCCATCGTCAGAAGCGACCCACATGCTGCAAAACATCCCGACCCACGTCATCAGCGGCCCTCTGGGCGCCGGCAAGACCAGCCTCATCAAGCATCTGCTGGCGCAAAAGCCAGCGCATGAACGCTGGGCGATCCTGATCAATGAGTTTGGTCAGATCGGCCTGGATGCCGCGCTGCTGGCCACGGCCGCAGATGGTATCTCACTTGGCGAAGTGGCTGGTGGCTGCCTTTGCTGTGTGAACGGCGCGCCATTTCAGATCGGCTTGGGCCGTCTACTGCGTAAATCCAGACCTGACCGGCTGCTGATCGAGCCTTCCGGTCTCGGCCACCCGGCGCAATTGCTCAAGCAGTTGCGCGAATCACCGTGGCAAGGCGTGCTGGCTGTGCAGCCAAGCGTGATGGTGCTTGATTCGGCGTCTTTGGCGAAGGGCCAGGCGCTGCCGGCCAGCCAGCAGGATGCTCTGGCGGACGCGGGTCTGCTGGTGCTGAATAAATCCGCGCAACTGAGTGTCGCCGAGCGACAGCGCATTGCCCAGGCGTTGCCCAATCGCGCTTTAATCTGGACAGATCATGGCGCGTTACCGCTTTTGGCGTTGCCCGGCGCCGATCAGCAGGGGGCTGTGGATAACTCAGCTGTTGATAATCTGGTTCTGCCCAAGAGCCTGGCGCAGATGCCCGCGATCTGGACCGATCCACGTCAGCCGATCTGCCTCAGCCAAAGCCAGTCAGACGGCTGGAGCATCGGCTGGCGCTGGCATCCCAGCCAGTGTTTCGACCTGATGCGTATCCAGCAGTGGCTGGAAACCCTCGCGTGGCGACGGGCGAAGCTGGTTATCCACAGTCCGGCTGGCTGGTTTTCCGCGAATGCGCTTGAAGGTAGCGCGCTGGAATGGAAAACCAGCGAATGGCGCAAGGATTCACGCCTGGAACTGATCTTCAGCGAGGCGCAGGATGAGGCTCGATTACAGGCGCAACTGGTGGCATGCTTGCTCTAGAGCAACTTATCCACAGGGCGTTCGTGCTCTACTGCTTCCACTTGTTGTGTTCCTGCCGCCATTCACTCAATTGAATGATTTGCGCTGAAGGCGGTGGAGTTTTGATTTCGAACGGGTAGGGCGCCAGCTCGATCTGCGCACTGTGGGCACCAAACATGGTGATGGTTCCGGGATGACGCTGCTCGCCCGTCACCGTGAATTCGAAGTTATACACGCGCGCCAGGCGCTTGCGGCCTTGGGCATCGCGGGTGAAGGTCAGGCGGCGTAATGCGACGTTGCCATCCAGCAGCTCCAGGTCCAGCCGCGCGCAATGTTGCTTGACCCGCTCCAGCGCTCGTTCGCGCAGGCCATGGGAATGCCACAACCAGGCCGCGCCGGTTGCAAGCAGCATCAAGACGAACATGTTTCCCAAGGTCAGCATGAAAGGGGCGCTCCAACGAAGAGTCTCCAGCTTAACCGTGTCTTGGGATTTGCAGCCATACTGCGCGACTTAAATTTCTCATTACTGCATTTGCATCGTGTTCAGGATCTTGTCATGAAACGTACGCCCCATTTGCTCGCCATCCAGTCC
Source organism: Pseudomonas syringae (assembly GCF_001698815.1). GTDB lineage: Bacteria > Pseudomonadota > Gammaproteobacteria > Pseudomonadales > Pseudomonadaceae > Aquipseudomonas > Aquipseudomonas syringae_A. Next base: position 20,764 of record NZ_LGSI01000031.1, on the reverse strand, counting down.
CATGTTGTATTCGGCCATGCTGGCAACGGCGCTGCTGTGTTTCCGATGCAGCGCGTCGGGGTCAATGTCTGGCCGCTTAATACGGTGCAGTTCTCCAATCACACTCAGTACGGGCAATGGACCGGTGAAGTGCTGGCGCCGCAGCAGATTCCCGCGTTGATCGACGGTATTGCGGCCATCGGCGAGCTGGGCAATTGCGATGCGGTGCTTTCGGGTTATCTGGGCAGCGCGGCGCAGGGCCGAGCGATTCTGACGGGTGTGGCGCGGATCAAGGCGGCCAACCCCAAGGCGTTGTACCTGTGCGATCCGGTGATGGGCCATCCGGAGAAGGGTTGCATCGTGCCCGCCGAAGTCAGTGATTTTCTATTGGAGGAAGCGGCAGCGGTGGCGGATTTCATGTGCCCCAACCAGTTGGAGCTGGACAGCTTCTCTGGCCGCAAACCTGAATCGCTGCTCGATTGCCTGAGCATGGCTCGGGCTTTATTGGCGCGTGGGCCGAAAGCCATTGTGGTCAAACACCTGGACTACCCCGGCAAGGCCGCTGACGGCTTCGAGATGTTGCTGGTGACTGCTGATGCCAGTTGGCACCTGCGTCGCCCGCTACTGGCCTTTCCGCGCCAGCCAGTGGGTGTTGGCGATCTGACATCCGGTTTGTTCCTGGCGCGCGTCCTGTTGGGTGACGAGCCGGTGGCTGCTTTTGAGTTCGCCGCAGCGGCGGTTCATGAAGTGCTGCTGGAAACCCAGGCCTGCGGCAGTTACGAACTGGAACTGGTGCGCGCCCAGGACCGAATCGCGCATCCGAGGGTGAAGTTCGAGGCCGTTCGGTTGTAGGACCGGCGTAGGACCGGCTTTAGCCGGGAGGGCGTTCTCCCGGCTAAAGCCGGTCCTACCAGGGTTTACAGCGTTTCGTCCTTGATTTCCTGGTAGCGCTTTTCCAGCTCCTGACGAATCTGCCGGCGCTGCTGGGCCTGGATGTAGCGGCGTTTGCCGTCGTGGCTTTCCGGCTCCAGCGGCGGGACGCTGGCCGGTTTGCGCTGGTCATCCACCGCGACCATGGTGAAAAAGCAGCTGTTGGTATGGCGCACCGAGCGTTCGCGGATGTTCTCCGTCACCACTTTGATGCCGACTTCCATCGATGTATTGCCGGTGTAGTTGACTGAAGCCAGGAACGTCACCAGCTCGCCCACATGAATCGGCTCGCGGAAAATCACCTGATCCACCGACAAGGTCACGACGTAGCGGCCCGCATAGCGGCTGGCGCAGGCGTAGGCGACTTCATCGAGGTATTTCAGAAGGGTACCGCCGTGCACGTTGCCAGAGAAATTGGCCATGTCCGGGGTCATCAATACAGTCATCGACAGCTGGGCGTTTCCGGGTTCCATAGCGTACTCACGATCAAGGCGGTTCAGAGGTTTGCACCTTATGGCGGTGCTTGCGGGCTATCAATCAACAAAGAGCTAATCAACAAAGAACAGTTATCGGGACGCTTGCTGGCTCAGGGCCGTCACGCGCTCAAGCCGATCTGTTTCCATATATTGCACCGGCTTTCGCAATGAATGTGCGGTGTTAACCTGCAAAAGCCCGTGGAGCGGGTTAATTCCTACATGTTCATCAGAATTTTCACCGTAACGGCCCGGCAAATAGCGGGCTCGCGCTGTCGATTTCTCAAGGAGCCGGAACCATGCATGCCATCAGTTTTATTCAGGATTTGGCAGTGATCATGCTGGTGGCCGGTGTCGTGACGATCCTCTTTCATCGCCTGAAACAACCAGTGGTACTCGGTTATATCGTCGCCGGGTTCATCATTGGCCCGCACACGCCGCCGGTCGGGCTCATCCATGACGAGCAAACCATCAAGACCCTCGCCGAGCTGGGGGTGATTTTCCTGATGTTTTGCCTGGGCCTCGAATTCAGCCTGCGCAAGTTGTTCAAGGTCGGTGCCACAGCGTTTATCGCCGCGTTTCTCGAAATCACCCTGATGATCTGGATCGGCTACGAAATCGGCCAGTTCTTCGGCTGGAATTCCATGGATTCGCTGTTCCTCGGCGCGATCCTGGCGATTTCCTCGACCACCATCATCGTCAAGGCGCTCAACGACCTGAAGATGAAAAACCAGCACTTCGCCCAGCTGATTTTCGGCGTGCTCATCGTCGAAGACATCCTCGGCATTGGCATCATCGCGCTGCTGTCGGGGATTGCGGTGAGCGGCACGGTCAGTTCCGGTGAGGTCTTTTCCACGGTCGGCAAACTGTCGCTGTTCATGATCGTAGCGTTGGTCATCGGCATTCTGTTGGTGCCGCGATTGTTGGCCTACGTCGCCAACTTCGAAAGCAACGAGATGCTGTTGATCACCGTTCTGGGCCTGTGTTTTGGCTTCTGCCTGCTGGTGGTCAAGCTGGAATACAGCATGGTTCTCGGCGCGTTCCTGATCGGGGCGATCATGGCTGAATCGCGCCAGTTGTTGAAAATCGAGCGCCTGATTGAGCCTATTCGCGACATGTTCAGCGCGATTTTCTTCGTCGCCATTGGCTTGATGATCGATCCGATGATTCTGCTGGATTACGCATGGCCCATCGCGGTGATCACCGTTGCCGTGGTGCTGGGCAAGATGATTTCCTGCGGCCTTGGTGCGTTTATCGCAGGCAATGACGGCAAAACCTCACTGCGGGTCGGGATGGGGCTTTCGCAGATTGGCGAATTCTCCTTCATCATCGCGGCCTTGGGCATGACGTTGCAGGTCACCAGCGACTTCCTCTATCCGGTTGCGGTGGCGGTTTCCGCGATTACCACGCTGCTGACGCCTTATCTGATTCGCGGCGCAGATCCGCTGTCGCACAAGCTGGCCGGTATTGTGCCGCAGCGCATGGCCCGCGTGTTCGGCATGTATGGCGAATGGCTGCGCAGCATTCAGCCACAAGGTGAAGGGGCGTTGCTGGCGTCGATGATCCGCAAGATCCTGCTGCAAGTCGGGATCAATCTGGCATTGGTGATGGCGATTTTCTTCAGCGGCGGTTATTTCGCTGAGCGCATCGGCGGTTACATGAGCGAATGGATCGCCGATGAGAGCCTGCAGAAAGCCTGGATTTGCGGCGCAGCGCTGTTGCTGTCGCTGCCGTTCCTGATCGCCGCGTATCGCAAGCTCAAGGCCCTGTCGATGCTGCTGGCAGAAATGGGCGTCAAGCCGGAGATGGCCGGCCGCCACACTGCGCGGGTGCGCAAGGTGATCGCCGAGGTGATTCCGTTGTTGTCGTTGCTGGTGATTTTCCTGCTGCTGGCGGCCTTGTCGGCGAGCATTCTGCCGACCAGCGAACTGCTGATCCTGATCGCCGTCATCGCGGCGATTGTTGCCGCCGTCGCCTGGCGTTGGTTCATTCGGGTGCATACGCGCATGCAGATCGCGTTGCTGGAAACCCTGGGCAATCATCAGGAGCCGTCCGAGCATTAGCATTGCGCTGGCTCGGTCGGCTCCCGACTGACGGGGAATCAGCTTTCCAGCCAGACGTCCCGCGCCCAGTGCCAGACCGATTCCCAGGTTTCTTCGGTGACCAGCTCTTCTTCGCCGGACCACAGCACTACAGTGCCGTCTTCTTCGACGCAGTAGTAGTCTTCGCCGTCCTGACAGATCGGGATCAGCTCGCGCGGTACGCCAATGTCCCACGCGTTCGCGGCTACATCAGGCAAGTACGTGTGCGATTGCGGATCGGTGACCGTCACCGGCTCAAGGCTGCCGTACACCACATCGCTGACCGTCAACAGAAACTCCCTGAAGACGAACGGGATGTCGATGAACAGCTGCTCCTCGATTTCTACCAGCAGGTCTTCGTCGGGCAATTCAAGCGGAACCGGGACTGGTTCATTCGCTTCACGTAATTGTTCAATGACTTCTTCCACGGCCTGGCTCCTCTAAACTGATGGCGCGGGTTATACAGTAGCCTAAAGCCTTTCTCAAAATAACTATTCGAACGCATAAGACAAAACCCCGGACGAGTCCGGGGTTTTGGATGAAGCTTTCATGACGCAGCGGATCAGCCGTTCTGGCGGATACCGGCAACCAGCCAAGGCTGGTTGTCGCCTTGAGGACGTTCCATGTTCCAGCTTTCGCTGAACACTTCACCCTGGTCAAAGCGCGAGGTCTTGGAGACGCCGCTGAACGTCAGGGTTGCGATGGTCTTGTCTGCACGATCATCCAGGCCGTCGAGTTGCACGGTCAGGTTGTCGATGAACGTCGACTGGAAACCTTCGCCCAGATCAGCACGTTCCTTTTTCAGGAACTCCAGCATTTGCGGGGTCACGAACTCTGAGATCTTGTCCATCTCGTTGGCATCCCAGTGCTGTTGCAGCGACTGGAAGTGGCTACGAGCGGCTTCGAGGAAGCGGGTTTCGTTGAACCATGCTGGCGCGTTGATCACTGGCGCTGCGGCTGCTGCGGAAGAACCGCCACCGAAGATCGAGTTCTGCGCAGGCTGTTCAACGCTTTCACGCTGAAACGCAGCAGGACCGGCAGCAGTGGCCATTTGCGGGCCTTGTTGCTTGCGACGACGGGCCGCGATGAAGCGGAAGATCAGGAAGGCGATGACCGCCATGATCAGGATGTCGAAGATTTGCATCCCCTGGAAACCGTCGCCCATGAACATGGAAGCGAGCAGGCCGCCGGCAGCGATACCGGCCAACGGGCCGAGCCAGCGCGAAGCACCGCTTGCAGCAGGTGCAGGACGACCGGCGGCGTTAGGCGCAGCGGCAGGGGTGGCAGGAGCAGTTTGGCGCGCCTGGTGAGTCGGCGCCGAGCCCATGCTCTTGCCGCCACCGAAACGCGCGGCGCTGGCGTCAAGGCTCATGGTGAGCCCGATGCACAGCGCCAGAGCGATGCTTAGAAAACGTTGCATAAGGGTATTCCCGTTTTATGGATTGCACGCGCGCCATATTGCATAGGGCATAGGTGTATAGCTAGTGGCCAAATGTTTCCGGCTTTTGCGTAAGAGCCCAAAGACCCTATAAAGGTTGGTCTGTAGGGCTTCGGTAAAAGTACTGTAGGACACCGCCGTTGGGCGTAGTCATCTATATGGAGCTGGCCGGAGGCACATTCAAGCTGAGGCGGCGTTGCAATCACTCGTAGGGCCGGCTTTAGCCGGGAGGGCGTGCTCCCGGCTAAAGCCGGTCCTACGGGCGAACACACTCCAAGAACCCGCTTGAGTCTGTATCAAATCGCTTCCAGCTTGGCATACCCCATCATCAGCCACTTGCTGCCTTCCGCGAAGTTGACCTGCACCCGCGCCTGGGCGCCAGCGCCTTCGAAGTTGAGGATCACGCCTTCGCCAAACACCGCATGCTGCACGCGCTGGCCCAGGCTGAACGCGGTTTCCGGGATTCCGGTGCCGTTGAACAGGCTGCTGGTGCTGACTTTTTGCGTGCCACCGAAAGGTCGGCTGACGCTATTGGACAGGCGCACTTCCTGGATCAGCAATGGCGGAATCTCGCGTACGAAACGTGAGACCTTGTTGTAGGTTTCACTGCCATACAAGCGTCGGGTTTCGGCGTAGGTCATCACCAGCTGTTGCATCGCGCGGGTGATGCCGACGTAGGCCAGACGACGCTCTTCCTCAAGACGGCCCGGTTCTTCAAGGCTCATCTTGTGCGGGAACAGGCCTTCTTCCATGCCCACCAGGAACACGTAAGGAAATTCCAGGCCCTTGGCGCTGTGCAAAGTCATCAGCTGAATGCTGTCTTCGTGCTCTTCAGCCTGAGTGTCGCCCGATTCCAGCGACGCATGACCGAGGAACGCCGCCAGTGGCGTCAGCTCTTCATCTTCTTCAGCGTTCTCGAAGTTGCGCGCGGCGCTGACCAGTTCCTCAAGGTTTTCTACCCGAGCCTGGCCTTTTTCGCCTTTCTCTTCCTTGTGATAGTTGATCAGGCCGGACTGCTCGATGACCGTTTGGGTCATCAGGTGCAGTGGCATTTCCATGACCTTGGCCGCGAGGTTTTCGATCAGCTCGACGAACAGGCCCAAGGCGCCGGCAGCGCGGCCGGTCAGGCCCTTGTTGGCGATCAGCTGGCGGGTGGCTTCCCACATCGAAACATCGGCGTGGCGCGCATGCTGACGAATGGCCTCGACGGTTTTCTCGCCGATCCCACGCGCTGGCACGTTGATGACCCGCTCAAGCGCCGCATCGTTGCCACGGCCTTCCAGCAAACGCAGGTAGGCCATGGCGTTCTTGATTTCGGCGCGTTCGAAAAAGCGCTGGCCGCCGTAAATGCGATACGGAATCCGCTCGCGCAGCAACGCTTCTTCAAGCACCCGCGACTGGGCGTTGGAGCGGTAAAGAATCGCGATGTCGCTGCGCGCCAGACCGGTCTTGAGCGCGCTTTCGATGGTTTCCACCACGTAGCGGGCTTCGTCATGCTCGTTGAAGGCCGCATACAGATTGATCAGCTCGCCATCGCCGACGTCCGTCCACAGCTCTTTGCCCATGCGGCCGCTGTTATTGATGATCAGGCCGTTGGCCGCCTTGAGAATGCTGGCGGTGGAGCGGTAGTTCTGTTCCAGGCGGATGACTTCGGTGTCAGGGAAATCATCGGAATACTGGTGAATGTTTTCGATTTTCGCGCCGCGCCAGCCGTAGATCGACTGGTCGTCATCGCCGACCACCATCAGGCTGTCGCCACCTTGGGCGAGCAGGCGCAACCAGGCGTACTGCACGGCGTTGGTGTCCTGGAATTCGTCCACCAGAACGTGCCGGAAGCGCCGCTGGTAGTGGGCGAGCAGGCCAGGATTGTCGCGCCACAGGTCAAGGGCGCGCAGCAGCAACTCGGAAAAATCGATGACCCCGGCGCGCTGGCAGGCGACTTCGTAGGCTTCGTAGATCGACTTCATTGTTGCCAGGAACAGATCGCCGCTGGCCTGAATGTGTTTCGGGCGCAGGCCTTCGTCTTTCTGGCCATTGATGAACCACTGCGCCTGTTTGACCGGCCAGCGCTGCTCGTCCAGGCCCAGCTCGCGGATCACCCGCTTGACCAGTCGAGTCTGATCGTCGCTGTCCAGGATCTGGAACGTCTGCGCCAGACCGGCTTCCTGCCAGTGCGCCCGCAGCAAGCGGTGCGCCAGGCCGTGGAAGGTGCCGACCCACATGCCCGCCGGGTTGATCCCCATCAGCTGCTCGATGCGATGGCGCATCTCCGCAGCCGCCTTGTTGGTGAACGTCACCGACAGGATGGAGTGTGGCGAGGCTTGCTCGACCTGGATCAACCAGGCGATGCGATGCACCAGCACACGGGTTTTGCCGGAACCAGCGCCGGCCAGGACCAACTGACGACCCACGGAGGCAGCTACGGCCTGGCGTTGGGCATCGTTGAGGGAATTAAGCAGAAGGGAGAGGTCATCGCGCATCGGCGCATTCTAGGGTGCCGAGCGAAGCCGGGCAAACCATGCTTTGCACCAGGCGATAAACGCAGGCTTCCGGACGACCGGTAAGTCAGGCGCTATTGGCGTGCATGGGCACCGAAAAGATCAAGCCTCTACGACCAAAGTAACTGGCTAACAGCTATTTATATGAGCCCGGACAGTTTGGTCTGTGACAACGCTTGTGTATGCTCCGTGCATGCTCAAGGCCCTATCATTATAAGAATCTGCCATGACACTCAGCTCCAGTGGCCAGGACGCGACAGCTGCTGGCCGGCGCAACATTTATAAGCAGTTCGCCACTCAGTTGGCGGTCGAGCGCACACGCCTGCTCTACCAAGGTTCATTGCTGCCAACCCTGTTCATGTTTATCAATGGCCTGGTCTGCGCCTGGCTGCTGTGGAGCCCGCAACGTTATTTGCTGGTGGGTATCTGGCTCGGCTGGCTTTCGGCGTTGATTTGCTTGCGGGTCATTCAGGCAACCGCTTTTCGCAGTGCTTCTGCCGAGCGCCAGGCGCAGCCGATCTGGGGCCGAATGTTCCTGCTCGGGGCTGGAGCCAGCGGTCTGACCCTGGCCAGCGCCGCGCTGGTGTTGGTGCCCGCGGAAAACTTCCAGCAGCAAGCCTGGGTGTTTGGCCTGATCGGCGCGGCGACGTTATCTGCCAGCATCGCTTACGCCGCGAGCATCACCGCATTCCTGACCTTTACCTTGCCGTGCCTGCTGCCGCCGATCATTTATCTGTTCTGGGGGGGTGACGTGCCGTTGCGCGGTTGGGGCTGGCTCGGTCTGATCCTGTTGTTCGCCCTGAGCGTGGTGGCCTGGCAGGTAAATCGGCTGATCCAGCGCGGTCTGATCCGGCGCTTCCAGAATCAGGCCCTGATCGACAACCTTCAGCAAGCGCAAGCCAGAAGCGACCAGCTGAATCAGGAACTGGCCCGGGAAATCGAGCAGCGCCGCAATGCCGAGCGCGATTTGCGAGATGCGCAGGCTGGTCTTGAAGAACGTGTAGCGCAACGCACGCTTGAGCTGGAAGAGGCCAATCAGACGCTCAGCCAAAGCCCGCCGCGTCTGGCCGCGACTGTATTTGAAGCGGCCAGCGAAGGCATTGTGATCTTTGATCCGGAGTACAACATTCTTACGGTCAACCAGGCGTTCAGTCGGGTCAGCGGCTATCAGCCGGAAGATCTGGTCGGGCGTAAAGTGACCGACGTCGCCAGCAGTCGCGATGCGCGGCGGCATTTTGCGGCCATTCATCAGGCTCTGGAGCTAACCGGCTGCTGGCAGGGCGAGCTGGTCGAAACCCGCAAGAACGGCGAGCTGTATCCACAGTGGCTGCAACTGAGCGTAGTGCGCGATAGTGCAGGCAAAATGAGCCATATTGTCGGCTTCTTCGCCGATCTTTCTGCGCGCCGCGAATCCGAAGAGCGCATGCGCTATCTCACCCACTTCGATGAGCTGACCGGGCTGGCCAATCGCTCGCTGTTCACCGAGCGCCTGCGTGAAGCCAATAAGCGCGTGCGTCAGGGCGGCAGAAGCCTGGCGTTGCTGCACATCAATCTGGACCGTTTCAAGCTGCTCAACGACAGCCTCGGTCATGAAGTCGCCGACCAGTTGCTCAAGCAGGTCGCGCGACGTTTGACCAGTGCGCTGCCGGAAGCTGACACCATCGCCCGCTTGTCCGGCGATGAATTTGCCGTGTTATTTGATGCCTACGCCAACCTGTCCAGCCTTGCGCGGGTGACCAGTCGACTGCTGGCCAAGCTGCGCACGCCGATTGCGGTGGGTGGGCATGAACTGGTGGTCAGCGCATCAGTGGGTATTAGCCTGCTGCCTGATTCGGCCCGGGAAATCCCGGCGCTGGTCAGTCAGGCCAACATGGCGATGCAACACGCCAAGCATCTGGGCGGCAACAATTTCCAGTTTTATACCGAAAGCCTGCAAGCCAGCACGCTGGAGCGTTTGCAGCTAGAGATTCAGCTGCGCAAGGCCATTGAAGAGAAGCAGCTGGAAGTTTTCTATCAGCCCAAGCTTTGCCTGGCCAGCGGTCGGCTGGACGCTGTCGAGGCGTTGGTGCGCTGGCGGCATCCGGTCATGGGTATGGTGCCGCCGGGGGATTTTATCGGGCTGGCCGAAGAGACCGGGTTGATCGGCGCCATCGGTGAGTTCGTGCTGCGCGAATCCTGTCGGCAGGCCTGCGAATGGCAGCGTCAGGGGCTCGACTCGATTCGCGTGTCGGTCAACCTGTCGGTGCATCAGTTGCGTCAGGGCAAACTGGTCAGTCTGGTGCGTCAGGTCCTCGAAGAAACCGGGCTGGCGCCGCAATGGCTGGAGCTTGAGCTGACCGAAAGCCAGTTGCTGGACAGCGTCGAACACATCATTGCGACCTTTCATCAGTTGCGCGAGCTGGGCGTAAAACTCGCCATCGACGATTTCGGCACCGGCTATTCTTCCCTGAGCTACCTCAAACGTTTCCCGGTGGACTACGTAAAAATCGACCAGGCCTTTATTCGCGGCCTCGGCGAAGGCACCGAAGACGCAGCGATCACCCGCGCGATCATCGCCATGGCCCACAGCCTCGGGCTGAAAGTCGTGGCCGAAGGTGTCGAGAACCAGGCGCAGCTGGATTTCCTCAAGGCCAACGAGTGCGACGAAGTGCAGGGTTATTTGATCAGTCGGCCGATTGAAGCGGGGGCGTTGGCGGGGGTGTTGGATGAATACACCGCGAGAGACGGCAGTTGAGGTAGGAAGAGGCCTACGTGATTGCTGGATAGGTCATTCAATCACTGGTGTCAGACCGGGCAAGCTCGTTTAACTGGGCGTCCCGCAGGTCATGTAGTATAACTACAAGAAAGCTACATCCCGGCCAACGCACCTTTATCGAGTCTGCCCCCTTGAATCTGCTGCAACACATTGCCCAGTCACGCCACCTGCTACGTAAATCGGAACTCAAGGTCGCCGATCACGTGCTGCTTGACCCTGCGGCTGTGATGCACAGTTCCATGGCCGATCTGGCGCACAGCGTTGGCATCAGCGAACCGACCATCGTACGTTTTTGCCGTGCCATCGGTTGCACCGGCTTTCAGGATCTGAAGCTCAAGCTGGCGCAGAGCCTTGCGGCGGGGGCGAGTTTTGGTCAGTTCGCGATTCATGAAGACGATTCGGTCGCCGACTACAGCCTGAAAATTTTCGACACCACGTTGCACACCTTGATGGAAGTGCGCGAGAACCTCGATCCGCACGCCTTGCAACTGGCGGTCAGCGCCATGGCAGCGGCCAAGCGGGTGGAGTTTTACGGCTTTGGCGCGTCCGGCGCGGTGGCGGCGGATGCCCAGCACAAGTTTTTCCGCCTGCTGCTCAGCGCAGCGGCTTATTCCGATCCGCACATGCAGGCGATGTCGGCCGTGACCCTGAAGCCTACGGATGTTGCGGTGTGCATCTCGCAATCCGGCCGCTCCAAGGATCTGCTGATTACTGCGAATCTGGTCCGCGAAAGTGGCGCGACCTTGATTACCCTGTGCCCGAGCCAGACGCCATTGGCCGAGCTGTCGTCGGTCAACCTGGCCATCGACGTGCATGAAGACACGGAAATCTACACCCCGCTTACCTCGCGTATCGCTCACCTGGTGGTGATCGACGTATTGGCGATGGGCGTTGCCATGGCGCGCGGGCCGAGCCTGGTCAACCACCTGAAAAGCGTCAAACGCAGCCTGCGCAGCCTTCGTCTGTCACCCAAATCAGTCAAATCCCACGAGGATTGATGAGCTGTAGGAACCCCGCCGAATTAGCGCGAGAGGAGGCGTTTTTGTGGGAGAGGACAAGTCCTCGATAGCCGTGGCTCTGGCAATGTGCCGGAACAGGCAGATTGAGCGGGGCCGGGCAGGCCATTCGGGGACAAGTCCCCTCCTACTGGTTCTGCATAGATTCGGTAGGACCGGACTTGTCCGGGAAGGCTTTTGAGCGACACGGAATCTGTAGTCGTTTGGGCCGCTTCGAGGACAAGTCCCCTCCTACTGGTTTTGCACAGATTCGGTAGGACCGGACTTGTCCGGGAAGGCTTTTGAGCGACACGGAATCTGTAGTCGTTTGGGCCGCTTCGAGGACAAGTCCTCGATAGCAGTGGCTCTGGCAATGCGCCGGAACAGGCAGATTGAGCGGGACCGGGCTGGCCATTCGGGGACAAGTCCCCTCCTACTGGTTTTGCACAGATTCGGTAGGACCGGACTTGTCCGGGAAGGCTTTTGAGCGACACGGAATCTGTAGTCGTTTGGGCCNTCGAGGACAAGTCCCCTCCTACTGGTTTTGCACAGATTCGGTAGGACCGGACTTGTCCGGGAAGGCTTTTGAGCGACACGGAATCTGTAGTCGTTTGGGCCTCTTCGAGGACAGGTCCTCTGCCTCTGGGAAATGGTTTCATCGTTTTGTCACCATTACGCCCTCTATCCGTCACCATTCCTGCTCATTCTGTATTCCCACACACGCATTGGGAGACAGGATATGGCTCGGCATCATGATGACTCGAACAGCACCGTCAAAACCCGCCGTCAGCAGGAAGACCAGCGTCGGATGGAATTTCGTCGTGCAATCGAAAGCTATTCGGAAGAGCGCAAACTGAATCAAGCCCTCTCGGATTTCGACGACAGTATTTCCGGTCATTTCTGGCAAGCTTCCAACGCTAGCGAGGGCGTCCGTCGAAACGCTCGACAAGCTGGCTGATCTGCGCGCGTTCGGTGCGGATGAAACCAAGGAAGGCATGAGCCACCGGCGATAGGCGTCTGTCCCTGGCTTGCACCACGCACCAGCTGCGATACAGCGGCAATTCCGCCACGGGCAGCTCGACGAGCATGCCGGTGGCGAGTTCGAGGCTGACCGCGTGGCGAGTCAGCAGCGCAATGCCCAGCCCGGCCACGACGCATTCGCGCTGCGCCTCGTGGGACGCAACCTCCAGCGTCTGAGTGAAATGCACGCGCTTGTCCTTGAAGTATTCCTCGCATGCCTTGCGCGTTCCCGAGCCGCTTTCCCGAATCAACAGTGGATAAGGTTCCAGATCCTTCAGCGCCAAGGCTTGCCCGTTGCACAGCGGATGGTCAGGCGGCGCGACCGCGACAATCGGATTGTTGAGGAAGGGTAGAAATTCCAGGCCCATGTCCTGGGGCACCATGGACATCACCACCAGATCGTCACGATTATCGGAAAGCCGTCTGATGACCTGGGCGCGATTAACGACCGTCAGGTTGAGAATAACTTCCGGATAATTGCGCTTGAAGGCGGCGAAAAGGTGCGGGACGAAATATTTGCAGCTCGACTCGACCGCCAGCTTGAGTTGGCCTTGCAGAGAGCCCTGCAAATCGGTGAGCTGCATATCCAGGCTTTCCAGCCGCCCGAAAATGTCCCGGCTGGCCAGTTGCAGCGCCTCGGCGGCTTCGGTCAGGTAGAGTTTTTTGCCGATATATTCGAACAACGGCTGGCCGATCAGCTCTTCCAGTTGCCGTATCTGCAAGCTGACAGCCGGTTGCGTGAGGGCCATTTCATCCGCCGCGCGGCTGTAAGAACGCAGATCACAGACTTCGTTGAAAATCCGTAATTGACGCAATGTCATACGCATCAATGACTTACGCATTATTAACGGCTCCGTCGAATAGCTGAAGTGCCAACTATAAGCTTTTACTTATAGTCATCCCAATATTTACTCATTTTTGTTAATCGCTGATCCGGCATAGGGTGGTCGTGCGACAAGAAACCACATGTGCAGTTACAAAAAAGCGGCGACCGAAGCGATATCCGGTCCTGCGCCGAGCGGCTTTGTCGTTTCGTCTGTTCAATGGTCGAGGAAATACTCGTGATAACAAAAATCCTGATCGCCAACCGCGGTGAGATCGCTGTCCGTATCGTGCGCGCCTGCGCCGAAATGGGCATCCGCTCCGTAGCGATCTTTTCCGACGCCGACCGTCATGCGCTGCACGTCAAACGCGCTGACGAGGCCCACAGTATTGGTGCCGAACCGCTGGCCGGTTACCTGAACCCGCGCAAGCTGGTCAACCTAGCCGTGGAAACCGGTTGTGATGCGCTGCACCCGGGTTATGGCTTCCTCTCGGAAAACGCCGAACTTGCTGATATCTGCGCCGAACGTGGAATCAAATTCATCGGACCTTCGGCAGAAGTCATCCGCCGCATGGGTGACAAGACCGAAGCCCGGCGCAGCATGATCAAGGCGGGCGTCCCGGTCACGCCTGGCACTGAAGGCAATGTCGCGGACATCGCCGAAGCGCTGGTGGAAGGCGACCGCATCGGTTATCCGGTGATGCTCAAGGCCACTTCCGGTGGCGGCGGGCGCGGCATTCGTCGCTGCAACAGCCGTGAAGAACTGGAACAGGCTTTCCCACGGGTGATTTCCGAGGCGACCAAGGCGTTTGGTTCGGCCGAAGTCTTCCTCGAAAAATGCATCGTCAATCCCAAGCACATCGAAGCGCAGATTCTTGGCGACAGCTTTGGCAACGTGGTGCATCTGTTCGAGCGCGACTGCTCGATCCAGCGCCGCAACCAGAAGCTCATCGAAATCGCGCCAAGCCCGCAGCTCACGCCGGAACAACGCGCCTACATCGGTGACTTGTCGGTGCGTGCAGCCAAGGCGGTGGGTTACGAGAACGCTGGCACCGTGGAGTTCCTGCTCGCCGAGGGCGAGGTGTACTTCATGGAGATGAACACCCGGGTGCAGGTGGAACACACCATCACCGAAGAAATCACCGGCATCGACATCGTTCGCGAGCAGATCCGCATCGCTTCCGGCCTGCCATTGTCGGTCAAGCAGGAAGACATCATCCATCGCGGTTTTGCCCTGCAGTTCCGGATCAACGCCGAAGACCCGAAAAACAACTTCCTGCCCAGCTTCGGCAAGATCACCCGTTATTACGCGCCCGGCGGCCCCGGCGTGCGGACCGACACGGCGATCTATACCGGTTACACGATTCCGCCGTACTACGACTCCATGTGCCTGAAGCTGATTGTCTGGGCGCTGACCTGGGAAGAGGCGATGGATCGCGGCTTGCGCGCCCTTGACGACATGCGTCTGCAAGGCGTGAAGACCACCGCCGCCTACTACCAGGAAATCCTGCGTAACCCGGAATTCCGTAGCGGCCAGTTCAACACCAGCTTCGTCGAAGCTCACCCGGAACTGACCAACTACTCGATCAAGCGCAAACCCGAAGAGCTGGCCCTGGCCATCGCCGCCGCCATTGCCGCCCATGCGGGCCTGTGAGGAATAGAACATGAGCAAACAAATTTTCGTAACCGACACCATCCTGCGCGACGCTCATCAGTCGCTGCTGGCGACCCGCATGCGTACCGAAGACATGCTGCCGATCTGCGACAAGCTCGACAAGGTTGGCTACTGGTCGCTGGAATGCTGGGGCGGCGCGACCTTCGATGCCTGTGTGCGCTTCCTGAAAGAAGACCCGTGGGAGCGCTTGCGTCAACTGCGCGCGGCGTTGCCCAACACGCGTCTGCAAATGCTGCTGCGCGGCCAAAACCTGCTGGGCTATCGCCATTACAGCGACGACGTGGTCAAAGCCTTCGTCGCCAAGGCTGCCGAAAATGGCATCGACGTGTTTCGCATTTTCGACGCCATGAATGACGTGCGTAACCTGCGCGTGGCTATCGAAGCGGTGAAGGATTCGGGCAAACACGCCCAAGGCACGATCGCTTACACCACGAGTCCGGTGCATACCATCGACGCCTTCGTGGTTCAGGCCAAACAGATGGAAGCCATGGGTTGCGACTCCATCGCCATCAAGGACATGGCCGGCTTGCTGACGCCATACGCGACGGGTGAACTGGTCAAGGCGCTGAAGGCCGAGCAATCGCTGCCGGTGTTTATCCATTCCCACGACACCGCTGGCTTGGCCGCCATGTGCCAGCTCAAGGCTATCGAGAATGGCGCCGATCATATCGACACCGCGATCTCCAGCTTCGCCTGGGGCACCAGCCATCCGGGCACCGAATCGATGGTCGCTGCGCTCAAGGGCAGCGAGTTCGATACCGGGCTGAATCTGGAATTGCTGCAAGAGATCGGTTTGTACTTCTACGCCGTGCGTAAGAAATATCACCAGTTCGAAAGCGAGTTCACCGCTGTCGATACTCGCGTACAGATCAATCAGGTGCCGGGCGGGATGATTTCCAACCTTGCCAATCAGCTCAAAGAGCAGGGCGCGCTCAATCGCATGAGCGAAGTGCTGGCCGAGATTCCACGGGTTCGCAAAGACCTCGGTTATCCGCCGCTGGTGACGCCGACCTCGCAAATCGTCGGCACCCAAGCGTTCTTCAACGTGCTGGCTGGCGAGCGTTACAAAACCATCACCAACGAAGTGAAGCTCTATCTTCAAGGCGGCTACGGCAAGGCGCCGGGTCAGGTGGATGAGAAGCTGCGTCGTCAGGCCATTGGCAACGAAGAGCTGATCGACGTGCGCCCGGCAGATTTGCTCAAGCCGGAAATGACCAAGCTGCGCGGGGAAATCGGCGATGTCGCCAAGTCTGAAGAAGACGTGCTGACTTACGCCATGTTCCCGGACATTGGCCGCAAGTTCCTCGAAGAACGCGCGGCGGGCACCCTGAAGCCGGAAGTGCTGTTGCCAATTCCAGAAGCGGGCGGCGTGAGCAAGGCGGGTGGCGAAGGCGTACCGACCGAGTTCGTCATCGACGTGCACGGCGAAAGCTACCGCGTTGACATCACCGGCGTGGGCGTCAAGGCCGAAGGCAAGCGCCACTTCTACCTGTCCATCGACGGCATGCCTGAAGAAGTGGTGTTCGAACCACTCAACGAATTCGTCAGCGGCGGCGCAAGCAAGCGCGCCCAAGCCAGCGCGCCGGGTCACGTCAGCACCACCATGCCGGGCAACATCGTCGATGTGCTGGTCAAGGAAGGCGACATGGTCAAGGCCGGCCAGGCAGTGCTCATCACCGAAGCGATGAAAATGGAAACCGAAGTTCAGGCGTCCATCGCCGGCAAGGTCGTGGCGATCCACGTAGCCAAGGGCGATCGCGTGAATCCGGGCGAGATCCTGATTGAGATCGAAGGCTGATCACAGCCTCGACAAAAAGCTTTAACGATTAACCTCTGGGGGAGCGTAATGCTCCCTTTTTTTTTGCCTGGCTATCGCAAATCAGTCGTTGGAGCGAGGCTTGCCCGCGAAGAACGATAACGCGGTGGGGCTGCTCCATCGAGGGGGCTGATTCGCGGGCAAGCCTCGCTCCAACGTTGCATCTGCATTAAAGTGCGTTTTTTACTGCGACCTTCGCTCTATATCTGCACTATAATGCATGTCTTCCCGCAATCGCCTTGAAAAACCTCGACCAGCGTTTGCTTGCCTGGGGGGCTGCAATGACATTGTCCATGGATGCGCGCGCGCTGCTGATCGACAGCGTTCAACAGGAAATTGCCGATGGCAGCCTGGAGATCGGCGCAGCGGTCAGACGCCTGCGCGTCGAAGGGGCCAGCCTGCATCAGAGCCAGTTCGCGAAAATGTGCAAGATATCGGTCCGCACGCTGATTCAGATCGAGCAAGGCGAGGGCAATCCGACCCTCAAATCGTTGAATGCCGTGCTGCGGCCGTTCGGTTTGCAGATGGGCGTGGTGCGGCGGCATCGGCAGATCAGTTGATGACACCTGCATTAATAATCAAATCCGTAGGAGGGGACTTGTCCCCGAAGGCAATTGCCCAGGCACCGAGATAATCCGAACATTCACGCCGCCTGACCTGACGCCTTCGGGGACAAGTCCCCTCCTACCAGACCGCCTGATTACCGGCGAAACGCCTCCAGACCTTTCACCTGTTGCCCAGCCTCGAAATTGCTCTCGGCCAGCCAACCCTCGAACGCGTTTTGCAGTTCAGGCCATTCGCTGTCGAGTATCGAATACCAAGCGGTGTTGCGGTTCTGGCCTTTGACCACCATGTGCTGGCGGAAGGTGCCTTCGTAACTGAAGCCGAAACGCTCGGCGGCGCGTTTGGAACGGGCGTTGTCGCCGTTGCATTTCCATTCCAGGCGACGGTTGCCCAGTGCGAAGGATTCCTTGGCCAGCAGGTAAATCGCCTCGGTGCCTTTGGGCGTGCGCTGCATGGCGGCGCCGAAGGTGACGTGGCCGATTTCGATGCGGCCGTGGGCCGGAACAATGGACATCAGGCTCAAGATGCCATCCACCGCGCCAGTCGCTTGATCGACGATGGCGTAGAACCACGGATCGGTGTCTGCCGCATGGCGCACCAGCCAGGCGTTGAATTCTTCACGCTGATCAAACGGACCGTAAGGCAGGTAATTCCAGAGCTTGGGGTCTGAGTTCGGGCCTTCCAGCGCTGTCCACAACGCGTCGCTGTGGCGCGCGGTGTCGAGTTTTTCCAGGCGAATGAAGCGCCCTTCGAGGGTTTTGTTGTTCGGTAGATTGGCCGGTTGCCAGTGCAGTTCATCGTTCGACATGGGCAGACTTCCTAAAGCATTTTGCGAAATTGAATGTAGCCGGGGCGCTCAGCGATGCGCTCGTACAGTTGAATCGCGGTGGCGTTGGTTTCGTGGGTGAGCCAATGGACCTTGTCGCAACCAGCGGCTTTTGCCGTCGCGTAAACGTGCTCGATCAACAACCGCCCGACACCTGTGCCGCGTTCTTGCGGCGCGACGATCAGATCTTGAAGGTAACACGCGTTGGCGATGCTCCAGTTCGAGCGGTGGTAGATGAAATGCACCATGCCGACGGCCTTGCCATCTTTCCAGGCCAGCGCAGCGTTGGTCGGCTCGTTCGAATCGAGCAGACGTTGCCAGGTGGATTCGCTGACGCTGTCCGGCAACTGGGTCTTGTAGAACTGTAAATACGCCTGCCAGAGCGGTAGCCAGGCGGCGTGATCTTGCGCGGTGACGGGACGGATCTGAATATCGGTCACACAATTCTCCTTCAGCTCATCAAGCGAGCGAGTTCCTGGTCTTTGAGATCAGCGCTGGCAGCCAGCCCGTCGCGAACACCGGCGACATCAGCGGCTGAGCGGTTCTGGCCAAGCTTGCGTTTGCCTTCCAGGCGCTCGATGGGCAGCGTGAAACCGACAATGGCGCCGAGCATTTTTTCGATGTAATCGGCGGGCGCGTCGGCTACTGCCCAAGGGCTGGCGCGGCCGGCTTCATGTTTGTCGGTCAAGCCGCTGACCACTTCGAGCAGGCGCGCAGGATCGGTGAACACCTCGGCGACCCCGTAAGCGTGTATGGCGATGTAATTCCAGGTGGGCACCACTTTGCCGTGCTCGGCTTTGGCCGGATAAAACGACGGGCTGATGTAGGCGTCTGCACCGGGGAAAATCACCATGACCTGCGCGCCATTGGCCAGCGCCTGACATTGCGGATTGGCCTTGGCCAAGTGCCCGTAAAGCGTGCCGTACGCGCCTTGCTCGGGGCGTAACAGTAATGGCAAATGACTGGCCTGGATTCCGGCGTCGTCGCTGGTGACCAGAATCGCCAGGCGAGTGTGTTCCATCAGCCCGTGCAGGCGGGCGAGGTCGTCATCTTTGAAGGCGGCCGGCGTGTACATGAAATTCTCCTTGGCGAATGGAGCAATCCTAGGCAGCCTATTGGTTCGATGTAAGAGCCATTACTGGCAAATTTGATAGGACCAATTCATGTCTGAGCGTCCGTTGTCTTTCCCCTTCAATCTGGCGGGCATCGAACTGGACCGCCGCCACGGTTTGAGTCGTCAGCTGTATGAGGCATTACGTCAGCGGATTCTTGATGGGCGTCTGAGCAGCGGCACGCGTTTGCCTGCCAGCCGGGATCTGGCGGAGTCGTTATCCATCTCGCGAAACAGCGTGATGCGCGCCTACGATCAGCTCTACGCGGAGGGTTTCACCGACGGGCGAATTGGCGACGGCACTTATGTGGCCTTGTTACCCGACAAGACCATCCCGCTGAAAAAATTATCCACAAAACCATCCACAGGCTTATCAACAAGGTTACCCACAGCTTTATCCACAAATGCCCACGAAACTGATGAGAGTGCGCCCGAAGAAGTTATCCACAGCGCGGCGCTGGAATTGCTCAAGCGTCACCATTTGAATAAGCCATCAAAGGGCGCGCCACGGGCATTCCGGGTAGGTATTCCCGCCTTCGATCTGTTCCCGTTTGCCGTTTGGGGCAAGCTGCATGCGGCTTTTTGGCGCAAACCAGATTTGCAAACCCTGGGCTACGGCGAGGCTGCGGGGGATTGGCGACTGCGGGAGCTGATCGCCGTGTATTTGCGCACTTCACGGGGCTTGCAGTGCACGGCTGAACAAATAGTAATCACCAGTGGTGCGCAGCAAGCGATTAGCCTTTGTGCACAGCTGCTGATCGAGGCGGGTGATGGCGTTGCGATAGAGAATCCCGGCTATCGCGCAGCCGGCCATGCGTTTGCCATTGCCGGGGCAAAACTGCAGGGCATTTCAGTGGACGGCGAGGGCATGTGCAGCGCGGAACTGCAGCACAGCGCCTGCAAACTGGCGTACGTGACGCCGTCCCATCAATACCCGACCGGCGTGGTGATGAGCCTGGCGCGTCGCCTCGATCTGTTGGCCTGGGCGGAGAAAAACCAGGGCTGGATCGTCGAGGATGACTACGACGGCGAGTATCGCTACAGCGGCGCGCCCTTGGCACCATTGGCGGCGCTGGATCGTTTTGGTCGGGTGTTGTATGTCGGCACGTTCGGCAAGATCGCCTACCCGGCGCTGCGTCTGGGCTATCTGGTTTTGCCGGTCGGTCTGGTGGAGCCGTTCAGTCAGCGACGTGCCGTGGACATGCGCCATTCGGAAGTCAGCACCCAGGCGGTGATGGCTGAATTTATTGCTTCCGGCCACTTCCAGCGCCACATCCGCCGCATGCGCCGCGCCGCCTTGAATCGACGCGACGCGTTGCTGGCCGGTTGGCCCGATGGCCTGCGCGGTTGCAGCCCGATGCCCAAAGTCGTCGCCGGGCTGCACGTTGCGGTGCGGGTGGACAGCCTGGCCAGGGAAAAGGAGCTGGTCGAGAAAGCTGAAAGCGTCGGCGTCGAAATCACGCCGCTCAGCGATTACTGGCTGCCGGAATCCACCGAGCCTGTGGATAACCGGGCCGGATTGGTACTGGGCTTTGCAGCAGTGCCGGAGGCGGATATTGCCGAAGCGTTGGAGAAGTTGCGGGCGGTTTGGGCGGATTGAGGCTGGAATGCATTCCGTAGGACTGGCTTTAGCCGGGAGGAGGCCAGTCGATTCACCGCCGCTGCGTCGTCAGAACCCTCGCCCTCCCGGCTAAAGCCGGTCCTACGGGTTGTAGTGGCGGAGCCTGTGGATAACCGCGCCGGATTGGTACAGGGCTTTGCGGGCGGTTTGGGCGGATTG
>NZ_LGSI01000018.1 GCF_001698815.1 Pseudomonas syringae | reverse complement strand
CTTTAGCCGGGAGGGCAATTGACGCCTTCGCGACTAAAGTCGCTCCTACGGCCGATTCGCGGGCAAACCTCGCTCCAACGGGCATAAAATGTGGCGTAAATAGCCGCTTGCACCTTCGTTGGCGAGGCTTGCTGTAGGACCGGCTTTAGCCGGGAGGGCAATTGACGCCTTCGCGACTAAAGTCGCTCCTACGGCCGATTCGCGGGCAAACCTCGCTCCAACGGGC
>NZ_LGSI01000033.1 GCF_001698815.1 Pseudomonas syringae | reverse complement strand
TGTAAGCGTGCCCGAACAGAACAGCAGCGGGCAAAAAGTTCGACTGGGAAAAATGTGTAAACGCGGTGATGCCTACCTGCGCAGCTTGGCTATTCAAGGGGCACACGCGGTATTGAGGCAGGTGCGGCCTGATTCGGAGCATCCGGATGACCACCGCTTGCGGCGCTGGTTAAGTCGCCACGGTCAAAAAGGAGCCGCGGTACGGTTGGCCAACCGCAACCTGCGGATCGTTTGGGTGCTGCTGCAAAATGATCAGACCTATCGTCGCCAGCCAGCGGGTTGCCAGGAGGCGACGATGAGCCATTAATCGACAGAGTTCTGCCACCGGGGTGCTGAGTCACCTCAACCGCTGCTGAAGAACATTGACCCCAGGTCAGACCGTCGCGGATAGATGCCTGCCCTCCTACTGGCCCTTTGAGGCCTTACTGTAATCGGCATACCGCGAGCTTACCCAATGTTGGCCAGAAGCCGATGATGCTTCCTCGAACAGGCCTTATACATAGATGCAACCGGGTAGCAGTGTTCAAAAGCAGGTTGAAAGTGTGGGCGAGTCCATACATAGGAGGGGACTTGTCCCCGAAGGCAGAGCCTCAGGCAACGATAACGTCTGGATAATCTCGTTGACCGTCCAATCGCATTCGGGGACAAGTCCCCTCCTACCGGTGGTCATTGCAGCAAGCATAAAAAAAGGCCACCCGAAGGCAGCCTTTAAAAAATAAAAGGAAAGAGAGTAAAACTGACCTTACACGGCCGCTACAGGGCGCATGTAAGAAATAGGTGCAGTGCTGGCATCTTCGAAAGTCACGACTTCCCAGGCATCTTTTTGCTCGATCAACGTGCGTAAAAGACGATTGTTCAGAGCATGCCCCGATTTGAAGCCGCGGAACTCACCGATCAGGCTATTGCCCAGCAGGTAGAGATCGCCGATTGCATCAAGAATCTTGTGTTTGACGAATTCGTCCTCGTACCGCAGGCCGTCTTCGTTCAGTACGCCATCCTTGTCGACCACGATGGCATTTTCCACACTGCCGCCGAGTGCGAGATTGTGCTTGCGCAGGTACTCGATATCACTCATGAACCCGAAGGTCCGGGCACGGCTGACTTCTTTCACGAAAGAAGTGCTGGAAAAGTCCACGCTTGCACTTTGGGTGCGGTCGCGAAAGACGGGGTGATCAAAATCGATCTCGAAACTGACCTTGAATCCTTCAAAAGGCACGAAAGTAGCGCGTTTACCGCCCTCTTCCACTGACACTTCACGCAGGATACGGATGAATTTCTTCGGCGCGTCCTGTTCTTCCAGGCCAGCCGATTGAATCAGGAATACGAAGGGTCCCGCGCTGCCGTCCATGATTGGAACTTCGGAGGCAGAGAGTTCGACGTAGGCGTTATCGATGCCCAGGCCAGCCATGGCCGAGAGCAAATGTTCTACCGTGTCGACTTTGACATCACCCTTGACCAACGTGGTCGACAGGGTGGTGTCACCGACATTTTCCGCCCGTGCAGCAATCTGCACGACGGGATCGAGGTCAGCACGGCAAAACACGATACCGGTATTCACAGGAGCAGGCTTGAGAGTCAGGTAAACCTTTTCCCCCGAGTGCAGGCCGACACCTGTGGCACGGATGATATTTTTCAGGGTGCGTTGTTTAATCATGGCATTGGCCGCTTCAGCGCAAGTTGCGAACTGGTATCAACAAAGGCTGGCGATAATAGCAGACCCGGCCTTTGCTGAACACCAATCACCCTAATACCCCTGATACATTTCATCAATCAGCCTGACGACGCAGGAAAGCCGGGATGTCCAGGTAATCCAGATCATCGTTCGGATTCATCTTCGCCGCTGCGGTTGCGCCTGCGTGAGCCTGATTGCGCATCACGGTAGGACGGTCCAGATCACGGTAGTTCACCGACGGCAACTCCTGACGGGCAGAAGGCTGAGCCGAGGCTTGCTGAGTGGTCTGCAGGGTGTTGTCGATCACCTTCATCGGTTTCTCGATTTTCGCGCCCAGGCCGGTGGCAACCACAGTCACGTGCAACTCGTCACGCATGTCCGGATCGATAACAGTACCGACCTTGACCATGGCGTGCTCGGAAGCGAACGCTTCGATGATGCTACCCACGTCCGAGTACTCACCCAGAGACAGGTCAGGACCGGCAGTGATGTTAACCAGGATGCCCCGTGCGCCTTGCAGGTTCACGTCTTCGAGCAGCGGATTGCGAATGGCTGCTTCGGTGGCTTCACGTGCACGGTTCGGACCGCTGGCGCAGCCAGTGCCCATCATCGCCATGCCCATTTCGCTCATCACGGTACGTACGTCAGCGAAGTCGACGTTGATCATGCCCGGACGCTTGATGATGTCGGAGATACCGCGAACGGCACCGGCCAGTACATCGTCAGCCTTGGCGAAAGCCGACAGCAGGCTGGCGTCCTTACCGAGGATGGTCAGCAGCTTCTCGTTGGGAATGGTGATCAACGAGTCGACGCTTTCGGACAACATGCGGATGCCTTCATCGGCGATCTGCATGCGCTTGCGGCCTTCGAACGGGAATGGACGCGTCACGACCGCAACGGTCAGGATGCCCATTTCCTTGGCCACTTCAGCGATGATCGGCGCTGCACCGGTACCGGTACCGCCGCCCATGCCCGTGGTGATGAAGACCATGTTGGTGCCCTGCAGAACTTCTGCAATGCGCTCACGATCTTCCAGTGCAGCCTGACGGCCGACTTCAGGGTTGGCGCCAGCGCCGAGCCCTTTGGTCACGCCCGTCCCCAGTTGCAGGATGGTACGCGCACCAATGTTTTTAAGTGCCTGAGCATCGGTGTTGGCGCAGATGAATTCCACGCCTTCGATGTTGCTCTTGACCATGTGATTGACAGCGTTGCCGCCACCACCGCCAACGCCGATAACTTTGATTACCGGGCTTTGCGGGACGTTGTCTACGAGTTCGAACATTTTCCCTCTCCTTTCATTCTCTAGTTTTGTGCCTAGTGCCCACTGCCTGCCATTACTACTTTTGAAACCTAGAAATTGCCCTGCACCCAGCGCTTGATACGTTCAAGCACTGGAGCCTTAGGTTCATCTCCGTAGCCATTACTGCTACTGCTGATACCGGAAAGCGAAATACCGTCAGACTGCTTTTGCAGCCCGTACAGCAACAACCCGACACCAGTGGAATAAATGGGGTTTCGCACAACATCGGCGAGCCCTTTGACGCTATGCGGGACGCCTAGGCGCACCGGCATGTGGAAGATTTCCTCGGCCAGTTCGACCGCGCCTTCCATCTTCGAGGTACCACCGGTCAGCACAATGCCGGCCGGGATCAGATCTTCGTAGCCGCTGCGACGCAGTTCAGCCTGGATCAGGGTGAACAGCTCGTCGTAGCGTGGTTCGACCACTTCAGCCAAGGCCTGACGCGACAGTTCGCGCGGTGGACGGTCGCCCACGCTTGGCACTTTGATGGTCTCGCCGGCGCCGGCCAGTTTGGCCAGGGCACAGGCGTAGCGAATCTTGATTTCTTCGGCGTATTGCGTCGGTGTACGCAACGCCATGGCGATGTCGTTGGTCACCTGATCACCGGCAATCGGGATCACGGCGGTGTGACGAATCGCGCCTTCGGTAAAGATCGCGACATCGGAAGTACCGCCGCCGATGTCCACCAGGCACACGCCCAGCTCTTTCTCGTCATCGGTGAGTACCGAGTACGCCGAAGCCAGTTGCTCCAGAATGATGTCGTCGATTTCCAGACCGCAGCGACGCACGCATTTTTCGATGTTCTGCGCAGCGTTCACTGCGCAGGTCACCACGTGAACCTTGGCTTCCAGACGTACGCCCGACATGCCCAGTGGCTCACGAACGCCTTCCTGGTTATCGATCACGTAATCCTGGGGCAAGGTGTGCAGCACGCGCTGGTCGGCAGGAATCGCCACGGCCTGGGCGGCGTCGAGCACCCGCTCCAGATCCGCAGAGCTGACTTCACGGTCGCGAATCGCCACGATGCCGTGGGAATTCAGGCTGCGGATGTGACTGCCGGCCACACCGACGAATGCCGAGTGAATACGGCAGCCAGCCATCAGCTGAGCCTCTTCCACTGCTCGCTGGATCGACTGCACGGTGGATTCGATATTCACCACCACGCCTTTCTTCAGGCCGCGGGATGGATGGGTACCGATACCGACGATTTCCAGCGTGCCATCGGCCGCGACTTCGCCTACCAGTGCCACCACCTTGGAGGTACCGATATCCAAGCCGACGATCATTTTGCCGCTTTGCACGTTTGCCATGGTCCTGCCTCTTATCAATTCTTCGCGACGGCGGGTTTGTCCGTCGTAGTCGCTACCGGCTCGCGCCATCCGACGGCGAGGCCGTTGGAGTAGCGCAGGTCGATGCGCGCAATATTCGTGATCTGCTCTTTGAGCGTTTTTTCGTAAATGGCGATAAAGCGGCGCATTTTTTCCACCAGGTGATCGCGTCCCAGCAACAACTCGATACCGGGACCGGCACTGCCCGCGCCCGTGGTCAAAAACCAGCTGCCACGTTCACGTAATTCCAGCCTGACGATGGAGAAGCCCATCGGGCGCAACATCTGACTCAAAACCTGGTACTGCTGCATCACCTGCTGTTGAGCCCGCTGCGGGCCAAACAACTGCGGAAGGTGTTCGTAATTAGCCAGCTCGCGCGGGGTAAACGCCTGGCCCTGGTTATTGAGCAAGGCTTCATCACCCCAGCGCGCCACCGGCAGCTGTTCTTCAAGGCGGATCACCACCTGATCCGGCCAGACGCGACGCACTTCCGCGTGGGCGATCCAGGGCATCTGTTCCAGTTCCGAACGCATGCCGGCCAGATCGATAGTGAAGAAGCTCGCCGCCACGTAAGGCGCGATTCGCTGCTGCACCGCCTGCTGACTGATGTAGCTCAGGTCACCCTGGACGTTGATCTTGGTGATCGGCCGGTCGGCATAAGGCAGCAAGCGTTGCGCTGCCTCATACGTACCAAAGCCCAGAATCACCAGCATCACCGGCCAGAACAGCACCTTGAGAAAACCGAAATTCGCTTTCGGCAGACGTACCGACAGCGGTTCCTTGGCCACCATACGACTGGCACCACGCGGCACCGGCTTGCGGCCGGGAGCTGGAGGCTGATGACGTGCCGTCGCGTTCATGGCTTAACCTCGCGCCTGGACACTGTCAGCGAGAATCGCCAACACCAGTTGCTGGAAATCCAGACCTGCCGCACGTGCCGCCATCGGCACCAGACTGTGATCGGTCATGCCCGGCACGGTGTTCACTTCCAACAGCCAGAACTTGCCATTCACGTCCTGCATGACATCGGTGCGCGCCCAGCCAGCAATGCCCACGGCTTCGCAAGCACGCGCTGTCAGCTGCTTGAGTTCCTGTTCCTTGCTTTCTTCGAGACCGCACGGGATCCGATACTGCGTATCGTCCGCGATGTACTTGGCATCGTAGTCATAGAAAGTGTGCGGAGTGCCCAGACCAATCGGCGGTAAAACCTGGCCACGCAGCGTAGCGATGGTGAACTCCGGACCTTGAATCCATTGCTCGACCAAAACTTGCGAATCGTAGGTGCTGGCGGATTTCCATGCGGCGATCAATTCGTCGACGCTGGTCACCTTGGCCATACCGATACTGGAACCTTCATGAGCCGGTTTGACGATCAAAGGCAGGCCCAGTTCCGTGACTGCCGAAATACAATCCGCTTCGCTGCCAAGTACCGCATGCAGCGGCGTCGGCAGGCCCAGGCTCTGCCAGACCTGCTTGGTGCGCAGCTTGTCCATCGCCAGTGCCGAAGCCAGTACACCGCTGCCGGTATAAGGGATTTCCAGACACTCCAGCAGACCTTGCATGGTGCCGTCTTCACCGCCACGGCCGTGCAGGACAATGAAGGCACGATCGATTTTCTCGCTGACCAGACGCTGCAGGAAATCGTCGCCGACATCGATACCGAACGCATCGACGCCAGCGCTTTGCAGGGCATGCAGCACCGCCTGACCGGACTTCAGCGAAACCTCACGCTCAGCGCTCTTGCCACCGAACAGCACGGCGACACGGCCGAAGGCTTTCGGCTCCAGCGTGCTGAAGAGTGTCGATTGCGTCAGGGCAGTCATTTCAGCTTCCCTTCAGTGGACGCAACGACAGCACCGGCGAACAGCGGGCTGCGCAGCAGTTGCGGAGCAAGGCCGCCAATGTCACCAGCGCCCTGGCAAAGCAGGATGTCGCCCGGACGCAGCAGCGGCTTGACCAGTGGCGCGAGTTCGACGCCACGCTCGATGTAGATCGGGTCCAGCTGGCCGCGTTGACGGATGCTGTGACACAGGTTGCGGCTGTCCGCACCCGGAATCGGCTCTTCGCCGGCTGGATAGACTTCCATCAGCAACAGCACGTTGGCCTCGGTCAGCACCTGGACGAAATCGTCGTACAGGTCGCGGGTGCGGCTGAAGCGATGCGGCTGGTAAACCATCACCAGACGACGATCCGGCCAGCCGCCGCGCACGGCATTGATCACTGCGGCGACTTCACGCGGGTGATGGCCGTAGTCATCGACCAGCATGACGTTGCCGCCCTCGACCGGCAGCTCGCCGTACACCTGGAAGCGGCGACCCACGCCCTGAAATCCCGACAGGCCCTGAACGATGGCCTCGTCGCTGACGCCTTCGTCGGTGGCGATGGCAATGGTTGCCAGCGAGTTGAGCACGTTGTGATTGCCCGGCATGTTGACCGAAACATCCAGCGGCTCGTGATCGCGACGCAGCACAGTGAAGAACGTCAGCATGCCGTCCTGGCGCACATTGATGGCGCGCACGTCGGCGGTTTCGCTGAAGCCGTAAGTCAGGGTCGGACGCTTGACCAGCGGCAGGATTTCGCGCACCACCGGATCATCGATGCACACCACCGCCAGACCGTAGAACGGCAGGTTGTGCAGGAACTCGACGAAGGTCTTCTTCAGCTTGTTGAAGTCGCCTTCGTAGGTCGCCATGTGATCGGCGTCGATGTTGGTAACCACGGCAACCAGCGGCTGCAGATGCAGGAAGCTCGCATCGCTTTCGTCGGCTTCGGCGATCAGGTAACGGCTGGTGCCCAGCTGGGCGTTGGTGCCAGCAGCGTTTAACCGGCCACCGATAACGAATGTCGGGTCCAGGCCACCGGCCGCGAACACCGAGGCGATCAGGCTGGTGGTGGTGGTTTTGCCGTGGGTACCGGCGACTGCGATGCCGTGGCGATAGCGCATCAGCTCGGCGAGCATCTCGGCGCGTGGCACCACTGGAATGCGGCGCTCAAGAGCGGTCGCCACTTCCGGGTTGGACGTGTTGACGGCACTGGAGACCACGAGCACGTCAGCGCCCACGGTGTTTTCGGCACGGTGGCCAATAAAGATGTGCGCGCCGAACGATTCAAGGCGTTCGGTAACCGGGGACGATTTGAGGTCGGAACCGGAGACGTCATAACCCAGGTTCAGCAACACCTCAGCGATCCCGCACATGCCCACGCCGCCGATGCCGACGAAGTGGATGCGACGGATGCGGCGCATTTCCGGTTGTGGCATCGCGCGTTGATTTTCAACCATGGGCCACCTCCAGACAGATATCGACCACGGTATTGGTTGCGTCAGGCTTGGCCAGTCGGCGAGCGGTACGAGCCATGTTGTTCAGTTGTTCGGGTTGCATCAGAACCTCTTTCAGGCGCGCCGCCATCTCGGCTATACCAGTTGTCGCTTGTGGCATCACGAAGGCAGCGCCTTCGAGGGCCAAATAGTCGGCGTTACGGGACTGGTGGTCGTCGATCGCATGGGGCAACGGCACCAGCAGCGACGGCAGTCCAGCCGCCGCCAGTTCACTGATGGTCAGCGCGCCTGCGCGACAGACCACCAGGTCGGCCCAGCTATACGCTTGAGCCATGTCCTGAATGAAAGGCGCCACTTGCGCCTCGACACCGGCAGTGCGATAGCGCTCTGCGGTGATTTCATCGTGATTCTTGCCGGCCTGATGAAACACTTCAGGCCGCACGTCCGCAGGCACTTGCGACAGCGCCTCGGGCAACAATTTGTTCAGCGGCTCGGCGCCCAGGCTCCCGCCCAGCACCAACAGACGCGCGCGGCGCCCGGCCAGGGCCTGACGCGGGGTTTCCAGGAACAGCTCGACGCGCACCGGATTGCCGGTGGTGCGGCGCTTGCTGGACGCGGGAAACGTATTCGGAAAGGCCTCGCACAAGCGGCTGGCAAACGACGCCAGACTGCGATTGGCGGTACCGGCCACGGCATTCTGCTCGTGAACGATCAGCGGCACTTTGGCCAACGCTGCTGCGAGGCCGCCGGGGCCGGTGACATAACCACCGAAACCCACCACGCACACCGGCTTGAGCTCACGCACGATCTTGCGCGCCTGCAACAAGGCCTTGATCAGCATCAACGGCGCCTTGAGCAAGGACAAACGGCCTTTGCCGCGCAGGCCGGTCACGTTGATCAGGTGCAGGGCGAAACCCGCCTGCGGCACGAGTTCGTTCTCGATGCCACGCGGCGTGCCGAGCCAGTGCACTTTGTAACCGCGCGCCTGAAACTCACGGGCGCAAGCCAGCGCCGGGAATACGTGTCCGCCGGTGCCGCCGGCCATGATCAGCACGTTAGCGTCCATGGGGCGGCTCCTCGGCGAAGTCGCTTTCGTTGAACTCGGCTTCTTCGCTGCCCATGTTGTTGCGCGATTCCCACTCGATGCGCAGCAGCAAGCCCAGGCTCGCACAGCAGATCACCAGCGAGCTGCCGCCATAGCTGAGGAAGGGCAAGGTCAGACCTTTGGTTGGCAGCAGGCCGACGTTCACGCCAATGTTGATCAGGATCTGGCCGATCCACAGGAACGCCAGACCGTAGGCCACGTAGGCACCGAAGAACTGCTTGGCGCGCTCGGCCCACATGCCGATGTACATCGCCCGGATGCTGACGAACAGGAACAGGCCGACGGTCAGCAGCGAGCCAACCACGCCCAGCTCTTCGGCCAGCACGGAAAATACGAAGTCAGTGTGCGCTTCCGGCAGATAGAACTGCTTCTGCACGCTGTTGCCCAGACCCACGCCCAGCCATTCGCCGCGACCAAAGGCAATCAACGCCTGGGTCAACTGGTAGCCGGAGCCGAATTGATCGGACCACGGGTCGGTAAAGGTAATCAGACGCGCCATGCGATACGGCTGCGCCTGAACCAGCACGAACACCGCACCCACCGCCAGCGCCACCATCAGGCTGAAACGAAACAGGCCAACGCCACCGAGGAACAGCATCGCCGCCGCCGCACCCATCATTACGACGGTGGCGCCGAAGTCGGGCTCCATCAGCAACAGACCGGCCATCGGCAACAGCACGATGAAAGGCTTGAAAAAGCCCATCCAGCTTTCACGCACTTCGGTCTGCCGACGAATCAGATAGCCCGCGAGGAAGATCACCACGAACAGCTTGGCAATTTCCGACGGCTGCACGTTGAACGCGCCGAAGCCGATCCAGCGCATCGAACCGTTCACCTCGCGCCCGACCCCGGGAATCAGCACCATCACCAGCAAGCCAAACGCGCCAAGCAACATCAGCCAGCCCAGACGTTGCCAGGTGGCGACCGGAATCATCATGGTCACGCCGCAGGCACCGATGCCGATGATCATGTAGATCAAATGGCGGGTCATCATGTACAGGGTGTTGCCGGACTGCACCGCAGCCACTTCGGACGACGCGGAAGTGATCATCACCAGACCGAGGCCCAGCAACGCCAGACAGCCGGCCAGCATCGGGAAGTCGACATCAATGCCACGGCCACTGATCAGTGGCGACGGATACGGCTTGATTACGCCAAAGATCATGACAAGTCCCTCACGGCTTGCGCGAACAGCTGACCGCGCTCTTCGTAATTTTTGAACATGTCAAAGCTGGCGCAGGCCGGCGACAACAACACGGCATCGCCGGGCTGTGCGGTGTCTGCGCAGCGCTGTACGGCTTCATCCAGCGACTGGGCACGAATCAGCGGCACCGAATCGCCCAGCACGTGGGCGATCAGTTCGGCATCACGGCCCAGCAAAACAACAGCGCGGCAATGGGCAGCGACGGGTGCAGCAAGACCACTGAAATCAGCACCTTTGCCATCGCCACCGGCGATCAGCACCAGCTTGCCGCTGATATCCGCGCCCAGACCTTCAATTGCAGCAAGCGCGGCACCGACGTTGGTCGCCTTGGAGTCATCGTAATAGTTGACGCCGTCACGCTCGCGAATCCACTGGCAGCGATGCTCCAGGCCACCGAAGCTGCGCAGGCTGGCGAGCATCGCGTCCATCGGCAAGCCGACCGCATGCCCCAACGCCAAGGCCGCCAGGGCGTTGGACTGGTTGTGAGCGCCACGAATTTTCAGCTCGCGCACCGGCATCAGGCTCTCGAACTGGAACGCGAGGTATTTCTCGCCATTCTCTTCGCGCAGACCGA
The DNA here is from genome assembly GCF_001698815.1 of Pseudomonas syringae. Classification (GTDB taxonomy): domain Bacteria; phylum Pseudomonadota; class Gammaproteobacteria; order Pseudomonadales; family Pseudomonadaceae; genus Aquipseudomonas; species Aquipseudomonas syringae_A. The sequence goes on along the minus strand of NZ_LGSI01000033.1, from coordinate 73,278 downwards.
AGCCATGGAAATCAGGTGTGTTCAGACCGAAGGTCCAGCATGGCAAGCCTTCGCCAATCAACGGACGGGTCAACACGTCCTGACGATTGACCACCACTTGCCGCGCGCCACGGAATACCCGGTGCTTGGCCAGGTGATAAGCCGGCAGGCCGCTGTAGCGGTCCATGTGGTCTTCACTAATGTTCAACACGGTCGCCACTTCCGCGCCGAGTTGATCGGTGGTTTCCAGCTGGAAGCTCGACAGTTCGAGGACATACAACTCGATATCGTCGCTGAGCAGATCCAGCGCCGGCGTACCGAGATTACCGCCGACGGCGACGCGCTTGCCTGCCGCCACAGCCATCTCGCCCACCAGGGTGGTGACGGTGCTTTTCGCGTTGGAACCGGTAATCGCGATGATCGGTGCTTTCGCGTGACGCGCGAACAGCTCGATATCGCCAGACAGCTTCACGCCACGGGCAGCGGCTTGCTGCAACGCAGGAGTCGCCAGCGCCAGGCCGGGGCTCACGTAAAGCTCATCGGCGCGGCAGAGAAATTCAACGTCCAGTTCGCCACAGCGCACTTCGACCTGAGGGTAGTCCCGACGCAAGGTCGCCAGTTCCGGCGGATTCTCCCGCGTGTCAGCCACGGCAAACGACACGCCCCGGTTCGCGAGGAAGCGAACCAGGGACATGCCGCTCTTGCCGAGGCCGACAATGATGCGGAAGTGGTCGGAAGCGATTAGAGACACTCGTTCTACCTCAGTTTCAGCGTGGCAAGGCCGACCAACACGAGAATCACGGTGATGATCCAGAAACGGACGATCACGCGCGGCTCGGGCCAGCCCTTGAGTTCAAAGTGGTGGTGGATCGGCGCCATACGGAATACGCGACGACCGGTCAACTTAAAGGACGCAACCTGAATGACGACTGAAAGGGTTTCCATCACGAACACACCGCCCATGATGAACAGCACGATTTCCTGACGGACGATCACCGCGATGGTGCCCAACGCCGCGCCCAGCGCCAGCGCGCCGACGTCGCCCATGAACACCTGGGCCGGATAGGTGTTGAACCAGAGAAAGCCAAGCCCGGCGCCAATCAGCGCGCCACAGAACACGATCAACTCACCGGCGCCCGGTACGTACGGGATCAGCAGGTATTCAGCGAATTTCACGTTACCGGACAGGTAGCAGAAGATGCCCAGCGCACCGCCAACCAGCACGGTCGGCAGAATCGCCAGACCGTCCAGGCCATCGGTCAGGTTGACCGCGTTGCTGGAGCCGACGATGACGAAATAGGTCAGGACCACGAAGCCAATGCCCAGCGCGATACTGGCGTCCTTGAACATCGGGATGATCAGCGTGGTTTCCACTGCCGACGGCGCGGTCATATAGAGAAAGATCGCCGCGCACAGGCCGAACACCGACTGCCAGAAATACTTCCAGCGGCTCGGCAAACCTTTCGAGTTTTTCTCGATGACCTTGCGGTAATCGTCGATCCAGCCAATGCCGCCGAACAACAGCGTAACGATCAACACCACCCAGACATAACGATTAGCCAGGTCGGCCCAGAGCAGCGTGCTGATGGCGATGGACGACAGAATCAGCGCGCCACCCATGGTCGGCGTACCGGATTTGGACAGGTGCGACTGCGGGCCGTCATTGCGCACGGACTGGCCGATCTGCCGCATCTGCAAGGTACGAATCATCCAGGGGCCGAGGCACAGGGAAAGCGACAATGCAGTGAGCACGCCGAGGATCCCGCGCAGGGTCAGGTATTGAAAGACCGCGAAGCCTTTGTGGAACTGTTGCAGATACTCGGCCAGCAGCAGCAGCATTAATGTTTCTCCAGGCTAGAACTGCACAGCGCGGCGACGACGTTTTCCATCGCCGCGCTACGCGAGCCTTTGATCAAGATAGTGGTTTGAGTGTCCTGCTCGGCGCCCAGCGCAGCGATCAGGTCGGTCTGATTGGCAAAATGGCGCGCATGCTCGCCGAACGCGTTGACGGCGTGAACCATCAACGGACCAACGGCATAAAGTGCTGACACTTTGCCTGCAGCGTAAGCGCCGACATCGTGATGACCTTGTTCGGCCCAATCGCCCAGCTCACCGATGTCGCCGAGCACCAGTACCGTACGGCCGGTAAAACCGGTGAGGATGTCTACGGCGGCGTTCACCGACGTCGGGTTGGCGTTGTAGGTGTCATCGATCACCCGCACGCCATTTGGAGCAATTTGCGCAACCGTGCGACCTTTGACTGGCTGCACGGTATTGAGACCGATGACGATCCCTTCCAGCGTGACACCCAATGCATGCGCCCCGGCGGCGGCGGCCAGAGCGTTACCAACGTTGTGCACGCCGAGCAGATTGAGCTGCACCCGCGCCGAACCCAACGGGCTTTGCAGGGTGAAACCCGGGCAGCCGCGAGCGTCCAGCTTGAGATCCTGTGCATGGAAGTCGGCCGTTGCATCAGCAACCGCAAAGCTGATCACCTGTCGCTTGCCAGCACGGGCGCTCCAGATCTGGAACGCCTTATCTTCTTTATTCAGCACCGCAATGCCGAAATTATCGAGGCCCTCGAGAATTTCGCCCTTGGCCTCGACAATCTTGTCCGGCCCACCGAACTCGCCAACATGGGCGGTTCCGGCGTTGGTAATCAGCGCGACATGCGGCTTGGTCAGGCTGACGGTAAAAGCGATTTCGCCCAGACGCGAGGCGCCCAGCTCGATCACGGCCGCCGCGTATTGCGGGGCCAGCTCGAGCAGGGTCAGCGGCACGCCCAGTTCGTTATTCAGATTGCCACGCGTTGCCAGTACCGGCCCACGGGTGCGCAGGATGCTGGCGAGCATCTCTTTGACGGTTGTCTTGCCGCTGGAACCGGTAATCGCGGCCACCGGTTTGTCGACAAACGCGTTGCGGTTCATGGCACCCAGTTGCGCCAGCGCCTTGCGGGTATCCAGCACGACCAGTTGCGGCAAGGTCGACCCGGCAACTTCGCGCTCGACCAACGCGCCAACGGCACCTTTTGCGGCGACTTGATCCAGATAATCGTGACCGTCGAAGCGCGGACCGGTCAAAGCCACGAACAGCTGACCCGGCACAATCGCGCGACTGTCGATGCTGACGCCGTCGAAGCTGCAATCGGCGCCAACCAGACGGGCGTCGAGGGCTGTGATCACTTCAGTAAATGAAAGCGGCTTAAGCATGCGCGACCTCCCAGGCAGCCAGCGCTTTGGCGGCTTCTTCCAGGTCGGAAAATGCCAGGCGCTGGCCGTGGATTTCCTGATAATCCTCGTGACCTTTGCCAGCCAGCACAATCACATCGTCGGCATTGGCGCTGGCGATGATCTCGCTGATGGCCGGGCCGCGACCTTCAACGAAGCGCACGTTATCGGCGTGGACAAAGCCTGCGCGAATGTCGGCGAAAATCTGGCTTGGGACTTCGCTACGCGGATTGTCATCGGTGACCAGCACGCTGTCGGCCAGACGCTCGACCACTTCGGCCATCAACGGACGCTTGCCGCGATCACGATCACCGCCGCAGCCGAACAGGCACAACAGACGGCCCTTGGCATGTGGGCGCAACGCAGTCAGAACTTTTTCCAGCGCGTCCGGCGTATGGGCGTAATCGACCACCACCAACGGCTTGGCGCCGCCACCCAAACGCTGCATGCGGCCAATCGGCCCTTCAAGCTGGGGCAGCACTTTGAGAATTTCGTCCAGCGCATAATCCAGACCCAGCAATGCGCCGACCGCAGCCAGCACGTTGCTCAGGTTGAAGCGGCCCAACAGGCTGCTGCGCAACAGATGTTCGCCTTGCGGCGTCACCAGCGTGGCGCGCACTCCGTCGTCATCGAAACGCGCTTCCCGGCAAAACAGGTAGGCGCTGGAGTCTTCGAGGCTGTAGGTGATCAGGCGTGATTCATGTTTGTCCGCCGCCAGCTTGCGCCCGAAATCGTCGTCCAGGTTCAACACCCGGCAACGCAGGTCGGACCAGGCAAACAGCTTGGCCTTGGCATCGCCATAAGCCTGCATGGTGCCGTGATAATCCAGATGATCGCGGGACAGGTTGGTCAGCACGGCGACATCAAAGGCCAGCGCCGTGGCACGACCCTGATCCAGACCGTGGGAAGAAACCTCCATGGCCACCGCGCGAGCACCGGCTTTTTTCAGGTCAGTCAGCGTCGCCTGCACGGCAATCGGGTCTGGCGTGGTATGGCGGCCACTTTGCAGCGCGCCATAAAAGCCTGTGCCCAGCGTGCCGACGATGCCGCAATGCTGGCCGAGCAGGTCCAGCGCCTGGGCAACCAGCTGGGTAACGCTGGTCTTGCCATTGGTACCGGTGACGCCCACCAGATTCAGGCTGCGGCTCGGATCGCCATAAAAACGTCCGGCGATATCCGACAACTGCGCCGCGAGGCCTTTGACCGGAATCAGCGGCACGTCGGTGATCGGCAGAACCGTAGCGCCTTCAACTTCATAGGCAACAGCCGCTGCGCCGCGCTTCAAGGCGTCGGCAATGTGATCGCGGCCGTCGAACTTGCCGCCCGGCACGGCGAGAAACAGATCGCCGCCGCGCACGTTGCGGCTGTCGAGGGTCAACTCGCGAATCATGAGATCGCGATCGGCATGGGCAAAAATCTTGTTCAGGCTGGAAGACATCAACCACGCCCTCCTTTTACGACGGGTGCTGCATTGACTTGTTCTGGCGGCGTGGCAACGAGGTTATCGGGCGTGACGTTCATCAGGCGCAAGGTGCCGGACATCACTTTGCTGAATACCGGCGCGGAAACCAGGCCGCCGTAATAACCGCCCTTGCTCGGCTCGTCGATGACCACAACGATGGCGTAGCGCGGATTGCTCATCGGTCCGAAACCGGCGAACAGCGAACGGTAGGAGTTTTCGGCGTAACCCTTGGTGCCCACCGACGTCTTACGTGCTGTACCGCTCTTGCCTGCAACGTGGTAGGACGGCACACGAGCGCGATACACGCCACGCGGGTCTTCGATCACTTGTTGCAGCATGCCTTGCAAGGTTTTTGCGGTAGCTTCGGGGATCGCCTGAACCGAAGTCGGCGCCGCGTCGCTTTTCAGAATGGTCAGCGGCACGATGCGGCCATTGTTGGCCAATGCGGCGTAGGCGTGAACCAGCTGCAACGCAGTCACCGACAGGCCGTAGCCGTAGGACAAGGTCGCCGTCTCGGCTTTGCGCCATTCGCGATAGTTAGGCAGGTTGCCAACGCGCTCGCCCGGGAAACCCAGGCCAGTGTACTGGCCGAGGCCAACGCGCTGCATGGCACGGAAAATTGCTTCGCCGCCCACGTCGAACGCTACTTTACTCATGCCGACGTTACTGGAGTTGATCAGGATGCCGGTCAAATCGAGGATCGGGCCTTCGGTCTTGGTCACGTCACGAATGGTGTATTTGCCGATCTGCAAGGTGCCGGGATAAACCTCAACCTTGTCGGTTGGCTTCCAACGGCCGCTGTCGAGCGCGGCGGTCATGGAGATCGGCTTCATGGTCGAGCCCGGCTCGAACACATCGATGATCGCTCGGTTACGCATGGCGGCGGGCACCATGGTGCGACGGTTGTTCGGGTTGTAGGTCGGCGAGTTGACCATGGCCAGCACTTCGCCGGTCTTGACGTCCATGATCACCATGCTGCCGGCTTTCGCTTCGTTCTCGACGATGGCGTTGCGCAGCTCGCGGGTTGCCAGATATTGCAGGCGCAGATCAATAGACAAAGCCAAGGTCTTCCCGGCCTTGGCGTTTTTGGTGACCTGGACATCCTTGATCAGTCGTCCGCGCCGATCCTTGATGACTTGCCGCTTGCCGGGCACGCCGGCGAGCCAGTCGTCATAGGCCAGCTCGACACCTTCGCGACCGTGGTCGTCGAGATCGGTGAAGCCAACCATGTGCGCGGTCACGTCGCCCGCCGGATAAAACCGGCGGAATTCTTCGATGCCGTATACGCCGGGGACTTTCAGGTCCAGAACCGACTGGCCCTGCTCCGGGGTCAGGCCGCGAACCAGATAGATGAATTCCTTGGAAGCCTGAGAATCAAGACGCTCGGTCAGAGCCTTGGCATCCTGGCCCAGCGCGGCGGCCAGAGCTGGCCATTTGGCCTTGTCCAGCTGCATTTCCTTGGGGTTGGCCCACAGCGTGGTAACCGGCGTGCTGACGGCCAAAGGCTCGCCGTTACGGTCGGTAATCAGGCCACGGTGCGCAGGAATCGGGATATGACGAACGCTGCGTGCATCGCCCTGTTCCTTGAGGAACGTGTGATCCACAACTTGCAGGTCGACGATACGCCAGCAAATGGCGAGCACCAGAATGACGAGCAGGCCCACAACCACGCGGAAACGCCACGGATAAAGAGCCCCCTCCAGCTTCATCATGGCGCCACCATTCGAACTTCGGCGGCGCTCGGGATGCGCATTTTCAGTTGTTCTGTCGCCAGGGTTTCGATACGGCTATGGGCAGTCCAGGTGCTTTGCTCAAGGATCAGACGACCCCATTCAGCCTGCGCCTTGTCGCGCACGCTGAGTTCGGAATAGAGGGAATTGAGCAACTGACGGTTCCAGTGGGCGCTGTACGACACGCCAATCGCCGAAACCAGGACGGCGATAAACAGCAGCAGCATGATGAAACTGCCGCCTGGGAGAGGCTTGAGGAACAGCCGGCTCACTTGAGCTTCTCCGCTACGCGCATGACGGCGCTGCGCGAGCGCGGATTGGCCTTGGTCTCGACATCGGAGGCGAACTGCGCCTTGCCGTGAATCTTGATTTTCGGATCGAACGCCTTGAACTGGATCGGCAGGTCACGGGGCATATTGTCAGCTTCGCCCTTGGCGAGCTTGCGCATGAACAGCTTGACGATGCGGTCTTCCAGGGAATGGAAGCTGATCACCACCAGACGGCCGCCGATTTCGAGTACGTCCAGCGCGGCTTCGAGGCCGGCTTCAAGATCGCCCAATTCGTTGTTTACATGGATGCGCAAACCCTGAAAGGCGCGCGTCGCAGGATTCTTGCCCTTCTCCCAGGCCGGATTGGCGACCTTGAGCACTTCAGCCAGATCGGCTGTGCGCTCGAAAGGTTGCACTTCACGGCGCGCGACGACCGCAGCCGCCATGCGCCTGGAAAAACGCTCTTCGCCATATTCCTTGAAGACACGGGCAATTTCTTCGACCGGCGCGGTGGCGATGAACTCGGCAGCACTGACGCCGCGAGTCGGGTCCATGCGCATGTCCAGCGGACCATCGTTCATGAAACTGAAGCCGCGTTCAGGATCGTCCAGCTGCGGCGAGGACACGCCCAGGTCGAGCAGGACGCCGCTGACTTTGCCCTCAATCCCGCGGCTTTGAGCCTCGGAACCCAGTTCGGCAAAGCTGCGCTGCACAATAACAAAGCGGCCGTCTTCGGCCGCTAGCGATTGCCCGGTGGCAATTGCCTGGGGATCTTTATCGAACCCTAGCAATCGGCCATCAGGCCCCAGCTTCTGCAATATGAGGCGACTGTGTCCGCCACGCCCGAAGGTGCCATCCAGATAGCAGCCATCGGCGCGCACCGCGAGAGCCTCGACGGCTTCTTCGAGCAGTACGGTGATGTGGGTAAAGCCGCTAGTCATAGTCACAGGATCAAGTCACGTAATTCATCAGGCATCGCGCCAGGTTTTTGAATGGCCGCCAGATCCGCATCAGCAAGAGCGTTCCAGGCGTCCTCGTCCCACAATTGAAACTTATTGAGCTGGCCAACTAACATCACGCGTTTATCCAACTTGGCATAATCGCGAAGACGTGGCGGCACCAGAAAACGCCCACTGCCATCAAGTTCCAGATCGACAGCGTTACCGATCAAAAGCCTTTGCAAACGCCGGTTTTCCTCGCGAAACGTCGCGAGATCTCGCAACTTGGCTTCAATCAGTTCCCATTCAGAAAGCGGGTAAAGACATAAGCAAGGGTCAACAGCGTCAATGGTTACGATCAATTGCCCGGCACTACGCGAATCCAACTCGTCACGGTACCGACTCGGCATAGCGAGACGGCCTTTTGCATCGAGATTGATCGCATTGGCACCACGAAACACAGGCGCATTCTCCAAATACTAACTTTTTGCGCTGAAAAAACCCACTTCACGCCACTTTCTGCCACTTGTGCACACTATAGGAACGCGCCCACCACACCGTCAAGGCACGGTCCTAAGGAAAACCCTTACATTACTGAGATTTAGGAGTGGTTTCGGATGAGAAGCGGCAAATTTGCGAGGGTTCTTTCAGATATTTCCGACACGGCTCAGGGAGCTACGCGCAGAAGTTAATGTGTTTTATTAAGTTTAAGATTTTTTCGGTATTACGAGGGGTGTTGTGCGGCTGAAACGCACAAGGGGGAAAAAGGTGGAGAGTCGATCTGTAAGCCGGGTTCTGTCGAGGACAGTCATTCCTCTACGACGGCCGTCACCGGACGTCTTTAGCAACCTACCCGGTTCCAGCGCGGGCCACGCCTAGGAACCCTATTTGGTCTTGCTCCGAGTGGGGTTTACCTTGCCACGAACTGTTGCCAGACGCGCGGTGCGCTCTTACCGCACCTTTTCACCCTTACCGGCACCGAAGTGCTTAGGCGGTTATTTTCTGTGGCACTTTCCGTAGGCTCGCGCCTCCCAGGTGTTACCTGGCACTCCGCCCTATGGAGCCCGGACTTTCCTCCCCCCCTTAATTGCGAACAATAAGAGGCAGCGACTGTCCAATCGACTCTCCGCCGCCAAGGTTAGCGGCACGAGTGCCTGAGAACAAGCTTTAAAAAGTCCTGAGCTCAATCACTTAGCGCACATTCAGGGCAAAGCGACGCGCCCTACTCGCCTTTTTGCTTGTCCAGCGCCACCTGATAGAGCAGGTTTTTGCGCACACCGGTAATTTCCGCCGCCAGTGCGGCCGCCCGCTTGAGTGGCATTTCCTGCAGCAGCAAATCCAGAATCCGCCGCGCTTCAGTACCAATCACGTCCTCGCCTTCAGGCTCGCTCCAACCAGCGACCAACACCACGCACTCGCCGCGCTGTTGATTGCTGTCGTCTTCCACGAATGCCCTTAATTGCGACAAGGGCAGGCCTTTGAGGGTTTCAAAAGTTTTCGTCAGCTCACGAGCCAGCAAAGCCGGACGCTCCGGCCCGAACACCAGTTCTAGATCCTGCAGACATTCAAGAATCCGGTGCGGCGCTTCGTAGAAAATCAGCGTGCGCGGCTCTTCCTTGAGCAATTCCAGACGCGCCCTGCGCCCTACCGCCTTGGCGGGCAGGAATCCTTCGAAGATAAAACGATCTGACGGCAAACCGGCTGCAGACAGCGCCGCAATCAATGCACAGGCGCCAGGTACCGGAACCACCTTGATGCCGGCCGCTCGCGCCTGGCGAACCAGGTGATAACCCGGATCGGAGATCAGCGGCGTACCGGCATCGGAAATCAGCGCGACGTCATCGCCGGCCAGCAATCGTGCGATGAAACGACTGCCTTCATCGCGTTCGTTATGCTCGTGGCAGGCAGCCAGCGGCGTCGGAATGCCGAAGTGCTGCATCAGTCGCAATGAATGACGCGTATCTTCGGCGGCGATCAGGGCCACGTCGCGCAACACCTTCAAAGCCCGCACGCTCATGTCATCCAGATTGCCGATAGGCGTGGCCACTACATAAAGCGAGCCAGCAGCGGAATTCGAAGCAACGTCAGCAGTCAAAGCGCAGACCTCATTTGGTTACCCTTGATGGGTGAAGAGTCCGCATTGTACAGACTACGACTCCACTGCATGGGTAGCGTGCTCAAGGAAGAACCTGAAAAAGGATGGAAAATTAATGAGATGCATCGCGATTCGCTATTTCAACACCCGCACATCCGCCGCTTTGGCTGTTAAAAAGCCCGTTCGGCAATCTATATCACCGCTTTAACGCCATCGACGTCGCACCCTTGCCAGCGCTTGGGTACAATTCCCCGCTAATTTGCTCGAGTATCAGGAACATACACATGATCGCTTGCCTGCGGCTGTTCTCTGCCCTCTGCCTCGCTGCCCTGTTGGCGGCTTGTGCCAGCTCGCCTTCGTCCAGCCTTGGCGAACTTCCACGTACCCCTGATGCCAGTATCGAGCAATTGCTCGACCAGGCTGCACAGGCGAAAACTCCGGACCAGGCTGCCTTGCTGAGACTCAGCGCGGCGGATCTGGCCAGCCGGCAGAATGATCCAGGTCGCGCCGCGCAGATTCTCGCGCAGGTAAAGCTGGAACTGCTCAAGCCGGGCCAACAGGTTTACGCCAGTACATTGGCCGCTGAACTGGCGATGGGCCGCAACCAGCCCAAGGCTGCGCTGACCGCGTTGAACCACCCAAGCCTGCAACGCCTTGGCGAGTTGTCCGTCGAGCAGCAAGTGCGCACCCACACGGTCCGGGCACGGGCACTGGAAGCTGACGGCCAGACCATGGCCGCGATCAGCGAACGTGTCTTCGTCGGCCCGCTGCTGCAAGGCGCCGAGCTGAGCGCCAACAACGATGCCATCTGGGCATTGGTTGCCGCGCTGCCGCCTGAGCAACTGCAAAGCACCGCAAACGATGACGTCGGTGGCTGGCTGAGTCTGGCGCGCGCCGTCAAAGGTGCCGGCACGCTGGAACAGCAACAGGCTGCCATCGACAGCTGGAAAGCGCAGAATCCGAAACATCCGGCGGCCGTGCAGCTGCCGACCACCCTGGCGCAACTGCGCGCACTGACCAGCGAACCGCTGACCAAAATCGCCCTGCTTCTGCCCCAGGAAGGCCCGCTGGCTGCAGTTGCCAAGGCATTGCGCGAAGGCTTCATGGCCGCGCATTACCAGGCGCAACAAGCCGGTCAGAACCCGCCTTCGATTCAAGTTTTCGACAGCTCGCGCCTGACGTCCATGGACGAGTTCTACCGCCAGGCCAAAGCCGCTGGCGTGCAATTGGTGGTCGGTCCGTTGGAAAAACCACTGGTCAAGCAACTCAACGGCCGCGAGCAATTGCCAATCACCACCCTGGCGCTGAATTACAGCGACGCTGGTGCTGAAGGCCCGCCGCAACTGTTCCAGTTCGGCCTCTCTGCAGAAGACGAAGCTCGTGAAGTGGCTCGTCGTGCCTGGGCTGACGGCAAGCGCAGCGCGGTCGCCATGGTGCCCAAAGGCGAATGGGGCGACCGTGTACTGGAAGCTTTCCGTCAGAGCTGGCAGGCAAAGGGCGGCACATTGATTGCTGCCGAACACGTTGATCAGCCGGTTGCGCTTGCCCAGCAAGTCGCCGAACTGTTCCAGCTGCGCAATAGCGAAGGTCGCGCCAAACGTCTGCAAAGCACAGTAGGTACCGATGTCGCTGCGCAACCGTCGCGCCGCCAGGACATTGATTTCATGTTCCTCGCCGCCACGCCGCAACAAGCCCAGCAGATCAAGCCAACCATGGTCTTCCAGTACGCTGGCGACGTTCCGGTCTACGCCACTTCGCACCTGTTCACCAACAGCAACGATCAGGCGCAGTACATGGACCTCAACGGCGTGCGTTTCTGTGAAACCCCTTGGTTGCTTAACGCCAATGACCCGTTGCGCCAGCAAGTGATCGCGCAATGGCCGCAAGCTGCCGGCAGTCTGGGCCGTCTCTACGCAATGGGTGTCGACGCTTATCGCCTGGCGCCTCGCCTGGGCCAACTCAAGACCCTGCCTGAAAGCCGCATCGACGGCCTCTCCGGCAGCCTGAGCATGAACCCGGGCCGTCGTATTGAACGTCAATTGCCCTGGGCCGAGTTCGTTGACGGCAAAATCCAGCGCCTGCCGGACACTGCGCCCTGATGCAACGTGACACCGGCAAGCAAGCAGGGCGCGAGGCTGAGGCCAGCGCCCTGCTGTATTTACAGCAGCAGGGAATGCAGCTGATTGCACAAAACTGGTTATGTAAACGTGGCGAGCTCGATCTGGTCATGCTCGACGGAGATACAGTAGTATTCGTCGAAGTTCGCTACCGGCGCCATTCCGGCTGGGGCGGAGCGTTGCACAGTGTGGATTTTCGCAAGCAGCAAAAAGTCATTCTGGCGGCACAGCTGTTTTTGCAGGACGACACTCGCTGGGGGGATGCACCCTGCCGTTTCGACGTGGTGGCCATCGAGGGACAACCGGGCTCCGGCGCTCCTCTGAACTGGCTTAAAAGCGCGTTCGACAGCTGAGTTGCAATGCCCGCAATGCCGACCCTGAAACACGTACCGCACACCCAATACCGATTTCGCTCTTCGATTTGCGGGCTGCACAGATGTGTGCCGGGAAGCCTCCAGAATCTTCTGGTCAGCGCCCGACTAGCCGCCATACGCTCTAATTAAGGTCACCCAGATGGACATGCAATCCCGAATTCGCCAGCTTTTTCAGGCCAGCATCGATACCAAGCAACAGGCGATGGAAGTCCTTGCACCCTACATCGAGCAAGCCAGCCAGGTCATGGTCAATGCCCTGCTCAACGAAGGCAAAATGCTTTCTTGTGGCAATGGCGGCTCGGCGGGTGACGCTCAGCACTTCTCGTCCGAACTGCTCAATCGATTTGAACGCGAGCGCCCGAGCCTTCCGGCGATTGCATTGACCACCGATACTTCAACCATCACATCGATTGCCAATGATTACAGCTACAACGAGATCTTCTCCAAACAGATCCGCGCCCTCGGCCAGCCGGGCGATGTGTTGCTGGCGATTTCCACCAGCGGTAACTCGGCGAACATAATTCAAGCCATCCAGGCCGCACATGATCGCGAAATGATTGTCGTAGCATTGACGGGACGCGATGGCGGCGACATGGCCTCGCTGCTCTTGCCGGAGGACGTGGAAATCCGCGTACCGGCAAAAGTCACCGCGCGAATTCAGGAAGTCCACCTGCTGGCGATCCATTGCTTATGCGATCTGATCGACAGCCAACTGTTCGGGAGTGAAGAATGACCCTTAATCGCCTCAGTCTGCTGGCTCTGACCCTGTGCCTCGGCCTTAGCGGCTGCAGCTCGGTAATCAACGCCAGCCGCGAAAAGCCCATCGAAGACGATCGCGGCACACGCACCTTCGGCAGCAAGATCGATGACTCGTTGATCGAAACCAAGGTAGCGGTCAACGTCGCCAAGGCCAGCCCTGATCTGGACCAGAATTCGCACATCGTCGTGTCCAGCTTCAACGGCATCGTGCTGCTGGCGGGCCAGACGCCACGCGCCGACCTCAAGCAGATGGCCGAACAAGCCGCTGCCGCCGTGCAGAAGGTCAAGAAGGTCAACAACGAAATCCAGGTAATGGGCTCCTCGTCGCTGCTGGCGCGCAACAACGATGCGTGGCTGACCACCAAGATCAAAAGCCAGATGCTGACTGACAGCGCCATTCCTGCCACACGAATCAAGGTCATCACCGAGAACGGCATCGTCTACCTGCTCGGTCTGGTAACCCAGGCGGAAGCGACTCAGGCGACCAATCTGGTTCAGGGCGTGTCAGGCGTGCAGAAGATCGTCAAGCTGTTTGAATACATCGACTGATATTTGCCGCATTTTTAGCCGAGGCCGATTGAGCATTCGGGGACAAGTCCCCTCCTACCGATTTGCACAGATTCGGTAGGACCGGACTTGTCCGGGAAGGCGGCTTCCATGAAAAAGGCGATCCCGAGGGATCGCCTTTTTTTATTTCACCACTTTCAGGCTCGGCCGACCGCTAGGGCGCGGTGGCTCGGTTTCCGGTGGCGGACTGTCATCATCCTGCTCGATCTCGTCATCATCCTCGAAGGGAGGCTCCAGATCGAAAACCATACCTTGGCCGTTCTCCCGAGCGTAAATGCCCAGAATCGCCGCCACAGGGACGTACAGGGTGTGCGGCACGCCGCCGAAGCGACCCTCAAAGCTGACCGCTTCGTTATCCATGTGCAAATGACGCACGGCGGACGGTGAAACGTTCAGGACAATCTGCCCATCGTTGGCAAACCCCTGAGGGACCTGAACCGATGGGTATTCCGCATTGACCAGCATATGCGGGGTGCAATCGTTATCGACGATCCACTCATAAAGAGCACGAATCAGATAAGGGCGACTGGAGTTCATCAACGGCTCCTTAAGCCTTAGCGCATGTCACGCTCAACACCAGACAGACTCGCCTGAAATGCCTCACGCGCAAACTGGCGCTCCATATAATCAAGCAGCGGCTTGGCAGGCCGCGGCAACTCAATACCCAGGACGGGTAAACGCCAGAGTATGGGCAATAGACAGCAATCAACCAGACTTTGCTCGTCACTCAGGAAAAAAGCTTTTTCCGCGAACAACGGCGAAACCCCGGTCAGGCTCTCGCGCAGCTCTTTACGCGCCTGAACGCGGGCCGTTTCCTTGCTGCGCGAATCCAGAATCAGATCCACCAGCGCGCACCAGTCACGCTGGATCCGATGGATCAGCAGGCGGCTGTTGGCACGTGCCACCGGATAAACCGGCAGCAGCGGCGGATGCGGGTAACGCTCATCCAGATATTCCATTACCACCGTCGACTCGTACAACGCCAGGTCGCGATCGACCAGGGTTGGAACGCTGCCGTACGGGTTCACCTCGATCAACTTCGGCGGATGACGACCCGCAACAACATCAATGATCTCGGCGCTGACACCTTTCTCGGCGAGCACTATGCGCACGCGATGGGAATAGTGGTCGGCGGGGTCGGAGTAACAGGCCAACCGGTTGGTCACGCCCATGGCGGTCCTCCTCGCTTGTTGAATTTATCGAATACAAAAAAAACGAACGCGCCCTGAGGCGCCTCCGATAACGACCGCTTTTGAAGCTGGTGGTCGTCGCGGGCGACAAGATAGCTCATTTACGCAAAGTAAATTCTGCAATCTTTGCCGCCGCTACTATACCCGCCCCGCGCTCACTACCTGAAAGAGACGCCCGAGGGCGCGTGTCGTCGACAGTCGGTGTTGCAATTATCAGTGATGAATATCTTTCCAGTACTCGCGTTTAAGCAGGTAGGCGAACACGAAGAAAAACGCCAGATAGAGCAGCACGTAGGTGCCGATCCGCTGATGCTGCAGCTTCACCGGGTTTGCCGAATAGGCGAGGAAGGTCACGAGATTCTTGACCTTCTCGTCGAACTGCTCTTCGTTCAGACTGCCGGTTTTCGGCACGACGGTCAGCTGATCACAGGCTTCGTGAGTAAGCGGCGAACCGGTCAGCGGGTCGTATTGCTTCTTGCCATCTTCCACGACCTGCACTTGCTTGCAGCCTACAACTTGACGACCCTGCAGGCCGACCAGCACGTTCGGCATGCCGACATTCGGGAAGACCTTGTTGTTCACGCCCCATGGACGCGCCGGATCTTCATAGAACGAACGCAAGTAGCCGTAGAGCCAGTCCGTGCCACGAACCCGCGCAACCAGCGTCAGGTCCGGCGGTGCCGCACCGAACCAGGCCTTGGCATCGCTGGATTGCATGCCGATGTTCATGTGATCGCCGATCTTGGCGCCAGTGAGCACCAGCTTCTCCAGCATCAGCTCATGAGGAATGCCCAGGTCATCCGCAACGCGCTCATAGCGCTGGAACTTGGCGCTGTGGCAGCCCATGCAGTAGTTGGCGAAAGTCCGCGCACCGTCCTGCATGGCCGCTTTATCAGACACGTCGATATCGACGCTTTCCAGTTCCGGGCCGTGTTCGGCAGCAAACGAAAGCACTGGCAGAGCAGCAAGAATCAATACAGCAAATAGCTTTTTCATCAGCCAGTCACCCTTTCTGGAACCGGTTTGGTCTTCTCGAGCCGGGTATAAAACGGCATCAGAATGAAGTAGGCGAAGTACAGGAAGGTACACACCTGCGACAGCAACGTACGAGCCGGGGTCGGCGCCAGAACGCCCAACACACCCAGAATCACGAAGGACACACAGAACACCAGCAACCAGATCTTGCTCAGCCAGCCTTTGTAGCGCATCGACTTGACGGGGCTGCGGTCAAGCCAAGGCAGCACAAACAGCACCGCAATCGCCGCACCCATGGCGATTACACCCAGGAGCTTGTCGGGAATGGCCCGCAAGATCGCGTAGAACGGCGTGAAGTACCAGACCGGGGCAATATGCTCAGGAGTCTTGAACGCGTTCGCCACCTCGAAGTTAGGCTTTTCGAGGAAGTACCCACCCATTTCGGGGAAGAAGAACACAATCGAGCAGAACACGAAGAGGAACACGACAACGCCGACGATATCCTTGACGGTGTAGTAAGGGTGGAAAGGAATGCCATCGAGCGGCACGCCGTTTTCATCCTTGAGCTTCTTGATATCGACCCCATCCGGGTTGTTCGAGCCCACCTCGTGCAGCGCCAGGATATGCAGAACCACCAGGCCCAACACCACAATCGGCAGAGCGACCACATGCAGGGCGAAGAAGCGGTTCAGGGTGATCCCGGAAATCAGGTAGTCACCACGAATCCACTGGGTCAGGTCATTGCCGATCACCGGAATGGCGCCGAACAGCGAGATGATCACCTGCGCGCCCCAGTAGGACATCTGCCCCCATGGCAACAGATAGCCCATGAAGGCTTCAGCCATCAGCGCGAGGTAGATCAACATGCCGAAGATCCACACCAGCTCGCGCGGCTTCTGATAGGAGCCGTAAAGCAAGCCACGGAACATGTGCAGATAGACCACGATGAAGAACGCCGAGGCGCCGGTCGAGTGCAGCAGGCGCAGGATCGAGCCGTACTCGACGTCGCGCATGATGTATTCGACGGAAGCAAACGCCTCTTCAGCCGACGGCGTGTAGCTCATGGTCAGCCATACGCCGGTCACGATCTGATTGACCAGGACCAGCAGCGCCAGGGAACCGAAGAAGTAGAAGAAGTTGAAGTTTTTTGGAGCGTAATATTTGCTGAGATGGTCTTCCCACATTTTTGTGGCAGGGAAGCGGGCATCTACCCAATCCATGAATTTGCTCATCACGCTTTCTCCTGATCAACGCCAATGACAATAATATTGTCCGAC
This sequence comes from Pseudomonas syringae, assembly GCF_001698815.1. GTDB lineage: Bacteria > Pseudomonadota > Gammaproteobacteria > Pseudomonadales > Pseudomonadaceae > Aquipseudomonas > Aquipseudomonas syringae_A. The sequence goes on along the minus strand of NZ_LGSI01000033.1, from coordinate 56,319 downwards.
TCATAGGAATGCGGCGGCACTGGCAGATTCAAAGGTGCGGGTTGCGATTTGTAGACGCGGCCTGCCAGGTCATAGTGCGAACCGTGGCAAGGACAGAAATAACCACCGACCCAATCCTTGCCCAGGTCGGCAGGAGCAACTTCAGGGCGGAAAGTCGGGGAGCATCCAAGGTGCGTGCAGATACCGATCAGCAGCAGGATTTCCGGCTTGATTGATCGCACAACAGGATCGACGTAAGTGGGTTGGACCGAACTCTTGGATTCGGGGTCGGACAACTGGCCTGTAATTTTGCCAAGATTTCCAAGAATCTCCTGGGTGCGACGGACGATGAAAACAGGTTGACCGCGCCATTCAGCAATCATCTGCTGTCCTGCTTCGATCTTGCTGATATTCACCTTGACCGGTGCACCCGCGGCTTTCGCCTTGGCACTGGGAAACCATGACCCCACGAACGGGACCGCAGCCCCCACCGCTCCTGCTGCGCCAACCACAGATGTGGCCGCCACGAGGAAGCGACGCCGGCCTGCATTCACGCCGTCATTGCTCATTCCGTCCTCTCCCATCAGCTTTGTGGCCTGTTAAATCAGGCGTCTACTTAAATAAAATTTAGCTGTTATAAATTTTGCCGAATGGTAATGAAAAACCCTTCATTACACAAGGGAATTGCGTTTAGACAAAAAGCCGCAGCCCTTGTATTTCGCGGCTTTCACGGATGAGTCACGTTGTCACACCTAATAGCCACCTACATAATAGCCGCCCATAAAAAAACGCCCAGCTCCGTGAGGAGGCTGGGCGTTCTTTTTGAACGAAGTGCGAATTAACGCTTCGAGTACTGCGGACGCTTACGCGCTTTACGCAGACCGACTTTCTTACGTTCAACTTCGCGAGCATCGCGAGTAACGAAGCCAGCTTTGCGCAGAGCGCCACGCAGGATTTCGTCATACTGCATCAGAGCGCGGGTGATACCGTGGCGGATTGCGCCAGCTTGACCACTCACACCACCGCCAATCACGGTGACGTAGATGTCGAACTTCTCGACAGTCTCAGTCAATTCCAGCGGCTGACGAACTACCATGCGGGCAGTTTCACGGCCGAAGAAATTTTCCAGCGAACGGTTGTTGATGGAGATATTGCCAGTACCCGGACGCAGGAAAACGCGTGCGGTTGCGGTCTTGCGACGGCCAGTGCCGTAATTTTGAGTCGCCGACATAATCAACTATTCCGTTAAAACTTCAGTTCTTGGGGCTGCTGAGCAGTATGAGGGTGTGCAGTGCCCGCATAGACTTTCAGCTTACGATACATGTCGCGACCCAGCGGGTTCTTAGGCAGCATGCCTTTGACCGCGGTCTCGATCACGCGCTCAGGAGCTTTGGCGATCAGCTTTTCAAAGTTGATCGACTTGATCCCGCCCGGAAAACCGGAGTGTGAGTAGTAGATCTTGTCGGTGGTTTTAGCACCAGTAACGCGGATTTGCTCAGCGTTGATAACGACGATGTAGTCGCCAGTGTCAACGTGCGGAGTGTATTCCGGTTTGTGTTTGCCACGCAGACGGCTGGCGATTTCAGTAGCCAGACGACCGAGGGTCTGGCCAGCAGCGTCGACGACGAACCAGTCGCGCTTAACTGTTTCCGGTTTAGCAGTATAAGTTTTCATTAATTAGCCTCAGGGGCCGCCCTGATAAATTGAGACGGCGGATCTTACTGAATAGTGCGTACTTTGACAAGGTCAAAGGCAGCCGAAAACAGTCGTTATCGAGGGCTCGGGTCGACACGTTCGGTTTACGGCAAGATTTCTCAGGCAAATGGCGCATCACTTCCACTGCAAAGAGCCGCGAAATTATGCAGATTGCGAAAAAAATTTCAACCTGCTTTTATGTTTCCCTTACCAAAGGAGACGCAAATGGATTATCGCCAGCTCGGCAGAACCGATCTCAACGTCAGCGCAATCTGCCTCGGCACCATGACCTGGGGCGAGCAAAACAGCGAAGCTGAAGCCTTTGCCCAGATCGAACGAGCCAAAACGGCGGGGATCAATTTCCTCGATACCGCCGAGATGTACCCCGTCCCGCCAAAACCGGAAACCTACGCCAGCACCGAGCGCATCATCGGCAACTGGTTCAAGAAACAGGGCGACCGCGCCGACTGGATCCTGGCCAGCAAGATCGCCGGCCCCGGCAACGCCATCGAACATATTCGCGGCGGCAATCTCAAGCACAACCGCGAACACATCGTTGCCGCCCTCGACGCCAGCCTGGCGCGCCTGCAAACGGATTACCTTGATCTGTACCAGCTGCACTGGCCGGAACGCAGCACCAATTTCTTCGGCAAGCTGGGCTACACCCATTCCGATGAAGACTTCACCCCTCTGGAAGAAACCCTCGAAGCGCTGGACGAACAGGTCAAGGCCGGCAAGATTCGCCACATCGGCCTGTCCAACGAAACGCCGTGGGGCACCATGAAGTTCCTGCAACTGGCCGAAAGCCGCAGCTGGCCTCGTGCGGTGTCGATCCAGAACCCGTACAACCTGCTCAACCGCAGCTTTGAAGTCGGTTTGGCGGAAGTCGCCATTCGCGAACAATGCGGCCTGCTGGCTTATTCGCCACTGGCGTTTGGCATGCTGTCAGGCAAGTACGAAGGTGGCGCGCGTCCGGCCAAGGCGCGGCTGAGCCTCTACAGCCGCTTCACGCGCTATTTCAACCCACAGTCCGAGGCAGCGTGCAGTCGTTACGTGGCTTTGGCCCGTGAGCACGGCCTGGAGCCGACGCAGATGGCGCTGGCATTCGTTACCCGCCAGCCTTTCGTGACCAGCAACATCATTGGCGCCACCACGCTTGAGCAACTGGACACCAACATCGCCAGTTTCGAGCTTGAGCTGTCCGAGGAAGTGCTGGCCGGGATCGAGGCGATCCATAAGGATCATCCGAATCCTGCGCCGTAAGTCAGTTTGAATTGTTGGAGCGACCGGGGTGGCGATCCACCTTGCCCGCGAACCAAGCGCCTCGGTGGGCCAGATCCACCGCGTTATCGTTCTTCGCGGGCAAGCCTCGCTCCAACGGCTATCTAGCCCTACAAACTGCGCGCCACAATCTCCTTCATGATTTCGTTCGTGCCCGCATAAATCCGCTGCACCCTCGCGTCCGCCCACGCCCTGGCGATCGGGTATTCCCACATGAAACCGTAGCCGCCATGCAACTGCACGCATTCGTCGAGCACCTTGCATTGCAGGTCGGTGGTCCAGTATTTCGCCATCGCCGCAGTTGGCACATCCAGTTTTCCCTCCAGATGCAGCTCCAGACAGCGATCGACAAATACCCGACCGATCTGCACCTCGGTGGCGATTTCCGCCAGCTTGAAGCGGGTGTTCTGGAAATCGGCAATCGCTTTACCGAAGGCCTTGCGCTCACGGGTGTATTCCAGCGTCCATTGCAGCGCAGCCTCGGCTGACGCCAGCGCGCCAACTGCCACGGTCAAACGCTCCTGGGGCAATTCCTGCATCAGGTAAGCAAAGCCCATTCCCGCCTGACCAAGCAGGTTTTCCCTGGGCACGCGAACATCCTGGAAGAACAATTCCGACGTGTCCTGAGCCTTCATCCCTACTTTCTCAAGGCGCTTGCCCTTGGCGAAACCCGGCGTGTCGGCTTCGACCAGAAACAGGCTGGTGCCCTTCGCGCCAGCCTTGGGGTCGGTCTTGGCGACGACGATGACCAGATCCGCCAGATAGCCGTTGGTGATGAAGGTTTTCGAGCCGTTGATCACGTATTCATCGCCATCCAGCACAGCGGTGGTTTTCACGCCTTGCAGGTCGGAGCCAGCGCCGGGCTCAGTCATGGCGATGGCCGTGACCATTTCGCCTGAAACCAGTTTCGGCAGATATTTCAGCTTCAGCGCTTCGCTGCCGTAATGCAGGATGTAAGGCGCGACGATGTCCGAATGCAGGGAAAATCCGATGCCGGTCAAACCCAGGCGCCCGATCTCCTCGATCACCACGGCACTGTAGAGAAAGTCCGCCGCCATGCCGCCGTACTCTTCCGGCAGATGCGAACACAGCATCCCCTGCTCGCCCGCCTTGCTCCAGAGCTGGCGGTCGATATAGCCCTGCTTTTCCCATTGAGCATGGAAAGGCACGGCCTCCTGCTCAAGAAATTTGCGCACGCTGTCGCGAAAAAGTTCGTGCTCTGAGCTGAACAGGGTTCTGGGAATCATGCGGCACCTGAAGGATGAGAAAGCCGGGATTGGCTTGCAGAGCCTATGCCCATGACGCGAGCGAGGACACTGGACACATCCGACAAAAAATAAGACGATCCAGCCGCTGCTTGACCACTTTCCCATATAAGAACAACAGAATATGTCGACCCAATCTTCCGCCCCGCTGCGGCGCGTCAGCATCCTGGCCATTGACGGGGTATTTGCCTCGACCTTGATGCAGGCCAAGGATTTTTTTCACCTCGCCAGCCTGCGCTACAGCAAACAGCTGGGCCTGGGCCGGACGCCTGCGTTCGAAACCCGCCTGGTCAGCCCGGATGGCAAATCCGTGCGCAGCTTCAGCGATGTCATCCTGCCCGTCGACGGCGATCTCGCCCAAAGCGATGTGATCGTGATCCCGGCCTTTTGGGATGACTTTGATGCGCTGCTTCAGCGTTATCCGCAAATCCTTCCCTGGCTGCGTGAGCAACATGCCAATGGCGCAGTCTTGTGCGGCGAAGCCAGCGGCGTGTTCTGGCTGGCGGAATCGGGCTTGCTGGATGGCAAGGAAGCGACCACTTACTGGCGTTTCTTCGAGCAATTCAGTCAGCGCTTTCCCACTGTTTTGCTCAATCAGGAGAAACACCTGACAGACGCCGACAACCTGTATTGCGCAGGCGGGACTACTTCGGCGTGTGATCTTTATATTTACCTGATCGAACGGTTCTGCGGCGCCAACGTCGCCCAGGCCGTGGCGCGGGACATTCTGTATGAAGTGCAGCGCAATTATTCGCCGGGACGTATGGGATTTGGCGGCCAGAAGCTGCACCAGGACGTGATGATCCTGCAGATCCAGCATTGGCTGGAAGAGCACTTCGCCGACAAGTTTCGTTTTGAGGATGTCGCCCGGGAACACGGCATGAGCATTCGCAACTTCATGCGCCGCTTCCAGAGCGCGACGGGAGACAAGCCCCTGCATTACTTGCAGCGCCTGCGCATCGAGACCGCCAAGGGCCTGCTCTCCGGAACCCGCAAGAGCATCAAGACCATCAGTTATGAGGTGGGCTACGACGATGCGAGCTTTTTTGCGCGCCTGTTTCGCCAGCACACTGAACTGTCACCGAATCAGTATCGGCAGCAGTTTCAGCAGGCTGCGTGAGCGGCTTGCTGAAACCATAGGAGCGGCCTGTAGGACTCGGCTCGTAGGACCGGCTTCAGCCGGGAGAGAGTTGGTATATTAGGCTCCCGGCTAAAGCCGGTCCTACGTGCCGGTCATAAGAACCGATCCCACAAACCAGCCATGCGATCCGTCAGGGCTTGTGCGCCCGCGACAGGAACTCGTGGGACTGCATTTCCAGCAGGCGACTTAGCGTGCGCTGAAATTCGAAGTTCAGGCGTCCGCCGGTGTACAGGTCCTTGAGTTCCACTTCAGCCGAGATGATCAGCTTGACGTTGCGGTCGTAGAACTCGTCGACCATGTTGATGAAGCGGCGGGCGATGTCGTCGGTGGTGACGTTCATCTGCTCGACGCCGCTGATCAGCACCGCATGGAAAATCTTGCCCAGTTCGATGTAATCGTTCTGGCTGCGCGGCCCGTCGCAGAGCTCGCGAAAATCAAACCAGGCCACGTCGTCACAGGTACGAACGGCGCGAATTTCGCGGTTCTCGATCATCAACACATCATTTTCGATGGCTTTGGTGCATTCCGGCGTCAGGGCGCGGAAGCTTTTGCGCAGGCTTTCCTGAGCAGCGTCATCAAGGGGAAAGTGGAACAACTCGGCTTGCTCAAGATGCCGCAACCGATAATCCACGCCGCTGTCGACGTTGACGATTTCGGTGTTCTGCTTGATCAGGGCAATCGCCGGCAGGAAACGCGCGCGTTGCAGGCCATCCTTGTAGAGGCCGTCCGGGACGATGTTCGAGGTGGCAACCAGAGTCACGCCGTTCTTGAACAGCTCTTCCATCAGCGTACCGAGGATCATGGCATCGGTGATATCCGAAACGAAAAACTCGTCGAAACAGATCACTCGCGCCTCGTCGGAAAAACGCTTGGCGATGATCGTCAGCGGATTTCTTTCGCCCTTGAGGGTGCGCATTTCTTCATGCACGCGCTTCATGAAGCGGTGGAAGTGGGTGCGGACCTTGTCTTCGAACGGCAAGGCTTCGAAGAAGGTGTCGACCAGATAAGTCTTGCCCCGCCCTACGCCGCCCCAGAAGTACAAACCCTTGACCGGAGCCTGCTCCTTCTTGCCGAACAACTTGCCGAACATACCCGGTTTGCTGGTGTGCGCGGCGACCAGGTCGTCGTACAAACGCTGCAAATGGCGCACGGCAGTTTCCTGCGCGGCGTCATGGAAAAAGTCGGGGCGCTTCAGATCTGCTTGATATCGTTCTAGGGGGGTCATATTCGTTAGCAAGGCAACAAAAACGGGCCGTCACTGTAGCGACGGCCCGACAGAATGGCAATCAGTCCTGTTGGGGGGTCAGGGCCGTTTTCAGGCTTTCGATGGCTGCATCCCGGGCCGTGGCATCGGCAAATGCCGGGCTGTCGGCCACACATTGGCCATCAAGCCACAAAGTGAAGCTCTCGCCCTCAGCGCGAATGTCGAGCGCGCCGCCCTGCTGCAACTGTTTGCTGGCAGCGCCTGCAGCCTTGCCGTCGGCAAAATTGCGCGACAACAACAGCTGTTCGCCATCGGCGGCGAGCAGACGGAAGCGGAAGCTGCCATCGTCTTCACGGAAGCTGACGAAGCGCGCGCCCTTGGCGGCTTTTTTCTTCTCGGCGGTCGCTACCTGAACGTTGCTGCGGAACGAGCGCAAGCCGACGGCTTCGCGCAATTCGCCAAGGAACGGCGTCGCAACACTGCGGGCCTTCTGGGCGCCTGCGAGCAGAATGTCTTCCAGATCGGCGGGACGCTCGATCAGACGATGGTAGTTTTCGCGCGCTTCGCCCAGCTGACTGTCCAGCAGGGTGAACAAGCGATTCTTCGCCTCGCCCCAGCCCAGGCCCTGCAACAACTCGGAACGGAACTCAGCGTTCTGCTCAGGCGTTGCGAAGGCCTGATAGAGGGTGAACAGGTGCGAGTTGTCCGGATCCTTGGCTTCACCCGGCGCGCGGGAGTCGGTGACGATGCGCGAAATCGCGTCTTTCAGCTCTTTGGCATTGCTGAACAACGGGATCGTGTTGTCGTAGCTTTTCGACATCTTGCGCCCGTCCAGACCCGGCAGCGTGGCAACGCTTTCCTCGATCAGGGCTTCGGGCATGACGAAAAACTCCTTGCCCTGGCCGAACAGGTGATTGAAGCGCTGGCCGATATCACGGGCCATTTCCACGTGCTGGATCTGGTCGCGACCGACCGGCACCTTGTGGGCGTTGAACATCAGAATGTCCGCCGCCATCAGCACCGGGTAGCTGTACAAGCCCATGGTGATGCCGGCGTCCGGGTCTTCGCCGGTCTCGACGTTCTTGTCCACCGACGCTTTGTAAGCGTGAGCGCGGTTGAGCAAGCCCTTGGCCGCCACGCAGGTCAACAGCCAGGTCAGCTCCGGGATTTCCGGGATGTCGGATTGGCGATAAAACGTCACGCGGTCCACATCGAGGCCCGCAGCCAGCCAGGTCGCGGCGATTTCCAGACGCGAGCGCTGGATGCGCAGCGGGTCATCGCATTTGATCAAGGCGTGGTAGTCAGCCAGAAAATAGAACGAATCAGCACCGCTCTCGCGGCTGGCAACGATGGCCGGGCGAATAGCGCCTGCGTAGTTGCCCAGGTGAGGTGTGCCGGTGGTGGTGATACCGGTCAGGATACGAGTGGTCATGGCGGGTCGCTTATCGGGCTGTCATCAATTCGAAAGGCGCGGCATGACCAGATCCTTGAGATCGGTCAGCTTGCCGTGAAAAAAGTGTCCGCATTCTGCCACTTTCAGCAGCTCATGTGGACGCGGCAGCGCTGCGGACCAGTCATACACCACTTGCGGATCGATGACTTCGTCGGTTTCCGGCTGGATCAGGGTCAGCGGGCAGTTCTGCGGCAGCAGATCCTGGTGGCGCAGGCGCATGACCGCAGGCGCGATCATGAACAGATGTTTCAGCTGTTCGCCACCGGCCTCAAGACGCCCACCCAGGGTTGCCGCGACGTAGCCGCCAAAGGAAAAGCCGAACAAGGTGATCGGCAGGTCGGGCTGCTGCTCGCGCAACCAGCGGGCCACGGCGACAGCATCTTCGACCTCGCCCGCACTGGCCTCGGAGGTGCCAGCACTGGCGCCGACACCGCGATAATTGAAGCGCAGGGTACTCAAACCCGCGTCGCGAGCCGTGCGTTGCAGGGTCGAGACGACTTTATTGAGCATGGTGCCGCCCTGTACCGGGTTAGGATGGCAAATCAGCGCCAGGCCTTTGGCGTCCGCCAGATCCAGGTAAAGCGCTTCGAGCTGGCCCACTGGGCCATCAATCAAAACAGGGGTTTCGCGCATGAGCAAAAATGAACTCCGTGACCTCGAATTGGGTCGACTCGTCTAGCTGATTGTCTGCCGGTTACGTATCCGTGAGCGTGTCGCGGTATACAGAGCAGGTTCGAGCCGTTAACGTAAAGCAAAGCCGTTTATAGAGGAAGGACTCGTGGAACACTCGCTCTTAGTTTGGTTGTTGCCGACCCTTGCGCTGGTCGCCGGTGTGGTTATCGGTTTCCTGGTCGCACGTCTGCTGCCCAACACCGCCCCCAACGGTACCCAGCGCCAGCTGGATGACGTTCAGGAGCGTTTCGATAATTATCAGAACGAGGTGGTCACTCACTTCAACAGTACGGCTAATCTGGTGCAAAAGCTGTCCCAGAGCTATCAGGAAGTTCAGGAACACCTCGCCGAGGGCGCCAATCGTCTGGCCCTCGATGAACAGACCCGCCAGCGCCTGCTCGCTGCGCTGCACCCGGAGGCCAATACAATCCAGCGTGATCGTCTGACGCCGCCACGTACCGCAGCAGAGCCGCCAAAGGACTACGCTCCGAAAATGCCGAATGCCCCAGGCATGCTGGATGAGCATTACGGTTTGAAAAAATAATTCGCGACACGCTGCACACAAAAACCCTGCCATTGAAATGAATGGCGGGGTTTTTTGTGTGTGGTCTGGCGTGGGAGCGAGCTTGCTCGCGAAGAGGCCGGAACATCCGCCACACTTTTCGAATCTGAAAAAGCTTCGCGGGCAAGCCTCGCTCCAACAGGATCAAGGCCACAAACAAAAAACCCGCCATCATCTGGCGGGTTTTTGGTTACAGCGTCAGATCAAGGATCAGATCGCGCCACGGCTGCGCAGCAGTTCCAGCACTTGCTTGACGCTTTCCTCAAGGTTCAGCGACTGCGTGTCGATGACCAGATCGGCGTTGAGCGGCACGTCGTACGGGAAGGACTCACCGGGAATGTTGTCGCCATCGGCGGCATACAGACCTTGTGGGTCGCGCTCGCGGCAGACACTTGGCGACGCCTGGACGTAAACGGTCAGCAGACGATCAGCACCGATCAGCGACCTGGCCTGCTCGCGACCTTCGGCATCCGGAGCGACGAATGCTGCCAGCGTCAGCAGGCCCGCTTCGTTGAACTGACGCGCCACGTGAGCGGCACGACGCCAGTTCTCGGTACGTCCGGCACGATCCTGCGGCAGACCCTTGTTCAGGTCGTGACGCAGGTTCTGGCCATCGAGCACGAACACCGCGCGCCCCATGTCGAACAGCTTGCGCTCGACCGCGTACGCCAAGGTGCTTTTGCCAGCGCCGGAAAGGCCGCTGAACAGCACGGTGGCCGGTTGCTGGCCGAAGCGCTGGGCACGCTCTTCGGTCGCTACATGGGCAAGCTTGCCGTGGTGATTGGCGCTGCTGCTGCCCACCGCTTTGGCGATGATCATGCCTGCCGCGACGGTGCCATTGGTCAAGCGATCAATGACGATGAACGAACCCGTGGTGCGGTTGCTGTCGTAGCCGTCCAGAGCGATAGGCGAATCAAGGCTGACCTTGACGCGACCAATCTCGTTGAGCTGCAACGAGCTGGCCGCGCCTTCCGCCAAGGTGTTCACATCCACGCGGTGCACGATGCTGGTGATCGAACCCGGCACGTAACTGGTCGCACGCTTGATGTCGTACTTCTTGCCCGGCAGCATTGGTTCTTCGGCCATCCACACCAACATGGCATCGAACGCGTCGGTAACCTGCGGCACGTTGTCGGCATGCACCAACAGGTCGCCACGGGAAATATCGATCTCGTCTTCCATGGTCAGGGTTACCGCCTGACCAGGACCTGCGTGCTCCAGCTCGCCTTCGAAGGTAACGATGGATTTCACGCGACTGCTCTTGCCCGACGGCAGCACGACGACTTCGTCGCCCTTGTGCACGATGCCGCTGGCCAGAGTGCCGGCGAAACCACGGAAGTTCAGGTTCGGACGATTGACGTACTGCACCGGGAAACGCAGGTCGGTGTAGTTGCGGTCGTTGGCGATCTCGACGGTTTCGAGGATTTCCATCAGCGACTGGCCGGTGTACCAGGGCGAACGCTCGCTCTTGTTCACCACGTTATCGCCCTTGAGCGCCGACATTGGCACGAAGGCCATGGTCGTCGGCTTGAAGGCGATACCTTCGGCGAACTTCAGGTAATCAGCCTTGATCGACTCGAAAACGCTTTCGTCGAAGCCGTTGAGGTCCATCTTGTTGATCGCCACAACGATGTGCTTGATGCCCAGCAGCGAGGCAATGAAGCTGTGACGCCGCGTCTGGGTCTGCACGCCGTAACGGGCGTCCACCAGAATGATCGCCAGGTCGCAGGTCGATGCGCCGGTGGCCATGTTGCGGGTGTACTGCTCGTGGCCCGGTGTATCAGCAATGATGAACTTGCGCTTGGCGGTGGAGAAATAGCGGTAAGCCACATCGATGGTGATGCCCTGCTCGCGCTCGGCCTGCAGGCCGTCGACCAGCAGCGCCAGATCCACGTCATCGCCGGTGGTGCCGGATTTCTTCGAGTCACGGGTGATGGCTTCCAGGTGATCTTCGTAGATCATCTTGGAGTCGTGCAGCAGACGGCCGATCAGCGTGCTCTTGCCGTCATCGACGTTGCCACAGGTCAGAAAACGCAGCATTTCCTTGCGTTCGTGCTGGCCCAGATAGGCGAGGATGTCCTCGCTGATCAAATCAGATACGTGCGACATGACAACCCCTTAGAAATAACCCTGACGTTTCTTTTCTTCCATCGACCCTGCGCCATCGTGATCGATGACCCGGCCCTGGCGTTCGGAAGTTCGCGTCAGGAGCATTTCCTGAATGATGTCGGTGAGGCTGGTGGCCTCGGACTCGACTGCGCCCGTCAACGGGTAGTCGCCAAGTGTGCGGAAACGGACTTTCTTCTTGACGATGCGTGCCTTGTCCTCATCGCTGAGGTGATTGAGCAGGCGCTCGTCGTCGATCATGATCCAGGTGCCGTTCATCTCGATAACGTCGCGCTCGGCGGCGAAATACAGCGGCACAATCGGGATGCCTTCGAGGTAGATGTACTGCCAGATATCCAGTTCGGTCCAGTTGGACAGCGGGAATACGCGGATCGACTCGCCTTTGTTGACGTTGCCGTTGTACACATTCCACAGCTCGGGACGCTGGTTTTTCGGGTCCCAGCGATGCTTGCTGTCACGGAACGAGTACACGCGCTCTTTGGCACGAGACTTTTCTTCGTCACGACGCGCGCCACCAAACGCGGCATCAAAGCCGTATTTATCCAGGGCCTGCTTGAGACCTTCGGTCTTCATGATGTCAGTGTGCTTGGAGCTGCCGTGGGTCAGCGGGTTGATACCCTGCGCGACGCCATCGGGATTGACGTGAACGATCAGGTCCAGGCCCAGTTCCTCGACCATGCGGTCGCGGAAACGATACATTTCCTGGAATTTCCACTGGGTATCCACGTGCATTACCGGAAACGGCAACTTGCCCGGGAAAAACGCCTTGCGCGCCAGGTGGAGCATGACGGCAGAGTCTTTACCGACGGAGTACAGCATCACCGGATTATCAAACTCGGCGGCGACCTCGCGGATGATGTGGATGCTTTCCGCCTCCAGCTGTTTCAGATGCGTCAGTTTGTCGACCATGGCTACTCACGGATTGCATTCGTTATTGACCGGGCAGACGCCCGGGACGGCCAGCGGGCCGTGTTCGAGGCGGCACTCTAGCACAGCGCCTGCTTCTATTCAGGAGACGGGATAGATCGAAACGATCTATGGATATACCGCCTCGTTTGGGTGATCAGATCGGATTGGGGCAGTCGATGAACAGATGCTCCAGTGCAAAGCGCCGGGCCAGATAATCGCCCAAAGCCTGGACACCGTAGCGCTCGGTCGCGTGATGCCCGGCGGCGATAAAACTGATGTTGTTCTCCTGGGCGCTGTGAAACGTCTGCTCCGAGGCTTCGCCGCTGAGGAACAGATCGACGCCAGCCAGCACCGCCTGATCGATGTAGCCCTGCCCGCCGCCAGTACACCAGCCAACCCGTCGAATCATCTCGCTGCCTTCGATCAGCAAGGGTTCGCGCCCCAGCGCCTCCTGAACGCGCCGGGAAAAATCCCGAGGCGTCATCGGCTCGGCCAAGGAGCCGACCAGGCCAATGACCTTAGAGTTTTCCGGATCGAGCGGCCCTTCGACGGTGATGTCCAACTGCCGCGCCAACTGCACGTTATTGCCCACGTCCGGATGCAGGTCCAGGGGCAAGTGATAAGCCAGCAGGCTGATGTCGTGCTTGAGCAGCGTTTTCAGGCGGCGCTGCTTCATGCCGGTCACGCAGGGATTTTCGCCTTTCCAGAAATAACCGTGGTGCACGAGGATCAGATCGGCCTGGGCATCTACCGCAGCATCCAGCAGCGCCTGACTGGCGGTGACGCCACTGACGATGCGCATGACTTGCGGGCGGCCCTCGACTTGCAGACCATTCGGGCAGTAGTCCTGGATGCGGGCGCTGTTCAGATAGCGATCGGCTTCTTCTACTAGGGTGCTCAGCGCAACAGCCATGAAAGACTCCTGAATATTCGGTTCAGAGCGGATAGTGTCCTGACTCGGGAAAACGTAGACTTTCGTACAGCTTATTTCCGAGACAGGACAGCAACTGCTCGTATAATGCCGCCCATTATGGCGCAGATGGGCGACCAGCCGCAGCGTCGAACCACTTTCAGGACTGCTCAATGTTCAAAGCACTGCGGTTTTTCGGCTGGCCGTTGCTGGCCGGTGTGCTCATCGCTCTACTGATTATTCAGCGCTACCCACAATTGGTCGGCTTGCCCAGCCTTGATGTGAATCTTCAACAGGCGCCACAGACCACCAAGGTTCAGCAAGGACCCGTGTCCTATGCCGACGCAGTGAGCATGGCTGCGCCTGCGGTGGTCAACCTGTACACGACCAAGATGGTTAACAAGACCAGTCATCCACTCTTCGAAGACCCACAATTCCGACGCTTCTTCGGCGATAACCTGCCCAAGCAGAAGCGCATGGAATCCAGCCTTGGCTCGGGCGTCATGATGAGTCCGGAAGGCTACATCCTGACCAACAACCACGTGACCACCGGCGCGGACCAGATCGTCGTGGCACTCAAGGACGGTCGGGAAACCATCGCCCGGGTGATCGGCAGCGATCCGGAGACCGACCTTGCGGTGCTCAAGATTGACCTGAAGAACGTGCCAGCAATCACCATTGGCCGCTCTGACAGCATTCGCATCGGCGATGTCGCGCTGGCTATCGGCAACCCGTTCGGCGTCGGCCAGACCGTGACCATGGGCATTATCAGCGCCACGGGCCGCAATCAGCTTGGCTTGAACACTTACGAAGATTTCATCCAGACCGACGCCGCCATCAATCCGGGCAACTCCGGCGGTGCACTGGTCGATGCCAATGGCAACCTGACCGGTATCAATACCGCGATCTTTTCCAAATCCGGCGGTTCACAGGGCATTGGCTTTGCCATTCCAACCAAGCTGGCGATGGACGTCATGAAGTCGATCATCGAACACGGTCAGGTGATTCGTGGCTGGCTGGGCATTGAAGTGCAACCCTTGACCCAGGAACTGGCAGAGTCGTTCGGTTTGAAGGATCGTCCAGGCATCGTTGTCGCGGGTATTTTCCGCGATGGACCTGCACAGAAAGCCGGCCTGCAACTGGGGGATGTAATCCTGAGCATCAATGGCGAGCCCGCCGGCGACGGACGACGCTCGATGAATCAGGTTGCCCGCACCAAACCCAGCGACAAGATCGACATTCAGGTCATGCGTAACGGCAAGGAAATGAAGCTCAGCGCCGAAGTGGGCATGCGCCCACCTCCGGCGGTGACGCCGGTTGAGCAGGACTAAGCTCTCGAATTAGCGCTTCATTGCGTAGGACCGGCTTTAGCCGGGAGCGCGTCCTCCCGGCTAAAGCCGGTCCTACAGATACTTCGCTTGCAACCTACAACCCCGCCAACCCGTCCAGCAGCGCCTGATTCTGCTCTGGCGTGCCAATGCTGATGCGCAGGAATTGCACGATGCGTTCCTGCTTGAAGTGCCGCACGATCACGCCTTGTTCACGTAACTGCGCCGCCAGCCCTGCTGCGTCGTGGTCGGGGTGACGGGCAAAGATGAAGTTCGCCGCCGAAGGCAATACCTCGAATCCTTTACCCTGCAACGCCACGATCAGCGCTTCACGGCTGGCGATCACTGCATTGCGGGTGGCGTCGAAGTGCTCACGGTCCTCGAACGCCGCCGTCGCGCCGACAATCGCCAGGCGATCCAGCGGGTAGGAGTTGAAGCTGTTCTTGACCCGCTCCAGCGCTTCGATGAGATCCGGATGGCCAACCGCCAGACCAACGCGCAAGCCCGCCAGCGAGCGCGACTTGGACAACGTCTGGGTCACCAGCAGGTTTGGATAACGCTGTACCAGACTGATCGCGGTTTCGCCGCCAAAGTCGATATACGCCTCGTCCACTACGACCACTGAATCCGGGCTGGATTTGAGCAGTTTTTCCACAGCCTCAAGGGCCAGCAGGCAACCCGTTGGCGCATTCGGATTAGGGAAAATGATGCCGCCGTTAGGCTTGGCATAATCCTCGACGCGAATCTGGAAATGTTCGTCCAGCGGCACGGCGTCGAAATCGATGCCGTAGAGTCCGCAATACACGGGATAGAAGCTGTAGCTGATGTCCGGGAACAACAGCGGTTTGTCGTGGCGGAAAAACGCGTTGAAGATATGCGCCAGCACTTCGTCGGAACCGTTACCGAGAAAAACGTGGCTGGCCGGCACGCTGTAATAACTGGCCACTGCCTGCTTGAGCAGATCGCTGTTTGGGTCGGGATACAGGCGCAGGTCATCGGTCAGCTCGGCACGCATCGCCGACAGGGCCTTTGGTGATGGACCGTACGGATTTTCATTGGTGTTGAGTTTGACCAGCTTGGTCAGCTTCGGCTGTTCGCCCGGCACATAAGGCACCAGATCATTGACGAACGCACTCCAGAATTTACTCATCTCAGTTCCCCTGCCCTTCAGTGCTGTCGATGATTCGATATTCGGCGCTGCGCGCGTGAGCGGTCAGAGACTCGCCTCGAGCCAGCACTGAAGCCGTCTTGCCCAGTTCAGACGCGCCCTGCTCCGAGCAATAAATGATCGAGGAGCGCTTCTGGAAATCGTACACGCCCAGCGGCGACGAAAAGCGCGCAGTGCCCGACGTTGGCAGGACGTGGTTCGGCCCTGCGCAATAATCGCCAAGGGCTTCGGACGTGTGACGGCCCATGAAGATCGCGCCCGCGTGGCGGATCAGCGGCAACCAGGTTTCCGGATCGGCTACCGACAACTCCAGGTGTTCTGGCGCAATACGGTTGGCGACTTCAATCGCCTGCTGCATATCCACCACTTTGATCAACGCACCACGGCCATTGATCGACTTGTCGATGATCTCGGCACGCTCCATGGTCGGCAGCAATTTAGCGATGCTGGCGGCGACTTTATCGAGGAACTCGCCATCCGGGCTGACCAGAATCGCCTGGGCGTCTTCATCGTGTTCGGCCTGGGAAAACAGGTCCATGGCAATCCAGTCCGGATCGGTCTGGCCATCGCAGACCACGAGAATTTCCGAAGGACCGGCGATCATGTCGATGCCGACCTGACCGAACACGTGGCGCTTGGCCGTTGCGACATAAATGTTGCCGGGGCCGACGACTTTATCGACCTTGGGCACGCTTTCCGTGCCATAGGCCAATGCGGCAACCGCTTGTGCGCCACCGATGGTAAACACCCGGTCAACGCCGGCAATACAGGCCGCGGCCAGCACCAACTCGTTGATTTCGCCACGCGGAGTCGGCACGACCATGACCACTTCGGTGACGCCCGCCACTTTCGCGGGAATGGCGTTCATCAGGACCGATGAAGGGTAAGACGCCTTGCCGCCCGGCACGTAGAGCCCGGCACGATCCAGCGGCGTGACTTTTTGGCCCAGCACCGTGCCATCGGCCTCGGTGTAGGTCCAGGAGTCCTGTTTCTGCTTTTCGTGGTACATGCGCACCCGATCCGCGGCCTTTTCCAGTGCTTCGCGCTGGGCCGGGGTGATGCGCGTCAATGCCAGTTCCAGACGCTCGCGAGGCAGGATCAGATCCGCCATCGAAGCGACCTGCAAACCATCAAAGCGCTGCGTGTACTCAACCAATGCGGCATCGCCACGTTCGCGCACAGCCTTGATGATTTCCAGCACGCGCTCGTTGACCGAATCATCGGACACACTTTCCCAGCTCAGCAGATGATCCAGATGATGTGCGAAATCAGGGTCAGCGGCGTTGAGTCGGCGAATTGCAGTCGGTGCGGTCATAGCGAGAGCCTCATAGGAATGGCAAAAACTCAGGCGCCCTAAACTAGCAGTCGATCCGCTTGGGCACCTGAGAATTCTGGCTATGAGGCGGATAGACGGGCGCGACTCAAGGTCGCGCGGGTAAGTCAGCCGCGGTGTCGTGACTCCACTGCGTTGCGCAGGGTGTCGATCAGCGCCTGGATGCGGGCGTGCTGCATTTTCATCGAAGCCTTGTTGACTACCAGACGCGAGCTGATCATGGCGATCAGTTCCTGCGGCTCCAGGCCATTGGCACGCAGCGTGTTGCCGGTGTCCACAACGTCGATGATCTTGTCAGCCAGGCCAATCAGCGGTGCCAGTTCCATCGAGCCGTAGAGCTTGATGATGTCAACCTGACGGCCCTGCTCGGCATAATAACGTTTGGCAACATTGACGAACTTGGTCGCCACGCGCAGACGCCCTTTGGGTTCAACGGCGCCAATGGCACCGGCCGTCATCAGCCTGCACTTGGCAATCTGCAGATCCAGCGGCTCGTATAAGCCCTGGCCGGTGTATTCCATCAGCACATCTTTACCGGCGACACCCAGGTCGGCAGCGCCATGCTCGACATACGTCGGCACATCAGTGGCGCGCACGATCAACAGGCGCACATCGGCCTGGGTCGTGGGGATGATCAGCTTGCGGCTCTTGTCCGGATTCTCGGTCGGCACGATGCCTGCTTCAGCGAGAAGCGGCAGCGTGTCGTCAAGGATACGGCCCTTGGACAGTGCGATGGTCAACATGGAAACGTCAGTCCTTATCAGGAAACTTTTGTCCGGACGCAAACGGCGCCGAACAACCCTCACGCGAAGAACACCAGGCATGAGGTGGAACGAATCAAAAATCACACAAGTGTCGAATTACAACCCTGATGCATAACCGAACTGATTCGGCCAGGCATCAGGGATGTCTGAAGTCTACTAGCCCGGAACGCGACGAATCTTGGCGCCCAGCATTTGCAGCTTCTCTTCGATGCACTCGTAACCACGATCTATGTGGTAGATGCGGTCGATCAGAGTGTCACCCTGGGCAACCAGAGCCGAGATCACCAGACTGGCCGATGCGCGCAGGTCGGTCGCCATGACTGGCGCGCCTTTGAGAATCTCGGTGCCGGTCACGATTGCGGTATTACCCTCAACCTGGATCTGCGCGCCCATGCGGTGCATTTCGTACACGTGCATGAAGCGGTTTTCGAAGATGGTTTCGATCACGGCGCCAGTGCCTTCAGCGATGGCATTAAGCGAAATGAACTGCGCCTGCATGTCAGTCGGGAACGCAGGATACGGCGCTGTCCGAATGTTGACGGCTTTGGGCCGCTTGCCGTGCATGTTCAGTTCGATCCAGTCGACGCCGGTGGTGACTTCGGCACCCGCTTCCTGAAGCTTGAGCAACACCGCTTCGAGGATCGTCGGATCGGTATCCTTGAGCTTGACGCGACCGCCAGTGGCCGCAGCAGCAACCAGGTAAGTACCGGTTTCGATGCGATCCGGCATGACCTTGTAAGTCGCCGAACCCAGGCGCTTCACGCCATCGATGGTGATGGTGTCAGTGCCGGCACCGTGAATCTTGGCACCCATGGCAATCAGGAAGTTGGCGAGGTCGACCACTTCAGGTTCGCGGGCAGCGTTCTGCAGAACGCTGCGACCGTTGGCCAGGCTGGCGGCCATCATGATGTTCTCGGTACCGGTCACACTGACGGTATCGAAGAAGAAATGGGCTCCGCGCAGGCCGCCTTCAGGCGCCTTGGCCTTGATGTAGCCGCCTTCCACGTCAATGATCGCGCCCATGGCTTCAAGACCACGGATGTGCAGGTCAACCGGACGCGAGCCAATGGCGCAACCGCCAGGCAACGCAACTTCGGCTTCACCGAAACGGGCAACCATCGGACCGAGCACCAGAATCGAGGCACGCATGGTTTTCACCAGTTCGTACGGCGCGATCAGGGTCTTGATGGTACGGGCGTCAATTTCAACGCTGAGCTTTTCGTCGATCACAGGCTCGATGCCCATGCGACCAAACAGCTCGATCATGGTGGTGATGTCGTGCAGGTGTGGCAGGTTCTGTACGGTGACCGGTCCGTCGGCCAGCAATGTAGCGGCAAGAATCGGCAGGGCAGAGTTCTTCGCCCCGGAGATGCGGATTTCGCCGTTAAGACGAACGCCGCCAGTAATAATCAGTTTATCCATAAGAATCTCGACGCCAATTGGCTCAGGTGCGCTCGGCCCATGCAGCGCGGCTGAAAAATTTCATAGTGACCGCGTGGATGCTGCCATCGGCGATCCAGGGGTTCAAATGAGCATAGATCTGCTGCTGACGCTTGACGGGGCTAAGTGTAGCCATCTCGTCACTGATCACGTTGAGCTGGAAGTTGCAGCCTTCGCCTTCAACTTCGACCTGGATCTCAGGCAACTTCCCTTCAAGGAAGCTCTTAACTTCTACGGCGTGCATGCTTAACCTCGATTGGCGACCTACGCGCGCGGGTCGGCCATCATACAAAAAAGCCCACTCAATGCGAACCCCGCAACGCGGGACCCGGACGAGGGGCTCATTCAATGGACATCATTCAATGGTTGCCGAGCAACTCGGTCAACTCTGACACCTGGGCAATCTTGCGCATGTCTTCAGGCATCGCGCGAACGGTGACCGACTTGCCTGCGTCCTTGGCGTCCCGCATGAATGCGAGCAACAAAGCGAGGCCGACACTGCTGGACTTCTCGACACCGGCGCAGTCGAGCACTACGGTTGGCAGCTCGCTCGACTTTATCAGTGCCGAACCCTGCTTGCGCAGGGCCGGACCGGAGCGATAGTCGAGCACACCGGTCAACTGCAGCTCACCCGGTGCGCCAAGTCGAATGGCGGACTCAGTCATTGCGCAGCCTGACCGGCAGCGTCAGGCGCCTTTTCCTTGGCCTTGGCCACTTCGCCAGCCCAATTATTGATGGTTTCATCAAGGTTGTTGCCGTTGCGCTGCATGGCGTCGGAGAACTGATCACGGAACAGCTTGCCGATGTTGATGCCGTTGATGATCACGTTGCGCACTTTCCACTCGCCGCCAAGCTTGACCAGAGTGTAGGACACCGGGTAGTTCGCCCCGTTGTTGCCCTTGACCAGCATGTCGACGCTGGTGCGGTCGTCACCTTCGGCTTTTTCCGGGGAAACGGTAATGCCTTGGTTGTTGTATTCCAGCAAGGCATTGCCATAGAACTGCATCAGGCTGCGCTTGAAGTTTTCCTGGAAGCGCTGCATCTGGGCCGGCGAAGCCTTGTGCGAATACTTGACGGTCATGATGCTTCTGGAAATGCCGTCGGCATCCACCACAGGCCCGACAATGCGATTGAGTGCATCGTAGAAGGCGCTGGGATTGGTTTTGTACTGTTCTTTGTTGGTCGCCAGGTCAGCGAGCAATTCCTTGGTGGTGCGATCCACCAGGTCATGCGCGGACGGTGTAGTAGCCGCATTGGCCAGCATCGGTAGCAACGCCAGTAATACCAGCAGGCCACGGCGCAAGGTTGAGATCATGTAAAAGCTCCTCATTTGGCGTCTTTACTCACGGTATTGAGCAGGAATTTTCCGATCAGGTCTTCCAGCACCAGCGACGACTGCGTGTCATGGATAGTACCGCCATCCTTGAGCAGGCTTTCATCGCCGCCCACGCTGATACCCACATATTTCTCACCCAGCAAGCCGGCAGTCAGGATCGACGCAGTGGAGTCCACCGGAAGGTTATTGACCTTCTTCTGGAGTTCCATGGTCACCCGACCGGTGAAGGTATCGCGATCAAGATCGATCGCTGTCACCTTGCCAATCGTGACGCCGGCCATGCTTACCTTGGCTCTGACAGTCAAACCGGCAATATTGTCGAAATTTGCATAAAGTTTATACGTTTCGCTGGTGGCGCTGCCGCTTAGACCGCTGACACGCAGGGCCAGCAATAGCAAAGCCAGTATCCCGGCCAGCAGGAACAGGCCGACACCGGTTTCGATGGTGCGGTTTTGCATCAGAAATCTCCAAACATCAAGGCGGTCAAGATAAAGTCCAGGCCCAGTATGGCCAACGAGGCGTATACGACTGTTTTGGTAGTGGCGCGACTGATCCCTTCTGAAGTGGGCTCGCAATCGTAACCCTGGAACACGGCGATCCAGGTCACCACAAACGCAAAAATCATGCTTTTAATGACACCGTTGACCACGTCACCGGTGAAAGAAACGCTGTTCTGCATGTTCGACCAGAACGAACCTTCATAAACGCCGAGCCAGTCGATGGCGACCCAGGAGCCGCCCCAGATGCCGACCACGCTGAAAATCATGGCCAGGATCGGCAGGGAGATGAACCCGGCCCACAAGCGCGGTGCAATGATGTACTTGAGTGGATCGACACCAATCATTTCCAGGCTGGATAGCTGCTCGGTGGACTTCATGTTGCCGATCTCGGCGGTCAGCGCGGAACCCGCACGACCGGCGAACAGCAACGCAGCCACTACCGGCCCAAGCTCACGCAGCAGGGTCAATGCAACCATCTGGCCAACGGCCTGTTCCGAGCCGTAGCTGGAGAGGATGCTGAAACCCTGCAGCGCCAGAACCATGCCGATGAACATGCCGGATACGACGATGATCGCCAGGGACATGACACCGACCGAATGCAGCTGTTTGACCAGCAATTGAAAGCTGCCACCGATCCCGCCACGGCCGAACAGGGCATGGACAAGAAAAATCCCTGATCGTCCCAATACGGTGACGATATCGATGGCGGAGCGCCCAAGCAGGCGTATCCGCTCTAGTAATGACTTGCTGCGCATCAGCGCTTCCCCAAAAGATCTTCGCGATAATCCGGCGCCGGATAATGAAACGGCACGGGGCCGTCTGGATCGCCGGTCATGAATTGACGGATACGAGGGTTGTCCGAGCCCATCAGCTCTTGCGGAGTCCCCTGCCCCAGCACCTGGCCATCGCCCACCACATACAGATAATCGGCAATGCTGGCGGTCTCGGCCAGATCATGGGAAACGACCACGCTGGTGATCCCCAGCGCATCGTTGAGCAGCTTGATCAGCCGCACCAGGACGCCCATTGCAATCGGGTCCTGGCCCACGAAAGGCTCGTCGTACATGAGGATCTGTGGATCCAGCGCGATTGCCCGCGCGAGCGCTACACGTCGCTTCATGCCGCCGGAAAGCTCGTCCGGCATCAATTCGATGGCGCCGCGCAGCCCCACTGCCTGCAATTTGAGCAAAACAATGTCACGAATCATTTCTTCCGGCAGTTCAGTATGAACACGCAAGGGAAATGCCACGTTTTCGAACACGTCGAGATCGGTGAACAAGGCGCCGCTTTGAAACAGCACACCCATGTGCTTGCGTGCGTCAAACAGATCGCTACGCGACAGCTTGGGCAGGTTCTGGCCGTTGACCCATATTTCGCCGGCAGTCGGACGCAGCTGTGCGCCCATCAGGCGCAGCAGGGTTGTCTTGCCACTGCCCGAAGGCCCCATGATGCCGGTGACTTTGCCACGGGGAATACGAATATCGACATTTTCGAAGATGCTGCGCGTACCGCGCTTGAAGGAAACGCCCTTCAGCTCGATCGCGTAGGCGTTATCGGCACTCATCAAAGCTCCTTGCGCTACAGACTCACTCTCAGCTGCCTGATCCCTTGGCGGGAGGCATGCTGTCTAGGTGGGCCGAACAGGCCGCGAACTATACCACTGCACTATCACACTGCCCAAGCGAGAACCGGAGGAATCAATATCACGACAAATAATTTGCGCCGTTTCCTACAAAGTTGTAGGCAGTTGCGGATGTGTTCACGGGTCTGACAACAAAGTGTGACGATCAAGCGTGAGGGAATTGCGCATTACCGTTATAATCGCCGCCTTTTAGAAGGCGGAACGATTTTCCCCATGAGCCAGTCCAGCGACCTGATCCAGTCAGCACAACGCACCATTCGCCTCGAACTAGAAGCCGTAGAAGGCTTGCTCAGTCATATCGATGCGGATTTCGTCCGCGCTTGCGAGATGATTCTTGCGAGTGAAGGGCGCGTTGTCGTGGTCGGCATGGGCAAGTCCGGGCACATCGGCAAGAAAATCGCAGCCACGCTGGCCAGTACCGGCACCACCTCGTTCTTTGTGCATCCGGCTGAAGCCAGCCATGGCGACATGGGCATGATCACCGCCAATGACATCATCCTGGCGCTCTCCAACTCCGGCACCACAGCCGAAATCGTGACCTTGCTGCCGCTGATCAAGCGCCTTGGCATCAAGATGATCAGCCTGACGGGCAATCCGGCATCGACGCTGGCCAAGGCCGCTGATATCAACCTGAACGCCCGCGTTGAGCACGAAGCCTGCCCGCTGAACCTGGCCCCGACGTCGTCGACGACGGCGGCATTGGTGATGGGAGACGCGCTGGCCGTTGCCTTGCTGGAAGCACGCGGCTTCACTGCCGAGGATTTTGCCTTCTCTCATCCGGGCGGCGCCCTGGGCCGACGGCTGCTGCTCAAGGTCGAGCATGTCATGCACACCGACGACGAGCTGCCCAAGGTGCTGCGTGGCACGCTACTGCGTGATTCATTGATGGAAATGACCCGCAAGGGCCTGGGCATGACCGCGATTCTCGAAGCCGATGGACGACTGGCGGGGATATTCACCGATGGCGATTTGCGCCGCACGCTGGATCGCCCGATCGACATCCGCCTGACCACCATTGATGAAGTCATGACACTCCATGGCAAGACTGCGCGCCCCGAGATGCTGGCGGCCGAAGCCTTGAAAATCATGGAAGACCACAAGATTGGCGCGTTGATCGTCGTCGACGAAAACGACCACCCCGTCGGCGCATTCAACTTGCAGGATCTTCTGCGCGCGGGCGTCATGTAATGGGAGACGTGACCATGACCACTGATTTGCTGCAACGCGGCAAGAACATCAAGCTGGCGATTTTCGACGTCGATGGCGTGCTGACTGACGGCCGTCTTTACTTCCTGGAAGACGGCAGCGAATTCAAGACTTTCAATACGCTGGACGGCCAGGGCATCAAGATGCTCATCGCCTCCGGCGTCACCACTGCTATCATCAGCGGCCGCAAGACTCCGATTGTCGAGCGTCGAGCCAACAGCCTGGGCATCGCGCACCTGTATCAGGGTCGTGAAGACAAGCTGGTTGTTCTGGATGAATTGCTCGGCCAACTCAATCTGAGTTACGAAC
Organism: Pseudomonas syringae; assembly: GCF_001698815.1. Lineage (GTDB taxonomy): Bacteria > Pseudomonadota > Gammaproteobacteria > Pseudomonadales > Pseudomonadaceae > Aquipseudomonas > Aquipseudomonas syringae_A. The sequence goes on along the minus strand of NZ_LGSI01000033.1, from coordinate 32,095 downwards.
AGGTCGCTTATCTGGGGGATGATCTGCCAGACTTGCCAGTCATCCGTCGTGTCGGACTGGGCATGGCAGTTGCCAATGCCAACGGTTTCGTACAGCAACATGCCCATGGCGTTACCAAGGCACGTGGTGGCGAAGGCGCGGCCCGCGAGTTCTGCGAACTGATTCTCAGCGCCCAGGGCAACCTTGAAGCAGCCCACGCCGCCTACTTATAGAAGCTATTTATGTTCAGTAAAAAAATTCGCTCGTTTCTGATCTTCGGTGTGCTGGCAGTACTGCTCGCCGCTGCCGGTTATTGGAATATCAGCCCTGAAAGCTTCATGGATCAACCCGTGACTTCGGTGGACGAAAGCGCCATCGATTTCTACGCGATCAACGCCCACAGCGTTCAGTACCTGCCGGATGGCAAGCTGCAGTACGAGATGACGGCAGACAAGGTCGAGCACCTGAAGGCCACCGACGTCACGCTACTGACCACGCCGGACCTGCAAATGTACCGCGGCACGCTTTATCCGTGGCACATCCAGAGCAAGCAAGGTGAAGTTTCCCCTGGCGGCACTCAGGTCGAATTGATCGATTCGGTTCGCGTAGCACGAACCGATGATAAAAACCGTACGACCATTATCACCAGTAGTCGAATGACCGTATTCCCACAGAAGCAATATGCGCAGACCGAGCAAGCCGTTAGAATCGACGGCGCGGGCGGTGTGACCACGGCCAAGGGAATGAAAGCGTATTTGAACGACGGCAGGATGGACCTGCTGTCCAACGTAAGAGGACAGTATGAGGCTCGTTAAAACCCTTCCTTTCTTGCTCGGCCTGGGCGCAGCACTGGGAAGCGCGAGCGCCTGGTCCCTGCCAACCGACCGCGATCAACCGATCCATATTCAGTCTGACGATGCGCAGCTTGATGACAAAAAAGGCGTGGCCACCTACAAGGGCAACGTCATCATCACGCAAGGCTCGATGAAGATCACCGGCAACACCGTGACCATTACCCGTAACGCTCAGGGCGAAGTCGACGTGTTCACCTCCGTTGGCAACCTGGCTTATTACGAGCAGAAGCCCTCGGTGGACAAGCCAATCGTTCAGGCCTACGCCATCACCATTCAATACTATGCGGCGCAGGATCGCATCGTATTGATCGACAAGGCCAAGGTCATCAATGACGGCAACACGTCCGAAGGCGAGAAAATTGTCTACGACACCGTGAAGCAGATCGTCAGCGCTGGCCGTGCCAATGGCAACAAGGTCACCGCACCTCGTCCGCGTATCGACATGGTTATCCAGCCGAAAAAGAAACCCGACCAGCAGAAGGCCCAGTAAATGGCGACGCTGAAAGCCCAGCATTTGGCTAAAAGCTACAAGGGCCGTCAGGTCGTACGCGATGTGAGCCTGTCGATCGAGAGCGGCCAGATCGTTGGCTTGCTCGGGCCTAACGGCGCCGGCAAGACCACCTGCTTCTACATGATCGTCGGCTTGGTGCAGGCGGATCAGGGCCGCGTCCTGATCGATGACCTGGACGTCAGCCATCAGCCCATGCACGGCCGCGCGCGCGCAGGTATCGGTTACCTTCCCCAGGAAGCATCGATCTTTCGCAAGCTTTCGGTAGCCGACAACATCATGGCAATCCTTGAGACCCGCAAGGAGCTGGACGGCCCGGCGCGTCGCAAGGAACTGGAAAACCTGCTGCAGGAATTCCACATCAGCCATATCCGCGACAACCTGGGCATGAGCCTGTCCGGTGGTGAACGTCGCCGGGTGGAAATCGCCCGCGCCCTGGCCACTTCGCCAAAATTCATCCTGCTCGACGAACCCTTCGCCGGCGTGGACCCGATTTCGGTAGGTGATATCAAGCAGATCATTCATCACCTGAAAGCCAAGGGTATCGGCGTTCTGATTACCGATCACAACGTTCGCGAAACCCTGGATATCTGCGAAACCGCTTACATCGTCAACGATGGGCAACTGATCGCCGAAGGCGATTCGGAAACCATTCTGGCTAACCAGCTGGTGAAAGAGGTTTACCTCGGTCACGAGTTCCGCCTGTAATTGCTGCGGTGTCTCGCTTCCCCAAGCGAGCAATGCCCGAGTGTTTTCAATGATGCAGCATTAATTGCCATCACACTCTAGGCAAACACTTCGGTTTCAGGCATATAATTTGCTTATGTAGGCGCCCCGGCGCCCTGATAGTGGATGGCGCATGTGCGCCGGCGAATAAGGTGTTAGCCCCAGCCATGAAACCATCGCTAGTCCTGAGAATGGGCCAGCAGCTGACGATGACGCCGCAGCTGCAACAGGCCATCCGCTTACTCCAGCTTTCGACTCTGGATCTCCAACAGGAGATTCAAGAGGCGCTGGAATCCAATCCTATGCTGGAACGCCAGGAAGAAGGCGACGATTTCGACAACGCCGATCCACTGGCTGACAATATCGAGCAAAAGCCCAATCCCGATGTTCAGGAGCCGACTTATCAGGAATCCGCCCCGACGGTAGACAACCTGGAAGAAGGCGAATGGAATGAGCGCATTCCCAACGAACTGCCGGTCGACACCGCCTGGGAAGACGTCTATCAGACCAGCGCCAGCAGCCTGCCCAGCAATGAGGACGACGAATGGGATTTCACCACCCGCACATCCGTCGGTGAAAGCCTGCAGAGCCATTTGCTCTGGCAGCTGAATCTGGCGCCGATGTCCGACACTGACCGCTTGATTGCCGTGACGCTGATCGACTGCATCAACAATCAGGGTTATCTGGACGAAACACTCGAAGAAATTCTCGACGCCTTTGATCCCGAACTCGACATCGAGCTCGACGAGATTGAAGCCGTTCTGCACCGCATTCAGCAATTCGAGCCCGCCGGTATCGGCGCGCGCAATCTCAGCGAATGCCTGATGCTGCAATTGCGTCAGTTGCCCGCCAAGACCCGCTGGCTCGCCGAGGCCCAGCGTCTGGTCAGCGACTTCATCGACCTGCTGGGAAGCCGCGATTACGGCCAGCTGATGCGCCGCATGAAGCTCAAGGAAGACGAGCTGCGCCAGGTCATCGAACTGGTGCAGAGCCTCAACCCACGGCCGGGCTCGCAAATCGAATCCGCCGAAGCCGAATATGTCGTCCCCGACGTTATTGTGCGCAAGGATAACGAACGCTGGCTGGTCGAGCTCAATCAAGAGTCGGTGCCTCGCCTGCGCGTCAACCCGCAATACGCCGGGTTCGTACGCCGCGCCGATACCAGTGCCGACAACACCTTCATGCGTAATCAGTTGCAGGAAGCCCGCTGGTTCATCAAGAGCCTGCAGAGCCGCAACGAAACGCTCATGAAGGTCGCCACGCAGATCGTCGAGCATCAGCGCGGCTTCCTGGAATACGGCGACGAAGCGATGAAGCCGCTGGTCCTGCATGACATCGCAGAAGCGGTCGGCATGCATGAATCGACAATTTCCCGTGTGACCACGCAAAAATTCATGCATACGCCACGTGGTATCTACGAACTGAAATATTTCTTTTCGAGCCACGTAAGCACGTCCGAGGGCGGTGAGTGTTCGTCCACAGCGATTCGCGCGATCATCAAAAAACTGGTTGCCGCTGAAAATCAGAAAAAGCCGTTGAGTGACAGCAAGATCGCTGGTTTACTGGAGGCACAAGGCATTCAGGTAGCTCGTCGCACAGTGGCTAAATACCGCGAATCACTTGGGATCGCGCCATCGAGCGAGCGCAAGCGACTGATGTGACGATCGAGGCCGTGTAAAACGCAGCGAGCGAAGCCCGCACTCGTTTTTATGCAGCCCCGCCTGAAGCCACAGCGTTCCAGTGGCAGGTATTTCAGCCTGCCTCTTTATGCACTGGCAACGAAGGAGAAGCTGTATGCAAGTCAACATCAGTGGACACCAGCTTGAGGTTACCAAACCCCTACGCGAATACATCGAGCTAAAACTCAAGAAGCTCGAGGGGCATTTTGACAAGATTACCAATGTGCAGGTCACGATGGCGGTCGAGAAACTGAAACAGAAGATCGAAGCCACGCTGCATATCCACGGTGGGGAGGTCGTAGCAAACGCAGAACATGACGACATGTATGCGGCGATCGATTTGCTCACTGACAAGCTGGACCGACAATTGCTAAAGCATAAGGAAAAGCAGCAGAACATCCTTAAAGGTGCGACAGCTCGCTAACACCCCCAACCCATGATCCGACTCGAAAACATCCTGACTCCCGGCCGCTCACTCGTGAACGTGCCGGGCGGCAGTAAGAAACGCGTACTTGAACAGATTGCCAATCTGATCGGCCGAGAAGTGCCAGATCTGGATTCGCAAACCGTGTTCGAAAGCCTTGTTGCCCGCGAAAAGCTCGGTTCTACCGGCTTTGGCAATGGCATCGCCATCCCGCATTGTCGCCTGAAGGGTTGTCACTCTCCCATCAGTGCGTTGTTGCACCTGGACGCACCTGTTGATTTCGATGCCATTGATGGTGCGCCTGTGGACCTGCTGTTTGTCTTGCTGGTTCCGGAAGCGGCCACCGATGCACACCTGGAGCTATTGCGCCAAATCGCCAGCATGCTTGATCGCAAAGAAGTGCGTGACCGTCTGCGCAGCGCTGAAAGCAATGAAGCGCTTTATCAGGTGGTACTGGACGAGCAGAACGGGCATTAACCATGCGCATGATTATCGTCAGTGGCCGTTCAGGCTCCGGCAAGAGTACGGCCCTGGATGTATTGGAGGACAACGGCTTCTACTGCGTTGACAACCTCCCAGCCGGGCTGCTGCCTGAGCTTGCTGAACGCGCGCTGATCAATACGGAACTGGCCGAGCCGCTGCTCGCTGTCTCCATCGACGCGCGCAATCTGCCAAGCCACCTGACCCGCTTCCCGCAAATGCTTGAAGAAGTACGCTCGCGCAACATTCAGTGCGATGTGCTTTATCTGGATGCTGACGAAGCAACCCTGTTCAAGCGTTTCTCTGAAACCCGTCGCCGCCATCCGCTGAGCACCGCAAATCGCTCGCTCGCCGAGGCGATTCGGGACGAAACCACGTTATTGGGCCCGATCATCGATCTCGCCGACCTGAAGATCAACACCACGCACCTTAATCTCTATCAGTTGCGTGACACGCTGAAACTGCGCCTACTGAACAAGCCGGAACCGGGCACTGCGTTCCTGATCGAGTCGTTTGGCTTCAAGCGCGGTATGCCGGTGGATGCCGATCTGGTTTTCGATGTCCGCTGCCTGCCCAATCCTTACTGGAAGCCGGAACTGCGCGAACAATCAGGCCTCGACCAGCCGGTTATCGACTACCTTGCTGCGCAGCCCGACGTCGAGGAAATGTTCCAGGACATTTTCACCTACCTCAACAAATGGCTACCCCGCTTCGCTGCCAGCAATCGCTCCTATGTCACCATCGCCATTGGCTGCACCGGCGGGCACCACCGCTCTGTTTACCTGACCGAGCGCCTCGGCCAGGTCCTGCATCAATCCCTCAAGAACGTTCAGGTCCGTCACCGCGACCTAAGCTGAAAGGACTTTCACTGCGATGCCCGCTCGTCAAATAACAATCATCAACAAGCTCGGCCTCCACGCCCGCGCAGCCGCCAAATTCGTCGGCGTGGCCGGAAGATTCCCTTGCCAGATCAGAGTAGGCCGCTCGCCTGAAAGCATGGTCGATGGCAAAAGCATCATGGCCGTCATGATGCTGGCCGCCGGCAAAGGCATGGAAATCTACCTGTCGACCGAAGGCGAACAGGAAGACGCTGCGCTGGATGGCCTGGTCGAGCTGATTGACAACAAGTTTGATGAGGGTGAGTGATTAGCGCCTTGTCGCACTCAGCTCAGCTCAGCTCAGCTCGCAAAATTTTCGATCTTTATCTGCCCGTCCGGGAAGGTAGCAACGATCTGGATTTCCTAACGCTCAATGCCGTGACTTCACTCAGCTTGTGTAGCGGAATCTGCTGCAAATGATGCTCGTAAAGCTTGTCAGCAAGCTCCAGTCCTTGACGCGACATACGCATCTGCAGCTCGGAAAATTTCTTCGCCATTGTTCAGTACATCCTTTTTTTCCTGCGCGGTGCAAGGTGATTGGATGACGAACTATGAAACTCACCGAACATAAAAACCAACAGAATAAATCTGTTAATCCTGAAGGAAAATTCTGGATTTGTTGCCTCTTTTTTCGTGCCAAAAAAAAATCCGAAACCTTGTTCAGGTTTCGGATTCCAGAGGCAGCATTCGTCAGACTTGAGTTGAATCAGCCCTTCTTCACAAACTCCGACTTTAGCTTCATCGCGCCGATGCCGTCGATTTTGCAGTCGATGTCGTGATCGCCGTCGACCAGGCGGATGTTCTTGACCTTGGTGCCGACCTTGACCACCAGCGAGGAGCCTTTGACTTTCAGGTCTTTGATCACAGTAACGGTATCGCCGTCTTGCAACGTGTTACCCACTGAATCCTTGATGACCTTAACGTCGTCGGCGGCTTCGGCAGTTCCTTCGGCGGACCATTCGTGTGCGCATTCCGGGCAGATCAGCATGGCGCCGTCTTCGTAGGTGTATTCGGAATTGCATTTCGGGCAGGCAGGTAAGCTCACGGTCATTCTCGCGTCGAAGGATAAAAACCATGGATTATAAGGGGTTTTTCCCAATGCCGGGGGACGAATCCCCGCAAGCATTCATCGACGGCGTGTTCAGACCAACGCGGTATCCATCACCATCATCAGGCAAAAGCCGGAAATCAGCCCAAGGCTGGCGATCTTGTCGTGCCCGTTGCGGCGGGATTCCGGGATGATTTCCTGCGTCACTACCAGCAGCATCGCACCCGCCGCAAAGGCCAGGCCCAGCGGAAGCAACAACTCGGCGATGGCTACCAACCAGGCACACAGCAAGGCGAACACTGGTTCTACCAGACCGGATGCGGCACCGATGAGGAACGCCTTGAAGCGCGACATCCCGGCGCCTGCCAGTACCAAGGCGATAACCAGCCCTTCTGGCACGTCCTGAATGGCGATACCCATGGCCAGGCTGTCGGCATCGGGCAGACCGCCACCCGCTGAGACACCAATGGCCATGCCTTCAGGAATGTTGTGGGCGATGATCGCGATGACGAATAGCCAGATGCGTGGCGCAATGGCCGGCAGCTCCGAGCCACTGAACGGCGAGCCTTTCGACACGCTGTGATCGACTACGAACAGGCCAATAGCCCCGAGAAAAATCCCCAGGCTGACCATCCCGCCCGCACCCCAAGGGGAATATCCAAGGCTTTCGGCGGCGCTCAGGCCCGGCACGATCAGCGAAAACGCTGTCGCGGCGAGCATCACTCCGGCACCGAAACCCAACAGACCGTCGGAAACCGCCACTGGCATGTTACGAATAACCAGCACCGGCACTGCGCCCAACGCAGTGCCCAAGGCGCATATTGCGCCGCCTTCAAGGGCTCGCATCAAACGTGGCTCAAGGTTCAGCCAGCTCAGGCCTTGCGAGACCAACAGCGCCGTGCCGGCCAGCAGCAGAATCGAACCCAATGCCAGGCGAAACAAGCGCCCGCTGCTGATCGTGACTATTTCCGTGCGCATAAACTGCCTTGGATCGGTGGTGGATAATCAGGCCACAGCAGCCTGGTAACGACGGGAGACTTCTGCCCAGTTGATGACGTTATAAAACGCGTTGATGTATTCCGGACGACGGTTCTGATAGCGCAGGTAGTAAGCGTGCTCCCACACATCCAGGCCCAGGATTGGCGTATTGCCGTTCATTAGCGGGCTGTCCTGATTGCCGCTGCTCTCGACCACCAGCCTGTTTTCAGGGGTAACACTCAGCCAGGCCCAGCCGCTGCCGAAGCGGGTCAACGCGGCTTTGGTAAACGCATCCTTGAACTGCTCGAAACCGCCCAGTTGCTCATCAATGGCCTTGGCGACTTCGCCTTCAGGCAAACCACCGCCTTTTGGCGTCATGACCGCCCAAAACAGCGAATGGTTGGCGTGTCCGCCGCCCTGATTGATCACTGCCGGACGCAGCTTTTCCGGCAACTGCTGCACCGCTGCCACCAGCTTGTCGATCGGCCATTCAGCCCATTCGGTGCCTTCAACGGCAGCGTTGAGGTTGTTGATGTAGGTCTGGTGATGCTTGGTGTAGTGGATTTCCATGGTCTGCGCATCGATGTGCGGCTCCAGGGCGTCGTAGGCGTAAGGCAAGGCAGGCAAGGTAAACGGCATATCAATGTACTCCGTGGGAATGGCCGAAAGTGGTGGCGGCGTTGCGCTGCAATGACACCCGCGCGTGCTCGCCGCCGCTGCTCAGCAGCCGATGGGTCCGAGGGTATTCGCCGTGTTCACTGATGAAATTCAGCAGTTCGGCGTAGGTTTTGCTGCTGTGGCGCAGCGCCGCTTTGCGCAGCGCTGGCGTGAAATGCGCGTCCTGCATGACGTGCAGCAACCGCTGGTGGATCGCACAGAGGTATTCCGCGCTCTCCTCCGGCTGCTTCAGGCTCAGATGCAGGTCGGCCAGGTTGTGATGGGAAATGACGCACGCCGCCACGGCTTCGTCAGGGTTCGGCCAGCGGTCGAACAACACTTGAGCCAGCGCCAGCGCCTGTAGATACAACTCACGGGCGTCAACCAGTTCACCGAGATTGAAACAGCGATTGGCATGTTCGATAGTGCGTTTCCAGTGCTCCATGGCGCGACTCCTCAAGCAGTGGCTGGCAAGCGTCAGATCCCGCCAGCGGTCAGTTTTTCCGGATCGAGCAGCGTTTCTATCTGGCTACGCTGCAAGTCGGTGTGTTCAAGGGCGACATCAATGATCGGCCGCCCTTGCTTGTAGGCGGTCTTGGCGATCTCGGCGGCCTTTTGGTAGCCGATGATCGGATTCAAGGCAGTCACCAGGATCGGATTGCGCGACAGCGCTTCCTTGAGCTTGGCTTCGTTGACCTTGAAGGTGGCGATGGCTTTGTCGGCCAGCAGACGACTGGAGTTGGCCAGCAACTCAATGCTGCTCAGCAGGTTCTGGGCGATGATCGGCAACATCACGTTCAGTTCGAAATTGCCCGACTGGCCAGCAACAGTGATGGCTGCGTCGTTGCCGATGACTTGTGCGGCAACCATGGCGGTGGCTTCCGGGATCACCGGATTGACCTTGCCAGGCATAATCGACGAACCCGGCTGCAAGGCCTCCAGCTCGATTTCACCCAAACCTGCCAGAGGCCCGGAATTCATCCAGCGCAGGTCATTGGCAATTTTCATCAGCGACACCGCCGTGCCTTTGAGCTGGCCGGATACCGCGACGGCGGTGTCTTGCGAGCCGATCAGCGCGAACAAATCCTTGCCCGGCACAAACTCAACATTGCTCAGACGGCTCAAGTGCGTGCTGAAGCGCTTGGCGAACTCAGGGTGCGCGTTGATCCCGGTGCCCACCGCCGTGCCGCCCTGCGCGAGGGCTTGCAGGCTTGGTAGCAAACCTTGCAGGTGTTCGATGTTGGCGCGGATTTGCTGCGCCCAGCCGTTCAACACCTGACTCATGCGCACCGGCATGGCGTCCATCAGGTGCGTGCGGCCGGTCTTGATGAATGGATGAACCTCGACCGCCTTGCGCTCGATCACTTCGACCAGATGGCTCAGCGCTGGCAGCAGTTGCTCGTGCAGCGCCAGCGCGGCGCTGACATGAATCGTGGTGGGGATGATGTCGTTGCTGCTTTGCCCGCAGTTCACGTGATCGTTCGGATTCACCGCTTCACCCAGAACACGGCTCGCCAGGGTCGCGATGACTTCATTGGCATTCATGTTGGTGCTGGTGCCGGACCCGGTCTGGAACACATCCACCGGGAAGTGCGCCATGTAATCCGACGCCAGCAGATCCTGGCAGGCGGTGACGATGGCCGAGCTCTGCGCTTCGGAAATCTGCTCCAGCTCAAGGTTGGCGTGGGCTGCGGCGGCTTTGGCGAGCAGCAATGCCCGGACGAACTGAGCGGGCATGCGCAGATTGCTGATAGGAAAGTTATTCACCGCACGCTGAGTCTGCGCGCCATACAGAGCCTCGGCCGGCACCTGCAACTCGCCCATGCTGTCGCGTTCGATACGGGTATTACTCATCGGAATATCCTTGCACCAGTTCAGTAAGAGAAATCGAGGGTTGCAGTACGCAGGTCGCCAGTTGCTGGGCCAGCGCGTGGAAGCGTTGCTGCTCTGCGCAAGACTTGGCGAGCGCCTGCAGGTCGCGCAACGGACGCCAGGCCTGATCGACGCACAAGCAGCGCCAACGCCAGGGCAGAACCGTGTCGCGGGCGGTATCCAATAAGGTGCGCAAGGAGGTTTCAGCGATCATTGCGCGAGGCGTGGCCGTGAAACGCGCCAGATAGCGGCCTTCGGCCAAGTAATGGTCGATCAATCGCGGCTCGTCAGGATCGAGGGCGCAACGAACCCTGAGGCTCAAGGCGCGCCAGTTTTCCAGGTGCGGCGGCAACGTGTGCAAGGCAGGACGCATGAAACTCGTCTCATTTACGTAATGATATTCATTATTAAATGATATTGAGAATCAAAACAACCCTAAGGGGAAGTGGATATAGATCTGTTGGAGCGAGGCTTGCCCGCGAATCAGGCGCCTTGGTAGGCCAGACCTATCGCGTTATCGTTCTTCGCGGGCAAGTCGGAACGCCGCCCGCTCGCTCCAACGAATAGCATTTCAATTCAGAGGGTTAGGTGTTGTTTGATGAGAGCCAACTTGTTGGCGAGACGAATATTGCCTCGCGAACAAGTTCGCTCCTGCAGCCGTTCAAGAGAGGTGGATCAGCTACCCGCAACCGTCATTTTTTCGATCAATACTGAACCGGTGCGGATGTTGCTGCGCAGCTCCAGGTCGTTACCGACCGCGACGATCTGTTTGAACATGTCGCGCATGTTGCCCGCAATCGTGACTTCCTGGACCGGGAACTGGATTTCGCCGTTCTCGACCCAGAAACCCGCTGCGCCACGGGAATAGTCGCCGGTGACCATGTTCAAGCCGCTGCCCATCAGCTCAGTGACCAACAGGCCGCGCCCCATGCGACGCACCAGCGCTGCCTGATCTTCGCTGCCGTGGGTGACGAACAGGTTATGCACGCCGCCAGCGTTGGCGGTGCTTGGCAGGTTCAGCTTACGGCCCGAATAGGTGCTGAGGATGTAGGAAACCAGCTCGCCGCCCTCGACGAAAGGTTTGGCGTAAGTCGCCAGACCGTCACCGTCAAAGGCTGAACTGCCCATGGCGCGCATCAAGTGCGGACGCTCGTCGATGGTCATCCATTCCGGGAACAGCCGCTGGCCCATGGCGCCTTCGAGGAAAGACGACTTGCGGTACAGGTTGCCACCGGAAATTGCCGCAAGAAAACTGCCGAACAGACCACCGGCCAACTCTGCGGAAAACAGCACCGGTACTTCACAGGTCGGCACCGGCCGTGCGCCGAGACGGCTTGCTGCGCGCTCTGCGGCCTTGCGACCGATGCTTTGCGCGTCGGCGAGCAATTCGCCCTGACGGCTGACGTCGTACCAGTAATCGCGCTGCATCTGACCTTCGCCTTCAGCAATCATTACGCAGCTCAGGCTGTGCCGGGTCGACGCATAACCACCGATAAAACCATGGCTGTTGCCATAGACACGGCAACCCTGATGCGTGCTGAGCGTGGTGCCGTCGGCATTTTTGATCCGGCTGTCGGCATCGAACGCGGCGGCTTCACACAGCAAGGCTTTCTCAATGGCCTGCTCCGGGGTGATGTCCCAAGCGTGATACAGATCGAAATCCATCTGCTCCTTGGCCATCAGCGCGGCATCGGCCAGGCCCGAGCTTTCGTCTTCGGAGGTGTGCTTGGCAATCGCCAGCGCCGCCGCGACGGTTTCGCGAATGGCGTCCGCGCCGCTGGCCGAGGTGCTGGCCGAGCCTTTGCGCTGGCCGACGTACAAGGTAATGCCGAAACCCTGGTCGCGATTGAACTCGACCGTTTCCACTTCCCGCTGGCGAACCGAGGTCGACAGGCCCTGCTCCAGCGATACCGCAACTTCGCAGGCGCTGGCGCCCTGACGCTTGGCTTCGGCGATGATTTGTTCCACTTGTTCCTGCAGTGCGGGCAAGGCCTGTGGGCCAACGCTTTGTGATGCACTCATGACTTTCTCCATCAAATTCTGCTTTCGGCACAGGCCGAGTACCGACCGGGCCGGACAAGCGGCCCCCGACTGGTTATCATGGCGGCGTTTATTTGCGGACTGCCCCCATGGTTGATTCTTACGACGACTCCCTCGACGGGGAGAAAAGCAAAACTCAGGTCAAACGCGAGCTGCATGCTCTGGTTGATCTTGGCGAACGCCTGACGACGCTCAAGCCTGACTTGCTGGCCAAGCTGCCGTTGACCGACGCCTTGCGCAAGGCCCTGGCCGATGCGCCCAAGCACACGGCCAACATTGCGCGAAAACGGCACATCATGTTCATCGGCAAGCTGATGCGCGATCAGGATCAGGACGCCATTCTGGTGTTGCTTGATCAACTCGATGCCTCCACTCGCCAATACAACGAACGTTTTCATGGTCTGGAACGCTGGCGTGATCGCTTGATCGCGGGCGATGACGCCGTTCTGGAGAAGTTCGTCGGCGAATACCCGGAAGCGGATCGCCAACAACTGCGTTCCTTGATTCGCCAGGCTCAACACGAGCTTGCGCAAAACAAGCCGCCGGCCTCCAGCCGTAAAATCTTCAAATACATTCGTGAACTGGATGAGAAGCTGCGCGGCTTGCGCTAGCTTCAAGTCGCGGGGCGGACTGTTTGACGGTCCGCCCCGGCTTCACCCTTAACCGCCCGTGCCGCCTACCGTGATCGCATCGATCTTCAGGGTCGGCTGACCCACGCCTACCGGAACCGACTGGCCATCTTTGCCGCAGGTGCCGACGCCGCTGTCCAGCGACAAGTCATTGCCCACCATCGACACCTTGCTCATCGCCTCCGGGCCGTTGCCAATCAACGTCGCGCCTTTGACCGGTGCGGTGATTTTGCCGTCTTCGATCAAATACGCTTCGCTGGTGGAAAAGACGAACTTGCCGCTGGTGATGTCGACCTGGCCGCCGCCGAGGTTGGCGCAATAGATCCCGCGCTTCACCGAGGCAATGATTTCCTGCGGATCGCTCTGCCCGGCCAGCATGTACGTGTTGGTCATGCGCGGCATCGGCAAGTGCGCATAGGATTCGCGGCGACCGTTACCGGTCCGCGCCACGCCCATCAGCCGTGCGTTGAGTTTGTCTTGCATGTAACCCTTGAGGACGCCGTTTTCGATCAGCGTGGTGCATTCGGTCGGCGTACCTTCGTCATCGACGCTCAGCGAACCACGACGACCGGCCAGCGTGCCGTCATCAACGATGGTGCACAGCTTGGACGCGACCATTTCACCCATGCGCCCGCTGTACGCGGAGCTGCCCTTGCGGTTGAAATCGCCTTCCAGACCATGGCCCACGGCTTCGTGGAGCAACACGCCCGACCAACCGGAGCCCAGCACCACTGGCAAAGTACCGGCCGGTGCCGGAATGGCTTCCAGGTTGACCAGCGCCTGACGCAACGCTTCACGGGCGTAACCCATGGCGCGGTCGTCGCTGAGGAAATAACGGTAATCAGTACGCCCTCCGCCGCCATGCCCGCCGCGCTCGCGACGGCCGTTCTGCTCGACGATCACGCTGACGTTGAAGCGCACCAGCGGGCGTACATCGGCGGCCAGACTGCCATCGGTGGAGGCTACAAGAATGCGCTCCCAAACCCCGGCCATGCTCACGGTCACCTGCTGGATACGCGTATCCAGGGCACGAGTGGCGATATCGACACGCTTGAGCAGTTCGACCTTCTCCGCGCGAGTCATGACTTCCAGCGGGTTGTCCGGCGCGTACAACTGGGCAACGTCCTGGGTCGTGAACGCCTGAACGGTGCCGTTCTGGCCGGCACGGGAAATCGAACGCGCCGCGCGCGCCGCCGTGCTCAAGGCTTCATGGGTAATCGCGTTGCTGTAGGCGAAGCCGGTTTTCTCACCCGATTGCGCCCGCACACCAACGCCTTGATCGAGATTGAAACTGCCTTCCTTGACGATGCCGTCTTCCAGCGACCAGGACTCGGAAATCTGGCCCTGGAAATACAGGTCAGCCGCGTCGATACCCGGGCCGGCCAGCTCGCCCAGCACCGATTGCAGGCTGTCGAGGGTCACGCCGCCGGGGGCCAGAAGGTGTTCGCTGACTGAGGACAAGTCGCTCATATTCACTCCGAGGTCTGCACAGGCCGCAATGCGTCCTGCGAAAAAAAGCGCCGGTGACTGGACACCGGCATCCGCGCCCGTATGGACGCCTGTTCATCAATGTCGCGTTCGCCCAGCAGCACGGCTTCACCCTGCGCCTGCTCGGCCAGCACTCGACCCCAGGGGTCGACGATCGCGGCGTGCCCATAAGTTTCCCGAGGCCCTGGATGGACCCCGCCTTGCGCGGCCGCCAGCAGGTAACACTGGGTCTCAATAGCCCGCGCCCGGATCAGAATGTCCCAATGCGCCGCACCGGTAACGGCGGTGAAGGCCGACGGTGCAGTAATCAATTCGGCGCCCGCTTCACGCAAGGCGCTGTACAGCTCCGGGAAGCGCAGGTCGTAACACACGCTCAAACCCAGCCGACCTACCGGTGTGTCGGCAACCACCACATTGTTGCCATGAGCGTAGTCATCGGACTCCCGATAGCGGCCCCGGTTGTCCGCCACGTCTACATCGAACAGGTGCAGCTTGTCGTAACGCGCGACCTGTTCACCGTGTTCATCGATCAACAAAGAGCAGGCGGTGACTTTGCCGTTCGGCTGATCACCTGGCGGCAGCGGCAAAGTGCCGGCAACTATCCATAACTTGAGGTCGCGAGCGGCCAGTTTCAACCACGGAAGGATCGGACCTTGCCCTTGAGCCTCGGCGCGACCGATATCGGCGACGTCGCGACGGCCCATGGCAGCGAAGTTTTCCGGCAATACCGCCAGGCGTGCGCCCGAGGCTGCGGCCTGCTCCAGCAAACGGCGCGCCTGGTCCAGATTGCCCAGGACATCGCTCTGGCTGACCATTTGAATCACGGCAAAAGACATGGCGCACTCCGCTGATGACAGGCCACCACTGTACTCCATGGCGTGTTATTGAGGTTTCTCAAAAGGCTTGTCGAAGGTGATCTTCGGTTCTTTCCACGGGCCTTCGACCTTGTACTGCACGCTGGCAAACCGCGCGACCCGATCACCCAGCAGCTTGTCGACCAGGAATAGCGCGCCGCCAATGGCCGGAGCGCCGACGATCAGCGCCGCAATCGGCAGATTGTTGGTCACCGGCAAGGTCACCAACAGCTTGGCGTCGACCCGGTCCTTGACCATGTCCAACGTGCCGTCCAGCTCCAGATTGCTCGACGGTCCGGTCAGGGTAATCGGCTTGCGGGTCACGTAGACGCCATCACTGGACACCAGCAACCCTTTCACCCGGTCATAGCTCAGGCCTTTGCCGAGCAAGTCCGAGAAATCCAGGCGCAGACGGCGACCAATGGAGTTGAAGTTAAGCAGACCGAATACCCGCAGCGCTGCGGCTCCACCTTCCACTTCGACGAACTGGCCGCTGCGCAAGGTTGCGTCCAGGCTGCCGGAGAAGCGCTTGAGAGCGACCCAGGCCGGAGAGCCGGGCCAGCGGCCATCGACGTTCAATTCGAAATCTTCACTGGTGACCGTCGGCGCAAATCCCCAGCCTTTGAGGACATCGGCGAGATTCTTGCCATCCAGACGGCCCTTGTACCAACTGCCGCTAGAGCCCGGCGCGCCTTCCCAGACGCCTTCACCTTGCAACAGCATGCCTTTGAGACCCATGTCCATATCCAGAAAGCGAATGCCGGTTGCGGTCGGCCGGGTCTTCAGCGACCACGCGCCAACTAGCTGCTCACCCTGAAACACCTGGGTGATCTTGATATTCATCGCCGGAATTTTGGTCGGGTCGACATCGGCCAGCGGGTCTGGCGCGTTTTCGATGACTGCGGCATTCGGATCAGCAGCGGGCAGACGCACGTAAAGCAGGTCAATGCCAATGGGCGCGGTTTTCGCATCGGGAATGCTCGCGCTGCCCTTGATCAGCTGGCTGTCCAGCGACAACCCCCAGGCCGTGTCGCTGCGCTTGAGCTGGACACTGGCTTGATCGAGGGTGGTGCCCATGGCGGTGAGCTTGCCGATTTGCAGGTCCACATTGTTGACCAGCTGTTTGGCGCTGCCGCCCGGATCATTGCCAGCGTAACGTTCGACCACGGCTTGCCATGGCGCCACATCCAGTTCCGACAGCGAACCGCGCACGCGCAGCCCCTTGGCGTCAGGAACGATGGCGCCGCCGTTGCCGAGGAACAATTCGCCACGCCCGTCCGCCAGTTTGCCCACGGGAGAGGCAAACGCCAGATTGGCGAGGTTCGCGTAAGCGAAGCCATAACGGCGCTCGGCGCCTTGCAAGGTCATGCGGAATTCGCTGTCACGGCTTTCATCGGCGGCTTTGCCGAACGGTGCCGGCAAATCGATGACCACGCCTTTGAGGCTGGAATTGATCTTCAACTGGCTGTCATTGCTCAGCGTCAATTGCAGCTGATACGGCAGATCGCCCGACACCGGCAGCGCCTGGGTCACGCCCAGCCATTCGGTAAGTTTGGGCACCGTGATCTGGCCATTGGCGACCACTTGGGTGATGTTTGCGCCAGGCTTGCCCTCGGCAGCGATTTCCGCCGTCACCGGACGATCAAAGGCTTGCGCCCGCACGCCCTTGCCGCTCAGGCCCTTGGCGTTATCAAAACGGAAATCACCCTTGAGCCGAGTCAGCTCCAGCACCGGATCGCTAAGTTTCAGCCGCGCCCCGTCGGTACTGAAATCCACCGCGATCTTCGGTTCCTGGCCTTTGACCAGCGGAATATCCAGCTTCAGTTTGCCTTGCAGCGGACCCTCGCCTTGCCAGCCGGCAAAGGTGCTGGCGGTACCGATGGGCGCTTCCTGGAGAATCTTCACGCCATCGGCCAGACCACCGGCAAAGTCACCGTCCACCAGCAAATGACTGTCCTGCCCTGCCGGCACATGCGGGATATTCACCAACACGTTGCTGACTTGGGTATTGAGCAACTGGCCTTTGCTGGCCTTGATGCGCACGCCGCTGTTTTCGACGTAGACCTTGCCGTTGACGCCGGTGAGTTGCGGCCAGCCCGGCTGGAACGCCAGGGTCGCGTCACGCACTTTGAAGAACAGACTGATCACCCGCGCGGTGTCTGGCGCGCCCTTGTTCAAAGAGCCTTGATACTGGAAGAAACCCTGGTCGACCTTGCCAGCCAGAATCGCCGTGCGCAGCCATTCGTCCAGCGCAGGGCTGAGGACCGCCGGCAGGTATTTGCTGGTATAGCTCCCGTCGCCATCGACCATGCCGACCCGCAGGTCCATGTAGTCTTCCTGGTTATGATCGAAATGCAGGCGAATCAGGAAGTCGGCAGCGATCTTGCCTTCGTCGCCGAGGACCTTGATGTAAGGCGCAATCAATGTGAAACCCTGATCATCCAGACGCCAGGTCAAACGCGCATTGGCTTTCGGATAGGTCCAGGGTTTGGCGAAGATCGGGTCCAGATGCAGCATGAAATCTTCGCTGGCCAGACGCAGTTCGCCCTGACCGAGATCGCCGCTGATCGCACCGCTGACATTCCCGGCAGCCGGTGCGCCGTGATACGCATTGAAACCGACCTTGTCCAGATTGGCGGCGAAACTCAGGCGTTTGTCGCCGGTGGCCTGCGGGCGGAAATCAAGCAACACGTTGCGCAGACCACCGGTGACCTTGAGGCTGTCGATGACGACCATCAGCTTGTCCGGCAGCGGTGCCAGTGAATCAATCAACGGCGTGACCGGCGTCAGGTCCAGACGATCGGCCTGAACATGCCAGAGTTCTCCGTTGTCGGCCGTGGCGGCCTGCTGGTTGAGTTGAACCCGGCTTTCCCAGCGCTTGGCGCCCAGGTCCATGGCAAGGGAACCCAAGGTTACGTCGAAACCTGTTTCGTTGCGTTTGAACCAGGCATTGAGGGCCAGATTGTTGATCGTCGAAGCCTTGCGTTCGGCATAGCCCGCCTTGACCTGCGGAGCATTGAGCCGCGCCACAGCGCTCTGAACCGTACCCTTGCCCCAACTCAACCAGAATTCGCCGCCCGCTTTCAGCATGGAGACGTTCCACTCGCGGGTCAGGGTTTTCGGCAGCCATTGCGCCCATTCGCTCTGCGGCAGGCTCAGATAAACATCGGCCTCGCCTTCCTGCCATTTGCTGGCCTGGATGCGCGAACGCAGGTTCAAAGCTACGGGCTGGCCGTCCGGCAAGGTCAGCCGCGCATCGAGACGCTGATGATAACTGCCAGTGGCGAGGCTGAGGTTCACGTAAGTCAGCGTGAGTGGCGCCTGGCCGAACGGCTGCAGGGTAATCTGACTGTTGAGCAGCGACAGACGCGACACCATCTGCATCTGGGTCAGGACCTGTTGCGGATCGAAAGGCTTGTCATTGCTGACCGGCAAACCCTGCAGCGCCCAGCGCCCATCCTGATCCTGCTTCAAGCTCACTTGCAGGCCGTTGACCTCCAGATGCGCGATACGCACTTCACGGGCCAGCAGGCTTGCCCACACGTCAGGCACCGCGCGGATCTGATCCAGGCGAACCGTGGCCGTCCCCTCGCCCAGCATCACATCGTGAGCGACGAAGATCGGTGCAAAACCACTCCAGCTACCTTCCAGACTGCCGATTGCCAAGGGCATGCCCAGCGCGGCGCGCGCCTTGCTCTCGACCTCAGCGCGGTATTCGGAAATCAGCGGCGTGAGCTGCCGTCCAACACTGACATACAGCGCAGCCAGGACCAAAACCAGCGCGCAGAGCATCAGCCCCCAACGTGTCAGGGTGGCAAAAAAACGTGTCAGACGCTCCATGTCCAAGAGCCTCCGCGCCGGGGTCCGCAAAGTTCAGCTTGCGTGAAATGGGCCCGGCTCAATCGTGCAGGTGCGAGTACGTCCGGGTTTTGCTCATTTGCCACGCATAATTCTCGTTATAAGGGCGTCCTTGCCGCTGGCCCTACGGCACTGTTCTAGATACATGTTCACTACGTGCAAGGTCAGAGCAACACCACGTCGTATTGTTCCTGCGAATACATGGTTTCTACTTGAAAACGAATGGTACGACCAATGAAGCCTTCCAGTTCCGCAACGTTTCCCGACTCTTCATCGAGCAGTCGATCCACGACACGCTGGTTGGCCAGCACCCGATAACCCACCGCTTGATAGGCCCGCGCTTCGCGCAGGATCTCGCGGAAGATTTCGTAACATACGGTTTCCGGGGTCTTCAGCTTGCCACGGCCCTGACAACTGCTGCACGGCTCACACAAAACCTGTTCAAGGCTTTCGCGGGTACGCTTGCGAGTCATCTGCACCAGACCCAGCTCGGTAATGCCGATGATGTTGATCTTGGCGTGGTCACGCTCAAGCTGTTTTTCCAGCGTACGCAGAACCTGGCGTTGGTGCTCGCCGTCTTCCATGTCAATGAAATCGATGATGATGATGCCGCCCAGATTGCGCAGGCGCAGCTGGCGGGCAATCGCGGTTGCCGCTTCCAGGTTGGTCTTGAAGATGGTTTCTTCGAGGTTGCGATGGCCGACGAACGCACCGGTATTGACGTCGATGGTGCTCATTGCCTCGGCCGGATCGATCACCAGATAGCCACCCGACTTGAGCGGGACTTTGCGCTCCAGCGCCTTCTGGATTTCATCCTCGACGCCGTACAGATCGAAAATCGGCCGTTCACCCGGATAGTGTTCCAGGCGATCGGCGATTTCCGGCATCAGTTCGGCAACGAATTGTGTGGTTTTCTGGAAGGTTTCCCGCGAGTCGATGCGGATTTTCTCAATGCGCGGACTCACCAGATCGCGCAAGGTGCGCAGTGCCAGGCCAAGGTCTTCGTAGATCACGCTGGGTGTCGAGGCGGTCTTGATCTGCTCGCCGATCTGATCCCAAAGCCTGCGCAGGTAGCGAATGTCCATGAGGATTTCGTCGGCACCGGCACCTTCGGCAGCCGTGCGCAGAATGAACCCGCCCGCTTCCTTGATACCTTCGAGGGCAACGCAATCGGTCACGACTTTCTTGAGTCGCTCGCGTTCGGCTTCATCCTCGATTTTCAGGGAAATACCGACGTGCGCCGTGCGCGGCATGTACACCAGATACCGCGAAGGGATCGACAGCTGCGTGGTCAGGCGCGCGCCCTTGCTGCCGATCGGGTCTTTGGTGACCTGCACCACAAGACTCTGACCTTCGTGGACCAGCGAGCTGATGCTTTCCACCGACGGGCCTTCGCGCATGGAAATTTCCGAGGCGTGAATGAACGCCGCCCGGTCCAGGCCGATATCGATGAATGCGGCTTGCATGCCGGGCAATACTCGCACGACCTTGCCTTTGTAGATATTGCCGACGATGCCGCGACGCTGGGTCCGCTCGACGTGGACTTCCTGCAGAACACCGTTTTCCACCACCGCCACGCGCGACTCCATCGGCGTGATGTTGATCAGGATCTCTTCACTCATGACTTGTCACCTTCCAGGCATTGCCAACAGGGTATGCCGAAACGGCCAAGCAGTTCTGCGGTTTCGCACAGCGGCAGCCCAACCACAGCGGAATAACTGCCTTGCAAGCCCTCGACGAAGATCGCCGCCAGACCCTGGATAGCATAGCTGCCAGCTTTGTCCCGAGGTTCGCCGCTGGCCCAGTAAGCTTTTGCTTCATGTGTCGCGATACTGCGAAAACGTACGCGGCTGCTGACGGTTCGGGTTTCGCAGCGTTGCCGGTCGATCACCGCGATGGCGGTGAGCACTTCATGCTCGCGCCCGGACAGCGCCGCCAGCATGGCCAGCGCATCGGCTTCGTCTACCGGCTTGCCGAGAATCAGGCCATCGAGCACCACGGCGGTGTCGGCGCCCATGACGCAAGCGTCATCGTCAGTCAAACCATCGTCGCCCAGCTGCGCAAGCCCGGCCTCGGCCTTGCCGCGCGCCAGACGCTCGACATAGGCCACGGCGGGCTCGTTGGGTAATGGGGTTTCGTCTATCTGCGCGCTGAGCACAGTGAAGGGCACGCCGATCTGAGTGAGTAATTCACGGCGGCGCGGTGAGCCAGAAGCCAGATGAAGCTGGGGCATGAGGACATCTCCGTGTCGATGAGGGTGAACGCCATCCTGATACAACCGCGCTCACCCGAAGGCTGGTTAGTTGATTCGCAACCGCTTGCGCAACCCGCGCAGGCCATAACTGACCCAAGGCCACAACAGCGCACTCACCAATGCGGGCAGCACCAGCGCGAGCGTCGGCTGGCGGTTGCCGGTCAAGGCGCTGAGCCACAGCTGTGCCAGTTGCGCGAGACCGAACACGACCAGGAGAACGAGGCATTGCTGCCAGATGGGGAACATTCGCAGGCGTTGATGCAAGGTCATGACCAGAAACGCGATCAGACTGAGGATCAACGCATTCTGACCCAGCAGCGTGCCGTACAGCACGTCTTCCATCATGCCCAGCATCCAGGCGGTGGTCATGCCGACTTTGTGAGGCAGCGCCAGAATCCAGAAGGTCAGCAGCAGCGCCAGCCACAATGGCCGGAAGATTTCCATGAACTGCGGCAGCGGCGAAACGCTCAGCAGCATGCCAATCGCGAAAGTGAGCCAGACGACCCACCCATTGCGGGCCGGGGCATGACTAACCATCGATTCTCTCCCGAGTGGTGGCGGGCGCGGAGGCCGGTGGCTTTGTAACGGCCGGCGGCGCAGCCGGCGTTGCCGGCGTTGCCGCAGGCTTGGCCGGCGGCTTGCTGGCGGGTTTGCTGGCCGGTTTGGGTGCGGTAGTCGCAGGAGTTGCCGGCGAATGCGTCGGCGCAGCGGCTGGCGCAGCAGTACCTGGCTTCACTGGCGTCGTCGCGGCTGGGGCAGCGCCCGGTTTGACCGGTGCAGTGGCGGCCGGAGTTGCGGTCCCGGCGCCTTGGGTTGCAGCAGGCTCGGCGGCTTTTTCGGCGGACTCCTGAGCTTGGGCGGCTTCGGCGGCGCGCTCTTCCGGAGAGCGTCCATCGGAGAACACCAGCAGCAGGTAACGACTGCGATTCAACGCTGCGGTCGGCACGGCACGAACGATGGCAAACGGTTGGCCGGAATCGTGAATCACTTCCTTGACCGTCGCCACCGGATAACCGGCCGGGAAACGCTGGCCGAGACCAGAACTCACCAGCAGATCGCCTTCCTTGATATCCGCCGTGTCCGCCACGTGCCGCAGTTCCAGGCGCTCCGGGTTACCGGTGCCGCTGGCAATGGCGCGCAGGCCGTTACGGTTGACCTGCACCGGAATGCTGTGGGTCGTGTCGGTCAGCAACAGAACACGGGAGGTGTACGGCATCAGCTCGACGACTTGCCCCATCAGGCCACGGGCATCGAGCACCGGCTGGCCGAGGACCACGCCATCGCGCTCGCCTTTGTTGATGATGATTCGATGGGTGAACGGGTTCGGGTCCATGCCGATCAGCTCGGCGACTTCGACTTTCTCGTTGACCAGCGCCGAGGAATTGAGCAACTCGCGCAGACGCACGTTCTGCTCGGTCAGGGCGGCCAGTTTTTGCAGGCGCCCTTGCAGAAGCAAAGCTTCGGTCTTGAGTTTTTCATTTTCGGCGAGCAGTTCGGTCCGGCTGCCAAACTGGCTGGCGACGCCTTGATAAAGGCGTTGCGGCAGATCGACTACCCAGTAGGACTGCATCAGGACCAGCGACATCTGGCTACGTAGCGGTTTGAGCACGGTAAACCGGGCATCGACCACCATCAGCGCTACCGATAACACGACCAGCACCAACAGGCGCACGCCCAGCGACGGGCCTTTTGTGAAAAGCGGTTTAATAGGCCGCTCCTCCAGGGCAAGATTTCAATTGGCTGTGCTTATTCATGCGGCATTGAACCGGCCTGGACAGATGAGAAAGTGAACACCGGATTTCGGCGTCAGCCTAACGCATACAGGTAGCCAAAGCGCTACCTGTAAACATAAGGCTGCCTGAAGTGCTGCCAGCAATCACTCGCTGGAGAGCAGATCCATGGTGTGCTTATCCATCATTTCCAGCGCACGGCCACCGCCACGCGCTACACAGGTCAACGGGTCTTCGGCAACGATCACCGGCAAACCGGTTTCCTGGGCCAGCAATTTGTCCAGGTCGCGCAGCAAGGCACCACCACCGGTCAACACCAGACCGCGCTCGGCGATGTCCGAAGCCAGCTCCGGCGGCGATTGTTCCAGGGCGCTTTTCACGGCCTGAACGATGGTCGCCAGGGATTCCTGCAACGCTTCGAGCACTTCGTTGGAATTCAGTGTGAAGGCACGTGGAACGCCTTCGGCCAGGTTGCGGCCGCGCACGTCGACTTCACGTACTTCGCCGCCCGGATAGGCGGTACCGATTTCCTGCTTGATGCGTTCAGCAGTCGACTCACCGATCAGGCTGCCGTAGTTACGACGCACGTAAGTGATGATCGCTTCGTCGAAACGGTCGCCGCCAACCCGTACGGATTCGGCGTAAACCACACCGTTCAGGGAGATCAGGGCGATTTCAGTAGTACCACCACCGATATCGACAACCATCGAACCGCGCGCTTCTTCAACCGGCAGACCGGCGCCGATGGCAGCAGCCATTGGTTCTTCGATCAAAAATACTTCACGTGCACCGGCACCGAGCGCCGATTCGCGAATGGCGCGACGCTCAACCTGAGTGGATTTGCACGGAACGCAGATCAGCACACGAGGGCTTGGCTGCAGAAAGCTGTTTTCGTGAACCTTGTTGATAAAGTACTGCAGCATCTTTTCGCACACGCTGAAATCGGCAATCACGCCGTCTTTCATCGGGCGAATGGCCGCGATGTTGCCAGGCGTCCGGCCGAGCATGCGCTTGGCTTCCATCCCGACAGCAACGACGCTTTTCTGGTTTCCGTGGGTCCGAATGGCCACAACTGATGGTTCATTCAGAACGATACCGCGCTCACGCACGTAGATAAGGGTGTTGGCAGTGCCCAGGTCGATAGACAGATCGCTGGAAAACATGCCACGCAGTTTCTTGAACATGGGAAAGGGACCCTAGGGAACGCGTGGGTAAAAAAGTGCGGCAAACTCTAACAACGACAGGGATTTTGGGCAAGGAGCCAATATGTTAAATTAGCGGCTTTTCCGAGCATGACCCTAGACGTTCGCGGCCTTATGACCGTAGAAATGCGATAGTGTTCGCCAATCTAACACACAGATCCGTTCCGTAAGCATTCCACTGGAGAACCCCATGGCGCTTGATCGCTCCGACGTGGAAAAGATCGCTCATCTGGCCCGACTTGGCCTGAATGACGCCGATATCCCGCGTACTACCGAAGCATTAAATAATATTCTTGCGCTGGTTGATCAGATGCAAGCCGTCGATACCACCGGCATCGAACCGCTGGCGCACCCGCTTGAAGCGTCGCAACGCCTGCGCGAAGACGTTGTTACCGAGCAAAATCATCGCGAGACTTACCAAGCCATCGCACCAGCGGTCGAACACGGCCTTTATCTGGTTCCGAAAGTCATCGAGTAAGGGAATGAGCCTGCAATGCATCAAATGACTCTGGCCGAGATCGCCCGCGGACTCGCCGAAAAAAAGTTTTCTTCTGAAGAATTGACCCGTGTCCTGCTCGCACGCATCACGCAGCTCGACCCGCAGATCAACAGCTTCATTACCCTCACCGAAGACCTGGCCATCACCCAGGCGCAGGCCGCTGACGCACGTCGCGCCGCCGGTGAGAACAATCCTTTGCTCGGCGCGCCACTGGCCCACAAGGATCTGTTCTGCACCAAAGGTATCCGCACCAGCTGCGCGTCGAAGATGCTCGACAACTTCAAGGCGCCGTATGACGCCACGGTGGTTGCCAAACTGGCCGCAGCGGGCACCGTGACCCTCGGCAAGACCAACATGGACGAATTCGCCATGGGTTCGGCCAACGAGTCGAGCCACTATGGCGCGGTGAAGAACCCGTGGAACCTCGAACACGTACCCGGCGGTTCGTCCGGCGGTTCGGCTGCAGCTGTTGCTGCCCGATTCCTGCCCGCCGCAACCGGCACCGACACCGGTGGCTCGATTCGCCAGCCCGCCGCGCTGACTAACCTCACCGGCCTGAAACCGACGTATGGTCGGGTTTCCCGCTGGGGCATGATCGCCTACGCGTCGAGTCTCGATCAGGCCGGCCCGCTGGCCCGCTCGGCCGAAGACTGCGCGCTGCTGCTGCAAGGCATGGCCGGTTTCGACCCGCAGGATTCCACCAGCATTGACGAGCCTGTGCCCGATTACAGCGCCAGCCTCAATCAGTCGCTCAAAGGCTTGCGCATCGGCATCCCGAAAGAATACTTCGGCGCAGGTCTCGACCCGCGTATCGCCGAGCTGGTTCTGGAGAGCGTCAAGGAGCTGGAAAAACTCGGCGCCGTCGTCAAGGAAGTCAGCCTGCCGAACCTGCAACACGGCATCCCGGCTTATTACGTGATCGCGCCGGCTGAAGCCTCATCCAACCTGTCGCGTTTCGACGGTGTGCGTTTCGGCTATCGCTGCGAAGACCCGAAAGACCTGACCGATCTATACAAGCGCTCCCGCGCCGAGGGTTTCGGCCCTGAAGTACAACGCCGGATCCTGGTCGGTGCCTACGCGCTGTCCGCTGGTTATTACGACGCGTATTACCTGCAAGCGCAGAAGATCCGTCGCCTGATCAAGAATGATTTCATGAGTGCCTTCACTGAAGTCGACGTGATTCTCGGCCCGACCACGCCCAACCCGGCATGGAAAATCGGCGCCAAGAACAACGATCCGATTTCCGAATACCTGGAAGACTTCTACACCATCACCGCCAAC
This sequence comes from Pseudomonas syringae, assembly GCF_001698815.1. GTDB lineage: Bacteria > Pseudomonadota > Gammaproteobacteria > Pseudomonadales > Pseudomonadaceae > Aquipseudomonas > Aquipseudomonas syringae_A. Next base: position 6,177 of record NZ_LGSI01000033.1, on the reverse strand, counting down.
CTCGCGGGTCTGCCGGGCTTGTCCATGCCAGCGGGTTTTGTCGAAGGTTTGCCGGTCGGCGTGCAGTTGCTTGCCCCGTACTTCCAAGAAGGCCGCCTGCTCAACGTCGCCCACCAATACCAGCAAGTCACTGACTGGCATTTGCGCGCGCCGACAGGCTTCTAAGGAGAAACACACATGTCATGGGAAGTTGTCATCGGGCTGGAAATTCACACCCAGCTGTCGACCCAATCGAAGATTTTCTCCGGTAGCTCAATCACGTTTGGCTCCGAGCCCAATACTCAGGCCAGCCTGGTCGACCTGGGCATGCCGGGTGTCTTGCCGGTGCTCAATAAAGAAGCCGTGCGCATGGCCGTCAAGTTCGGCCTGGCGGTAGATGCCGAAATCGGCAAGCACAACGTGTTCGCCCGCAAGAACTACTTCTATCCGGATCTGCCCAAGGGCTACCAGATCAGCCAGATGGAATTGCCGATTGTCGGCAAGGGCCACCTGGATATCACCCTTGAAGACGGCACGGTCAAGCGCGTCGGCATTACCCGCGCGCACCTTGAAGAAGACGCCGGTAAAAGCCTGCACGAAGACTTCAGCGGCATGACCGGCATCGACCTCAACCGCGCTGGCACTCCGCTGCTGGAAATCGTTTCCGACCCGGACATGCGTTCGGCCAAGGAAGCCGTGGCGTATGTCAAAGCCATGCACGCGCTGGTTCGTTACCTGGGCATCTGCGACGGCAACATGGCCGAAGGCTCGCTGCGTTGCGACTGCAACGTGTCGATTCGTCCAAAGGGCCAGGTTGAGTTCGGCACCCGCTGCGAGATCAAGAACGTCAACTCGTTCCGCTTCATCGAGAAGGCGATCAACAGCGAAATCCAGCGTCAGATCGACCTGATCGAAGACGGCGGCAAGGTCATCCAGCAGACTCGCCTGTACGATCCGAACAAAGACGAAACCCGCGCCATGCGCAGCAAGGAGGAAGCCAACGACTACCGTTACTTCCCCGATCCTGACCTGCTGCCGGTGATCATCGAAGACTCGTTCATCGAAGAAACTCGCGCCACGCTGCCGGAACTGCCGCCACAGAAACGCGAGCGCTTCCAGGCACAGTTCGGCCTGTCGGCCTACGACGCCAGCGTCCTGGCGTCGAGCCGTGAGCAAGCCGACTACTTCGAGCAAGTGGTCAGCATCAGTGGCGACGCCAAACTGGCGGCCAACTGGGTCATGGTCGAGCTGGGCAGCCTGCTGAACAAGCTGGGCCTGGAAATCGAACAATCCCCGGTCCGCGCCGAACAATTGGGCGGCATGCTGTTGCGCATCACCGACAACACCATCTCGGGCAAAATCGCCAAGACAGTTTTCGAGTCTATGGCGCTAGGTGATTGCGTAAGCATTGGTATTAACAGTGCTGACGAAATCATTGAGCAGAAAGGCCTGAAACAGGTCACGGACAGCGGCGCCATCGAATCGATGCTCGACGAAATGCTCGCCGCCAACGCGCAGCAGGTCGTGGATTATCGGGCAGCGGACGAGGCCAAGCGCGGCAAGATGTTCGGTTTCTTCGTCGGCCAGGCCATGAAAGCCTCCAAGGGCAAGGCCAACCCGCAGCAGGTCAATGAACTGCTGAAGAAGAAGCTGGAAGGCTGATTCAGATAGCGGCGATCGATCCGTAGGACCGGCTTTAGCCGGGAGCACACCCTCCCGGCTAAAGCCGGTCCTACGGACACACGCGTCTGCACATTGAAGGACCAAACCATGCTGCGGCTTCTCGCCTCTTGCGCCCTGCTCTCCTTGCTCGCCGGTTGTGCGACGGGGATCATCGATCCTCATGGTTACGATGAAACCGGCGGCGCTTCGTATTACGGCTCGCAACATCACGGCAATCACACTGCCAGCGGCGAGCGCTTCGATCAGAATTCACTGACCGCAGCACATCGGCGGCTGCCCTTTGGCACCCGCGTCAAAGTAACCAATCTGGACAATGACAAGTCGGTGGTCGTGCGTATCAATGATCGCGGCCCGCACACCCGTGGCCGATTGATCGATTTGTCACGCGCAGCGGCTGCACAACTGGGTATGCTGCGCAGCGGAACCGCTCAGGTCCGTGTGCAAGCCCTCGAATAAGGACGCCCGGAATTCTCCAACTCTCAGCCCTGCCATTACCGAGCCTGATCCAATGGATCAGCGGCCTGCTGCTGCTGGTCATCGGCGCCGAGTTGTCGGTTCGCGCCGCAGTCAGTCTCGCCACTACCCTTGGCATTCGCCCACTGTTCATCGGCTTGACCTTTGTGGCCCTGGGCAGCAGCGCTCCGCAAATGGCGGTTGGCCTGCAAGCGGCCTTCACCTCCAGCCCGGACATCGCCGTGGGCAGCGTGGTGGGCGGCAATATTTTCAATGTGCTGGTTACGCTGGGCCTGTGCGCACTGGTCATCCCGCTGCGCGTCACCCGGCAACTGGTGCGCCTGGAAATCCCCTTGATGGTTGCCGCCAGCGCCATGGTCTTCCTGCTGTCGTTGAACGGCGAGCTCGGTGTGATCGACGGCGTGACGCTGCTGCTGGGATTGCTGGCTTATCTGCTGATCGTGCTGCGCCAGTCCGGCCAGGGCTTTGCTTACCGGCAATCAGCCAGCAAAGGTCGCTCGCCCAAGGCCTGGCCGATTCTGCTGCGCGTGACGGCATTGGTCTGCGGCATTGCGTTGCTGGTGTTTGGCAGCCATCTGCTGGTGGCCGCATCGGTGGTCATCGCCCTCGACCTGGGTTTGTCCGAGCGCATCATCGGCTTGACGGTGATCGCGGTCAGCACGTCCCTGCCAGGATTGACCACGTCATTGATTGCCGCTTTTCGCGGCGAACGTGACATCGCCGTCGGCAACGTGATCGGCAGTAATCTGTTCAATCTGCTGGGGGTTCTGGGCGTCACTGCGCTGCTCACGCCCGTGCCGTTGTCGGTATCGCCCAATGCGCTGGATTTCGATCTGCCGGTGATGCTCGGCGTTGCAGCCTTGTGCTTGCCGCTGTTCTATTCCGGCTATCGCATCACGCGCTTCGAAGGCCTGCTATTGCTGGCGTTGTACCTGGCTTATGGGCTGCACATCGTGTCGTTTACCACCGGCATGCCGCTGGCTGACACGCTGGAGCGGCTGATGGTGCGCTTCGTCCTTCCCGTGCTGGCGGTCTTCGTGGTGTACAGCACGATCAAGGCGTGGCGGCGCCAGCACTAGACGCTAGATCCAGCCGCCCCATTGCAAAATAAAGATGCCGATATTGGTCGTCACCGCCGCTGCCAGCGTAGTGATGACGATGATCGCTGCCGCCAGCTCGTGATTGCCGTTGGCAGCACGGGCCATGACGTAACTGGCCGCTGCCGTGGGGCTGCCGAAGTACAGAAACAGAATCCCCAGTTCCGCGCCGCGAAAGCCGCACAACCAGGCCGCCAGCGTGCAGATCACCGGCAGCGTGACCATTTTCATCATGCTCGCGCTGATCGCCAGGCTGCCACTTTTGCGCAGCGACGTCAGTGACAACGTGCCGCCGATGCAGATCAACGCCAGCGGCAAGGTCATCTGCGCCAGGTAATTACCCGACGTCTCGAACCAGTGCGGCAAGCCGATCTTGAAATATGCGAACGGCGATGCCAGCAGCACGCTGATGATCAGCGGATTACAGAGCACGCTTTTGAACACGCTCCAGGGATCGGATTTGATCACCGGGCTGTACACCGCGAGCACGATGGTCGACAGCGTGTTGTAGAACAGGATCACCAGCGCCGCGAGGATCGCCCCCAGCGAAATGCCGTAATCGCCGTACATGCTGGCGGCCAGCGCGAGACCGATGACGCCGTTATTGCCGCGAAAAGCGCCTTGCACGAAGATACCGCGCTCCACCAGCGGCACCCGCCAGATCGCCCAGCCCCATGAGAATGCAAAGCCGAACAGGGTGGCGGCGGTAAAAAATATCAGCAGCGATGGCTGCAAGGCGGCATGCAGGTCCGCATGGATAATCCCCAGGAACAGCAAGGCCGGCATGGTGACGTTAAACACCAGGCTCGACGCCGTCATGATGAAGCCGTCATCAATCCAGCCGATGCGCTTGAGGATCACGCCCAGAAACAACATGGCGAACACTGGCGCGGTGATGTTCAGGGTTTCGAGAAAAATGGAAAGCATGCCCAGAACCCTGTCCCGTCGTTAGGTAGCTAATGATAAGCCACCGCTGACGTGAGTGTTGCAAGGAATCGGAATTAACCGAAACCGTACAGCCTGCGTAGGATGGGATTTATCCCCGAAGGCGTCGGCACAGCCACCAGAATCGGCTGACAGTACCGGCCTCTTCCCGGATAAATCCGGTCCTACGAAAGCGCCTTCAGGACAACTCCCGCGCGGGCACCAGCTTCTTCTCGAACACCGAAACTCCGTCCAGATCTCGCAACGTCACGGTCAGCTCGGCGCTCTGGCCGTCGATGTTCACTTCGCCAAAGAACTGAAACCCGGCGAAGGGCGAGGTGTTCTGCGCGGGCGGGGCTTTCTGGAACACCAGCTCAGGGCCGAAGGTCTTGTCCAGCGGATTGGGCCCGAAGCTGCCGGCGTTCAACGGGCCGGCGACGAACTCCCAGAACGGGTCGAAATCCTGGAACACCGCGAGGTCCGGTTGATAGTGATGCGCCGCGCAGTAATGCACATCGGCGGTCAGCCACACGCAATCGCGGACCTTTTGCGCCCGCAGAAAACCCAGCAGCTCGGCGACTTCCAGTTCGCGCCCCAATGCTGGGCCGTCGTTGCCGTTGGCGATGGCTTCCCAACGCCCGACGCCCGGACTCACCTCGCCATCCGGTACGCCGAGGCCGATCGGCATATCGGCCGCAATCACTTTCCACTGCGCGCCGGAAGCCTTGAGTTCAGCCTTGAGCCAATCCAATTGTTGCCGACCGAGGAATGCAGTGTTCGGCTCCGGTTTCTCGTCGAGGTTGGCATCATTGCCACCGCGATAACTGCGCATATCCAGCACAAACACATCCAGCAACGGCCCATAACTGAGCTTGCGATAAATGCGCCCGCCGCTGTCAGCCTGCTGCAATCGCATCGGCGCGTACTCAAGAAACGCCTGTCGCCCACGGGTAGCCAACAGTCGAATATCCTTTTCCTTGTAGCGATCATCCAGTTGCTTGCTCGGCGACCAGTTGTTGGTGACTTCGTGATCGTCCCATTGCCAGATTTGCGGCACCTCGGCATTGAAGCGCCGCAGGTTGTCGTCCAGCAGGTTGTAGCGGTAAGCGCCGCGATATTCATCGAGGGTTTCCGCGACTTTGCTTTTCGCTTCGGTGGTGATGTTGCGCCAGATGCGTCCGCCTTCGGTGACGACTTGCGCCGGAACCGGGCCATCGGCATAGATGGTGTCGCCGCTGTGAATGAAGAAGTCCGGCAGACGCAGACGCATGGCTTCGTAGATACGCATGCCGCCGATGTCAGGATTGATGCCGAAGCCTTGTCCGACCGTGTCGCCACTCCAGACGAAGCGCAAATCCCGGCGCTGTTGTGGCGCACTGCGCAAATGACCGAACCAGGGTTCACTGGTGACGCCCGACTGAGCATCTTCGAATTGCACGCGGTAGAAAATCGCCTGATCGCTGGGCAATTCGCTGAGTTCGACGCGCGCCGTGAAGTCGGTACGCTGATCCGCCAGGGCGGAAACCACCCGACGGGGATTGGTGAACATGCTGCGCGTGTCCCATTCGACGACCATCCGCGCAGGCCGGTCGCTGCGGCTCCAGACCACGGCGCGGTCGCCCAGCAAGTCGCCGGACTGCACGCCATCGGTGATTTTCGGACGATCCTGAACCGCAGCGATGACCGCCGGGGCCAGGCCCGGTAGAAGCAAACCGGCGCCTGCGACCTGGATGATGCGACGACGGGTGAGATCGAACTGAGTCATGGCGGGCCCCTTTGGTGATTTAGCCAAAAGGGGAAAGCTAGCAGGGCAATGTTGGGTGAATGTGACAGCGATGATCCGGCCTCTTCGGGGACAAGTCCCCTCCTACCGGTTGTGCTGGGTTCGGTAGGACCGGACTTGTCCGGGAATGCGCCGGGGCTGCGGAGTAAGACCTTCAGCGCTTGCACCGGCCTCTTCGGGGACAAGTCCCCTCCTACCGGTTGTGCTGGGTTCGGTAGGACCGGACTTGTCCGGGAA
>NZ_LGSI01000008.1 GCF_001698815.1 Pseudomonas syringae | reverse complement strand
CGAAGCGTTCGTTGCGGTGGAGGACTGGACCCACGGCGAAACCGAGGAAGCCCTGAACCACGTGTTCGACATCGGTGAAAACCTCGCGGCGATGGCGGTGCTGGGCGCGGCGGTGCATGTTGCGCCGCGCGTGCTGCCCTCGTCATTCGTCGAAAGCCTGACTGCGGTCAAACTGCCCAACGGCCTGACGCGGTTGTGGAAACCCGATCTCGCCCGGTTCCGGCAGAAGGTTGTCCTGCCTTCCCGAGTGGCCGCCGACGCTCAGGGACTGATCAAGGTCGACGGCAAAACCTGGTTGCCCCTGGCTGGAGAACTGTATCGCGTAGAGTTCGATACAGCCTTGAACAGGTGGCGCGTCAAGCATCCCGGTGACCACGAATCGCATTCGCCAGTGCTTGAGCACAACGGCGCAGGGGCCTGGCGTTTTGAAGGCGAAAACCCCATGGGTTGGGACGAAACCGTCGCATTCAAGCGCTTGAACGCTGACCATGAAGTATTAACCGATGAAACCGTTGGCCAACTCCTGCGGATTACGGGGGTAGATGATGCGGTGTTGCGTCAGGTGCATGTGGATAACCTGAGGTGGCCAGCCTTGCTCAGTGATGCTATGCATCGCTTTGACGCCGATCAGCAGGTGCGAGCGTTTATTGCAAAAGTGGCCACCGAACCGGACAGCCTGACTGCGCCGCGTATCGAGCCTTTCCTCAAGCTGTTGACGTCGATGCCACGCTGGCCAGACAAGGTGGCATTGCGCCTGCTGGACGAACAAGGCGCGGTGCTCGAAAGCTGGAACATCACCAGCAATTCCACGTCTGTGATTCAGATCACTTACAAACCGGGCCGCATGACAGCCTTGCTGGAAAGCGTGCTCGATGGCCTCTCTTCGCAGGAGGCTGAAGCGTTGTCAGGCGAGCGTATCGACGCGAAGGAGGCCAACGTCCTGCGCCTTGCCCAGCTCTTCTGCGAGCAGGCTCAAGTTAATAGCGGACGGTTGCGTGACGACATCCATGCCTTGCACAGCGTTTCAAACGATTCTCTCGTCAGGCTGATCCGGCGTGATTTTCCGGCGCTACCGGATGTCGTCTGCAAGGAACTGCTCGGTACGGCGACGCAAGCGCAGCAGACGCGCATGCTTTCAGCCCGGCGTGTGCCGCTGCCCATCGCCGAGCAGGCGCGTGAATATCTACAGCAATTACGCCTCAACCGCGCCAACGAAGGATTTTTCGTCAATGCAACGGATAACCTGGACACCTTCACGGCCGGATTCAAGTTGTTGCCCGGTTTGTCAGGTTGGCCGGCAGGCATGGCCCTTGAGATACGTAACGCCACATTCACGGGGAAGCTGCTCGACAGCGTGGGCGACATCAGCAATGCCAATGTGCGTTCCATTCTCACCAGGACCGAAACCGGCTATCAGGCTTTCGACTCTCATGGCAACGCGCTGGGTCAGGAGGATCAGCCATTTTTCACGGCGCTGCTTGACGCATTGCCCCACCCCGTTTTACGCCACATCGGTTTCCCGGATGGCGTAGGCGAGCAAATGCTGCGTGCGCGGCTGGGGGATCTGGCGGTGCAACAGCGCGAATCGGTCGCCAGGATGCTGGGCATGCAAACGATCAAGCCCGGCTTCAAATGGCCGCAGCGTCTGGCCGACGGACGCACCGGTTATCCCATGAGCGGGCGGTTGCGAGGGCTGTTCAGACGGATGGGGATGGGCTCCAGCGCTTATTCCCCCGAGCTGGCGGTCAAGAATCTCTACCCGACGTTTACCGAGGATGAGATCAGAACCTTTCTCGACCGGCTGAAAACACGCTACGCGGGGCCTGCCGAACAGTTTCATGCGTTCGTCCGAGGCCGTCTTGATGGGCTGGCAGTCGAGTACAAGACCCTTGGCCAACAGCTTGAACAATGGTCGGAGTCGCGGCAGATCCCATCCAATACCAAGGATGCCCGACGTGTGGCGGCGTTTCGTCTACGCAACTGCTGGCGGCACGCCGGCGATCGAGTCTACATGGAGAATGCCGTGGACTTCGCCTACAAGCTGGTATTGAACGATCTGCCCATCGGGGAGTTGCCGCCGCTCAGCGGTAACTGGAATCATGTTGGCGCTCTGGAGCTCAAGAGGCTCAATCTGGATACCTCTGAAATCGACACCTTCCTGGCGCATTTCAAGGGGGCGTTCTGGTTAAGCCTGCGCGACAACAACCTGACGACGATACCTGCAGCTTTGACCCAAATGACGCAGCTTGAACGTTTGTCGCTGGCTGAGAACCCTCTGGTTCTGGATGAGAGTTCTGTCATGCGTTTGAACAGTTGTAACGAGTTGAGATCGCTTGATCTCGGTGACTGTCCAATCGGTGCCCAACTGCACAGGCTCAGGCCCTTTTTCCTGTTGCGCAGGCTCAACCTGCGCGCCGCCAGCATTGAAACGCTGCCGGCCTGGATCTGGCGTTGTGCGCGGTTGAGGTATCTGGACCTGCGCCATAACCGCATAGCGGAGCTCAACGAGGGAACGTTGCGCAATCTGGTCCGGCCCGGTCTGGAGGCGCAGCTGCATGACAACCCGCTCAACCAACCAAGCCTGGCCAGGGCTCGCCGGTTGTTGACCAGTGAGGCGCGGCGGCGTATGGGGGTCGACGCAGCAAGAATGCATATCGATGAGCCTTTGCCGTCCGCAACCTTATGGCTCACGGGTATGCCCGCAGCAGAACTGCAAGGCCGGCTTCTTAAATGGAGTGATCTGCAGGCGGAGCCTGACGGCGGGGAGTTCTTTCGGGTGCTCAATGAGTTGCGGGCTTCAGCTGACTTCGCCACTAACCGGGCAATGCTGACACGACGCGTCTGGGCCTTGGTCGATGTGGCCAGTGAGACCGCGGAGCTGCGAGAGGAACTGTTCGAGATGGCCGCTCACCCGGTGACCTGTGGTGATGGGGTGGCCATCGTCTTCAGTAACCTGGAAACCCATGCGCAGGTATTCAAGATCAAGACAACGGTCTCCGCCGCTGATCAGCCTGAGCAAGTGTTCCGGTTGGTCAGAGGGCTGGAGCGGCTGGATGAAGTGGAAAAACACGCACTGCAACTGATTGCTGTGCGCAAATCAACCGAAGTTGCCGTGGATGAAGCTGAGATCCGATTGGCGTTTCGGGTGGGGCTGGCGAGAACACTGGACCTGCCCAACCAGCCTGAAGGCATGCTTTACAACCGGTTGGCGGGAGTGACCCAGGAGATGCTTGAAGATGCTTATGCCCAGATTCTTGGCAAGGAAAGCACGCCGCAATTCTTGCAGGCGCTGATCGCCCGTGAGTTCTGGATGACGTTTCTGGAGCATCGTTACGCACAGGATTTCGAGCCGCTCAAAGCGTTTTTTCAGGAACAAATGGGCGCATTGGACAGCAACAGGTCAGATCTGACGGATGAACACTATCTGGCGCAGATCGACATGATTCAGCGTGAGCGCACCGAGGCTTTGGAGGCGCTGGCGTGCAAGCTGACACTGGATATTCAAGTGGCTGTAGTGCGCGAGGAACTGGCTGCGCTTTCCACGGATCTGCTAGGGGAGGTGACGCAGAGTGCTGAAAGCTCAGGCTGAACGTATGGCAGATGACGGATGTGATGGGGATCAGCCGCCAACGCCAGCCTGAAAAACAACCTGCGCTGAGTGCACCTCAGCGTAGGTTTTTCAGCAGGGGTGATTCTTAGAACTTGGCTTCAACGTCCAGCTGCAACGTGTTGGCGTCCGCGTCGCGCTGGCTGGCGACGGCGTAGTCGGCCTTGGTCAGGAAGTAAGTCGCGCCGACCGAGAAGTTCTTGTCGATTTCGTAACCGACCTTGAACTTGTGACCGCGCGAGCCAGTGGTGCCGTTGGCGAAGTCCGAGTCAGTGAAGGCGCCAACCACCGCGTTACGCTGAGTATCGCGATAGTTGTAGTCCAGACCGAAACCGAACACCTTGGTCTTCACGCCCGCCAGCCAGGCAGTGTCCTGATCGTCAGTGCTGTCATTGTTGACGATGTACTGGCCGTACAGCGCCAGTGGCAAGCCAAGACCGCTGATATCGATCTGGCCGAAACCTTCGTACAGACGGAACTGATTGGTGGTGTTGCCGTTGACGCGCAGGGCCGCACTGTCCTTGTCATTGTCGAAGGCATAAACGCTACCGCCCAGCGTGACTTTCAGGTTGTCGGTCGGTGCGAAGCGCGCGCCCAACTGGCCAGCGGTCATGCTCAAGTCGTGACGGAACTGCGTACCTTCGCCGTCGATGTTGTCCTTGAGGGTGTAGTAACCGGCGCTGCCGAACAGCTCGGTCTTGCCGCCCAGTGGCAGGCTGTAGGTCGTGGCCAGACCTTCAGGGTTGATGTCGCCATCCCAGATCACGTCGCCCATGCTGACCCACGGCTGGTTCATCTTGCCGCCGATCACGTGCAGGTTTTTGACCGCAGTCGGGGCGTAATCGATGAAGCCCAGGTCCAGCCACAGATCCTTCTTGACGAAGTAGCCGTCCAGATCCTGGTTGGTGGAGCGTGCATCGCTGCTGCCGCCGGTGGCGATACGGATACCGGTGCTCACCTGAGGATTGATTTCGGTATAGGCGCCCAGACGAGCACGAATACGTTGACGGTCCTTGTCCTGGCTGTTGGTCTGACCATCGATATTGATGGTTTCCTGACGAACGCGCACATCACCCTTGAATTGAGTCTTGGTCGCCCAGGCAACTTTCTGCTCGAAAGCGGCCTGAGAGGCTGATTTAGTGTTCTGAACGTCGGCGAGCGCTTGCTTCTGAGCCTGCTGGTCTTTCGCCAGTTCGGTCTGTAACTCGGCGTACTGGGCCTGATTGATCGAGCCGTTGGCCCTGAGCATGTCGAGCAGTTTAGCGTCGACTGCGGCGTTGGCTGGAACACTCATTGCCAATACCAGGCCACCGCAAAGGGCCGCCGCAGTTTGTGCAGAAACAAGACGCATATCAATCTCCATAACTTGATAAGGGATGACGGCAGGCCATCCCGGAAAAACCGCTCCACGGTCAGAGCGCGAATGGGGTTAGTGCCCCCGGTTCTAAAAACTGGCGCCAGTATCGCCGTGAGTTATTACAGAAAAGTGGCAAAGCAATGGCACGTCGATGACAATGCAACCTTTCTTCAAAGGTGCGGTCCAGAGCCTTCGCTGAGATTTTGAACAGGGGAACCGCAGGGCCGGCCTCAGCCGGGGGCGCGTGCTCACGGCTAAAACCGGTGCTGCATGGCGATGCGATGATTGCCAGGAATGAGATGCACTATCCGGCTATGTCACAACCTGTAAGCAGAGTAAGTACCGTGGGGTTATTGCCAAACGCCTCGTGGAATAAACCATGTCAGAGACACCTGTTAACGATCAAACGCCGGATATCACTTTCTATAGTGAAGCCTTTCCCAACCAGGAAATTTTAAAGCAGCGCCTGCCGGGGTGGTTTACCCATAACAGGCCGGAAACTGCGAGCTTACAGATTGAACTGCACAAGAGTCAGTTGAAAAGTCTGGCGTCTCAAAAAGCATTTGGCGCGCTGATCAAACCGCTCAAATCCGTGCATGAGTTTGCCAGGCCGCTATTGAATCAGAAGACGCTTGAGCAATTCAAAGTCAAAGCCGATTGCACGCAGATCAACCTCGAAGAAGTGACTGTCCTCGCACCACTCGATGTGACAGTTACTCCGATACTTTCGGCTGCCTTGTTTAATTTTGACGCTGATAAAGTCTTCATTGAAGGCTCCGTGTTGCGCTACACGCCGCCTGCTTATCCGGCCGCTGCCGCCTGGTTTGATAATGTCGCCAGGGACGATCTCTGTGGCGCACAAATCTCCTGCTCTTCCGGACTCGTCAATGTCGATCCGAACGCTTTTGCACGGATGTGCCGATCACTGGATCTTGGCGGCAAGTATCAAACTCATCTCGACAGCGTATTTAAATTGGCGGCTACCGCCGGGCAAATTGCTGAAGCGTTTACCCTCAAGGAGCGTGCTCGATTTGAAGTGCTGAGCCATATTGCACGGATGAAAGGCGACGTAAGCCAGGAGGCCTATGAGGTCTTGCTCAAGGTGGCAAGGAATGACGACAGGCCCGTGTGGCGGGGAGGTCCGGTTTTTTACAATACATTCGAACTTCTGGATCGACACTTCACGGGCGGTTTCATGGGCGGTGTTTTTCAGGGCGTCCTCATGGTTGAGTCACATACGCAGGTCGTCTGGCCAGCCTACAATTCCCACCCTGTCCCCTCTGACGAGATGTTGAGTTTTGGCGATCCCGGCCATGACTTTCCGGTGGTCGTGTATATACCTGGGGATCCAGCTCATCCGATCAAGGAGTACCCAACGGCCTGGCATTTTTTTGCAGAGTTGGTGAACAAGTTTAAAGAACCCTCCTTTCGCAGCTACTTCGAACGGTACATTCGTTTACAGTACCGCAGTCTTTTTCTGGACAAAATAAGCAGGGCGGTAGGACGTAGAGATCCCTCGGACGATATTTGGCCGAGATGGATGCGCCAGCAAGGCCAGCCATTTCAATTACTCTACGATCAGGCGGTGAGTAAGATTTATGCCGACGCCAAAGTACTTGCAGTTCCCGTGAGTGACAAACAAAACGTATCCACGACTGGCGCCTTGCAGATATTCAAATCAGTTGCCCATGTCGGGTTCGATCTGGCTGATGTTTTTTTACCGGCCTCTGAAGTTCGAGACCTGGTAAAGGATGTCTTCATTGGTGTCGAAGACTGGAGCGACGGCGAAACCGAGAAAGCACTGGGTCAGCTCTACATGATCGGCAAGGATATCGTTATTGCGGCAGCACCCAAAGCCGCCAGGGAAGTCGAGCGGCTTGAAAAAATTTATGAAGATGGAAAACAGGCGCTCGAGTATCTTCAGGGATTACTCCAACCCTCAGCGAATAACTCCGCAAACTCAACGGCCGAACAGTCGAGAGTTGAACAGGACGAGATTGTCGAACTTGAGCGCAATGAGGTGCAACCGGTACTGAACTCAGCGAAGCCTTCGGCATTTATCGAGAGCCTGGTTCAGGTCAAGTCCGGTCAGGGTTCGACTCAGTTGTGGAAGCCCAGCCTGGATTGCTTCGAACAGCACGGTTTGCCAAAGGGTACATTCCTCAACAGTCGCAGCCTGTTCAAGGCCAGCGGCAAAACCTGGGTGGCGATGGGAGGTCATTATTACGAGCTTGGATTCGATTCGGCATTGAACAAATGGCGCATCCTCAATCCTGACGGCGTGCAACCCTATTCACCCGTTCTGGAAACCAACGATGTCGGCGCCTGGCGTTTCGAAGGTGAAAACCCGATGGGTTGGGATGCCTACACCGCATTCCGCCGCTTGCACGGTGACCTGGTGCCGCTTGCGGATGACACCATCCGGCAGATTCTGCGGGTTACCGAGGTTGACGAAGCCCTGCTACGTCAGATCCATATGGATAAGCTGGTCCCGCCGGCGTTGTTGATTGATTGCACCCAGCGCTTTCTTCTTGACCTTCAAGTGACTGAGTTCATCACCCTGATGATGGAAATAAGCACGTTTGAGCGGGATCGCGAAGACGATGATTTTTTCGTGCGCAGGATCGAACCGTATTTCGACTTCCTGGTGAAACTGCCTGGCTGGCCGGATGATCGAGTACTGCGCCGCGTGGATGGGCAGGGGACCGTCCTGAGTATTCATGCACCGACCAACAACACAGCGCGTACGATTGATGTGACGTATACCCCCGGGAAAATGAAGGCATTTCTGGATGCGCTGGTGATCGGGCTGTCGCCGGAGGAGGTCGAAATGTTGCTGGTCGATTACCAGGGACCGCAAACCCGCAGCCAATACCTGGCAATGCGCATTGCCTTCGAAGCAGAAGGCAGACGAGCGCTGCTTCTTGAATCGTGCTACGCCGCCAGCAATCGCTCGGCCGACCCTTTGATTCGACTCATGAAACGCGACTTTCCGAGCCTGCCCGATTGCGTCGCGAGCGAGATTGTCAGTTGTGCCAACCGCACGGAGAGTCGCCGTATGGCAACCACCGGGCGCATCCCGCTGCGTCTTGGCGAGCAGGCGCGCGAGTATCTGCAACAACTGCGTCTGAACCGGGCGCTTGAGTGTTTTTATCTGCACATCGAGAGAACCGACAGCGCCACCCTGGCCCTGGGCTTGATCAACTCGGTACCCGGATGGCCACAGGACGCGGTGGTAGAAGTCCGTAACAACACCTTCGATGGCGAGAGGATTTTTCACTCCGCAGGCAGCGATGCACCGCAAGGCAACCCGCCGCTGGTGTTTGTCAAAGTCGGTGGCAGTTATCAGATATTCAATAATCAAGGTCAGCGCGTTCACCTTGAAAGCAAAGGGTTGCATGACTCCCTGGCCAGAGCATTGTCCGATCAGGCGAGTCTGACTCGCGACGTAAACAAGCTGGAGCTCGCTCTGGGAGACATTGCGACGACGCAGCGCAGCAGGGTCAAAAGGCTTCTGGGCATGCGTCAGATAAAGCCGGGGATCAAATGGCCTTCGCGGCTGGCTGATGGACGTGTGGGTTATCCATTGAGCGGTCGTCTGCGAGGGCTGTTCAGCAAGTTCCGCAGCAACGCGCAAGCTTTTTCGCCGGAGCTGGCGGTAAAAAATCTGTACCCGCAGTTCACGCCTCGCGAGGTCAGGAAGTTTCTTGAAAAATTATCGGTGACGTTTACCGGAACGGCCCGCGAGAAACAGAGCCATGTAAGAGCCCGGTTGAATGAACTGACAGAGCAATACACCCGACTGGAAAGCGCGCTGGACAATTGGTTGACTGAGGTGAAATTGGCACCATTGGGCCAACTGGCAGGTGCCACCATCGATGGGCGCGAAATCGCCAGGAGGCTGATATTGTCTTGCTGGCGAAGAGAACCGGCGTCCGTGATCAATCCAGCAGCCCAGGATTGGGTGCATAAACTCGACCTCAGCGGGCTGGCCATTGGATCGTTACCTGTGATCGAGGCGAACTTCAACCATGTCCACGCCTTGACGTTGGAGAATATGGCGCTGACTGCCGACAGTGTCGCGGCATTCCTCAAGCGGTTTCCCCAGGCGCGCTGGCTATCGTTGAGAGGCAACCTGCTGAACTCGGTCCCACCGACATTGGCCAGTTTGTCGACCCTGAAACGCCTGGTGCTGAGCAATAACCCCATCAGTATCGATGCCGAAGGCATGCAATACCTGCAACGTTTGACGGCGCTGGAGACGCTGGTGCTGGAAGGCCAGAATATCAATATCCCGGTGGCCATCGACGTCAGCCGCTGGCCGGCATTGATGGAACTGAAGCTCAGGAACTGCGGACTTGCCATCATGCCGTCCGGGTTGGGTGTACACGAACCGCTACGCCACGTCGATCTGCGTCATAACTGGATCGCCGACATCGATGAAGCGACCTTCAGCGCCATAGCCTTGCGTTCCCAACTGTATGTGCGGCTGCATCAAAACCCGCTCAATGAGCAAACCATTGCCCGGGCCGAAGGCCTATTTGATCCCGTGAGGTTGGTGCGCATGGGCATTGTGAACTTGCCCGAGCCACTTGGGCGAAACCAGACAGTGGCCCAATGGCTGGAAGAGACCGGCAGGGAAGAGCAGCGCCGGCACTGGGCAGACCTGCAACTCGAAGCCGGTGGGGAGGCGTTTATCCAGTTGATCAGTGACATGTTCCTGACCGCGGACTACCGGGACAATCGCCGGGTATTGACGGGCCGGCTCTGGCGAATGATCGATGCGATGGCCAATTCCTACCCGTTGCAGGAGGAGTTATTCGCCCTGGCTGCTCATCCACAGACATGTGGTGATGGCACGATGATTGTCTTCAACCAGCTGGATGTTCGTGTATTGGTTTTCGCGCTGGAATCCAGGCATGGAAGCGTCTCGCCGGTCGATATGTTCAAACTGGTCCGTGGAATGGAACGCCTGTCAGAGCTGGAAAAAATTGCCCTTGAAGACTTCAGTGCGAGGATTGCATCCGAGCCGGGGCTGGATCAGATCGAGGTCAGCCTCATTTACCCCACGTTATTGCGCGAAACGCTTGAACTGCCGGGGCAGGCTCACACAATGCTGTTTCAATCCATCTCGGGGGTCACCCAGCAGATGCTGGATCGCGCCAGGGATCGGGTTCTTGCCAGGGAAAGTACGCAGGAGTTCTTTAACTCCATGATTGCTCGCAAGGACTGGATAGCGTTTCTGGAGGAGCACTATCCACAACGTTTCGAGAGAATGAATCAGCCGTTTCATGATCGTCAGGATGCCCTCGACTCCTCACGAGAAACCCTGACCGACGAGGCGTACCTGCAGGGTACGAACAGGTTGCTTCAAGAGCAGCACGAGTCGATCTCCGTTCTGGGGTCACTGTTGACCAGGCAGATAGCCCAGGCCGCCTCGGCACCTGCCGGACGGTAGATCGGACACGGTGGTCGTGAACAATCGGCGGCAATGAGGGATACTCGCGGGCACGTCTGCTGCTCCTGGGGAATTGCGCATGTCCGTACAGACCACCGACAGCCTGAGCACGATCGCGTCCTCGCAATGGGACGCGCTGGTGTCGGGCACCTCGCCTTTTCTGCGTCACGCCTTTCTCAGTTCTCTTGAGGATAGCGGCAGCCTCGGCCCGCGCTCGGGATGGCGGGCCGAACACCTGCTCAATTATCAGGACGGGCAACTGGTCGCGGCGATGCCCGCCTACCGCAAGTGGCATTCCTACGGCGAATATGTGTTCGACCACGGCTGGGCGGATGCCTGCCGTCGCGCCGGCATTGCCTACTATCCAAAGCTGCTGGTGGCGGTGCCGTTCAGTCCGGTCAGCGGGCCGCGCATCCTGTGCGCCTCACCCGAGGCCGGTATCGAGTTGCTCAACGGCTTGCCGGAGTATTTGAAGGAACAGGAACTGTCCAGCGCCCACGTCAATTTCACCGACCCGCTGGCGGATGCGTTTCTCGCCGAGCAACCCGGCTGGCTGCAGCGTTATGGCTGTCAGTTTCATTGGCAGAATCGCGGTTACCGGGATTTTCAGGATTTCCTCGACGCCTTGAGTTCGCGCAAGCGCAAACAAATGCGCAAGGAGCGCGAGCAAGTGGCGGGGCAGGGCATCGAGTTCGAGTGGCTTGACGGTCATCAACTGAGCGAAGCGCTGTGGGATTTCGTCTACGCCTGTTACTCCAATACCTACGAGATTCGTGGGCAGTCGCCGTACCTGACGCGGGAATTCTTCAGCCTGCTCGCCGAGCGCATGCCGGAAGCGATTCGGGTGGTCCTGGCGCGGCAGGGCGCACGGCCGGTTGCCATGGCGTTCAGCCTGTTGGGTGGCGACAGTTTTTATGGCCGCTATTGGGGATGCCTGGCGGAGTTCGACCGCCTGCATTTCGAGACGTGTTTCTATCAGGGCATGGATTACGCCATTGCCAATGGCTTGCAGCGCTTTGACGCAGGCGCCCAGGGCGAGCACAAATTGATTCGCGGCTTTGAGCCGGTCATCACCCGTTCATGGCATTACCTGACCCATCCGGGTTTGAAAGACGCCGTGACTGATTTTCTCGAGCAAGAGCGCGTGGGAATCCTGGCCTACGCCGAGGATGCCCGCGGAGCGTTGCCGTATCGGCAGACCTTGGGATGAACCGTTGGAGCGACGCTTGCTGTAGGACCGGCTTAAGCCGGGAGGGCAATTGACGCTTTCGCGACTAAAGTCGCTCCTACGGTCGCTCCTACGGTCGCTCCTACTGGCGATACGTTGCCGTATCGGCAGGTTGAAGGATGAGCCGTTGGAGGCATGCTGTAGGACCGGCTTTAGCCGGGAGGGGTATTGACGCTCTCGCGACTAAAGTCGCTCCTACGGCCGCTCCTACAGCCGATTCCATTGCTTCAATCAATCCCCACAAACCCACCGGTCTGATGCTGCCACAACCGCGCATACAAACCACCGTGTGCCAGCAGTTCGGCATGGGTGCCGCTTTCGGCGATCTGGCCGCGTTCCAGCACCACCAAGCGATCCATGCGGGCGATGGTGGACAAGCGGTGGGCGATGGCGATCACGGTCTTGCCGCGCATCAAGGTCTCCAGGCTTTCCTGAATAGCCGCTTCGACTTCCGAATCCAGCGCTGAGGTGGCCTCGTCCATGATCAGAATCGGCGCATCCTTGAGCAGCACCCGCGCGATGGCGATCCGCTGGCGTTGACCGCCGGACAGCTTGACACCGCGCTCGCCGACATGAGCATCAAATCCGGTGCGCCCTTCGGCATCCGACAGCAACGGGATGAACTCATCGGCGCGGGCCTTGTACACCGCCTCCCATAACTGTTCATCGGTTGCATCGGGCTTGCCGTACAGCAGGTTGTCGCGAATCGAGCGGTGCAGCAACGACGTGTCCTGAGTGATCATGCCGATTTTTTCCCGCAGACTTTCCTGTGCTACGTGGGAAATGTCCTGGCCATCGATAAGAATCCGGCCGTCCTGCACGTCATACATGCGCAGCAACAGGTTCACCAACGTCGATTTTCCCGCGCCGGAAGGGCCGATCAAGCCGATTTTTTCACCGGGTTTGATATCCAGGTTCAGGCCGTGAATGATCCCGTTGCCATTGCCGTAATGGAAATCAACGCCGTCGAACTTCACGCCGCCTTTGTCCACTTCCAGGCGCGGTGCGGTTTCACGGTCGGTCACGCTGACCGGTTGCGAAATGCTTTGCAGACCGTCTTGAACCATGCCGATGTTTTCGAAGATCCCGTTGACCACCCACATGATCCAGCCCGACATGTTGACGATGCGGATCGCCAGGCCGGTGGCCAGCGCGATAGCGCCCACCGAGATCAGCGATTGCGTCCACAGCCACAGCGCCAGACCGGTAGTGGTGACGATCAGAATACCGTTCATGGTGGTGATGACGGTGTCCATGGACGTCACGACGCGGCCGGCCAGCTGGCTTTTTTCCGTCTGCTCGCTGATCGCTTCCCGAGCGTACTGCTGCTCGAAATTGGTGTGTGCGAACAGCTTGAGCGTGGTGATGTTGGTGTAGCCGTCGACAATGCGCCCCATCAATTTGGAGCGCGCATCGGATGACACCACCGAGCGCTCTTTCACGCGCGGCACGAAGTAACACAAGGCCAGAATGTAAGCGACGATCCACGACAGCAGCGGGATCATCAGGCGCCAGTCGGCTTCGGCAAACAGCACCAGCGAACTGATGGCATAAATCAACACGTGCCACAGCGCGTCCACCGCCTGTACCGCTGAGTCGCGCAGCGAGTTGCCGGTCTGCATGATGCGTTGGGCAATGCGCCCGGCGAAGTCGTTCTGGAAGAACTTGATGCTTTGTTTCAGCACATAACTGTGGTTCTGCCAGCGAATCATGCTGGTCATGCCGGGGCTGATGGTCTGATGCACCAGCAGGTCATGCAGGCCGACGAAAATCGGCCGCAGCACCAGCGCGACAACGGTCATCCAGATCAGCTCGGTGGCGTGAATGCTGAAGAAATTCTTGTCGGGCGTGCCTTGGGCAAGGTCGATGATGCGGCTCAGATAACTGAACAGCGCCACTTCGATCAGCGCGCCGATCAGGCCCACCACCAACAGTGCGGCGAAGCTTGGCCAGACCTGTCGCAGGTAATAGATGTAGAAAGCGAGGACTTTATTCGGTGGGGCGTCTGTTGGTGCGTCCCGGAAGATGTCGATCAGTTTTTCGAAACGACGATAGAACATTGGCTGACGCCCGCTTGTGCGCAGGCTCTCCTTGCTTGAAGAAAACTCCCACAGTCAGACCGCGTGATCCTGACATTGCTCAGAACAATTTCACGCGGCCTGGCACATCTCGACTCAGTCGACGCGCTTGGCGGACTTGATCAGGATAGGGTCCAACGGCACGTTTTGCATGCCACCTTTGGTGCCGGTCTGGGCGTTGACGATCTGGTCGACCACGTCCATGCCCTTGACCACTTTACCGAACACGGCGTAGCCGAAATCACGCGCGCCATGATCAAGCATAGCGTTGTCATTGGTGTTGATGAAAAACTGGCTGGTGGCCGAGTTCACATCCGAGGTTCGCGCCATGGCCAGCGTGCCGCGCACGTTGTGCAGGCCGTTTTCCGCTTCGTTCTTGATCGGGTCCTTGGTGTCCTTCTGTCTCATCTGCGCAGTGAAGCCGCCGCCCTGGACCATGAAGCCGGGAATGACGCGATGGAAAATGGTGTTGGTGTAGAAGCCGCTGTCGACGTAGCCCAGGAAGTTCTGGGTGCTGATCGGTGCCTTGGCATCGGCGAGTTCGATTTCAATCGCGCCGAAGCTGGTCTCGAGCACGACGTGGGTCGGCTTGGCGGGTGCGGTGGCAGCCATCAGATTGGCGGCAAAGAGCACGGAACAGGCGGCGATTGCGATTTTTTTCAACATGGGTCAGTTGATCCTGATTGATGGTTTCGACTGCGATCAGCAATGCGGACATGCTGTGATCCAGTGCGCAAGGTAAGCACGTTTGGCTTTTTTTGCCCAGTATCCCTATGCAAAGGGCTTAGGCGCGGATTGCTTCAGACCGGCACGGCATCGATGAACTCCAACACCACGCGATTGAATTCATCGGCCTGATCCAGCGGCGTGGCGTGCCGGGAATCCTTGATGACGATCAGCTTCGCATTGGGGATCAGGCCGACGTAAGCCTGCTTTAGCGCGACGGGCGTGTAATCCCGGTCGGCACTGATGATCAGCGTCGGGCAGGTGATCCGCGAGAGTTTTTCCTGCACGCCCCAACCGACGATGGCGTCGAAACTGGCCAGGTACGCCCGTTTGTCATTCTCGGCCCAGCGCGTGGCCATCTTCGTGCGCAGATGCACCTGTTCAGGCTTTGGAAACAGATTCTTGCCCAGCGCCTTGCCCAACGTTTCCATGCTCAACAGCCGGGCCAGGCTCCAGCGTTTGGCCCATTGCCAGACATCATTGGCGCTCTTGACCTTGACCTGCGGCGCGCTGTTGACGATGCACAGGCTCTTGACCAGCGCCGGATGATCCACCGCCAGTTGAAAACTGATCATGCCGCCCATGGACAGCCCGACCAGGTGCACCGCCGGCAGATTCAAGTGCTCGATCAACGCCAGCACATCGCCACTGAAGCCGCGCATGCTATAGCGTTCCCGGGGTTTGTCCGAGCGACCATGGCCGCGCATGTCCACGACGATAACGTGATAGCGCGCCGCCATTGCCGGGATCTGGTATTCCCAGTCCCGGCAGCTGGAACCCAGGCCGTGCAGCAAGAGCAACGGCGCGCCCTGGCCGTATTCCTCGTAATGCAAGGTGCAACCTTCATGTTCGAACCAGGCCATGGACGTCTCCTTGTCAGGCTTGTTGAGGTGCTGCGAAAGGTGCGGTCAGTGGCGCGGTATCGAACGTGCGGATCAATTCGATGAGGATCTGCGTCGCCGGGCCCAGGGGTTTGTCCTTGCTGGAATAAAGATAGAAGGTCGGGCTGCGGCTGCCGCCTTTATCCAGCGGCAAGGCTTTGAGCACGCCTTCCTTGAGTTCACGTTCGATCAGGTGGCGAGGTAGCCACGCAAAGCCCAGGCCGCTGCTGACGAAGGTCGCGGCGGTCGCCAGGCTGCCCACCGTCCAGCGTTGCTCGGCGCCGAGCCAGCCAACATCCCGAGGTTGATTGCGGCCCGAGTCACGGATCACCACTTGCAGCTGGCTTTCCAGATCCTGGAAATTCACCTCACGCTGCAACTGATGCAAGGCATGCTCCGGATGCGCGACGGCGACGAATTCCACGGTGCTCATTTCCGTGCCCAGATAACCCGGAATGCTGAAACCACTGATCGCCAGATCGGCAACGCCTTCGAGCAGCACTTCTTCCACGCCGGACAGAACCTCTTCGCGCAGCCGCACCCGACAGCCGCGGCTCTGGGGCATGAACGCGGTCAGGGCACGGACCAGTCGCGCGTTGGGGTAGGCCGCGTCCACCACCAGGCGCACTTCCGCTTCCCAGCCTTGCTCCATGTGATGCGCGAGGTCTTCGAGTTGACTGGCCTGCTTGACCAATTGCCGCGAGCGACGCAGTAACACGCCGCCCGCTTCGGTGAGCACGGCCTTGCGCCCGTCGATACGCAGCAACGGCACCCCGAGTTGATCCTGCATGCGCGCCACGGTGTAACTCACCGACGACTGCGACCGATGCAAGGCTTCCGCCGCCTGGGCGAAACCGCCATGGTCGACCACGGCTTGCAAGGTGCGCCATTGATCAAGGGTCACGCGGGGCGCTTTCATCTGTAGCTCCTTCTTACGCTTTGTCCTAATCTGCCAATCCCCTCTTGGAGACTGCCCGATGAACAGAATCTGTTGTGTGTTGCTGGCCATGCTGCCGCTGAGCGCCTGGGCGTATCCCATCGAAGTGGAAAAACACTATCAGGGCGTCGAAATCGACTACACCAGCCATGACACGTTCTACGATACCGGCGCGATCACCGTGAACAACTACGGCAGCGTCCCGGCCAAATGCAGCGTGGTGTTCCAGAATGGTCCGGAGGCGCCAAAGACGCGCCGCGTGACCGTCGCCGCGAAAAAAAGCGTGGACGTGTCGGCCAAGTTCAACCGCAGCATCATCAAGCTGCGGATCAAGCTCAACTGCGAACCCGAATAATCGCTCGTCGGGCGCCAGACTGGGTAAGAGAGTAGAGCGCCTCTCTCGATAAAACAATTTTTTAGATGTTTAACAGCGGATTTTTACGCTTTTTAATCGATACAGCCTTCTCTACTCTGCACTCCATCGACTCAAGACATTCTTCGATGGAGGCAGCGCCCCATGTCCCGCGTACTGATCATTGAAAGCAGCGCCCGTCAGCAGGATTCCGTCTCCCGCCAATTGACCCAACAGTTCATTGGCCAGTGGCGAGCGGCTCATCCCGACGATCAACTGACGGTCCGCGACCTTGCCACCGAGCAGGTGCCGCACCTGGACGCGACGTTGCTGGGCGGCTGGATGAAGCCTTCGCAGCAGCGCACCTCTAGCGAACAGGCCGCGCTGGACCGTTCCAACCAATTGACCGACGAATTGGTGGCTGCGGATGTGCTGGTACTCGCAGCGCCCATGTACAACTTCGCGATCCCCAGCACCCTGAAAGCCTGGTTCGACCATGTGCTGCGTGCCGGTGTCACCTTCAAGTATGGCGAAACCGGTCCGCAAGGCCTGCTGGTCGGCAAGCGTGCCTTTGTCCTGACCGCGCGCGGCGGCATTTATGCGGGCAGCAGCCTCGATCATCAGGAACCGTACCTGCGTCAGGTGCTGGGTTTCATCGGCATCCATGACGTCACGTTCATTCACGCCGAAGGCCTGAACATGGGCGGCGACTTCGTTGAAAAAGGCATGAACCAGGCCATCGCCAAACTCGCCCAGGTCGCCTGACCCGCGCGGCACTACCGATTTCCCCTTGGCGCCCGCCGCTCCTGGGTGCGTGGCCCGATTGACCCCTCTTTGGCGGTCATCGGGCTTTTTTCTGTCTGGAATTTAACGGGTCGCTCAACATTTTTGCGAAATATGACTAGACTCGATTGCTAGCTGAATCGATTAACCCGTTACGCAAAACCATAATTCCAATAAGGACTGCCCTCATGAAACCCCTTCCCCTGCTGCTCGGCCTCGGCGCCATTACCGCCGCTTCCAATGTTTTCGCCTGGGATTACGTCTTGCTCGATGCCGACAAGGCCGCGCAAAACCAACAGATCACCAGTGCTCAGCTCGGCGTCAAGACTGACAAACCTTTTTCCGTGACCCTGCGCACTCTGCACGGCGGGCGTCAGGAAGGGGTGAGCATCATCGATATCGACAACGGCACGATGAAACTCTCGGTAGTGCCCACGCGCGGCATGAACGTGTTGCACGCTTCGGTGGGCGACGTGCGCATGGGCTGGGATTCGCCGGTCAAGGACGTGGTCAACCCGGCATTCATCGAGCTCAATGGCCGTGGCGGACTGGGTTGGCTGGAAGGGTTCAACGAGCTGGTGACGCGCTGCGGCTACGAATGGGTGGGGCATCCGGGCATGGACAACGGCGAACTGCTGACCTTGCACGGTCGCGCGGCGAATATTCCGGCGAGCAAAGTCACCCTGCACATCGACGAAAAGCCGCCTTATGCAATCAGCCTCAAGGGTGAACTCCAGGAGCAGGCATTCAAGAAAGTCGACTTCACGGTGCAGACCGAACTGGTCACCGAACCCGGCAGTGTGCGCTTCACCCTCAATGACACGCTGACCAACAACGGTGACTATCCGAAGGAATATCAGGCGCTGTATCACAGCAACTTCAGCACGCCATTCCTGGAACAGGGCGCGCGTTTTGAGGCACCGGTGAAGCAGGTCTCGCCATTCAACGAGAAGGCCAAGGGCGATCTGGCTGATTGGCAGACTTATCGAGCGCCTACGCCGGACTACGACGAAACCGTCTACAACGTGGTGCCTTACGCGGATGACAAGGGCGATACGCTGACTGTGCTGCACAACAAGGTCGGCAGCCTTGGCGTCGCGGTGGGTTTCAATACCCAGCAACTGCCCGTGTTCTCGCTGTGGAAAAACACCGACACCCAAGGGCAGGGCTATGTGACCGGACTGGAGCCGGGCACCAGTTTTTCCTACAACCGTCGCTATCAGCGTCCACTGAACCTGGTGCCGACCATCGGCCCGAAACAACAGCGTCAGTTCCAGATCAGCTACAGCCTGCTGGCCGATAAAGGCGCGGTCGATCAAGCTTTAGGCCAGATCAAAACCATTCAGGCGGGGCGCAGCACTGAAGTGCGCAATGAGCCGTTGGTTGATTTGACCAAGGAGTAAGACGCAACGTCGGACTCGTAGGACCGGCTTTAGCCGGGAGGGCGCCCGTTCTGCCGACGCAGTTGCTGCAAATGAGCTGACCTCCCGGCTAAAGCCGGTCCTACGTATTCCAGCTCCCACAAAAAAATGACACCCAAACCCCAAAACCGCTAAGGTCGCCGCCTGCAAACGGGGGCATCTATGGGTTATCTACTTTTTGTGACGCTGATTCAGGCGTTTTCCTTCAGCCTGATCGGCGTTTATCTGGCAGGCCATGTCGACAGTTACTTTGCCGTGCTGATTCGCGTGGTACTCGCCGGGCTGGTGTTCATTCCGCTGACCCGCTGGCGTCAGGTCGAACCGCGCTTCATGCGTGGCATGTTGCTGATCGGTGCGCTGCAATTCGGCATTACCTACGTGTGTCTGTACCTGAGCTTTCGGGTATTGACCGTGCCGGAAGTCTTGCTGTTCACCATTCTTACGCCACTGCATGTGACGCTGATCGAAGACGCGCTCAATCGCCGTTTCAACCCTTGGGCCTTGCTGGCGGCATTGGTCGCGGTACTCGGCGCCGGGGTGATTCGCTACGACGGCATCGACGGCAATTTCCTCGGCGGTTTCCTGCTGCTGCAAGTCGCCAACTTCACCTACGCCGCCGGGCAAGTGCTCTATAAGCATCTGGTCGCGCGTTACCCAAGCGACCTGCCGCACTATCGACGCTTTGGCTATTTCTACCTTGGCGCACTGATCATCGCCTTGCCCGCGTTCTTGATGTTCGGCAATCCCCAACACCTGCCTGATGCGCCGCAGCAGTGGCTGGTTTTGGTGTTTCTGGGTTTGTGTTCGACGGCGTTGGGCATGTACTGGTGGAACAAGGGGGCATGCATGGTCAACGGCGGGACTCTGGCGGTAATGAACAACCTTCATGTGCCCGTCGGGCTCCTCATCAATCTGCTGATCTGGAACCGTCATGAGGATTTGGGCCGCTTGTTCGTTGGCGGGGCCGTGATCGTGGCTTCGGTGTGGATCAGTCGGTTGGGTGTGAAAAAACCTCGATTGGCGTGACCTGCGTCGGTAATCACACGGCAAACACGTAGGGGCGAGTGGGGTGGCGATCCACCTTGTTCGCGAGGCGATATTCCTCACGACACCGCCCTAAAGCCTCGCCAACAAGTTGGCTCCTACAGTCAGGACTCAGGGTGCCGCTGGGCCAACCCCGCTCGCATATCCATCCCGCTCGGCTGCTGATACAGGCTCAGGCCAAACTCCGGCAACACCGCCAGCAGGTAATCGAAAATATCACCCTGGATGCGTTCGTAGTCGGCCCACACGGTGGTGCGGGTGAAGCAGTAGATTTCCAGCGGTACGCCCAGCGCCGAGGCTTCCAGCTGGCGGACCATGCAGGTCATGTCCGGGTGCACCTCAGGATGGCTTTTCAGGTAGGCCAGCGCGTAGGCGCGGAAGGTGCCGATGTTGGTCATCCGGCGCCGGTTGGCCGACAGCTGCGCCACATTACCCTGAGCCTGATTCCAGGCCAGCAGTTCGGCCTGTTTGCGTCCGATATAGTCGGTCAGCAAATGAACCTGGCTCAGCTGCTGTTCCTCGTCGTCATTGACGAAGCGTACGCCGCTGGCATCGATGAACAGACTGCGCTTGATGCGCCTGCCGCCTGACTGCTGCATGCCGCGCCAGTTCTTGAATGACTCGGACATCAGGCGCCAGGTCGGAATCGAGACGATAGTCTTGTCGAAGTTCTGCACCTTGACCGTATGCAGCGTGATGTCCACGACATCGCCATCAGCACCGACTTGCGGCATTTCGATCCAGTCGCCGACGCGCAGCATGTCGTTGCTGGTCAACTGCACGCTGGCCACGAACGACAGCAGCGTGTCCTTGTAGACCAGCAGGATGACCGCCGACATGGCGCCAAGCCCGGACAGCAGCAACAGCGGCGAGCGGTCGATGAGGGTGGCGACAATGATGATCGCGGCGAAGATATACAGAATCATCTTCGCCAGTTGCACATAACCCTTGATCGAGCGTGTGCGGGCGTGGGTAGTGCGCGCATAAATGTCGAGCAACGCATTGAGCAACGCGCCCATGGCCAGGGTCATGAACAGAATGGTGAAGGCCAGCGCGATATTGCCGATCACATTCTTGCCGGTGGCGCTCAGGTCAGGCACCAGATTCAGGCCGAACTGGATCACCAGCGACGGCGTTATCTGTGCCAGACGCTGGAATACCTTGTTGTGCAGAAAATCATTGAGCCAGTGCAGCGCCGGTTGCCTGCCGAGCATCTTCATCGCGTAAAGAATCAGGAAGCGCGCCACTCTGCCTAGCCCCAGCGCCGCGATCAGCAGTAACAGCAGGCCAAGGCTCGCGTGCAGCAGCGGATGTTGATCCAGCACGCCCCAGAGTTCCTGAACGCGAAGCCATAGCGATTGAATATCCATGTGGCGCCTTGCGACTCCCGAAGAAAATAAGCTGCCGATTAGAGCATTCATGACCGCGACTTGGGCGACGTATGGCAAATCGAGTAACAAAATAAGCAGTTAGTCGTAAAGAAACTCGGCCCCGGCGCTCGAAACCGTTAGGCTATGCGCCTGTATTTTTGTATTTCGTCGAGGTAGCACCCGTGTTTTCCCAATTCGCCCTGCATGAACGCCTGCTGAAAGCCGTGGCCGAGCTTAACTTTGTCGAGCCTACGCCTGTGCAAGCAGCGGCCATCCCGCTGGCGCTGGAAGGGCGTGACCTGCGGGTGACTGCGCAAACCGGTAGCGGCAAGACTGCGGCATTTGTATTACCGATCCTCAATCGCCTGATGGGCCCGGCCAAGGTTCGCGTCGACATTCGCGCTGTAATCCTGCTGCCGACCCGCGAGCTGGCACAGCAGACGCTGAAAGAAGTCGAGCGCTTCTCGCAGTTCACCTTCATCAAGGCCGGGCTGATTACCGGTGGCGAAGATTTCAAGGTCCAGGCCGCCATGCTGCGCAAGGTGCCGGACATCCTGATCGGTACGCCGGGTCGTCTGCTGGAGCAGCTCAACGCTGGCAACCTGGATCTCAAACAGGTTGAAGTCCTGGTCCTGGACGAAGCCGACCGCATGCTGGACATGGGGTTTGCCGAAGACGTCGAGCGTCTGGCTGGTGAATGCCCGAACCGTCAGCAGACCTTGCTTTTCTCGGCCACCACCGGTGGTGCGGGCCTGCGCGAGATGATTGGCAAAGTGCTGACTGACCCGCAGCACTTGCAGGTCAACAGCGTCAGCGAGCTGGCTTCGGGCACGCGTCAGCAGATCATCACCGCTGACCACAACAGCCACAAAGAGCAGATCGTGCACTGGCTGCTGGCCAACGAGACGTATCAGAAGGCGATTATTTTCACCAACACCAAGGCCATGGCCGACCGTCTGTATGGCCGTCTGGTGGCGCTGGACTACAAAGCGTTCGTGCTGCACGGCGACAAGGACCAGAAAGACCGTAAGGCGGCGATTGATCGTTTGAAGCAGGGCGGCACCAAGATCCTCGTGGCCACCGACGTTGCAGCGCGTGGTCTGGACGTTGAAGGCCTGGACATGGTCATCAACTTTGACATGCCGCGCAGCGGCGACGATTACGTGCACCGCATCGGCCGTACCGGTCGCGCCGGTGGCGAAGGTCTGGCGATTTCGTTGATCTGCCATGGCGATTGGAACCTGATGTCCAGCGTCGAGCGCTACCTCAAGCAGAGCTTTGAGCGTCGCACGATCAAGGAAGTCAAAGGCTCTTACGGCGGACCGAAGAAGGTCAAGGCGTCCGGCAAGGCTGTTGGCGTGAAGAAGAAAAAGACTGACGCCAAGGGCGACAAGAAGAAAACCGGCGCCAAGGCCCCGACCAAACGCAAAATCGCCAACCGTCCGAAAACCGATGCCTTGTCATTGGTGAGCAAGGACGGCATGGCACCGTTGAAAAAGCGCAAAACCGAAACGCCAGCGGCTGAATAAGTCCTCTTATCGAAACCCGTAGGAGCGGATTTATCCGCGAAGGCGGTATTCCGGCAGCAGAAGATGCGTCGGATTCACCGATGTCTTCCCGGATAAATCCGGTCCCACGGGCTCGCGCCGATTTCAAAATTGTAGGAGCGGATTTATCCGCGAAGGCGGTATTGAGGCAGCAGAAGATGCGTCGAATGTACCGGCCCTTCGCGAATGAATTCGCTCCTACGGGTGATCGGCGGTTAACCCGCTACTCCGTCTTCTTCTCCGCCGTCTTCATTTCCTTGAGCCGCTGATCAATCAGCTGGCACTTGTCTGGCAGGTCCTTGGACGCTGTCTCCAGATCCATCTTTTGCAACTCGTCGTTGATCTCTTTGGCCTTGGTCGGATTCTGCTCGGTGAGTTTCTGCACTTCCTTGGCCAGTTGCTCACGCTTGGCGGTTGCCTCTTCGGGTGTGCACGCCCATGACGGCACGGCGCTCAACAGGGCTAACGCGGCGGTAATGCTCAACAGGATTTTCATGGCTGCCTCTATTTCCTTTGCGGGCTTGAACGGTTGAGCGCCAATTTCCAGAAAAAGTTCAGCAGCACCGCTCAGCCGCCTTGGCTGAACGGCCAGCGTTGGCGCGTGTCTCAATTTTCAGTAGCAAGCCTGATGGCGGGACGTCACGGGCCACTTATCCACGCTGGATGGAGGTAAGAGAAATGGAACTGCCTTATGACTGGGACCTTATCGAACGTCTGCTGCACGAAGTGCAAAACGGCGCCAACGAAAGTTTCAAGCCTCGTAAATACGCAGAGGACCACGCTGCTACTGAGGCTCAGGCTGGCGAAGAAGTCGGCAATCTCGATCATCTGAAAGCAATTGCCGGCGAATACGAGGCGTTGCTGCTCAGCCGTGGCTTCATTCAGCCGCGTCCGGAAGAAGAGGGCGGCAACGGTGAAAATTTCATCCTCAGCCCGCGTGGTTCAAGGCTGCTGGCATTGATCGACAGCGCCATACCTGGCAACGACCATCCGCGTCAGGTGCTGGATGAACAGGCTGATCCGCTTGATCCAGCGACCTTTGACGAGGTAGCGGCTAAAGCGCAGATTGCCTGAAGCCCGCCCCCCTGTAGGAGCGAACTTGTTCGCGAGGCGCCATACCTGACACACCACCTCGCCAACAAGTTGGCTCCTACATATGGATTCAGGCTGCCTGAGCCGCTTTCAGACAGCTCAAATCAGTGAAGTCCTTGCGCGTGCTGGCGATCTTCTCCAGCAACTGCTCACGTTGGTCCGGCGTGCTTTGTGCCATCAGGTCCACCAGCAATGAAATGGCGGCTTTTTCGGTCTGGTCATACGCCACGCGGTATTGCGGCGTCCAGAACGTTTCCCGATCCTGCAACAACTTGGCGATTTTCTCCGGGAAGTCGCTGGCTTGCCGATTCTGCACGGTGCTCACAAACAGCGCTTGCCAATGGGTGCGGTTATCCAGCCAGGCGCGATTCTGTTCGCCCAGTGACGCCGACCAGCTCTGTACCCGTTGTTTCTGCGCCGGGCTCAGCGAGCCGAGCCAGGGACTCAGGCGTTTTTCCATGCGCTCGGCGCGTTCGCTGATCTGCTTGTCCAGCGGCTGCTTGAGGTATTCATCCTCGTGTTTGCGGCGATCCTTGGCGAAAGTCTCCTGCATCTCCGCGACCTGCTTGTCGTCGAGCTGCGCCAACAGCTCCACCGCCGACGGCGTGATCTGTCGCGAGATCTGCGCAATGGCTTGCTTGGCTTCTTCAGTGCGGGCGCGCAGTTCCTGCTCGGTCACCTGATTGGTCTCGACCATTTCCTCCAGGCGATCCAGCCAGGTGAGATAACCTGGCAATTGCGTGCTGCAATGCCAGCTCAAATGCTCCTTGAGTCGGCCGTTCAACCAACCCTTCTGCGTGGAATTCATGCCGAGGTAGTCGTTGAGCGACCAGGGGATGATGACGTCCAGATTCCGATAAGCGAGCCCGATGCGCGTGCATCCGCCCAGCACAAACAGCGCCATCAACAACGTAATGAAGGCTTTGAACGGGGTGCGCATGAAGACTCCTCGATTGACCTGCTTATCCTGTAGAGCGGGCCTGAGGATAGCAGTTCAGTCGATCAGAAGAACGCGCGCACGGCCTTGACGGTGAAGGTGCCTTCACACTGCGGATTATGGCCGCTGTAGGCGCTGCAATCACTGCCGCTCAGGCTTGAGCCGCTGTAGATCAGGTTCATGTCGATGCCCATCCACGGCCGCGTGATGTTCAGTGACCAGTCGTTGAACATGCTGACCATGCCGCCGTCGGTGATCTGCTGCGGCGTGTCGAACTGATGATTGGCATATTGCATGCGTACACCGATGCCCAGCCGTTCGATACCGCCCAGATCAACGAACAAGGTGCTGTCGCGCCGGCCGATGTCGTTGCTGAATGCGGCGCCGACGCGACTGTTCAGCACGCGCAGGCCAGCGTAGAACTCATGGCTGTCCAGCTGGCTGGTGTCGGGATAGCTGTAGCGAATGATGCCCATCTCATAGCCGAGGGTTTTGTCGAAGGGCTTCTTGAAACCCATGTACGAGTCAACTTCCAGCGTTGTGTCGTCAGTAATGCCGACGCTGGGTGTCCACTGTCCGACGTAGAAGCCGCTTTCGTGGGTCAGGTCCAGGCCGCCATGGAAGGAGCCGCTGCCGTTTGGCGTGACCAGACCCTGGGCCATGCTGCGCGCGGGTGAAGTGCCGAGCTTGAGATCGAACGCACCCAATTCCCGCTCCAGCACCTGGGCAGAAGCGGACTGACAAATAATTACGGCGCCCAACGACAGGACGTAATGACGAATATTGAGCATGTGCTCACTCCTGGAGTTGAGGAGTGGGATCGGAGCAGTCGTATCGAAAACGGCGCTTCGGCAAATCGCCAGCGACCCAACAGAAACCGCGAGCTAGAGCCTCGCAAGCATACCGGCGAATGCGCGCGGGATCGGACCGTTCGTCGATCCGCGCGCGATCAGTTGGAAGCGGTGGTCTGGGGCGCTGGAATGATCAGCCCGCGAATCACTACTAACGCTTGCTCGAAAGACGGATAACCGCTCTTGGCGACATCCAGCTCGGCATAGTCGGCACGGTAGCGTTCAGACTGTTTCTGGTCGCTCATGCTCAGCTGTTGGGCGAGCAGGGCAATGGCCAGTGGGTGCTTGCGCCGGGCAGCGTCCTGCAGCAATTCGATGACGTGGGGCTGGTCGCGTTGTTGACGGATCAACAGCACAGCCTGATAGAACTCGGCTTCACCGGAGGCGTCGTCAATGCCAGCACGGCGCAGCATGGCTTCAGCCAGTTCATAGTTTTCCCGGTCGGCTTCGCTGATCAACAGCTTGGCCTGCAACATGTCGTTCTGATACAGCAAATGTTGTTCACGACAGGCGCTGCCTGCGGGGTAACTGTCATCGAGCATGTTGTCGCAGCCGTGCGATGCACAACCACCCAGACAAATCAGTGCGCCGAAAAGCATCCAGTTCTTCATTCGTGCATTCCGCAAAGGGGCTTGCTCCAAGGGCTTCATCCTGCCCGTCGCAGCGTCAGTGCGCAACGAGCTGAGCATCCTGAAGGTATGCCAAGAGGCTGAGCGGGGAGTCTAGCTGATGCAGCGAAGGATCAATCCACTAGCGCCCTGAGAATCAAAGCGCATAGAGATCGACAACTGGAGCGGGGGGAAAATTACTTTTTGCCGAGGGTGATTTGCTTGGATGGGCCGAAAGTCTGGCCGCTGACGCCTTTGGCGATTTCCTGGATTTCACCACCGGACTTCAGAAAAGCAGCAATCTGGGCGTTGATCGAGTCGCTCGTTTCAACGGCTGGAGCTGGCTTTGCTTTGGAGTTGGATGCTTTTACGCGCATGGCTGCCATTAACCTATATAAACTTGATACGGCCAGCAATTGTATATGAATGGCTTGACAATTGCTCTAGAAATATAGCCTTAAAAGCGATGCCCAGAGCGCCGTGAATTATTTATATCTGCTGATAATTAGCTCACTAACTTACTGTTTTACTGCTGAAAAGTCGTTTTTTGACGGAATTGGGCAGGAACAAATCTGCTAGTCACAGCTGAATCAGTCTGACGAATGGGGAGCAAATTGTTGAATTTTATGGGGGTTCCAGCATCCCGTTACCCAATGCTTTGCGCGTCGCGATCCTGATCAACAAACTCGGGTAGAATGACGCCCACGTAATGAGGGTATTTGGAAATGGCGTTAATCGGGCGTTACAACAGCTTGCAAGTCGTGAAGCACACTAACTTTGGTCTGTATCTGGATGGCGGGGCGGATGGCGAAATCCTGCTGCCCAACCGTTATATCCCCAAGGATATTCCTAGCGAAGATGAGGACTGGCTCAACGTTTTCGTTTATCTGGACAGCGAAGACAAGCTGTTGGCCACCACTGAAACACCCAAGGTTCAGGTCGGTGAATTCGCCAGCCTGAAAGTCGTTGAGGTCAACAGCATTGGCGTGTTCCTCGATTGGGGCCTGCCCAAGGATTTGCTGCTGCCGTACTCGGAAGAGAAACGCACGTTGCAGGCCGGTGACTATTGCGTGGTCCACGTCTACCTGGACAAACACACCCGCCGCATCACTGCGACTGCGCGTCTGGACCGCTATCTGGACAAGACGCCGGCCACCTACACCGTTGGCCAGGAAGTTGATTTGCTGGTTGCCGAAGCCACCGATATGGGTTTCAAGGCGATCATCAACAACAAGCACTGGGGCTTGATCCACAAGAACGAAGTGTTCAAGTTCATGCGTGCCGGCAAGCAAGAGAAGGGTTTCATCAAGGAAATCCGTACTGACGGCAACCTCAGTCTGAGCCTGCAACCGGTCGGCGCAGAGGCCTCCAGCAGCCTCAACTCGAAAATCCTCGCCAAGCTGCGGGAAAACAACGGCACGCTGCCAGTCAGCGACAAGAGCGATCCACAGGTCATCAGCGGCTTGTTCGGCGTCAGCAAAGGCAACTTCAAGAAAGCCATCGGCGCGCTCTACAAGCAGGGCCAGATCGTGATTCATGTAGATCGTATTGATCTGGTTTGATCTCGCCGCATTAATCGAGATTGTAGGAGGGGACTTGTCCCCGATAGGGGTAGGCCAGACAGCGTTAGTGTCTGGAGGGTACAGGAGACTGATCCATCGCATTCGGGGACAAGTCCCCTCCTACTGATCCGGAACCATTTGATACTGATGACCTATGAAAAGAAATCTGACGGCTTACCTGAGTACACTGGTGGCGTTCCTGATCCTGGACGGTGTCTGGCTCGGCTTGCTGATGGGCCCGACTTACCGCAGTTGGCTCGGTTCGATCATGGTCGACAAGCCTGTGGCGGGGCCGGCGGTGGTGTTTTACCTGCTGTATACGGCGGGGCTGGTGTATTTCGCCGTGCAGTCGGCCTTGCGCCGCCACAGCTTGACCCATGCGATCAAGCGCGGCGCGATGCTGGGGTTGGTGGCTTATGGCACTTATGACTTAAGCAACTGGGCCACGCTGCAGGGCTGGCCGGCGCAGATGGCGTTGGTGGATCTGGCGTGGGGTACCGTGGCATCGGCCGTGGCGGCGACGGTCGGTTATCTGGTGACCAAGCGTCTGGCGTGAAGGTGTCGCACCTGCTCGTGACTGCAACGGCAACGAGCAGGTCCGTCACATCAGGGCTGCAGGAACCCGGCAAAACTCAGGTTCGCGCCGTCCGGACGCACGTCCTTGAGGAATGAATCCTTGTCGGCGCTCAATTCCAGGCTCACGGTGGATTTGCGTTTGCCTCGGTTGCGCACGACCAGGCCTTCCATGTGGTCGCGCAGAAAGACCGTGGTGACCTTCAAATGCAGCAGTTGATCAGTGCTGGGCGTGTGCAGCAGCAGATGAACCCATTCGTACTGACCCACCGCCAGCCGGCCGAGCGGAAGATCGAACCACCAGATGTTCTTGTTGGTGTTCAACGCCGTGAAGTGGGTGTTGTTGGTACCGAGCACGGCCCCGCCCAGTTCCTGATTGCGGCGTGCGATGGCCTGCTTTTTATCGAGTTTCATAATGTTCCTGTGGATCTGAATAGTCGGCGCACTGACCCGAGTCAGGGCAGCCTGATTGCGTGCCGCATTCTCGGGGGTTGCCGGGCAAACTTAAAGTCAAAGTTGCTGCATGGCCTGAAAAAACACCGCTGGTTCCCCGTGTTGCCTGGCCTGACGAGCGGCAGTGCAGCGGGTAAAAATAATTGAAACTCTGCTCAAAGGAGGCGGGTCAATCTTTATGTCGAGGTTAAGACACCCGAATTTTACTCTGGAGAGTACCTATGAGCAGCACTGGCGATAAAGTTAAAGGCATGGCTAACGAAGCTGTCGGCAACGTCAAGCAAGGGGTTGGTAAAGCTACCGACAACTCCAAACTGCGTGCAGAAGGCAAGGCTCAGGAAATCAAAGGCGAAACTCAACAAGCGGTAGGCAAAGCCAAAGACGCTGTGAAAAAGGGCGTCGATAAGGCATGAAGCTATCGGTCCCGATTAGGTATTCGGGGTTGATACTTAAATAACGGTCATCCTCGGATGGCCGTTATCATGTCTGGCCTGGGTGATTTGAAACTTTTTTGTCGGGCAACCAGTCCATTAAGCTCTAAAACGCCTGTCAGAGCGGCAAGGCCCTCGATCAACGCAGAACTGCCGAATGTCAACCTGGTCGTTTCGGCACTATAGTTTCGGCACCATTCAGCGAAGGAAACGCCATGATTTTTTCGGAATTGCGCAAACTTTCGCCGTTCAAGGTAATGGTGCGAACCGTCAGCGAGTTCCTCGATGATGAGATGTCGACCTACGCGTCGGCGCTGGCGTACCAGATGCTGTTTTCCTTATTCCCGTTTTTGTTGTTTCTGATCGCCCTGATCGGTTTCCTGCATCTCCCCGATTTTTTCTCCTGGTTGCGCCTGCAATCAGAGCTGGTTCTGCCGCCCCAGGCGCTGGAACAAGTCAACCCCGTGATCGATCAACTGCAACAGTCCAAAGGCGGACTGCTGTCGATTGGTATCGTCATTGCGCTGTGGACCGCGTCCGCAGGCGTGCGGCTGATGATGAGCGCCATGAATGCCGCCTATGACGTGGTCGAAGGACGCCCGGTCTGGAAACGCCTGCCGTTGTCGGTGCTCTACACCGTCGGCATCGCCATGATGCTGCTGGCGGCAGCGGCGCTCATGGTGACTGGCCCGCAAGTCATGAACTGGCTGGCGTCGCAGATCGGCATGGAAGATTTCATTGTCACCTTGTGGACGATCCTGCGCTGGCCGTTGATCGTCGCGCTGCTGATGGTGTCGGTGGCGCTGATTTATTACGTGATGCCTGACGTTAAACAGGAATTTCGTTTTATCACCCCCGGTTCCGTGCTGGCGGTGGTGGTCTGGATCATCGCGTCGCTGGGCTTCGGTTATTACGTCAAGACGTTTGCCGACTACAACGCCATGTATGGCAGCATCGGCGCGATAATTGTGCTGTTGTTGTACTTCTATATTTCAGCGGCAGTGTTGTTGCTGGGCGCGGAGATGAACGCGGTCATCGAGCACATGTCTTCTGAAGGCAAAGACCCGGGCGAGAAGGAAGCGGGCGATGGCGGCGTAGCGTCCACCGAGAAGCAGCATGTTTCCGGACTGGGTCGTGACCATTCCGTGCCACTGCCTGCCAAGGCCGACGAATCCTGAGCACAGCTGTGGCAGGATGACGTTTTCGTTGAAGGAGGCCGATTCATGATCCGCGACATTCTCAAGATGGGCGATGAGCGTTTGCTGCGCATCGCTCCCGCAGTGCCCGAAGCGATGTTCGGTACGACTGAGCTCAAGACCCTGATCGCCGACATGTTTGAAACCATGGAAAGCGTCGGTGGCGTAGGGCTGGCGGCACCGCAGATTGGCGTCGATCTGCAATTGGTGATTTTCGGTTTTGAAAGCAGCGAGCGCTACCCGGACGCTGAAGCGGTGCCGCAAACCATTCTGCTCAATCCGCTGATCACACCCCTGAGCCCAACCCTCGAAGAAGGTTGGGAAGGTTGCCTGTCCGTGCCTGGCCTGCGTGGTGCCGTTGAGCGTTATCAAAGCATTCGATACGAAGGTTTCGATCCCGATGGGCAACCAATCCAGCGCATCGCCCACGGTTTTCACGCCCGGGTGGTGCAACACGAATGCGATCACCTGATCGGGCGCTTGTACCCGTCGCGCATCACCGATTTCAGCAAGTTCGGTTTCATGGACGTGATGTTTCCGGACATGGACCCGAATGCCGACGAATGACTCAGTGCGCTGCTGGCTTGATAAAACGTAACGTCAGCCGGTCGGATTCGCCGATAGCCGCGTATTTGGCGCGGTCCTGATCGCCGAGCCGGAAGGTGGGCGGCAAGGTCCAGACGCCTTGGGCGTAATCCTTGGTGTCCTTGGGATTGGCATTGATTTCACTCTGGCCGGCCAGCTCGAACCCCGCCTCTTTCGCCAGTTTCACGATGTAATCCGTCGGCAGGTAACCACTCTGCTTGATTGCCTCAACGGACGCCCCGTCCTTGGCGCGATGATCAACCACGCCCAGTGTGCCGCCCGGTTTCAGCACTGCAAAAAATGCCTTGAACATTGCCGGGGCATCGTCGGCCAGCACCCAGTTATGTACGTTGCGAAAGGTCAGCACTGCGTCCGCTGATGCCGGTTTGCCGAACGCCGGGGTTTGCGGGTCGTAGTCGATAACCTGGGCTTTGCCGTAATGGGCGGGGTCGGCAGCGAATTTCTGTTTCAGGCTGTCGGCCGCCTTGCGTGCGTAATCGCTGGTTGCCGGATTGACCACTGCGGCAATGTACTGGCCGTGATCCTTGAGCAGCGGCGCCAGCAGTTCGCTGTACCAACCGTTGCCCGGCGTGATCTCGATCAGGGTTTGCTCAGGCCGCAGGCCGAAGAACTGCAGGGTTTGTTGCGGGTGACGATACACATCACGGGCGCTGTTTTGCGGGGCCCGCCAGTCGCCGTTCAACACCTGGGCGAATTGGGCGTCGGTGACGGTAGATGCGGGCGCGGCGGCGATAGCCAGGGGAGCGGCCAGCGCACCGAGTAAAGAGCAGGTGATAAGCGCAAACTTCATGGTCCGTCCTTGAGGCTTGAAAAGGTCAGGCCGCAGGCTAGCACGGGGTTTTGCGCGACGGATCACACATTTTGTGAGGTGATTAGTGCTGGATGATCTATACGCGAAAAGGCCCACCGTAGGGGCAAATTCATTTGCGAGGCGGTCGCAGAGATCGCGTAGATCCCGTTGGAGCGAGGCTTGCCCGCGAATCGGTCTTTCAGGCACAGAAGAAGGGTTGAATGTCCCGGCCTCTTCGCGGGCAAGCCTCGCTCCCACGGGACTGTGGCGCGTTTCAATCACCAGTCCGCATCAGATTGGGGTGGCGCGCTGGCCGGGATGAAGTAGGAGCGAATTCATTCGCGAGGCGGTCGCAGAGATC
>NZ_LGSI01000005.1 GCF_001698815.1 Pseudomonas syringae | reverse complement strand
GCGGGTCATGCGCGCCGAACTGGGCGAAGGTCGCGAAGCCATCATCGCCGTGACCATTCCCGAGCAGCCGGGCAGCTTCAAGGCCTTCTGCGAAGCGATCGGCAAACGGCAGATCACCGAATTCAACTACCGCTACCACACCGACCGCGAAGCGCACATCTTCGTCGGCGTGCAGACCCACCCCGACACCGACCCGCGTGCGGCGCTGCTGGCGAGCCTCACCGAGCAGGGTTTTCCGGTGCTGGACCTTACCGACAACGAACTGGCCAAGCTGCACATCCGGCACATGGTCGGCGGCCATGCCGAGCGAGTCAGCGATGAAGTGGTGTTCCGCTTCGAATTCCCGGAACGGCCGGGGGCGCTGTTCAACTTCCTCAACAAGCTGGGCGGCCAGTGGACGATTTCAATGTTCCACTACCGCAACCACGGCGCGGCAGATGGCCGAGTCGTGGCCGGGCTGGTGGTGCCCGAAGGCGAGCGGCATCTGGTTCCGGCTGCGCTGGCCGAGATTGGTTATCCGTATTGGGATGAGAGCGAGAATCCGGCTTATAAGCTGTTTTTGGGGTGAATTGATGGGCGGCGGGCTCTCGTAGGACCGGCTTTAGCCGCGAGAGGGCCGGTACATCCGCTATATTTCTTGAGTCAGGAACGATGAGCTCCCGGCTAAAGCCAGTCCTACAAGGATGCGCTTAACCAAACGACTTCACTGGAGCATTCCGAAAATGGAACATTTCACCACGATCAAAATTCTTCACGTCGTCACCACCGTGCTGTTTTTGCTCAGTGCGCTGGGGCTGGCTGGATTCGTCATCAAACAACGTCATGCAGGCGATGCGAGCGTGCAAAACCGCTTGTTGCAGCGGCCGTGGCTGTTCGTCTGGCTGCTGATGGGGCTTTGTCTGCTGATCATGCCGATCAGCGGCTGGTGGCTGGCGCATTACGCCGGCTGGTCGCTGGGGCAAACCTGGTTGCTGTCGAGCAGCGTGCTCTACACCTTCGGCACGCTGAGTTGGGCCTGGCTGGTGGCGCGGCTCAATCGACTGCGCACCGCAGGTGGCGGCAAACCAGCGGTCACCCTGGGTTTGGCCATCTTCAGCGCCGTGTGCTTTATCGCCATTGCAGGGCTGATGGGTGCCAAACCGGTTTAACGCCTACGAATCCTGTAGGACCGGCTTTAGCCGGGAGGAGGCCGGTAGACAATGCATCTGCGCAGGCAGGCCAACCGCCCTCCCGGCTAAAGCCGGTCCTACCTGATTGACAGGTTTGCGTGGTCAACTCCGCAACGTAATCACCGGCCAGCCACGGCTTTCAGCTTCGGCGCGCAGTTTAGGGTCTGGATCAACAGCCACCGGGTTGGCGACTTGCTCCAGCAGCGGCAGGTCGTTCAGCGAATCGCTGTAGAAGTAGCTGTCATCAAGATTGAAGTGGTTCTCTTCGAGCCATCTATTGAGCCGCGTCACCTTGCCTTCACGAAAGCAGGGTATATCGGTGGTGCGGCCGCTGTAGCGTCCGTCGATGACCTCACATTCGGTCGCCAGCAGGGTATCGATACCCAGTCGCGCGACGATGGGGGCCGTGACGAAACGATTGGTTGCGGTGATCACCACGAGCTTGTCGCCGGCTTCGCGATGCATGGCGACGAGTTCCATGGCCTTTGGCAGGATGATGGGTTCGATGCAGTCGCGCATGAAGTCGCGGTGCCATTCGTCGAGTTGTGCCATATCGGTGCTGCCGAGGATTTCCAGGCTGAAGTTCAGGTAATCGGTCAGATTCAAGGTTCCGGCCAGGTAATCCTGATAAAACGCATCGTTACGCGTTTTGTAGACAACAGGGTCGAGGATGCCGCGCTCGCACAGGTAATCGCCCCATGCGTGATCGCTGTCGCCGCCCAAAAGTGTGTTGTCGAGGTCGAATAAGGCCAGACGCATGCAGTTACCCGCTGAAATTGCTGAAAAAAGAGCCCAAGAATACGAGGTTTTCACAAGTCTTCACATAACCTGCTAAGCCTCGTTGCTGCTTTGATCGCCTTTGTGGAACAATGCGGCGACATGCGTTTGCGAGGTTGTTGCCGTGATCGACCCCGATGGTTTCCGTCCAAATGTCGGGATTATTCTGACAAACGATGCTGGCCAGGTCCTATGGGCTCGGCGAATCAACCAAGATGCCTGGCAGTTTCCACAAGGCGGGATCAACCCTCAGGAAACGCCGGAAGACGCGCTTTACCGTGAATTGAATGAAGAAGTCGGGCTTGAGCGCGAAGATGTGCAAATTCTTGCCTGTACACGAGGCTGGTTGCGTTATCGTCTCCCGCAACGACTGGTCAGGACGCACAGCCAACCGCTGTGTATCGGCCAAAAGCAAAAATGGTTTCTCCTGCGCCTGGTCTCCAACGAGCAGCGGGTGCGGATGGATTTGACCGGGAAACCGGAATTCGATGGCTGGCGCTGGGTCAGTTATTGGTATCCGCTGGGTCAGGTGGTGACATTCAAGCGCGAGGTGTATCGACGCGCACTCAAAGAGCTTGCCCCGCGCCTTTTATCGCGCGACTGACACGGAGTTCGACCCCGAGCCATGCTCAATACGCTGCGCAAGATCGTCCAGGAAGTTAACTCCGCCAAGGATCTCAAGGCGGCGTTGGGCATTATTGTGTTACGCGTAAAAGAGGCCATGGGCAGCCAGGTCTGCTCGGTCTACCTGCTCGACCCGGAAGCCAATCGCTTCGTGCTGATGGCCACCGAGGGCTTGAACAAGCGCTCGATCGGCAAAGTCAGCATGGCACCGAACGAGGGCCTGGTCGGTCTGGTAGGCACCCGCGAAGAACCGCTGAACCTCGAAAACGCAGCCGATCACCCCCGTTATCGCTACTTTGCCGAAACCGGCGAGGAGCGTTTCGCCTCGTTCCTTGGAGCGCCGATCATTCACCACCGCCGTGTGGTGGGCGTACTGGTCATCCAGCAAAAGGAGCGCCGTCAGTTCGACG
Source organism: Pseudomonas syringae (assembly GCF_001698815.1). Lineage (GTDB taxonomy): Bacteria > Pseudomonadota > Gammaproteobacteria > Pseudomonadales > Pseudomonadaceae > Aquipseudomonas > Aquipseudomonas syringae_A. Next base: position 259,889 of record NZ_LGSI01000005.1, on the reverse strand, counting down.
AAGGGGAAGAAGCTTTCCTCGTGACGATGAGCGCGCAGCTCGCCGGGGTTATCGCCCACGCTGAAGCCACCGGTTCGATCCGGGGCCTTGGCCGTCAGGGCAAAGGGATTCAGGAGGCCAAGTTTGTCGGCGTCGCCGGTTCGCCCGGTGCTGCCGTGGGCGTGGCCGTGGTCATGCTGCCGCCCGCCGATCTGGAAGTGGTGCCGGACAAAACCGTCACCGACATCGCCGCCGAACTGGCCTTGTTTCAAACCGCGCTGGAAGGCGTGCGCGGCGACATGCGTACCTTGTCCGCCAAGCTTGCGACCCAGCTGCGGCCGGAAGAACGCGCATTGTTCGATGTCTACCTGATGATGCTCGACGATGCCTCGCTGGGCAGCGAAGTGACCAATGTCATCAAGACCGGTCAATGGGCGCAGGGCGCCTTGCGCTCGGTGGTCAGCGAACACGTCAAACGCTTCGAATTGATGGACGACGCTTACCTGCGTGAGCGCGCCTCAGACGTCAAGGATCTGGGCCGTCGCTTGCTGGCCTACCTGCAACAGGCCCGGCAACAGACGCTGGTTTATCCCGACAACACGATTCTGGTCAGCGAAGAACTCACGCCCGCCATGTTGGGCGAAGTACCTGAAGGCAAGCTGGTTGGCCTGATTTCGGTACTTGGCTCCGGCAACTCCCACGTCGCGATCCTGGCTCGCGCCATGGGTATCCCGACGGTCATGGGCGTGGTCGATCTGCCGTATTCCAAGGTCGACGGCATCGAGCTGATCGTCGACGGTTATCACGGCGAAGTCTTCACCAACCCCAGCGACATCATGCGCAAGCAATTCGCCGAGGTGGTCGAGGAAGAGCGTCAGCTCTCCCAAGGCCTGGATTCCCTGCGTGAGCTGCCGTGCGTAACGCTGGACGGGCATCGCATGCCCTTGTGGGTCAACACCGGTCTGCTGGCCGATGTGGCCCGTGCGCAGCAGCGTGGCGCCGAAGGTGTTGGTCTGTACCGCACCGAAGTGCCGTTCATGATCAACCAGCGTTTCCCGAGTGAAAAGGAACAGCTGGCGATCTACCGCGAGCAACTGGCCGCTTTCCACCCGCTGCCGGTGACCATGCGCAGCCTGGACATCGGCGGTGACAAGGCGCTGTCCTACTTCCCGATCAAGGAAGACAACCCGTTCCTCGGCTGGCGCGGCATTCGCGTCACCCTCGATCACCCGGAAATCTTCCTGGTGCAGACCCGCGCCATGCTCAAGGCCAGTGAAGGCTTGAACAACCTGCGGATTCTGCTGCCGATGATTTCCAGCACCCACGAAGTGGAAGAGGCTTTGCACCTGATCCACCGCGCGTGGGGTGAAGTCCGCGACGAAGGCACCGACGTACCGATGCCGCCGGTGGGCGTGATGATTGAAGTGCCGGCGGCGGTGTATCAGACTCGTGATCTGGCGCGTCAGGTGGACTTCCTGTCGGTCGGCTCCAACGACCTGACCCAATACCTGCTGGCGGTGGACCGCAACAATCCGCGCGTCGCCGACCTCTACGACTACCTGCACCCGGCGGTACTGCAAGCCTTGCAGAACGTCGTGCGCGACGCCCATGCCGAAGGCAAGCCGGTGAGCATTTGCGGCGAGATGGCCGGCGATCCAGCGGCTGCGGTGCTGTTGATGGCGATGGGTTTCGACAGCCTGTCGATGAACGCCACCAACCTGCCGAAAGTGAAATGGATGCTGCGTCAGATCCACCTGAGCAAGGCCAAGGAATTGCTCGCGCAACTGATGACCAACGACAACCCGCAAGTCATCAGCAGCTCGCTGCAACTGGCTCTGAAAAATCTTGGGCTGTCGCGGATGATCAATCCGGGGTCGGTCAAGGGGCATTGATTCAATAACCACCGTAGGACCGGATTTATCCGGGAGGGCTATCGTTCAGACTACAAATGTCTGCCAGATGGACTACTGCCTCGCGGATGAATCCGCTCCTACGGTGTTGTCAGATCTCCAACTCCACTTCCCCCAATCTCCCGCCATACGGCCCGAAACTGTGTTCGACGATGCGTCGGCTGCCATCGGCATTGACGATCAGCGCCGTGCTGGCGCGGGTGCCGTAGGTCGGGCTGGCGATGAAGATGCTGGAAAGCAGGGTTTCCGTGGCCAGACTGACGCCGGTATCCGGCAAGTCCGCGAGTGGTGCGGTCTGCGCATCTGTGAGTAACGTCAGCAGCGCCGCTGGCTGTGGATCGTCCAATTGCGCGCTCAACGCAGCCTTGGCCTTGACCAGTTTGGGCCACGGCGTATCCAGCCCGGCATTCGATAAGCCGTAAACACCCTCGCTCAATTGCCGTGGTTGCGGGTCTGAACTGCTGAGGTAATGCAGCGTTTGACCATCGCCGACCAGCAGATTGAAGCCGCCGTATTCGTCCGCCCGGCCCGCCACCTCGAACAAATAATCTTCAATTGACGCCTGGCCGGTCAAAAATTGCGCAACCAATTCGCCCCGGGAACGACGGCCCAAGGGCTGGTTGGGGTCGCGAATATTGGTCAGCGCCGCAAATCGCCCGTCGGCGTTGATGCCCAACCAGGTGCCGCCCGCTTCCAGGTCGCGACCGGCATAGACGTGCGGCGCATCGGCCCACTGCGCCAGTGGCTGAGTGGGACGTGCATAGAATTCGTCACGATTGGCGGCGACGATCAGCGGCTGCGCGTGGGAAGGGCGCCAGGCAAAGACGATCAGACACATGCGGTACTCCTTTTTTTCACCACTCTACGCATCCGCCCGGCCGACATCCATCGTGCAGGTAGAGCGCGGGACCTTGCTCCGGTAACATGCCGTTCTCATTTCGCGCGTGTGCGCAGTGTTGCTGTTCAGCGTGGGTTTAAGTTTCCTGCTTTAGTGTGTTCTGGTTAAGTAGCTCGCGAGAGCGTTCGAATTTTTTGAGGAGTCGCAATGCTGCCTTACCCGCAGATTGACCCGGTGGCGGTGGCCATCGGCCCGCTGCAAATTCACTGGTACGGATTGATGTATTTGGTGGGCATCGGTGGTGCGTGGCTGCTGGCATCGCGTCGCCTGAACAGCTTTGATCCGACCTGGACCAAAGAAAAGCTCTCCGACATGATTTTCTGGCTGGCCATGGGCGTTATCGTCGGCGGGCGGCTGGGTTATGTGTTGTTCTACGATCTGCCCGCGTACATCGCCAATCCGCTGCTGATCTTCGAAGTCTGGCGCGGCGGCATGGCCTTCCACGGTGGGTTTGTCGGCGTGATGCTGGCGGCCTGGTGGTTCGGTCGGCGCAATGGCAAATCGTTCTTCGAGCTGATGGACTTCATCGCGCCGCTGGTGCCGATTGGTTTGGGCGCCGGGCGTATCGGCAACTTCATCAATGCCGAATTGTGGGGCAAACCGACTGATCTGCCATGGGCCATGGTTTTCCCGCCGTTCAGTGATCCTGCGCAACTGCCGCGTCACCCGTCGCAGCTGTATCAGTTCGCGCTGGAAGGCGTTGCACTGTTTCTCATCCTCTATCTGTTCTCGCGCAAACCGCGCCCGACCATGGCTATTTCCGGGATGTTTGCGTTGTTTTACGGGATTTTCCGCTTTATCGTCGAATTTGTCCGCGTTCCGGATGCGCAGCTCGGATACCTGGCCTGGGGTTGGGTCACCATGGGTCAGATCCTCAGCCTGCCGATGATCATCGCCGGTATCGTGCTGATCTGGCTGGCGTACCATCGCGCTGCTGGCAAGACCGCAGCGGTTTAACACCGAAACGCCGGACGCGGCTGTCCGGCGGATTCATCGATGCAGGTAATTTATGAAGCAATATCTGGAACTCGTCGCTCACGTCATCAAGAACGGGACGCTGCAAGCCAACCGCACTGGCGTGAAGACCATCAGCTTTCCCGGCGCCATGCTGCGCTATGACCTGCAGGAAGGCTTCCCGGCGATCACCACGCGGCGCATGGCCTTCAAGTCGGCGATTGGCGAGATGGTCGGCTTTTTGCGCGGCGTGAATAACGCTGCCGAATTTCGCGAGCTGGGCTGCAAGGTCTGGGATCAGAACGCCAACGAAAACGCCCAATGGCTGGACAATCCGTTCCGCAAGGGCGAAGACGATCTGGGCGAGATCTACGGCGTGCAGTGGCGCAAGTGGCCCGCTTACAAACGCATCGACCTGAGCAATCCGGCGGCCATCGAGCTGGCGCTGAGCCAGGGTTATCAGCAGATCGCCCAGTCTGAAGAAGACGGCCAGGCTTACGTCGTGCTGTACAAGGCCATCGACCAGATTCGCCAGTGTGTCGACACGATCATCAAGGACCCAGGCAGCCGCCGCATCCTGTTCCACGGCTGGAACTGCGCGCAGCTGGATGAAATGGCGTTGCCGCCTTGCCATCTCCTGTATCAGTTTCACCCGAATCAGGAGACTAAAGAAATCTCCCTGACCCTGTACATCCGCTCCAATGATCTGGGCCTGGGCACGCCGTTCAACCTGACCGAAGGCGCTGCCTTGCTAAGCCTGATCGGTCGCCTGACGGGCTACACGCCGCGCTGGTTCACGTATTTCATCGGCGATGCCCATGTTTACGAAAACCACCTGGACATGCTCAACGAGCAGCTGACCCGCGAGCCGTTCCCGATGCCGAAACTGGTGATCTCCGAGCGCGTGCCCGAGTTTGCCAAGACCGGTGTTTATCAGCCGGAATGGCTGGAGCAGATCGAGCCGTCGGACTTCACCCTGGAAGGTTACGAGCACCATCCGGCAATGACGGCGCCGATGGCGGTTTAATGCAAGACCCGTAGGACCGGCTTTAGCCGGGAGGCCGTAGTTTCTGATCGAGGAAATGCAGCGGATGTTCTGGCCCTCTCCCGGCTAAAGCCGGTCCTACGACATGCCCACGAGTCTTCAATGCCCATGACTCCTGCCCACATGGGAATGCTCTGACTCCAGCGTTGCCACGCCGCCGCTAACCTCCAGCCGATCCAGAATCCCGCAATGATCCGGTGCGCCTTCGCTGCAACGTTCACGCAGGTCGAGCAGTTGCGTCTGCAAGGCTTGCAGGCTGGCGATGCGGGAGTTGACGTGTTGGATGTGCTCGTCGACCAGCGCGTTGACGCTTTGGCACTGATCCTGCGGACTGTCGCGCAGATTGAGCAGGCTGCGAATCTCTTCGAGGGTCATGTCCAGGCCACGGCAGTTGCGGATGAACGTCAGTCGCTCCACATGCGCCTGGGTATACAACCGATAGTTGCCTTCACTGCGCGCCGGAGGCGGCAGCAGGCCTTCGCGCTCGTAATAACGGATGGTTTCTACCTGGGCGTCGGTCAGTTTTGCCAGCTCGCCAATCTTCATGTCATCGATCCTGTTTTTGGTGCTTGACCCTATAGTGGCTACAGGGTGTTCACTTGGCAACAAGTAAGTCAAAGGACTGGACCATGAGCCAAGCGACCCCAATCGATCCGAAACACGAACATGCCGAACACGACCATTCGGCGCATGATCACGCCCATTCGGAACACAGCCATGCCAAGCACGAACACAGCTGCTGCTCGGCGGATGCAGCACCCGCTGTCGTTACGTTCAGCGATGCGCCTGCGTCTGGCGGTCGGCTGAGCAGTTTCCGTATCGAACAGATGGATTGTCCTACCGAGCAGACCTTGATCCAGAACAAACTGGGCAAGCTGGCCGGTGTGCAGAAGCTCGAATTCAACCTGATCAATCGCATGCTCGGCGTTTGGCACGAATTGCCGTCCACTGACCCGATACGCGAAGCCATCTCGTCATTGGGCATGCAGGCCGAGCCGATTGAAGAGGGCGCGAGCGCTGAGTCGGCTTCGTTGCCGCCAGCCAAAAAGCCTTGGTGGCCGCTGGCGTTGTCGGGCGTCGCCGCGCTGGCGTCGGAGGTGATTCACTTCGCTGAGCTGGCGCCGAACTGGGTTGTGGCGCTGGTCGCGTTGGTCGCCATTCTCAGTGGCGGGCTGACTACGTATAAAAAAGGCTGGATCGCCCTCAAGAACTTCAACCTGAACATCAACGCGCTGATGAGCATCGCCGTGACCGGGGCTGTGTTGATCGGACAATGGCCAGAAGCGGCCATGGTGATGTTCCTGTTTACCGTGGCTGAGTTGATCGAAGCCAAATCCCTGGACCGCGCCCGCAACGCGATCGGCGGGCTGCTGCAACTGACGCCTGAAGTGGCGACGGTGCGCCAGGCTGATGGTCAATGGCTGGAACTGGAGGCGAAAAACATCGAGCTTGGTGCCATCGTGCGGGTAAAACCGGGCGAACGCATTGCACTGGACGGCGAAGTGGTTTCCGGTAATTCCACCATCGATCAGGCACCGATTACCGGCGAAAGCCTGCCGGTGGAGAAGGCTGAAGGCGACAAAGTGTTCGCGGGCACGATCAATCAATCAGGATCGCTGGAATACAAGGTCACGGCCGCAGCCAACAACTCGACGCTGGCGCGGATCATTCATGCGGTGGAAGCGGCGCAGGGCGCACGCGCGCCGACGCAACGCTTCGTCGACAGTTTCTCGCGCATCTACACCCCGGCGGTGTTCCTGCTGGCGTTGGCCGTGGCGATCATCCCGCCGCTGTTCATGGGCGCAGTATGGTTCGACTGGATCTACCGCGCGTTGGTGTTGCTGGTGGTGGCGTGCCCGTGTGCGCTGGTGATTTCGACACCGGTGACGATTGTCAGTGGCCTGGCGGCTGCGGCGCGTAAAGGCATCCTGATCAAAGGCGGCGTTTACCTGGAGATGGGCCAGAAGCTGGATTATCTGGCGCTCGACAAAACCGGGACAATTACCCACGGCAAGCCGGTGCAGACCGATTACGTGCTGCTCAAGGAATCAGCTGGCGAGCGGGTTCCGGCGATTGTCGCCAGCCTGGCTGGCCGTTCCGACCACCCGGTTTCCCTGGCCATCGCCCAGGCAGCAGAAAAGAGCCTGATCTTGCATGAGGTCACCGCATTGGAAGCGTTGGCGGGTCGTGGTGTGCGCGGCGAGATCAATGGCGAGGTGTATCACCTGGGCAACCACCGTCTGGTGGAAGAGTTGGGCTTGTGTTCGCCAGAGCTGGAAGCGCAGCTCGATGCGCTGGAAAAACAGGGCAAAAGCGTGGTGTTGCTGCTGGATAACAGCGGCCCGCTGGCGTTGTTCGCCGTGGCCGATACCGTCAAGGACAGCAGCCGCGAGGCCATTGAGCAGCTGCACAAGCTGGGCGTGAAAACCCTGATGTTGACTGGCGATAACCCGCACACCGCCAAGGCGATTGCGGCGCAGGTGGGTATCGATCAGGCACAAGGCAATCTGATGCCGGCTGACAAGTTGCAGGCAATCGAGGCGCTGTACGCGCAAGGTCATCGGGTCGGCATGGTGGGCGACGGCATCAACGATGCGCCTGCGCTGGCTCGCGCCGAAATCGGTTTCGCCATGGCGGCTGCCGGTACCGATACCGCGATTGAAACCGCCGATGTCGCCCTGATGGACGACGATCTGCGCAAGATCCCGGCATTCATTCAGTTGTCGCGCCGCACCTCGGCCATCTTGAAGCAGAACATCATCCTGGCACTGGTGATCAAGGCGATCTTTCTGGTCGTTACCTTCGCCGGCATGGCGACCATGTGGATGGCGGTTTTCGCCGACATGGGCGTGAGCTTGCTGGTGGTGTTCAATGGGTTGCGGTTGCTTAAAAAATAAACAGCGAACTGTGGGAGCGAGCTTGCTCGCGAATCGATCGATCAGCCTCCGAATCCATGGAGGCTGTACTTAAGTCTTCGCGAGCAAGCTCGCTCCTACGGACTTCGGATTCAGCGTCCGTATTTAGCCTTCCCCCACTGAATCATTCCCTCGAGCAACCGCTTCAACACCACCCGCGTCGGTTCCGCCAGATCAGGGCGGTAGTGGAAGGGCACGAACTCTTCCATGTAGGTGCTTTGGGTCAGTTCCAGTTGCACCGCGTGGATATGGTTGGCCGGATCGCCGTAGTGGCGGGTGATGTGGCCGCCTTTGAAACGGCCGTTGAGCACATGGCTGTAATCGGTGGCGGCGGCGCAGATGGCTTCCACGCGTTGGCCCAATTCTGCGTCGCAGCTGGCGCCGTTGAAGGTGCCAAGGTTGAAATCCGGCAGGCGACCGTCGAACAGGTGTGGGATATGTCCGCGAATCGAGTGGGCATCAAACAGCAGCGCGTAGCCGAATTCATCGCGCAGCCTTGTCAGCTCTTGCTCCAGAGTCTGGTGGTACGGCGTCCAGATCTGCTCGAGATAACGCGCGCGCTCCTCGGTGCTCGGCTCCTGACCTTCCTTGAACAGCGGCACGCCGTCGAACAGGATCGACGGGAACAGCCCGGTGGTCGCGCCGGCATACAGCGGTTTGTCGTCGGACGGTCGATTCAGGTCGATGACGAATCGCGAGTACTCAGCCGCCAGGGTGCTGGCGCCCAGTTCGGCGGCGAAGTCGTAGAGTTGCGGGATGTGCCAGTCGGTATCCGGCAGGCTCAACGCCTCATCCACAAGGCCCGCTTCGACCGCTGGCGTCAGGTGCAATCCCGCATGGGGCATGCTGATCAGCAGCGGCACGCTGCCGCGAGAAAATTTCAGAACGTTGTCCATCAGTCTCTCCTTAAATCAGGGATTCGACGCCGTGGCGCACGATGCGTTTGTCCAGATCGCCGCCCAGCCAATAGGCCAGGTCGGCTGGGCGTTCGATGTTCCACGCCACGAAATCCGCGAACTTGCCCACTTCCAGCGAGCCATGGGTATCGCCCATGCCCAACGCCTTGGCGGCATTGATCGTGACGCCCGCGAGGGCTTCTTCGGGTGTCATGCGAAACAGCGTGCACGCCATGTTCAGCATCAGGCGCAGGGAAAGCGCGGGAGACGTGCCGGGGTTGAGGTCGCTGGCGATGGCGATATCGACGCCGTGTTTGCGCAGGGCATCCATGGGCGGCAGCTGGGTTTCGCGCAGGAAGTAATAAGCGCCGGGCAGCAACACGGCGACGGTTCCGGCCGCGCCCATGGCGATGGCATCGGCTTCGGTCATGAATTCCAGATGGTCCGCCGACAACGCATGGTAGCGCGCTGCCAGACTGGAACCCGCCAGCGAAGACAATTGCTCGGCGTGCAGTTTCACCGGCAAGCCCAACTGGCCAGCCGTGATGAATACTTGCTCGACCTGCGCCGGGGAAAACGCCAGGTATTCGCAAAACGCATCCACAGCGTCGACCAGCCCTTCATTGGCCAGGGCGGGCAGCATTTCGCTGCAAATGTGATTGATGTAATCGTCGGCGCGGTCGGTGTATTCCGGCGGCAAGGCGTGGGCCGCCAGACAGGTGCTGCGCACGGTGATCGGCAAGGTGTTGCCCAGACGGCGGATGACCCGCAGCAACTTGCGTTCGTTGGCCAGATCCAGGCCGTAGCCGGACTTCATCTCGACCGTGGTCACGCCATCCTTGAGCAAATGCCGCAGGCGATTTTCCGCGCTGGCGTACAGCTCGTCTTCGCTGGCAGCGCGAGTCGCTCGCACCGTGCTGGCAATGCCGCCGCCGGCTGCGGCGATCTCGGCATAGCTCACACCTTGCAGGCGCTGCTCGAATTCGCCGCTGCGATTGCCGCCGAACACAGTGTGCGTGTGGCAGTCGATCAGCCCCGGCGTGACCCACGCGCCATTCAGATCGATGACGCTGTCAAAACCCGACTCCGCTTCAACAAGATCCGCCTGCGGCCCGATCCATTCGATACACGCTCCAGAGGTCACGATGGCGGCATCCTCGATGATCGAGTATTTGCCTTGCGCCATGCTTGCGACATGACAGTGCTTCCAGAGCGTTTTCATTCGGGGCCTCCGAGGCTATCGGGTCAGGTTCGTGTTCTTTGACTGTGAATACCGGGTTTGATCCAGGCGTTATAAGCGACCACCAGCAACATGACCCAAACCGCGCCGACGACCAGCGCCGCGCGGTTGTCCGGGAAGTAGCCCAGCACGCCGAAAATGAACAGCATGAAGACGATGGCCGCTGCCGGTGCGGCGGGCCAGAACGGCACCGGGAACTTCAATTGCGCGACGTCTTCGCGACTCATGGCGCGGCGCATTGCGACTTGCGTCAACAGGATCATCAGCCAGACCCAAACGGTGGCAAACGTCGCCAGCGAAGCGATCAGCAGGAAAACGTTTTCCGGGATCAGGTAATTGAGCAGCACGCCGCCCAGCAAGGCGACGCCCATCACCAGCACGGTCATCCACGGCACACCTTGCTTTGACAAGCGGGAGAAGCTTTTTGGTGCCTGACCCTGCTGGGAAAGGCCATACATCATGCGACCGGCGCCGAAGATATCGCTGTTGATCGCCGAAACCGCTGCGGAAATCACCACGATATTCAGCAGCGCGGCGGCCCACGGAATGCCCAGGCTGGAGAAAATCTGCACGAACGGGCTGTTGGCCTTGGTGATTTGCGACCAGGGAAACAGCGACATGAGCACGAACAGCGTCAGCACGTAGAACAGCAGAATGCGCAGCGGCACGGCATTGATGGCGCGCGGGATCGTGTGTTGCGGATCTTGCGCTTCACCCGCCGTGATGCCGATGATTTCGATGCCGCCGAACGCGAACATCACCACCGCAAAGCAGGCGATCAGGCCGCCGATGCCGTTGGGCATGAAGCCGCCGTGGCTCCACAGGTTGCTGACGCTGGGCACGGTTTCTGCGCCCGCCAGATTGACGCCGAACAGCAACAGGCCAAAACCGGCAACGATCATCGCGACAATGGCGCTGACCTTGAGCAGCGACAGCCAGAACTCGGTTTCGCCGAACACTTTCACGTTGCACAGGTTCAGCGCGCCGATCAGGAACACGATGCTCAGCACCCAGATCCAGCGCGGCACATCCGGAAACCAGAAGCCCATGTAAATGCCGAACGCGGTCACGTCGGCGAGGCAGACGATGATCATTTCAAAGGCGTAGGTCCAGCCCAGAACAAAGCCCGCCATCGGCCCCAGATACGTGCTGGCGTATTCGCTGAACGAGCCCGCCACCGGATTGTGCACCGCCATTTCGCCCAGGGCGCGCATGACCATGAACACTGCCGCGCCGCCGATCAGGTAGGCGAGCAAAACCGCTGGCCCGGCCATCTGAATGGCCGATGCCGAACCGTAGAACAGCCCGGTGCCAATGGCCGATCCCAGGGCCATGAAGCGAATGTGACGGGCCGACAGCCCGCGTTTCAAACCTTGTTGTGACGTCATTTCCAATCCAATTCCGTTCTTTCCAGCGAACTGCCAGTTGCTCAGGGCGGCAAGGATAACCGCTTGGCTGCGTTGCTCGAATCGACGTCGTGTCGGGTGTCGCCTGGCTGACATCCTGTGTCACGGATGTCTATACGTTTAGTTCGACTGGCCTGGCCCCTGTGGGAGCGAGCTTGCTCGCGAAGAGGGCCGTATATCCAGAGCATATGTGTGGGCTGGAACAACTTCTTCGCGAGCAAGCTCGGCTCCCACAGGAACCAGTTCCGCCAGCACCTTTTTCAACATGACTTCACTCCTGAGCAATACCGCGCTGGCGGCGATGTCCGGGGCGAGCCAGCGGTCTTCGTCGTAGGCCGGGACGTGTTCGCGCAACAAGCGCCACGCGGTGTCGGTGCCGACGCCAAAACGCTGGCCCTTGAAAAACTCGAAGGCCTGGGCGGCGAGCAGATACTCGATAGCCAGAATCTGTGTTGCGTTATCCAGCACCCGATGCAGCTTCAGCGCCGCGTTGGTGCCCATGCTCAGGTGATCTTCTTGCAAGCCGGAGGTCACGTAGTTGTCGGTGACCGCCGGTTGCGCCAGTTGCCGGTTCTCCGCACACAAGGAAGCGGCGACGTACTGGACGATCATCATTCCGGAGTTGACCCCCGGCTGGCTGACCAGAAACGCTGGCAAACCGCTGACCGTCGGGTTGATCAAACGATCCAGACGGCGCTCGGCGATAGAGCCCAGTTCCGCCACGGCAATCGCCAGCAAATCCGCCGCCATCGCCACGGATTGACCATGCGGGTTGGCCTGGGACACCACGCGATACGCTTCGGGTGTGCCTAGCAACAATGGATTATCAGTCGCGGAATTCAGCTCGATTTCGATCTGCCGGGTTGCATGGGTCAGCTGATCGCGGGTGGCGCCATGCACCTGCGGAATCGAGCGAATGCTCAGCGCGTCCTGAGTGCGAATGCCCTTGCTGTTGGCGAGCACTTCGCTGCCATCGAGCAGGCTGCGCAGGTTGCTGGCGACGATCTGCATGCCGGGATGCGGTTTAAGCGCGATGATTTCCGCGTCGAAAGCATTCAGTTGGCCGCGCAGGGCTTCGAAACTCATGGCCCCGATCACATCGGCCCAATGCGTCAGACGTTGCGCATCGGCGATGGCCAGACAGCTCAAACCGGTCATGCACGGCGTACCGTTGACCAGACACAAACCGTCCTTGGCGCCGAGGACCACCGGGCTCAGGCCTTCAGCGTCCAGCGCCTGCGATGCGGGCATGACGTGGCCGCGATAGCTGACGTTGCCGACGCCCAGCAGCGCGATGCCGATGTGCGCCATGTGCGTGAGGTAGCCGACCGAACCCTGGGACGGAACCTGCGGGGTAATCTGCCGGTTGAGCAGCGCCAGCAGGGCTTCGACCACTTGCCGATGCAGGCCGGACTTGCCCTGGCTGTAATTGATGATCGCCGCGCAGATGATCGCTCGGGTCTGCTCATCGGGCAGTGCCGCGCCGACGCCACAGGCATGGCTGAGCAAGGTATTGCGCGACAGCTGACTCAGCTGCTCGCCATGCAGCGACACGTTGCACAACGCGCCCAACCCGGTATTCACGCCATAAGCGCGCTCGCCGCTGGCGACGATGCACTCGACGATGGCCTGAGCATTGTCGATCCGCGCCCAAGCGCGGGCTGACAGGCTCAACTGTGCGCCATTACGCGCTACGGCAACTACCTCCTGCCAACGCAGCGGGCCTTCGCCGATTACGATTTCTTCAACTGGCGACATCTCGACCATCCTTACAAAGTGACCGCACGGCGCTGCACGAAACGATCAACGTAATCATCTGCAGGGGAGTGGAGGATTTCTTTGGGGGTGCCGACCTGAATCAGGCGGCCATCCTTGAGGATCGCGATCCGGTTGCCGATGCGCACGGCTTCGTCCAGATCGTGGGTGATGAACACGATGGTTTTCTTCAGGGCGCTTTGCAGTTCCAGCAACTGGTCCTGCATCTCGGCGCGGATCAATGGATCAAGGGCGCTGAACGCTTCGTCCATCAGAATGATGTCGGTGTCCGCCGCCAGGGCGCGCGCCAGACCCACCCGTTGGCGCATGCCGCCGGAGAGCTGATGCGGGTATTTGTTCTCGTAGCCTTTGAGGCCCACGGTGCTGATCCAGTGCAGCGCGCGCTCGACGCAATGTTCTTTGCTTTCGCCACGCACTTTCAGGCCGTAAGCGACGTTGTCCTGTACGGTCTTGTGCGGCAGCAGGCCAAAACTCTGGAACACCATGCTGATCTTGTGCCGACGGAATTGGCGCAGGGCTTCCATGTCGTAGGTCAGAATGTTCTCGCCATCGACGAGGATTTCGCCGCTGGTGGGATCGATCAGCCGATTGAAGTGGCGCACCAGTGTCGACTTTCCGGAGCCGGAAAGGCCCATGATCACGAAGATTTCGCCGCTGCCAATCGACAGCGACAGGTCATTTACGCCGACCACACAGCCAGTCTGCGCCAGGACCTGATCCTTGCTCTGATTCTGGCGGACCATGTTCAGTGCGTCCTGGGCACGGCTGCCGAAAATCTTGTAGACGTTCTTGACCACGATTTTATTCGGTTCAACGCTCATCATTTGTTCGCCTCATGCCGTGGGCGGCCATAGGCCTGAGTGATGCGGTCGATCACCACCGCGAGAATCACGATGGCCAGACCGGCTTCCAGCCCGCGCCCGACGTTGAGTGTCTGAATCCCTACCAGTACGTCTTCGCCCAGTCCGCGAGCGCCGATCATTGAAGCGATAACCACCATCGACAGCGCCATCATCGTCGTCTGGTTAATCCCGGCCATGATGCTCGGCAGGGCCAGCGGCAGTTGCACGCCAAACAGTTGCTGCCAGCGATTGGCACCGAACGCGTTGATCGCTTCCATCACTTCGCCATCAACCTGCCGAATGCCCAGATCCGTCAGGCGAATCAGCGGCGGCGCGGCGTAGATCACGGTGGCGAAAATCGCCGGAACCTTGCCCAGGCCGAACAGCATCAGGACCGGGATCAGGTACACGAAGCTGGGCATGGTCTGCATGATGTCCAGCAGCGGCATGAGGATCGAACGCAGGCGATTGCTGCGTGCCGACAGGATGCCCAACGGAATGCCGATGACCACCGAAATCAACGTGGCAACCAGCATCAGCGCCAGGGTCTGCATGAGTTTGTCCCACAACCCGACCGCGCCCACCAGAAACAGCAGGCCGACGATCACGGCAGTGGTGGTCAATTTGCGCGTCGCGTGCCAGGCAATGCCGCCGACGATGGCGAGCAACACCCACCATGGCGCGATGCGCAGCAAACCTTCGAGGCGCACGATGGCCCACAGCAGCGTGTCGGAAATGTGCCGGAACACGTCGCCATAATTGGTGACCAGCGTGTCGACCCAGTCATTGACCCAGTTGGCGATGGAGAACGTAAAGCTTTCGGGGAACATAAAGGTGGTCTCTGAACTGGAGTGCGGTTGATCTGTGGGACCGGCTTTAGCCGGGAGGACGCAGGTACATTCACTGCGATCTTTTCGTCAGTTCTGCCGCCCTCCCGGCTGAAGCCGGTCCTACGGAGCGTTGCCCTTACAACGAAGCATCAACCTTCTTGGCCGCGTCTTCGCTGACCCAGGCGTGCCAGATTTCAGGATGTTCCTTGAGGAAGATCTTCGCCAGCTTCGGCGACTCGATGCGATCCTTGGTCATGCGTGCCAGGTTCTGGTTGAGCAGGTCGATAGGGATGTTGACCTTTTCCATCACCGCCACCAGTTCCGGTGCCTGTTCGTGGAAGGCTTTGGACAGGCCGACCTTGATGTCGATGGTCTTGTTCACGCCGGCTTTTTCTTCGAGACGAACCATGTCCACCTGACCCATCAACGGCGTTGGGGACCAGTAGTAAGTCAGGATCGGCTCGCCACGTTTGTAGCTGGACAGAATCGCTGCATCCAGCGCCGGACCGGTGCCTGGGCGGAAGTTTGTGTACTTGCTTTCCAGGCCGTAGCTCTTGAGCATTTCGGAGTTTTCCAGCTCGCAGGTCCAGCCGGCCGGGCAGTTGTAGAAGCGGCCCTTGTCAGGTTCTTCGGCATCCTTGAACAGAGTCGCATACTGGGCCAGATCGCTGATCGACTTGAGGTTCGGCGCCTTGGCTTCCAGCTTGCGCTTGGCATCGCCTTCGATCACATAGCGCGGCACGTACCAGCCTTCGATAGCGCCTTTGACCGGCGAACCGACACCCACGACTTTCCCGGCTTTCTCGGCCTTGTTCCAGACTTCGCTGCGACCTACCCATTCCTCGGCGAACACCTGAATGTCATTGGTGCTCAAGGCGTTTTCCATGGTGATGGAATTGCCCGGCAGGCTGTCGACTTCACAGCCGTAGCCCTTGTTCAGGACAACCTGCAGCACGTCGGTCAGCAGCATCGCGCTTTCCCAGTTCAGACCGGCGAACTTCACCGGCTTGCCGGACTCGCACCAGCCAGCTGCCTGACTTGCACCGGCGGCGGTGAGCATTCCCAGGCAAAGCGTCGTGGAAAGCAGGGCCTTGTTCATTTTCATTATTGAAGCTCCGAGTCAGGAAATGGGTTTGGCAGTTTCCGATCAAAAACAGGCATCCGGCCTGACGCTTGGACACTTGATGGTCCTGAGCGTTGTGTCCCTGCTGGTGTTACTGGCTCATATCAAACATCGAATGTATCCGTAGGACCGGCTTCAGCCGGGAGAGCAACCCTCCCGGCTGAAGCCGGTCCTACGGGCATCTGTTTGGATTAGCTGCCAATCATCGGCAGGTTCAAGCCCTTCTCGTTGGCGCAATCAATGGCGATCTGATAACCCGCATCGGCGTGACGCATCACGCCTGTCGCCGGGTCGTTATGCAGAACGCGGGCGATGCGTTCGGCGGCTTCGTCGGTGCCGTCGCAAACGATGACCATGCCCGAATGCTGGGAGAAACCCATGCCGACGCCGCCGCCGTGGTGCAGAGAAACCCAGGTCGCGCCGCTCGCGGTATTGAGCAGAGCGTTGAGCAGCGGCCAATCGGACACTGCATCAGAGCCGTCCTGCATGGATTCGGTTTCACGGTTCGGGCTGGCGACCGAGCCGGAGTCCAGATGGTCGCGGCCGATGACGACTGGAGCCGACAACTCGCCGCTGCGTACCATTTCGTTGAAAGCCAGACCGAGCATGGCGCGCTGGCCCAGACCAACCCAGCAAATCCGCGCCGGCAGCCCCTGAAACGCAATGCGCTCGCGGGCCATGTTCAGCCAGTTGTGCAGATGAGCGTCATCCGGGATCAGCTCCTTGACCTTGGCGTCGGTCTTGTAGATATCTTCCGGGTCGCCGGACAGTGCCGCCCAACGGAACGGTCCTACACCACGGCAGAACAACGGACGAATATAAGCGGGAACAAAACCCGGGAAGTCGAAGGCGTTTTCCACGCCTTCTTCCTTGGCCATCTGACGGATGTTGTTGCCGTAGTCGAAGGTCGGAATGCCCATTTTCTGGAACGCGAGCATGGCTTCGACGTGTATCGCCATGGATTGCTTGGCGGCTTTCACCACGGCGGCCGGTTCGGTCAGTGAGCGGGCGCGGTACTCGTCCCAGCTCCAGCCTTTAGGCAGATAACCATTGAGCGGGTCGTGGGCGCTGGTCTGGTCGGTGACCATGTCCGGCCGCACGCCGCGACGGACCATTTCCGGGAGGATTTCGGCGGCGTTGCCACACAGCGCGATGGAGATCGCTTTGCCTTCAGCGGTGTATTTGGCGATGCGCGCGAGGGCGTCGTCCAGGTCCACGGCTTGCTCGTCGACGTAACGGGTCTTGAGGCGGAAGTCGATGCGGCTCTGCTGGCATTCGATGTTCAGCGAGCTGGCGCCGGCCATGCCTGCGGCCAGCGGTTGCGCCCCGCCCATGCCGCCCAGACCTGCGGTCAGCACCCATTTGCCCTTGAGGCTGCCGTTGTAATGCTGGCGACCGGCCTCGACGAAGGTTTCGTAAGTGCCTTGCACGATGCCCTGGCTGCCGATGTAGATCCAGCTGCCGGCGGTCATCTGGCCATACATCGCCAGGCCCTTGGCATCCAGTTCGTTGAAGTGTTCCCAGCTGGCCCAGTGCGGCACCAGATTGGAGTTTGCGATCAGCACACGGGGCGCGTTGCTGTGGGTCTTGAACACGCCGACGGGTTTGCCGGATTGAATCAGCAAGGTCTCGTCGTCATTCAGGTGGGTCAGGCTTTCGACGATCTTGTCGTAGCATTCCCAATTGCGCGCGGCGCGACCGATGCCGCCATAAACCACCAATTCCTTGGGGTTCTCGGCGACTTCAGGGTCGAGGTTGTTCATCAACATGCGCAGCGGTGCTTCAGTCATCCAGCTTTTGGCAGTGAGCTGGGTGCCACGGGCAGCACGTACTTCGACGTCACGGTAGCGGGTCCAGTGTTGGTTATTCTCGGTCACGAACGAACTCCTCAGCGATCAATCCAGCCCCGCCATCAGACGGCGAGCGGGCAATTGGGGTAAGTGCGGCGCAAGCATCGTTTGACTGTAGCAGGGGTCATTCGATGTACTTGGCTTTACTTGTACATACAAGCATATGCAATTGAAGGACCAATTCTTGTGGCAGTCGTTTAGCGGGCCACAAAAATCCGCGTAAACGCCCGTATTTCGGGCTTGTTAACGAGTCGTTGATTTGGCGAGGAGGTACACGGAGAGGTCGGCGGGATGTTACTGAAGCGACGTTTTGCCTCGTTTCGGGGCGTTCGGTAACAAAACGGGGCGCACTTTTATCAGATGACTTTTACCGCGCGGCCAATGAATTGAATCGGGCCGGTGGGTTTGCCGATGGGTGAGCCGGTGGATTTTTCCAGAGTCAACTCGAACAGCTGGTTGGGTTGCAGCGGTGGCAATTTATCCAGCGGCACATGCAGCGTCTGGCCGGGCTTGACCAGGCCAAGGGAAACCGGACCTTGCCAGCCATCGGCCTTGGTCCAGAACTCCAGCGCCTTGTCAGCCGGGACTTCGGTAACGCTGAGCGGTATCAACTGGATCTCCTGGCTGTTACTGGCCTGAATCACCCAGCCGGGCGCTTTGTCCTGTGGGGCAACAAGCACCACCAGATAAGAAGGCGCATTAATAGCTGGACGCATCAGCAGCGTCAGGCCCAGCACCAATGATGCCGCAAGGCCAGCACCGGCCAGCCCGCGCCAGATCGACAGGCTTTGCCACCAACGCACAATCTCGCGACGAGGCGCTTCGATAGGCGCGATCAGCTCATTGACGCTGCGCTCGATGCGCGCCCAAAGCCGTGGCGGCGGAGTTACCGGTTCGGCCAGGTTCGTCAGCGGCAGCAGGCGTTCTTCCCACGCTTCGACGGCAGCGCGCAACGCCGGTTCATCAGGCAGGCGGCGCTGCACTTCCTGGCGGCGCTCGGCGGACAAGGTGCCCAAGACGTATTCGCCGGCCAATTCTTCAATCGGTTCGTGGGGATCATTGCCCGGTTTGTTGCTCATCCGATGCACTCCCGTAAGGCCGTGAGGCTGCGCTTGATCCAGGCCTTGACCGTGCCCAGCGGCGCGCCGATTTTTTGGGCGATTTCCTGATGCGAATAGCCGTCGACATACGCGTGGAACACGCAATTGCGGCGCACCGGTTCCAGTTGTTCCAGGCAGAACTCGATACGTCCCGGATTGACTCGCCAATCGAAGCTGTCCACGGTCTGGTTCCAGCCTTCCAGAGTCGCCTGGGCTTCAAGGGTTTGCTCATCGCCATCGTCCTGAACTTCACGGGCGTTGTCGCGGATCGCATTCAAAGCCAGGTTGCGGGTGATGCTGAAGATCCAGCCACGGGCCGAGCCTTTGCTTGCGTCGAAGCTTGCCGCTCGGGTCCAGATCTTGATGAACGCGTCATGCACGATGTCTTGCGCCAAGGCGCTGTCGCGCACCAGTCGTTGCGCCACGCCCAGCAGTCGGGCGCTTTCCTGCGCATAAAGCCGCTCAAGCGCCTGCCGCTCGCCGCGCGCGCAAGCATCCAGAGTGGCTTCGTAATCAAAGAGGGATTCGTGTGAAGACAAGTCGATACGCCATCCGCAGAGCACCAGTGCCCCGGCCTGTTAGCCAGAGCGCCCGCGCAGGAGCATAGCCCAGTTCCTGCGCAGCACTCATTTGGATTGTTTGGGTTATTTGGCGGCCCAGAAGATGTAATCGGCCTGGTATTTCACCACTTCCTTCGCGCCTTTATTACTCGCTGCGCAAGCAGTTGCGGGCGCTACGCCACCTTTGATAGCGACACGCTGGATGTACGCAACGCCGTGCATGGCGCCTTTGCCTTCAGCCGGATTGGCCTTGACCAATTGATACGGAATGTTGCCAGCGCCAGCGGGCGCTACAGCCAATTGCGTGCCGGTCACTTTCGAGCCGTCTTTGGCTTCCCAGGTGGCAGGCGGGCCGAAGTAAGTGCCGACCTGCTTGCCGCTGCGATCGTTGAGCGCGGCTTTGGGGCCGACAAACGCCCATTCCATTTCGTCGGGCATATTGGCTTTGGCGCGGCACTCGTAAGTGATCTCGCCGACGCCGGTGGTTTCAAGGCTGATTTTGTGGCCGTCCGGCACACGAACGGTTTCCGGCAGATTGCTTTGAGCGAAGGCGGCAGGTGCCAGGCAAGTGAAGGCCAATGCGGCACCGGACAGGCAGAGCAAGCGTTTTGCGTTCATGCAGGTATCTCCAGATTGTTTATTCGCTTGGCAGCCCGATTGGCTGCTTATCTGTACTACCCGCGAGAAAACAATCTGGATGCAGTGATTTGAAAATTTATTTCTGGCCTGTGCTCGCGCGGCTGCGCAGCAGGATCACCCCGACAATCGCCGCCAGTCCCGAACCCATCAGCACGCCGACTTTCACTTCGTCCACCAGATGCGCCGAACCCGGAAATGCGAGGTTGCCGATGAACAAGCTCATGGTGAAACCGATGCCGCACAAAATCGCTACGCCATAGAGCTGCACCCAGTTGCTGCCTTCGGGTAACACCGCAAGCCCTGCGCGTATTGCCAGTACGGCCGCGAGGAACACGCCGATCTGTTTGCCGACGAACAGGCCAAGGGCGACGCCCAGCGGCACCGGATCGATCAGGTTTTGCAGGGATATCCCGGACAGCGATACGCCAGCATTGGCAAAGCCGAAAATCGGTACGATGGCGAACGCCACCCAGTAATGCATCTTTTCTTCGAGAAATAGCAGCGGCGAGCGCGCTTCTTCTTCGGGTTTGCCCAGCGGAATACACAGCGCCAGCGCGACACCGGCCAACGTGGCGTGAACCCCCGATTGCAGGACGAAGAACCACAACAGCAAGCCCAGCAGCAAATACGGCAGCAGGCGACGCACGTTCAGGCGGTTCATGGCGATCAACACGCCCAGCGTCACGAATGAAGCCAGCAGCATCGGCAGGTTCAGGCCGGAACTGTAGAAGAAGGCAATGATGGTCACAGCGCCCAGGTCATCGAGAATTGCCAGTGCGGCGAGGAACACTTTCAGGGACGTTGGCACGCGCTTGCCGAGCAAGGACAGCACGCCCAGGGCAAAAGCGATGTCGGTGGCCGCCGGGATCGCCCAGCCGCTCATGGTTTCCGGGTTGCCCCAGTTGATGGCGATGTAGATCAGCGCCGGCACCAGCATGCCGCCCGCTGCCGCAAAACCGGGCAGAGCGCGTTGCCCCCAGGTGGCGAGGCCGCCCGCCAGCACTTCGCGTTTGATTTCCAGGCCGACCATCAGAAAGAAGATCGCCATCAGCCCGTCGTTGATCCACAACTCCACTGAAAGGCCGAGCCAGACGCTGTGCAATATCGAAAAATAGCCCGCTGCCAAGCCTGAGTTGGCGACGATCAACGCTGCCAGCGCCGCGCCCATCAACACAATGCCGCCCGCAGACTCGGAAGCCAGGAAGCTGGCAAGAATGGCGATGGCGCGAGGGGTTTCTTTATTGTTGTTATTCATCGTCGTCATTGGCGGTCGTGGCTCCCTGAAAAAGTCAGCCAAGTTATCACAGGTGATTCATGACAAAGCGCCTAGCCACGTGAATTATCGCGTCAGAGTCATACAACCGGTAGGAGGGGACTTGTCCCCGAACAGGCCGGTGTGAACGCTGAAGATTTCCTCGGCATACCCGACGCTTTCCCGGACAAGTCCGGTCCTACGGAATGCGCGTAGAGAATTCAGATCTTGTTTAGCTCAATCAAACAGCAGCGGCTGGCCTTGGGCGCGTAGAGCACCACTTCCTGCAGCGCGCCGGTTTCGTTGTCCAATTGCAGGCAATCATGCTTTTCTAGCAATTGTGGCGGATGTTCACCCAGGTTCGCGGCCATTTGCTGGGCGATGCTGAACAGCAGCAGCGTGTGCGCCGACGTGAACAAGCGTTGGGGTTGCAGGACATCGATCCACTTCAGGCTGGCGCGGTAGCGCTGGGGAGCGTAGATCAGATTGAAGTCGCGAATCGGTCCATCAAGCAGATTGCAGCTGACCTGGCTGTCGCCACTGAAGGCAAACGGATCGCCGGGGATCAGCGGCTCGGTCAGCGCACCGTCCACATCCAGCGTCATGCCCGCGCCTTGCAGCACGGTGATGATGCGCTGATAACCGGAAAATACGGAGAACCCGCCCGATTCTTCGATATCGGCAATCGACAGCCGCCAACCGAAAGCGTCCAGACCAACGCCTGCATCGCGGGTGATTTCTTCGGTACTGCCACCGCCGTTCTTCCATGGCATACGGGGGTAATCGGCGGCGCGCAGAACAGTCAGTCGAGTCATTTGCTGAAACGTCCTTCCAGGCGATGGCGGGAACCGGGATGAATCAGGCGCGCCGCCGTTACGGGCTGACGGCCGGACCAGGTACGGCGGCGAATCAGCAGGCAAGGCTCGCCCGGCTCGATTTGCAGCAGCTTGCATTCGCCGGGCTCGGCCAGAATCGCCTCGACGACGTGCTCGCCTTCGGTCAGCGGTGCGACTTGCGACAGATAGGCGTAGGGCGTTTGCAGGGTGAAATCCTGCTTGAGGTAATCCGGTGCAACCAGGGCGTTGACGAAACGATCTTCGATTTGCACCGGCAGATCGTTTTCGAAATGCACGATCAGCGAATGGAATACCCGTTGGCCTTCACGCATGTCCAGGGCCAGGGCGCGTTCCGAGCCTGCCGCTTCTTCATTGAGCAG
Organism: Pseudomonas syringae; assembly: GCF_001698815.1. Classification (GTDB taxonomy): domain Bacteria; phylum Pseudomonadota; class Gammaproteobacteria; order Pseudomonadales; family Pseudomonadaceae; genus Aquipseudomonas; species Aquipseudomonas syringae_A. Next base: position 237,458 of record NZ_LGSI01000005.1, on the reverse strand, counting down.
GATCACTTTGCAACTGTGGCGATGGCCGCGAGCGGCAATTTCGTCGGCAATGTTATGGACTTCAAACAGCGCCGACTGGCTCTTGGGTTCTGCGACGAATGTTCCTACACCCTGCATCCGTACCAGCAAGCCCTCGGCGGTCAGCTCACGCAAGGCACGATTGATGGTCATTCGGCTGAAACCCAGTTGGGTAACCAGCTCGCTTTCCGACGGCACGCGGTGATGCGGCGCCCAGGTTCCATTCTGGATCTGCTGGGCGATCATGTGCTTGACTCGGGCGTATAGCGGCGCCGGACTGTCACCCATCTGGGCGGCCAGTGGAGAAATGGCAGGCGGAGTCGGCACTGGGCAATCCTTGTTTTCAATGGTCATGTCGACGCAGGTTACGGGGTGCGTCGACTGTTACGTAAGTGTGCTCACGCTAACCACTAACCGGTCCGGCGGCAAGCTTGTCGGAGTTTACCCAGCAGGCAAACGTCTGTATATGTATATACAAATCACTTCTTTTCGGGATGCAGAGCCATGTCCGCCTTCTTTTCCGAGCGTGCATTATTACCCAGTGGTTGGGCCAACAACGTGCGTCTTGAAGTCGGTAATGGCTTTATCACGCAGGTAACGGCCGATGCCGACGCGAATGGCGCCGAGTTGCTCAACGGGCCTTTACTGGCGGGCATGCCGAATCTGCATTCCCACGCCTTTCAGCGGGCGATGGCCGGCCTGGCCGAGGTGGCGGGCAATCCCAACGACAGCTTCTGGACCTGGCGCGACCTCATGTACCGCCTGGTCGGGCAGATCAGTCCGCAGCAATTGGGCGTCATCGCCCGTCAGCTGTACATCGAGATGCTCAAGGGCGGCTTCACCTCGGTGGCTGAATTCCATTACGTGCATCAAGACACCCACGGCAAGCCCTACGCCGACCCCGCCGAACTCGCGTTGCACATCAGCCAGGCCGCCAGCTCCGCCGGTATTGGCCTGACGCTGCTGCCGGTGCTTTACAGCCATTCCGGCTTTGGCGGGCAAGCACCGAATGAAGGTCAGCGGCGGTTTATTCACAGCACAGACAGCTATCTGGATCTGCAATCGCGCTTGCAACCGCTGCTGGCAAAACAGCCGGCCCAAGCTTTGGGGCTGTGCTTTCACTCGTTGCGCGCCGTCACGCCGCAGCAGATCAGCGATGTGCTGGGCGCCAGCGACCGGCAATGTCCGGTGCATATCCACATCGCCGAGCAACAGAAGGAAGTCGATGACTGCCTGGCCTGGAGCGGGCGACGGCCGCTGCAATGGCTGTATGAAAACGCGCCGGTGGACGAGCGCTGGTGTCTGGTTCATGCCACTCACGCGCAGCTGGACGAGGTTGCGCTGATGGCCAAAAGTGGCGCGGTGGCGGGTCTGTGCCTGACCACGGAAGCGAACCTGGGCGACGGGATTTTCCCTGCTGTCGATTACATCGCCCAAGGCGGGCGCTGGGGGATTGGCTCGGACAGCCACGTTTCGCTCAGTGTCGTCGAAGAGCTGCGCTGGCTGGAGTACGGGCAGCGCTTGCGCGACCAGCGCCGCAATCGCTTGTATCGCAGCGATCAGCCGATGGTTGGCCGGACGTTATACGACGCGGCGTTGACGGGCGGGGCGCAGGCTTTGGGTCAGCCAATCGGCCTGTTGCAGATCGGGCAACGTGCCGACTGGCTGGTGCTGGACGGCAATGATCCGTATATCGCCACGGCGTCGGGCGACGGGATTCTCAACCGTTGGCTGTTTGCGGGTGGCGATCGGCAGATTCGCGACGTGATGGTCAACGGCCAATGGGTCGTGCGCGAAGGACGTCATGCCGGGGAAGAACAGAGCAATCGGGAGTTCGCCCAGGTGTTGCGGGAGATGTTGGGTTAACTCCGACGTTTGTAACGTTGGAGCGAGCGGGCGGCGATTCCGACTTGCCCGCGAACAGGGCTGATGCGGTTAATCAGGCATACCGCGTCAAGTTCTTCGCGAGCAAGCTCGGCTCCAACGGGAGATTATTTCCCAGCCTTGGCGATCTTCGAATCTTCAACCCGCCAGATCAGCTTGGTAGTGTCATAGCCCTGCTGCTGGGCTTTGCTCAGCAGTTCGGCCTTGGTGGCGTCCGACACGGTTGGCGTGCGCGACAGCAACCACAGGTATTTGCGATCCGGATTGCCCACCACCGCGGTCTTGTAACCGTCGCCGATGTACAGCACCCAGTAATCGCCCTTGGCTACGCCCGGTAGCAGTCGCGAAAACCAGTTATCAAACACGACCCAGAGCTTGTCGGTCTTGCCTGGAACCTGCGGCGATGCCGTTCCGGTCGCTTCTTCCCACTTGCCTTCAGCAGTCTGGCAACGGTTGGTTACGCCTACGTTGCCGTCGTCCTTGAGCGAATAGTGGGCTTCGGACTGGGCGCAATTACGCTGAAAGAACATCGGCAGGCGCGCCAGCTCGTACCAGGTGCCCTGATATTTCTTCAGGTCGACGTTATCGACGGTCTTTGGCTCAAGCGAGTCAGCCGAATGAGCAAAACCAATCGCCAGGAAGCTCGCCATGAGCACCAGGCTAAATCGCATCAGTACTTTGATCATGACTTACTTCAGACCTTGCCCCGAAAACAGCACCACTTTGTCGGCAGCATATTGCACGCTGATAAAGCTGTTCTTGTCGCCCCAGGTGCAGCTGGACATACCCAGCGCGCCGGAACATTCAGTCGGGCTGCCTAACAGACTCTCAACCTGGCCCTTGCCCATGCCGGCAGAAATTTTCGAATAATTTTCCTGAGTGATCTTGCTGCAAGCGGCCAGCAAAACGCAGAACGACAACAACGCGAGAGAGCGCAGAGACATGGATGAAGCTCCTGAACGGAAGGGGGCAACGTCGCAGCATTGGTCTGGTGGACAAACATGCTGGCGTAATGCCGATAGCTTAGAAGAGAAAAACCGGATCTGGTTCCCTTGGTCGGTGAATCGATCCGGCTTTGAACGCACGCGATACCGTAGGACCGGATTTATCCGGGAAGGGGGCAGTGTGCCAGTGGAAATTTCTGCGTTTATCACGGCCTCTCGCGAATAAATTCGCTCCTACGGAGGATTGTTATCACAACGGTCGTTAAAACCTCGACCCACGCCCCTTCAAAAACTCGATTTCCTCATCCGTCGAAGGGCGGCCGAGGATTTCGTTGCGGTGGGGGAAGCGGCCGAAGCGGGCAATGACTTGCTGGTGGCGCTCGGCATAGTCGAGGCTGTCGTTGAAGTAGTCGCGGTCGGTGGCGGGCAGGAGCGGGAGCAGTTCGGCGAAACGGGCGACGGCCTGATTCTGCGCGTCGATGTTTTCGGTGTGTTCCAGCACCAGATAGATAAAAGTGCGCTGCAGCGGATCGAGCAGTTGGTCGCGGCCGAGTTTCAAGCCATGTTCGACCAAGGCCTGGGCACGGGCATCACCGGCGAAGGCTTTCGGGGTGTCGCGATGGATCATGCGCGGCAGTTGATCGAGCAACAGCACCAGTGCCAGCCAGCCGTCCGGGTTTGCCACCCATTCGTTCAGACCGCCCGCCAATGCCTTGTCGACCAGTTCACCGAAACGAGCAACGGCTTCGGTGTCCTGGGCTTTTTTCTTGCCGAACCACAGCTTGCCCTTGGCCTGCACCACTTCAGTGGCGTTTTCGGCACTGCCGAACCACCACTCCAGCAAGGGCAGCCAAGGGGCAATCATGATTTATTCCTTGTGGTACGCCGTGGCGCGCTCGACTTCTTCCTTGGAACCCAGGAACACCGCTACGCGCTGGTGCAGGCCTTCAGGCTGGATGTCGAGAATACGCTGCAGGCCGTTGGTGGACGCGCCGCCCGCTTGCTCGACCAGGAACGACATCGGGTTGGCTTCGTACATCAGGCGCAGTTTGCCCGGTTTGGACGGCTCGCGGCTGTCGCGCGGGTACATGAACACGCCGCCACGGGTCAGGATACGATGCACATCGCCAACCATCGCGGCAACCCAGCGCATGTTGTAGTTCTTGCTCAACGGGCCATCTTCGCCTTCCAGCAACTCGTTCACGTAGCGCTTGACCGGGGCTTCCCAGTAACGCTGGTTGGACATGTTGATGGCGAATTCCTGAGTGGATTCCGGGATCTTGATGTCTTCGTGAGTCAGCACGAAGCTGCCCATTTCGCGATCCAGCGTGAAGCCTTTCACGCCATCACCCAGAGTCAGCACCAGCATGGTCTGCGGGCCGTAGATCGCGTAACCAGCGGCTACCTGCTGGGTGCCTGGTTGCAGGAAAGCCTTTTCATTCAGGGGTTCGTTCTGGGTCAAGTATTCGTTCGGGCAACGCAGTACCGAGAAGATAGTCCCGACTGGCGCATTGATGTCGATGTTCGACGAACCGTCCAGTGGGTCGAAAACCAGCAGGTACGCGCCTTTCGGGTATTTGCCCGGGATCTGGTAGGCATTGTCCATTTCTTCGGACGCCATGCCGGCCAGGTGACCGCCCCATTCGTTGGCTTCGAGCAGGATTTCGTTGGAGATCACGTCGAGTTTTTTCTGAACTTCGCCTTGTACGTTTTCAGTACCCATGCTGCCGAGCACGCCGCCCAGCGCGCCTTTGGAGACGGCGTGGCTGATTTCCTTGCACGCACGCGCCACCACTTCGATCAGGAAACGCAGATCGGCAGGAGTGTTGTTGCTGCGGGTCTGCTCAATCAAATAGCGACTCAGGGTAACGCGGGACATGGAGAGCTCCGAATATGGGGGATGAAAAAACCCGCGCAGTTTAACGCGAGTGGGGACGTAATACTGCCCATAAGACTGGGTTAACACCCATTGAGTTCACGTGTTTGCTGAGCGTAGCTGGAAATCGCAAATATGTGAGTCCTGCAATGCTGTAGGACCGGCTTCAGCCGGGAGGGTGTTTCTCGCGGCTAAAGCCGCTCCTACGATTCGGCGGCGACTCAGGTTTTGGGCGTCGCAGCCCGCAACGTACTCAAGGCCATCCAGCCGAGGAAGATCACGCCGAAGACCAGGACCGCCCACAGCCCGACGCGCTTCCAGTCAATGCTGGCGGGCGCAGGTTCTGGCTGCGCCGCAGCGATGACTGGCGCGCCAGCGGGTTCGGCTTTGCCCAGGCTGTTCATTTTCTGCACGCTGTAATCCGGAATCAGCGTCGACAACGGCAGGTTGGCAGCTTTTGCCGCCGGATTGCCGACGGCCAGGGTAAACGGGCCATTGCCTCGCGCCAGGAACACGACCTGGGTGGCGCGCACGGCAAAGCGCACCTGTGGCGCTTCATTGCCCAATCCGCCGCCACGCTCGTCGACCTCCAGCTTCAGTTGACGAACGATCTGGCCGGACAACAACAGTTCGTCCTGCACCACGTCCTGTCCGTTCTGGGTCAGGCGATACAACAAGCCGCTGCTGACCGGTTGCCACGCGTCCTGATCGCTGCGTCGTCCAAACAGCGTACCCGGCGCAAGACTGTTGGCCTGGGCGATATCAAACTTCAGGCGCTCGACCGGCAAACCGCTGGGCAACTGCCAGACATATTCCCCCGGCTTTTCGACTTTGCCGCTCACCGGCGACGACCAGGTCAACGGCAATTCCGGCCGCTCGGTGTTGGCGCTGAGCAGCTGCGCCGAGGTGAGGTTCGGCGCCGTCTGCGGTGCGTTCCACAACAAGCGCAGATAACGCGCCGAGCGGCCCGGCAAAGCGACCTCGCGCTGTTCGACCAGCTCGTCAGCGAAGGAAAGACGCGCCACTTGGCCGTCACCCCAGGCCTTCCAGTGTTGCAGGTCGTCGCTGGCTTCGATGCTGAAACGCTGGAAGCCTTCGTGCTCGGTGCCCCAGTCGATGATCAGCTGTTCCAGCGGAGCCTTGATGGCGCTGGTGTCCAGCAGCCAGCCGCGCAGCACTTCTTCGCCCGCCTCGATATCACTTTGCGGCTGCACTTCGATCACCGTGCCGCTGGCCGTGCGCTGTACGCGGATGCCTGGCGCGGTTTCGGTATTGTCGGCGGCGCTGTAGAGCGGAAACCATTTTACGGCGGTGGACGGCTGGTCGGCGTGCTTCGTGGCCGGGCTTTCAGTCAGCGCGTAGGCCTGGAGCTGGCCTTCGCTGTTGAACACCCGCAAGTCGCCGAGGCTGTTCTGCCGCGAATTGAGCTGCACCGTCAGCGGCAGATCGACGCGATACCAAGGGCCTTCGCCGGTCAGCTTCAAGGGTGTCTGGCTGGCAAAATCGCTCAGGTTTTCCTGGGCGCTGGCCAGCGTCGCTGCCAACAACGCAGCGCCGAACACGACAGTTTTGAACAGCAGCTGACGACTCACGAACGCGATCCTCATGGGTTTTCCGGCTCAGGATTGAGCGCGCCTGGTTTATCGGTTGCCGACGTTTTCGGTGGCAGTGGTGCGAAATATCCCACCACTAATAGCAAAACGCCAACGCCGATGAACGAGACGATGCGCGCCATACCGCCTCGGTTACTCAATTCGACGAAGAACAGTTTGGCGACCACCACGCCGATCAACACTGCGCCGGTGATCCAGACTTCGCGTCTTGCGCGCACATGTCCGCCGATCATCAAGGTCAGCGCCATCAGCGTCCAGACGATGGACAGCCCGGCCTGCACTTGCATGGAAGCCAGCAGCTTATCGATGTCCCACGGCACGCCAGCCCAGTGGTGAGCGGTGCGCGTGACCATGGCGCTGAACAGCACGAACAGCGAGGCGCCCGCCGCGATCAGCGCGACACGTTGTGCATGGCGTTCGCTCACGCCCAGCTGCGGCAACAGGGTTCGGGTCCAGATGAATACCCCCAGCAGCGCGAACAGCAGGCCGAGTTCCAGAGGATTGAGCAACGGAATATACGGCAGCGGATGGGCTGCGCCGTCACTGAACGAGTTGGCCAGCCAGAACCATGTCAGCATCAGCAGCGCTAACGGGGCGGCGACCCAGACGCGGTACTCTTTCGGATACGCGGCAATCGGCCATGGCCCATTGCGTGATGAGGTCATCGCCAGCAGATACAGGCTTGGCAGCAGCGCCCAGCCCAGCCAGCGCCAGGCGTTGTAATGCTCGGACAGCTGCGCCATGGCCCAGCTCAACTCCAGCGCCAGCACGCTGATCGCCAGCCAGCAACCCAATACGTGCGCCAGACTCAGGGCTTTGCCTGGCAGCATGTCTGCCAGTCGGCGCAGAGAAATCAGGTGTGCCGCGAGTACCGCGAGCCAGCCGATCCAGGCCCAATGGGCGAACGGATGAGCGTTCCACAGCCAGTTGAAGAGCATCAGCACGCCACCGATCGGCGTCAAGGCCAGCGTCAGTTTCGCCAGCCCCGGCCAACGCAGACGCAAAGCGATAATTGTCCAGAGCCCAACGCTGGCGGCCGCGAGCAGCAGCATCCAGGTCGCCAGCAGGTCATTAGGCGAGAAACGCAGCGCAGCAACAGTCAGGGACAATATCCACCAGCCGCCACCCCAGAGAATCAGCAGCGGCGACAGATATTCCGCCTTGAGCGGGCCGGATACCGTGATGCGCTGCACCAGCAGGGCACTGATCAAACCTGCGAGGGCAATGATCATCGGCGTCCAGAAATCGCCGTGGGCCAGGAGCGGCGAGTACCAGGCGTTCATTTCGTTGAGGAACACCAGCCCGGCGGCAGCCTGCAGCAACAGCCCGAAGATCCGCGCCAGCAGCCGTTGCTGACGCAAACCCAGCCAGAACACTGCAGCGCCTTCGATGGCCCAGGCGCACGTCGTCCATTGCGCATCAAGGCCCAGCGGAATCGCCAGCGTCGCGAACACCACGCCCAGCGCCAGACAGGTTTCCACCAGCAACAAGGCGCGTCCCGGTGCTCGACCGGCCAGCAAGCGGGCGATGCCCATATAAAGAAGGCCAAATGCCATTGCGCTGAAGGCGGCACCAAATTCGATGGTCTGCATGAGCGCGTACTGCAAACCGAAGCCAGCGATGGGCGTGCCGAACAGCAAGGTGCCGTCCACGTAATCACCCTGACGCCGGGACCAGTGCAGCATGGCTGTGCGGCTGTCGTCTTGCGGGGCGCTTGGTAGCTCTTGAAGCTTGCGACGGGCGAACAGCAGGCCGATGGCCAGATACATCAGGAAGAACAGCAGCAAAAACGGTTCGGTGCTCCAGAACAATTCTGGTGTGTAACCACGCAGGCCCCACGCCAGACCGATGCCGAAAGTGCCGAAGAAACCGATCAGGTTCAGCAGGCGCCAGGCCTTGAACCAGGCGATGGCGAAGATGCCCGCATTGAGCAAGGCGAAATAGCTGAACAGCGTGATGTGGCTGCCCTGCCCGGTGGACGACAGGATCGGAGCCGCGAAACCGCCGAGTGCCGCCGCGCAAGCCAGGGCCAAGGAGTTCTGGGTGATCGCCAGCATCGCGGAAAAGGCCGTCGCCGCCACCAGCAGGACAAATCCCAGGCTGGGGTCGAGCAGACCATGGACTTTCATCGCGCCAATTACCGTCAGGTACAGCACGCCGATCCCGGTGCCCTGCATCATCAGGGCGAACGGCCCGTTGCGCTGTCGCAGCCACCAACCCAGACCCAACAAAGCCATCGCGCTGGCGGCGACCCCGGCGTAACGGACTTCAATCGGCACGACCATGCCTTCGGTGGCATAACGCAATAGAAACGCCAGGCCGAGAAACAGCAAGACCACGCCGACGCGCAACACCGTGTTGCCGCCCAGCAGCCAGTCCTGAGCTTTCTGGATCATGGCATTGAGCGGATTAGGGCCGGTTGGTGCTGCTTTTGGCGCAAGGTCAGGTGCCGGAGCACGAGTCAAAGGCGCTGCGGATTGTGGCCATTGCGAGTGAGCCTGGGCTTCGTCCGGCAGGTCCCAGATCAACTCCGGCCCAGCGGATTGCGTTGCGACGATAACGGCGTCTTCGGGCAGCGGCGCAGGGGCGAGCGCCGGTTCGGCTTTGCTGAACGGGGAAGTGGGCGGGAATTCCAGGCGGGTCAGGCGTTGTTGCAGGGATTCGATGTTTTTCTGTGCCGCGTCGAGTTGCTCGCGTTGCTCTGCCGACTGCTTGCGCAGCTTAGCCAGCCGCACACTCAGCCAGGCGGCCCAGCCAAGGGCAATCGCCACGCTGCTGTTCATCCACGGATAAAACAGATCCTCGGCCAGATACCCCACCGCACCCAGCCCCACCACCAGCAAAATCCATTGCACGCCAGGACATCCTTTTCGGTCAGTAGTCGTTCAGGGACGAACGCAGCGGCGCAGTATAGCGAGGCGCGCCGGGGAATGGCGTGATGGGGTTGGCTAAGCCTTGCAGGAATGCTCACTTTTCATCCGTTGGAGCGAGGCTTGCCGTAGGACCGGCTTTAGCCGGGAGGGCAGTTGACGCAAGGCTTGCCGTAGGACTGGCTTTAGCCGGGAGGGCAATTGGCGCCCTCGCGACTAAAGTCGCTCCTACGGTTCGGGGTTGGGCCCTTAGTCCAACGCCTTCCAGATATCACCCGCGTATTCACGGATGGTCCGGTCGGAGGAGAACCAGCCCATGCGGGCCGTGTTGAGCACCGCCGAGCGCCACCATTCCTTGGAATCGTGCCAGTGCGCTTCGACCTTGGTCTGGGCGGCCCAATACGAATCGAAGTCGGCGCAGACCAGGAAGCGGTCGTAGGCCATCAACTGATCGATCAGGCCGACATAGCGGTTCGGATCATCCGGCGAGAACACCCCGCCACGAATCGCTTGCAGCACGTCATTGAGCCGCCCGGACGCCGCCGCTGCGGCATAGGCGCTGAAATCGCCGGTCTGCTTGTGCGCTTCGACCTCCTGGGCGGTCATGCCAAAGATGAACATGTGTTCCTGGCCGATCAGCTCGCTCATTTCCACGTTGGCGCCGTCCAGTGTGCCGATGGTCAGCGCGCCGTTGAGGCCGAACTTCATGTTGCTGGTGCCCGATGCTTCCAGGCCCGCCGTGGAAATCTGCTCGGAAAGGTCGGCCGCCGGAATGATGCTTTCCGCCAGACTGACGTTGTAGTTGGGCATGAACACCACTTTGAGCAAGCCGCGTACGGTTGGGTCGTTGTTCACGGTCCGCGCGATGTCGTTGGTCAGCTTGATGATCAGTTTGGCCGAGTGATAACTGGCCGCGGCCTTGCCGGCGAAGATCTTCACCCGCGGCACCCAATCGGTGCCTGGCTCAGCGCGAATGGCCTGATACAGCGCAACGGTGTGGAACAGGTTCAGCAACTGACGCTTGTATTCATGGATCCGCTTGACCTGAACATCGAACATCGCCGCTGGGTTGACCACGATCCCCATGCGTTCATGGATGATCGCCGCTAGGGCGCGTTTGCTGTGCAGACGCTGATCGGCAAATTGCTTGCGGAACGAGCTTTTGTCGGCAAAGGGTTCGAGTTCGATCAGACGCGTCTCGGCACTGTCGAGAACCTCGTCGCCAAGGGCGTCCTTGAGCATTTCGGTCAGCTTCGGGTTGGCCTGGAACAGCCAGCGGCGGAAGGTAATGCCGTTGGTTTTATTGTTGATGCGTTCCGGATACAGCTTGTGCAACTCGGCGAACACCGTCTTGCGCATCAGTTGTGTGTGCAGCGCAGACACGCCGTTGACGCTGTGGGAGCCGAGGAACGCGAGGTTGCCCATGCGCACACGGCGGCCGTTATCTTCTTCGATCAGCGATACGGCGCGCAGTACGTCGAAATCGTGAATGCCCTTGGCACGCAGAGTGTCGATGTGTTGCGCGTTGATCATGTAGATGATCTGCATGTGGCGCGGCAACATCCGCTCCATCAGGCCCACCGACCAGGTTTCCAGCGCCTCGGGCAGCAAGGTGTGGTTGGTGTAGGCGAGGGTGCCGACAGTGATTTTCCAGGCGGTGTCCCACGCAATACCGTGATTGTCGATTAACTGACGCATCAGTTCGGCCACGGCGATCGACGGGTGCGTGTCGTTCATCTGGATCGCCGCATGATCGGCCAGATCCAGCAGCGTGGCGTGCATGTTCAGGTGGCGACGCAGCAAGTCCTGCAGGGAAGCGGAGACGAAAAAATATTCCTGGCGCAGGCGCAATTCCTGACCTGCTTCCGTGGCGTCGTTGGGGTACAGCACGCGGGAAATACTCTCCGCACGCACGACCTCGGCGACCGCGCCGAAGTGGTCGCCGGCATTGAAACGCTCAAGGTGCAAATCTCCCACGGCTCGGGCGCGCCACAAGCGCAGGGTGTTCACACTCTTGCCGCGCCAGCCGACCACGGGCGTGTCATAGGCAATGGCCCGCACGGTTTCCGAAGGACGCCATACCTGATGCGGTTCGCCCGCGTCATTGAGTACGGTTTCGACGCTGCCGCTGAAGCCAATGGGGTAAACCACTTCAGGGCGTTCGAATTCCCAAGGGTTACCAAAGTCCAGCCAGTTTTCGGTTTGTTCCTGCTGCCAGCCGTCGACTATCGCCTGACGGAACAGGCCGTGTTCATAGCGAATGCCGTAGCCATGCCCGGCAATACCCAGCGTCGACATGCTTTCCATGAAGCACGCGGCCAGACGACCAAGGCCGCCGTTGCCCAACGCTGCGTCCGGTTCGAGCAGACGAATGCGCTCAATGTCCACGCCGAGTTCGGTCATGGCCTCGCGAGCGATTTCCAGCAAACCCAGGTTGCTCAGGCTGTCGTACAACAGACGCCCGATGAGAAATTCCAGAGACAGGTAATAGACGCGTTTCTGTACCTTGCGGTAAATCTGCCGAGTGTGGTCCATCCAGTGTTCAACCATGTGGTCGCGAGCGGCCAGTGCCACGGCTTCGAACCAGTCATGCTCAAAGGCATGGTCGGGGTCCTTGCCCACCGCATAGGTGAGTTTGGCAAGTACAGCGGCGCGGAAAGCAGCCACCTCAGCGTCACGAACGAGTGGTTCCTGAGACATCAATGCGACCTCAAGTAGTCAGACGAATGAAGGATGGGTTGTTTGACTGTAGGGCGTGTCTCCGATTATTTCCCGAAATATCTGAAATAACCGGGCGGACATCCCCTGCTTCGACACAAGCTTGACGGTCTGGTTCGCGAACCCACGTAATTGGCAAAACGCTTGCATTGATCGTTCCAGTCGCAAGGCGGCCGTCGTTTGACAGCATGAACATTCCTCGTTTCGGGTTTATGATGCCCAACGGCAAATAGATAGAAGCCCTCCAATCGCAATCACGGAGCACCTATGCAGACCTTGTACCCGCAGATCAAACCCTACGCCCGGCACGATCTGGCCGTGGAGCAGCCGCATGTGTTGTATGTCGACGAGAGCGGGTCGCCGGAAGGTCTGCCGGTGGTCTTCATTCATGGTGGCCCCGGTGCAGGCTGCGATGCGCAGAGCCGTCGTTATTTTGACCCTAACATGTATCGCATCATCACTTTCGATCAGCGCGGTTGCGGCCGTTCGACGCCCCACGCCAATCTGGAAAACAATACGACCTGGCATCTGGTCGAGGATCTGGAGCGGATTCGCGAGCATCTGGGGATCGACAAATGGGTGCTGTTCGGCGGTTCGTGGGGTTCGACGCTGGCACTGGCGTATGCCCAGACACATCCGGAACGTGTCCATGCGATGATCCTGCGCGGCATTTTCCTGGCCCGCAAGCAAGAGATCGACTGGTTCTACCAATGTGGCGCGAGCCGCATGTTCCCGGATTACTGGCAGGACTACGTGGCGCCGATCCCGCTGGACGAGCGCGACAATTTATTGGCCGCCTTCCATAAGCGCCTGACCGGCTCCGACCAGATCGCCCAGATGCACGCGGCCAAGGCCTGGTCTACCTGGGAAGGCCGCGCCGCGACCTTGCGCCCCAATCCGCAAGTGGTTGATCGCTTCTCGGAGCCGCAACGGGCGTTGTCCATTGCGCGCATCGAATGCCATTACTTCACCAATCAGTCGTTCCTTGAAGAAAACCAGCTGATTCGCGACATGCCCAAGATCGCTCATTTGCCGGGCATCATCGTGCATGGCCGCTATGACGTGATCTGCCCGTTGGACAACGCCTGGGAATTGCATCAGGCGTGGCCCAACAGCGAGCTGCAAGTGATCCGCGATGCCGGTCACGCTGCTTCTGAGCCGGGCATCACCGACGCACTGGTCCGCGCCGCCGCGCAGGTCGCCCGCCGGTTGCTGGATTTGCCGCCTGAAGAGGCCTAGAGCCCCTATGTATCTGTTGGAGCGAGGCTTGCCCGCGAAGGCGTCAGGTCAGTCAATGAACAGGCGACTGACACACCGATTCGCGGGCAAGTCTCGCTCCAACGAGTTCGGTGGTGAACGTGGAGTGTGACAAATGAAAGCCTTGCTGCAACGCGTGCGCGGTGCCCGTGTCGAGGTGGATGGGCAGATTGTCGGGTCTATCGACCAAGGATTGCTGGTGCTGGTTGGTGTCGAACCTCAAGACACGCAGGCCAGTGCCGATAAGATGTTGCACAAGCTGCTCAACTACCGGGTGTTCAGCGATGCCGAGGGCAAAATGAACCTGTCGCTGCGTGATGTAGCGGGTGGATTACTGCTGGTTTCGCAGTTCACCCTGGTCGCTGACACTAAAAGTGGCATGCGCCCAAGCTTCTCCAAGGCTGCGCCTCCGGCACTGGGTGCCGAATTGTTCGACTATTTACTGAGGCAGGCAAAAAGCTCGCATGCGCTGGTTGCAGCGGGCCAATTTGGTGCGGATATGCAGGTGCATCTGGTCAATGATGGCCCAGTGACGTTTTTGCTTGAGACATAAAATGACGTTTTTGGCCTGCACGCCCCGAATTTATTAGGCGATAAAGCAATAAATACTTGCTGCACATGATGCGTTGTCACGCGCGCTACTAGATAATCGCGCGCTACGGGTATCGGCATTTGTAGGTCCGTTCGGCAAGGTCAGTAGGCTGGTTCGACACCGTTTGGGGAATCATTACGCCCTTTCGGAGTCGGAACAATGCTCGCCAACCCGGCACTTGATAGCTGGCCGTTGGTTTTTTCATCTGTTTTCGGCGAGGGTTGCTCGTGATTGTTAGTCCCTGTAATGCAGCAAAGACACCTGGCAAACGGTTGCGTAGCGCGCTGTTGGCAAGCTCGGCCCTGATCTGTCTGTTCGGCTCCACTTCCTTGTGGGCGTTCGATCTGGATGACGTAGCCGCCAAGGCAAAGGAAATGTCGGGGCAGAAGTTCGAAGCTCCAAAGAGCAATCTGCCTGCAGAGTTCCGCGACATGAAGTTCGCCGACTATCAGAAAATTCGTTTCCGTGAGGACAAGGCGGAGTGGGCGGCAGACAAAACGCCGTTCAAATTGTCCTTCTATCATCAGGGCATGCATTTCGACACCCCGGTCAAAATCAACGAAGTCACCGCCACCACCGTTGAAGAAATCAAGTACGACAGCAGTCGCTTTGACTTCGGCGATGTGAAAGTCGACCCCAAAGCCACCGAAAAACTCGGCTATGCCGGTTTCCGCGTGCTTTACCCGATCAACAAAGACGACAAGCGTGACGAGATCATGACCATGCTGGGCGCGAGTTATTTCCGCGTCATCGGCAAGGATCAGGTCTACGGCCTGTCGGCGCGTGGCATGGCAATCGACACCGCCCTGCCATCGGGCGAAGAATTCCCGCGTTTCACTGAATTCTGGATTGAAAAGCCAGGCGCTGATGACAACCATCTGGTGATCTTCGCGCTGCTGGATTCGCCCCGTGCGACCGGCGCCTACAAGCTGACCCTGCGTCCTGGCACCAACACTCTGGTGGACGTCGAGTCGCGCATGTTCCTGCGTGACAAGGTCACCAAGCTGGGCGTTGCGCCATTGACCAGTATGTTCCTGTTCGGTGCCAACCAGCCTTCGCGCGTGCTCAACTATCGTCGCGAGCTGCATGACTCCAGCGGCCTGTCGATTCAGGCAGCCAATGGCGAATGGATCTGGCGTCCGCTGAACAACCCTAAACACCTGTCGGTCAGCAGCTTCTCGGTGGAAAACCCGCGCGGCTTCGGTCTGTTGCAGCGTGGCCGTGAATTCAGCAGCTACGAAGACCTTGATGACCGCTACGACAAACGTCCAAGCGCCTGGATCGAGCCTAAAGGCGATTGGGGCAAAGGCACCGTCGATCTGGTCGAGATCCCGACTGCTGACGAAACCAACGACAATATCGTTGCGTTCTGGAAGCCGGAAACGCTGCCAGCACCTGGCGAGCCGATGAACTTCAACTACCGCCTGCATTGGACCATGGATGAAAAATCCATTCATTCGCCGGATCTGGGCTGGGTCAAGCAGACCCTGCGCTCGCTCGGTGACGTGAAACAGTCCAATCTGGTTCGTCAGACCGACGGCTCTGTTGCCTTCCAGGTCGATTTCGTCGGCCCGGTTCTGGCTCGTTTGCCGGAAGACAAGACCATTCGCAGCCAGGTTATCACCGATGACAACACTGATCTGGTCGAGAACAACCTGCGCTATAACCCGGTTACCAAAGGTTATCGCCTGACGCTGCGCGTGAAGGTCAAGGACACCAACAAGCCGATCGAGATGCGCGCTTACCTGCTGCGCGAGATTCCTGCCGAACCGGGCAAGGAACCTGCGCTGCTTGTTGCTGACAAAACACATGTGGCTGAAGAGAAAAAAGCTGCAGCTAAAGAGGCTGGAAAAGAAGCCCCTAAAGATGCACAGACTGACCTGGCCAAGGCCGCGGCCGGTACGCCAGCAGACGCTGCCAAAGCGGATGCTGCGAAGACCGAAGCAGCCAAGACCGACGTCGCCAAGACTGACGTCGCTAAAGACAAAGACGGCAAAGAGATCCAGCAGCCTGTAGCCGACGCTGCGCCCACCCATCCGGAACCGGCCAAGACGCTGCAAGTCATGACCGAGACCTGGAGTTACCAGTTGCCAGCCGATGAGTAATTCTCTACCGGTGCCAGAGTCGCTCAGCGAATATCTGGCACATCTACCGATGAGCGACGAGCAGCGGGCCGAACTGGCTTCCTGTAAATCGTTCACGGAGTTGCATGAACGTCTTTCGGCACAGCCGATTGCCGATCCAGCCGATGCCGCCCAGGCATCGGTGGGTCGTCGCCTGACGCTGACCACCGCCGACGAGCTGCAAGAAGCCGAGATGCTTGGCGTCGATGCAAGCGGGCGGGTGTGCCTGAAAGCCACGCCTCCGATTCGCCGTACCAAAGTCGTTCCCGAGCCATGGCGGACCAATATTCTGGTTCGCGGCTGGCGACGACTGACCGGCCGCACCAATCCAGTCGAGCCTGTGCCGGATCGCTTGCCCAAGGCACGCTGGCGCACGGTCGGTTCTACACGCCGGTACATCCTGCTGATCCTGATGCTGGGTCAAACCATCGTCGCCAGCTGGTACATGAAAGGCATCATGCCGTATCAAGGCTGGTCCCTGGTTTCGCTGGACGAAATCACCCACCAGACTTTCGTGCAAACGGCGATGCAAGTGCTGCCGTATGCCTTGCAGACCAGCATTCTGTTGCTGTTCGGCATCCTGTTCTGTTGGGTTTCGGCGGGTTTCTGGACCGCGTTGATGGGCTTCCTCGAGTTGCTCACCGGGCGCGATAAATACCGCATCTCCGGCGCCAGCGCTGGCAATGAGCCGATTGAAAAGGGTGCTCGCACCGCGCTGGTCATGCCGATCTGCAACGAAGATGTGCCCCGGGTTTTCGCCGGTCTGCGTGCTACGTTCGAATCGGTTGCCGCCACCGGTGACCTGGATCGCTTCGATTTCTTCGTGCTCAGCGATACCAATGATTCCGACATCGCCGTGGCCGAGCAGCAAGCCTGGCTTGAGGTGTGTCGCGAAGCCAAAGGTTTCGGCAAGATTTTCTATCGCCGTCGTCGCCGTCGCGTAAAACGCAAAAGCGGCAACCTCGATGACTTCTGCCGTCGCTGGGGCGGTGACTACAAGTACATGGTCGTGCTCGACGCAGACAGCGTAATGAGCGGTGAATGCCTGACCAGTCTGGTGCGCTTGATGGAAGCCACGCCGGACGCCGGTATCATCCAGACCGCGCCACGCGCTTCGGGCATGGACACGCTTTACGCTCGTATGCAGCAATTTGCTACCCGTGTGTATGGCCCGTTGTTCACGGCCGGCCTGCACTTCTGGCAGCTGGGTGAATCCCACTATTGGGGTCACAACGCGATCATCCGCATGAAGCCGTTCATCGAGCACTGCGCCTTGGCGCCGTTGCCCGGTAAAGGCGCGTTTGCCGGTGCGATTCTGTCTCACGACTTCGTCGAAGCTGCGCTGATGCGCCGTGCCGGCTGGGGTGTGTGGATTGCCTACGATCTGCCGGGCAGTTACGAAGAGTTGCCACCCAACCTGCTTGATGAACTCAAGCGCGACCGTCGCTGGTGTCACGGCAACCTGATGAACTTCAGGCTGTTCCTAGTCAAAGGCATGCACCCGGTTCACCGGGCGGTGTTCCTGACCGGCGTGATGTCCTACTTGTCGGCGCCGTTGTGGTTCTTCTTCCTGGTGTTGTCCACGGCCTTGCTGGCGGTGAACACGCTGATGGAGCCGACCTACTTCCTCGAACCGCGTCAGCTGTATCCGTTGTGGCCTCAATGGCACCCGGAAAAAGCCGTTGCCTTGTTCTCGACGACGATTGTCCTGCTGTTCCTGCCTAAACTGCTCAGCGTGATTCTGATCTGGGCCAAGGGTGCAACGGGCTTTGGCGGCAAGTTCAAGGTCACTGCGTCGATGCTGATGGAAATGCTCTTCTCGGTGCTGCTGGCTCCGGTGCGCATGTTGTTCCACACCCGCTTCGTACTGGCTGCTTTCCTGGGCTGGGCGGCGACCTGGAACTCCCCACAGCGCGACGATGACTCCACGCCATGGCTTGAGGCGGTCAAACGTCACGGTCCGCAAACCCTGTTGGGCGCGTGCTGGGCATTGCTGGTGGCCTGGCTGAACCCGAGCTTTCTGTGGTGGCTGGCGCCGATTGTCGGTTCGTTGATGCTGTCGATCCCGGTTTCGGTGATCTCCAGCCGTACCAACCTGGGACTGAAAGCGCGCGACGAGAAGCTGTTCCTGATTCCTGAGGAATACGCGCCGCCGCAAGAGCTGATCTCCACTGATCTGTATACCCATGAAAACCGCTGGCATGCACTCAAGCAGGGTTTCATCCGGGCAGTGGTCGATCCGCAGCAGAATGCCCTGGCCTGTGCGCTGGCGACCTCACGTCACCGCGTTGTCGAGCCTATCGAGTTCGTGCGTGCCGAACGTGTGCGTCACGCCCTCAAAGCCGGTCCCGACAAGCTCGATAACCATGAGCGGCTGATGCTGTTGAGCGACCCGGTTGCCCTGGCTCGCTTGCACGAACAGGTCTGGAACGAAAGCCATCCAGAATGGCTGGCGGCCTGGAGAGCATCCATCGAAGCTGATCCTCATGCTCCGTTGTTGCCTCTCAAGCCCGTCGAGCACGAGCCCGAACCTTCGTTGGTTCATGCTTGATAGCTGAGCGGTAGAAACAAAAACGGCGCCCCGAAAAGGCGCCGTTTTTTGTGGCCCTGTTGGAGCGAGGCTTGCCCGCGAAGAACGATGACGCGGTGGGTCTGGCCCACCGAGGCGTCTGTTTCGCGGGCAAGCCTCGCTCCAACGGTCGGTCTCTACACCACCCGAAACTTCGCCACCAACCCCTGCAAATGTGTGCCCAGTCGCGCCAGTTCCACGCTCGACGCTGCGGTTTCGTCGCTGGCGGCGGCGGTCTGTTCGGACACGTCGCGTACGCTCAGTACGTTGCGGTTGATTTGTTCGGCCACGGTGCTTTGCTC
This sequence comes from Pseudomonas syringae, assembly GCF_001698815.1. GTDB lineage: Bacteria > Pseudomonadota > Gammaproteobacteria > Pseudomonadales > Pseudomonadaceae > Aquipseudomonas > Aquipseudomonas syringae_A. The sequence continues at coordinate 218,692 of NZ_LGSI01000005.1, read as the reverse complement.
CTCGCTGGCGGTGGCGATCTGCAAGTTCATGTCCTGGATGTTCGACACGGTTCGGGTGATCTGCTCCAGAGCATTGCCGGCGCGGCGGCTTAATTGCACGCTGTTATCGGTCAGGCAGCGGCTGTTATCCAGTGTCGTGGCGACTTGCTGGGTGCCGTTCTGTAGTGCGGCGATCAGCTCTTCGATTTCCTCGGTGGATTCCTGCGTGCGCTGCGCCAGGCTTCTGACCTCGTCGGCAACCACCGCGAAACCACGCCCGGCCTCACCGGCCCGCGCCGCCTCGATGGCCGCGTTCAGAGCCAGCAAATTGGTTTGCTGCGACACCGACTTGATCACGTCTAGAACTCCGCCGATCTTGTCGCTTTCCTGCTTAAGCAGGTTCATCGCCTGGGTGGAATTGGCCACCTCCAGCGCCAGTTGCTCGATCTGGCCGATGGCTTCGCCCACCACTTGATCGCCCTCGCGCGCCTGTCGGTCGGCATGTACTGCGGCCTCGGACGCTTGCTGGGCGTTGCGTGCCACTTCCTGCACCGATGCGGCCATCTGATTCATCGCGGTGGCGACCTGATCGGTCTCGTCTTTCTGGTTATTGATCCCGACGCTGGTTTGCTCGGTCACCGCCGACAATTGCTCGGCGGCGCTGGCGATTTGCGTGACACCGTCGCCGATTCCGCCGATCAGATCCCGCAGGCTCACCGTCATGGCCTGGATGCTGGTCTGCAACTGACCCATTTCGTCGCTGCGCTCGATGTTCATGTCCCGGCTCAAATCACCCTTGGCGATGCGTTCGGCAGCGTTCAGGGTCTGGCGCAGCGGATCGATGATTTGTCGGGTGATGATCCAGGCTGCGAGCAGACCCAGCAGCATCGCCAGGCCTGCGACCCCGGTCAACGTGGTGCGCGAGGTGGCGGCTTCGGCGCTACGCTGGGCGCTTTGCAGGCTGATCAGCTCTGCAACCGAGGCGAGCATCCTGTCGCCCAATTCTTCAAGTCGCTCCTGGGCCGCTTCGACCTTGACCTGTGCGTTCTTGAACTCAGTCAGCTGGTTGCGATAGTGCTCCAGCGATCCCTTGGCAGGCTGCAAGCCTTTGAGATTGTCATCGGATTGATCCTCGGCGATTTGCTGGATCTCCTTGAGTGCCTCGTCGATGGCGCTGACCGCCGCCGTTTCATAGGTTTCCAGGCCACTGAAGGTGTAAGCCTGAACCTGATAGCGAGCGGTCTGGATCTGCTGCTTGAGCTGGGAAATGTTGGTGAATTCCTCCAGCCGTTCGCCGTTGTCCTGTTCCTGGCTGACCGCCTTGAGCACTTCGCTTTCAACCTGCGCGACAGCCTGCACCGCCTGTTCGGACTGTTGCTCCAGCAAGGAACGCGACTGTTCGCGAGTCTTGTGCTCGGCGCCCAGCTCGCTGAAGGTTTTCTCCATCTTGCTGACGAGCTGACTTTGTTCGGTCAGCAACTTCATGCTGCCGTCATCGTCGGTTTCCTTGCGCAACGTTTCCAGATGCGCCTCCAGCGCATTGAGGCGCTCGACCACATTTTTGGCGTTTTCTGCGCTGTTATCGGTACGAAACATGATCCGCTCGGCGCGCAGATCCTTGGTCATGTTGCTCAATTGGCCGGTGGCGGTCAGCGATTCCGACCAATCGATCATCTTGTCCAGGCCGTGCCAGCCAGTCAGGGTGATTGCCAGCGTCAGCAACAGCACGAGCCCGAAGCCCAGCGCCAGTTTGAGTTTGACGCTCGTATTGCCGAGCGCATGGTTGAGCCATCGAAACATGGAGAATCTCCTGCAAGTGAGCCAGACAGGCAGGTCCGAGGCGAGCCCCGGCCTGCGTTGTCAGCGCATCGGCAGGCGAATCAGAAGCACGACCTGAAGAGGTCGTAGGAGATTTCCGAGAGGAAGGACGGGGTGATCGGCGTCACGTTTTGAGCTCAAGTCCGTAGGAGCGAGCGGGCGGCGTTCCGACTTGCCCGCGAAGAGGCCGCGATGTCCAACCCTTCTTCTGTGCCTGAAAGATTGATTCGCGGGCAAGCCTCGCTCCAACCAGCCATCAAACCCGAAACTTGCTTACCAGCACCTGCAGATGACTTCCCAGACGCGCCAGTTCAACGCTGGAGGCGGCGGTTTCTTCGCTGGAGGCGGCGGTTTGTTCGGAGACGTCGCGCACGTTGAGGATGCTGCGGTTGATTTCCTCGGCAGTCGCGCTTTGTTCTTCGGCTGCGGCGGCGATCTGCTGGTTCATCGCCTGGATCGCCGAAACGGTCCGGGTGATGTTTTCCAGCGAGTTGCCGGCGCGGCGGGTCAAATCCACGCTGCTGACGGTCAGTTCACGGCTGTTGTCCATGATGGTCGCCACTTGCTGGGTGCCGCTCTGCAAGCCGGAAATCAGCTGCTCGATTTCCTCGGTGGATTTCTGCGTGCGCTGGGCCAGGCTGCGCACTTCATCGGCCACCACGGCGAATCCACGACCCGCTTCACCGGCGCGCGCGGCCTCGATGGCGGCGTTCAAGGCCAGCAGGTTGGTTTGCTGCGCCACTGACTTGATCACATCAAGGACGCTGCCGATCTTGTCGCTCTCGCGCTTGAGTTCGTTCATGGCTTCGGTGGAGTTACCCACTTCCGCCGCCAGACGTTCGATCTGGGCGATGGCTTCGTTGACCACGCGATCACCTTCGCGCGCTTGCTGATCGGCAGCCACTGCGGCCTCGGAAGCTTCCTCGGCGTTACGCGCGACTTCCTGCACCGTGGCGGTCATTTCGTGCATGGCGGTGGCGACCTGATCGGTCTCGACCTTCTGGCTGTTGACGCCGGCGCTGGTTTGCTCGGTCACTGCCGACAGCTGCTCGGCCGCGCTGGCAATTTGCGTGACGCCATCGCGGATGCCGCCAATCAGCTCGCGCAGGCTGACGGTCATGCGCTGGATGCTGCCCTGCAGCTTGCCCAGTTCGTCCTTGCGGTCGATGGTCAGGTTGTTGCTCAGATCTCCCGACGCCACGCGCTCGACAATCTGCAAGGTTTGCAGCAACGGCACGACAATTTGACGGGTGATGATCCACGCTGCGATAACCCCGAACAACAGGGCCAGCACTGTCGCCAGCGTCAGCATTGACTTGGCTTGCTGACTTTCAGTCCCTCGTTTGGTGTACTGATCTTCGCTCAATTTTTCGCTGACGTTCAGCAAGTCCTGGCCAGCCTTGGCCATTTTGTCCAGAGCCTGTTTGCTGGCGAACTGGCCATCGCGGTACTGCGCCACGGCTGCCTGATAGGCTTTAAGCCCGGCAATGGCTGTTTGCAACTGCCCCAGATAGACCGGCGGGATGCTGCCGGCCAGGGTATTGATGCCGACCAGTGCCTGGTCAATTCCAGCGTTGGCGTTCTTTTCGAACTCGGCTTTGCCGCTGTAGGTGTAACCGCGCACCTGATAACGCGCCTGCTGGATCAGTTTGCTGACTTCAACCGCACCGTTGAATTGAAGCATGTCGTCACCCTGCAACAGCGACGCTTCGATCTTGTTGATCTCGGCCACGGCCTTGTCTGCAGCGTCGCCCATCAGGCCTCGGCTGGCTTCCCGGGAAGCAATAGCCTTGGTCATTTCAGCAAACGCCTGGCGGTATTCACTGGCCGACTGTTGCTGCTCGTCCAGCCACTTCAGGCTTTCGGGGCTGGCGACCTGGCTGCGGGCTTTTTTCAGCACTACATCAAGGTTGTCCAGAGTAGTGGCCATAGCCGCTGCCGATTCGGCATCGTACTGCCGCTCGTAGACCAGGCGCTTGATGCGCAGCTCCATCGTCTGGTCGCTGACTTCCTCAATGGACGCCAGCTTGTCGCCGCGGTCGATCAAGGAGGTCACGCTTAACCAGCCGGTGAGCGTGATCAGCACGGTCAATAACAACACCAGGCCGAAGCCCACTGCCAGCTTGAGACTGACGCTCATGTTTCCTAGGGCTTGGGTGAACCAGCGCGGCATGGTGCAACTCCTTGAAGCGAATAATTGTAGGCGTAGTCCTACATCGGCTGTCAGAAGGGAAACTGAAGGCGCTGGTCCCTCAAATGGGGGGGCTTAGAAAAGGCGGGCGAGGAGGGCGGTGACAGCGGTTTCAACACGTAGAATGCGGTCGCCAAGCTGCACAGGCTGTAGGCCGGACTTGTTCAGCAGGTCGATTTCATAAGGAATCCAGCCGCCTTCCGGACCTATCGCGAGTGTTACAGGTTGTTGCACTGCTCTGGGGCAGGCCGGGAATTGACCGGGATGTCCGACAAGGCCGAGCGTGCCTTCCACCAGTTGTGGCAGGCGGTCTTCGACGAACGGCTTGAAGCGTTTCTCGATGATGATTTCCGGCAGCACGCTGTCCCGGGCCTGTTCCAGGCCGAGGATCAACTGCTCGCGGATGGCTGCAGGCTCCAGAAACGGGGTCTGCCAGAAACTCTTCTCGACCCGGTAACTGTTGAGCAGGATGACTTTCGGCACGCCCATGGTCGCGACTGTCTGAAACACCCGACGCAGCATCTTCGGCCGAGGCAGGGCCAGCAGCAGGGTCAAGGGCAGTTTGGCGGGTGGTGGGCTGTCGAGGCTGACGCGCAGCTCGGCTTCGTGATCTTCCAGGCGCAGCAACTCGGCATTGCCCATCAACCCGCCAATCCGGCCGACGCGCAGGCTGTCGCCCACCACGGCGCGATGCACCTCTTGCATGTGCTTGAGGCGCCGGTCGCGCAGGATGACCCGGTCAGCCGCAATGAAATCGACGTCTTCGAGGAGCAGCAGATTCACGGCTGAGTCGCAGGCGGCTGGTCTTGCTTGTCTTCGTCGGGCTGGTCTTCAGGATGATCGCCACGCTTGGTGATCATCGAGCTGCACAGCACGCCGATTTCGAACAGCAGCCACATCGGCACCGCGAGCAGAGTCTGGGAGAAAATGTCCGGCGGAGTCAGGATCATGCCGACCACGAAGCAACCGATGATCACGTAAGGGCGGATCTTGCGCAGGTACTTCACGTCAACGATGCCGATCCACACCAGCAACACCACGGCCACCGGAATCTCGAACGCCACGCCAAAGGCGAAGAACAGCGTCATGACGAAGTCCAGGTAACTGGCGATGTCCGTCATCATCGACACGCCTTCGGGCGTCACGCTGGCAAAGAAGTGGAAAATCAGCGGGAAAACCAGGTAATAGGCGAACGCCATGCCCGAATAAAACAGGATGATGCTCGACACCAGCAGCGGCACGGCGATGCGTTTTTCGTGCTTGTACAGACCCGGCGCGATGAAGCCCCAGATCTGATGCAGGATGACCGGCATGGCCAGGAACAGCGCGACCATCATGGTCAGCTTGAACGGCGTGATGAACGGCGAGGCCACGTCGGTGGCGATCATCGTTGCGCCTTCGGGCAGGAACACCCGAAGCGGCGCCGAGACGAAGGTGTAGATCTTCTGGGTGAAGTAAAACAGGCAGCCGAAGATTACGAAGATCGCCAGGACGCAACGCAGCAGGCGTGAACGGAGTTCTGTGAGGTGCGAGACCAGCGGCATTTGCTGGTCGTTTTCCGGAATATCGCTCATGGGGCTCGCGGGGGCAGTGACGAATCGTTGGCGGAAGGCGCGCTGGGAATCGGCGTCGGTTCGGCGTGCAGCAATGCTTCGGCAGGTTTTGCAGGCACGACCGGCACGGTTTCGGCAGGCGTAGTTCCGGCAGGCGCAGCAGGACCAAGCTCGCCAGGCGTCGGCGCGGGCGGGGTCACCGGCACCGTGGAGACAACCGGCTCGGTCGGTGCAGTGCTTGCCTCAACAGCAGGCGCAGGCGTTGCCGCAGGTGGCTGCGGCGACATGATTTTGCGCGCTTCCTGTTCCAGCGACAGAATGTGTTCGTTATGCAGCTGCCGACGGATTTCGTCGGCGCCGATTTCGCGTTCAACTTCCTGTTTGATCGCATTGAAGCTGCGTTTCAACCGGCCTACCCAGAGTCCGGCGGTGCGCGCGGCACCCGGCAGACGCTCTGGCCCCAGCACCAGCAAGGCGACGAGACCGACGAGCAGCAGTTCAGAGAAGCTGATACCAAACATTCGATACGACCTAGTCTTTGCGGATTGGCTCTTCGACTTTATGCGCTTGCGCGTCGATCGTGTGCGGCTGGTTCAGGGGTGAGCCCTGTGGCGCGGCCTGCGGTGGCTGCTGCGGCTGTACCGGCGGCGGGGTTTGATCGGCTTTTTCTTCATCGCTCATGGCTTTGCGAAAGCCCTTGATCGACTCGCCCACATCAGTGCCCAGGCCCTTGAGTTTCTTGGTGCCGAAAATCAGTACCACGACAACCAGGATGACGATCCAGTGTTTCCAGTCAAAAATACCCATGAAGCATTCCTCGTAGAAGTTTCAAATTCGAAAATTGACAATCAGTCGGCCGGGCGCGCGGCTTTTTCCGCATGACCCGAAAGGCCGAAACGGCGGTCCAGTTCATCGAGCACCGCTTGTGGATGCTGACCCAGCGCGGCAAGCATCACCATGCTGTGAAACCACAGGTCAGCGGTCTCATAGATGACGTCGCTGCAATCGCCGCTGACGGCGGCGTCCTTGGCGGCAATGATCGTTTCGACCGACTCTTCGCCGACCTTTTCCAGAATCTTGTTCAGACCCTTGTGATACAGGCTGGCGACGTAAGAGCTGTCGGCAGCCGCGCCTTTGCGCGATTCCAGCACTTCGGCCAGGCGGGACAAGGTATCAGTCATGTTTCAGTGTCCTGCGTGGTAAATGGAGTCCGGATCTTTCAGTACCGGGTCCACGGTTTTCCAGCCGGCATCGTTGTAGACGCGGTAGAAACAGCTTTCGCGACCGGTATGGCAGGCGATACCGCCGATTTGCTCGATCATCATGATGATCACGTCGGCGTCGCAGTCCAGGCGCAGCTCATGCAGTTTCTGCACATGGCCTGATTCTTCGCCTTTGCGCCAGAGTTTGCCACGTGAACGCGACCAATAGATGGCGCGATTTTCGGCGGCGGTCAGGCTCAGCGCCTCACGGTTCATCCACGCCATCATCAACACGCGCCCGGTTTTGTGATCCTGGGCAATCGCCGGCACCAGGCCGTCGCTGTCCCACTTGATTTCGTCCAGCCAGTCTTTCATATCTACTCCGGCAGCCGGGCTTGGGGCCTCGGCGGGTTGAACAGTGTGCCAGCGGCCAGCGCCGCTGGCTATCGGCGCACGACCAGATACAAACCGGCAACGAGCATGATCCACGCCGGCCATGCAGTAGGCGCGACCAGTGCGCCACCGTCTGCGGCAAGCGTCGAGGCCATGACCGCTCCGCCGGCCAGCAACCCGGCGCCCAGCAGGCGCAAGGCCCAGCCATCACCGCGCTCGCGCCAGGGTGGTGGCGGATCGTTGGCGTGGGGCTGGGACATGCGCTCCAGCAGGTCGCGGGTCATGTTGGCCAGATGCGGAATCTGCTCGACCTGGGATTGCAGGTTGCTGAACAGGGTTTTCGGGCTGACGCGCTCGCGCATCCAGCGTTCCAGGAACGGTTGGGCGGTGCTCCACAGGTCCAGGTCCGGATACAACTGGCGACCCAGGCCTTCGATGTTCAACAGGGTTTTTTGCAGCAGCACCAGTTGCGGCTGGACTTCCATGTTGAAGCGTCGCGCCGTCTGGAACAGGCGCATCAGCACCTGACCGAAGGAAATATCCCTGAGCGGTTTCTCGAAGATCGGCTCGCACACCGTACGAATCGCCGCTTCGAACTCGTTGAGCTTGGTTTCGGCTGGCACCCAGCCCGAATCAATGTGCAGCTGCGCCACGCGGCGATAGTCGCGCTTGAAGAAAGCGAACAGGTTGCGCGCCAGATAGTCCTGATCTTCCGGAGTCAGGCTGCCGACAATCCCACAGTCGATGGCAATGTATTGCGGGCTCCACGGGTTGACCGTGCTGACGAAAATATTGCCGGGGTGCATATCGGCGTGGAAAAAACTGTCGCGGAACACCTGGGTGAAGAAAATCTCCACGCCCCGTTCGGCGAGCATTTTCATGTCGGTGCGCTGATCGGCCAAGGTCGCCAGATCGGTGACCTGAATGCCGTAGATGCGTTCCATAACCAATACTTTCGGCCGGCACCAGTCCCAATAGACCTGCGGCACGTACAACAGCTGCGAGCCTTCGAAGTTGCGGCGCAGCTGGCTGGAGTTGGCCGCTTCACGCAGCAGGTCCAGTTCGTCGTAGATGGTTTTTTCGTAGTCGGCGACCACATCCACCGGATGCAGCAGGCGCGCATCGGCGGACATGCGCTCGGCGGTGCGGGCCAGAATGAACAACCACGCCAGGTCCTGGCCGATGATCGGCTTGAGGCCCGGACGCACCACTTTGACCACGACTTCTTCGCCGGTCTTGAGCTTGGCGGAGTGCACTTGCGCAACCGACGCCGAGGCCAGCGGCGTGACATCAAAGCGGCTGAACACTGCGCTGATCTTCGCGCCCAGCTGCTCTTCAATCAGCTTGATCGCCAGTTGCGGATCGAACGGCGGCACGCGGTCCTGCAGCAGCATCAGCTCGTCGGCGATGTCTTCGGGCAGCAGGTCGCGGCGCGTGGACAGCAACTGGCCGAACTTGATGAAGATCGGTCCCAGATCCTGCAAGGCCATGCGCAGTCGCGCGCCGCGCGGCAGCTCCGACACCTTGCGCGGAAACCAGCGCCACGGCATGACAAAACGCAGGGCGAGCATCCACCAGGGCAGCGGCAGGGCGAACAGCAAGTCATCGAGACGGTAGCGGATCACGACACGCTGGATGCGGAACAGACGGCGGACGGCAAGCAACTTCATGCGTTATCGCTGGAATTAAGGGATTGGGCGAGGCGCTCAAAGCGCGCCTCAAGGCGTTCCAGATCGAGTTTGATCTGATCGAGTTCGGCAAAACGTGCTTCGGCTTCGTGCGTACCTACCAGTGTGCGCGATTCTTCGCTCAGGTAATCCGCAAGATTCTGACTCATGCTGGCGAAGCTTTCGCTGCTCCAGCGGGCGCGGCTGCGCAGATGATTGCCCAACAGCGTACTGGCGACCGGGCCGAGCCAGCGTGACAGCTCGAATTCCCAGTCCAGCTCCAGATCCTGCAGGATGCCGAACAGTTCGAGCAACACTGAACTGTCACCATCAAGTTCGACATCCGGGCCGTGCAACACGGCGGTCTTGTCCTGGCTCAAGGCCAGGCGCATCAGGCTTGCGGCCGGCGCACGCAGGGTGCAATCGGCCTCGACTTCCCAATGCGCGGCGAGCAGCAAGCCTTCGTCGCTGGGCAGGATGAACAGCTGCAACGCAGGGTTACGGCAGTCAACCGCGATCACCTTGCCGCTCAGACGCTCCAGACGCGGCAGGGCCGTGCTGTCCAGGCGCAGCACACGGTTCAGACCGTGCTCGACACTGGCGAGCAAGCCGCGCAGCAACATCAGGGCTTGATGCCGCGATGCAGCGCGACAACACCGGCTGTCATGTTGTGATAGGTCACGCGGTCAAAACCGGCTTCGACCATCATCGACTTCAGGGTTTCCTGATTCGGGTGCATGCGGATCGACTCCGCCAGATAGCGATAGCTTTCCGAATCGTTGGTGACCAGTTTGCCCATCAGTGGCATGAAGGCGAACGAGTACGCGTCATAAGCCTTGGACATCAGCTTGTTGGTCGGCTTGGAGAACTCCAATACCAACAGACGGCCGCCCGGCTTGAGCACGCGCAGCATGGAGCGCAGCGCGTCTTCCTTGTGCGTCACGTTGCGCAGGCCGAAGGCGATGGTCACACAGTCGAAGTGGTTGTCCGGGAACGGCAGCTTTTCAGCGTCGGCCTGGACGAACTTGACGTTGCCGGCAACACCCAGATCCAGCAGGCGGTCGCGACCGACCTTGAGCATGGAGGCGTTGATATCGGCCAGCACCACTTCGCCGGTCGGGCCGACAAGGTGCGAGAATTTTTTGGTCAGGTCGCCCGTACCACCGGCGATGTCCAGCACACGGTTGCCCGTGCGTACGCCGGAAAGCTCGATGGCAAAGCGTTTCCAGAGGCGGTGCATGCCACCGGACAGCAGGTCGTTCATCAAGTCGTATTTGGCCGCGACGGAGTGGAAAACCTCCGCAACTTTCTCGGCCTTCTGGCTTTCCGGCACATTTTTGTAACCGAAGTGAGTCGTGGGTTCGGCATCGCTGCCTTTGCGCGGATCGTTCATATCGCGGTCACCGGAATAAAGTGCGGCCATTCTAATCGTCGGGGCTGGCTTTGTCTTGACAAGGCTCATCGACAACAGTTTCTTCGTTCGGAGCGGCTGTTATAGTTGCGCCACGATTTACCTTGCGCTGAAGGAGTCCTTTAATGGCCCGAATCACTGTTGAACGCCCGCACGCACTGGGCAAAGAAAAGGCCCGCGAGAAGGCTGAAGTGCTGGTGGAAAAGCTGGCGGAAAAATATGGCATCGCCCATGAGTGGAACGGCGACAGCGTCGAACTCAACGGCAAGGGCGCCAAAGGCACCGTGGATGTCGAAGACGCGCTGGTGCGGGTCGACCTTGAGCTGAACTTCTTTTTGTCGGCCATGAGCGGGCAGATTCAGGCTGAAGTCGAAAAGCAGCTGGATAAGGCGTTGGTTTCTTGATGCGTTAAACCTGTTGGAGCGAGGCTTGCCCGCGAATAAAGTCGGGACGACTTTCCTCCTGTGGTAAGCCTCTGACTTTTGCGACTGCTTCGCAGCCGTTCGCGGGCAAGCCTCGCTCCAACGGAGTCCGCGTCCTACGCCCCTCCAACATCACCCAAACCTAGGGTGAGCATTCTAATTTTTCCGCCTACTTTGTGCCTATGCCCCATTCCCACGGGGATGTCCTCCAACTTTAGAATGAGAGGTGCAGCATGGCCAAAGTAAGGTTGTTGAAGAAAAAAGCCGAAGACGAACAGGAAACGGCGCTCTCCGAAGTCAGACTCTATGCGCGCAAGATCTGGCTCGCCGGCCTGGGCGCTTATTCCTGGGCCGAACAGGAAGGCAGCGAGTACATCAAAGAGCTGATCCGTACCGGCGAAGAAACCGAGAAGAAAGCCAAGCAGGTTATCGACGAAAAAGTCGAAGCAGCGAACAGCGAAATCATAGCCTTCACCGATGATGTGGCCGAAGTCGCAGACGATGTTGAAAGCCGGTTGGACAAAATCGAAAACGCCTTTGATCGGCGTGTTGCCAGTGCCCTGAATCGCATTGGCATCCCTTCCAGACATGACGTCGAGACACTCTCTGCTAAGCTCGATGGGCTGACGGCATTGCTCGAACGTGTCGTCAATAAAAAATAAGGAGAGCGGGATGGCAGGCAAGAAAAAACTCGAGAAAGAAGGCAGCTCCTGGATCGGCGGAGTCGAAAAATACTCCCGTCAAATCTGGCTGGCTGGTCTGGGTGCTTACTCCAAAGTCAGCAATGACGGCAGTAAGCTTTTTGAAACCCTCGTCAAAGATGGCGAGAAGGCCGAGAAAGAAACCAAGGCCGACGTCAACAAGCAGGTCGATGAAGTCAAGGGCAAGGCGAAGTCGCGCGTTGGCGACGTGAAGGACCTTGCGCTGGGTAAATGGAGCGAGCTGGAAGGGGCTTTCGACAAACGCCTAAACAGCGCCATTTCCCGCCTGGGCGTGCCGAGCCGCAATGAAGTCAAGGCACTGCACAACAAGGTTGATCTGCTGACCCGGCAGATCGAAAAGCTGACTGGCGAATCGGTACCGCCGGTTACCCGTGCGTCGGCATCCCGGCCCAAAGCCACGGCCAAGCCATTGGTCAAGGCAGCCGCCAAGACCGTCGCCAAAACCGCTGATAAGGCTGCGAGCAAAACCGCAGCGGCCAAGCCAGCTGTGAAAGCGGCAGCGGCCAAACCGGTTGCAGCGGCCAATAAAGCGGCGACGGCCACGGCCAGCAAGGCTAAAACGGTCGCAGCCAAGGCTTCCACGCCGAAAAAGCCGGCAGCGCCTAGAAAAGCGGCTGCACCGAAGACCGCAGCCGCCAAGCCGGCCACTGCGAAACCCGCGACCACTCCGGCCGCAAGCGCTACACCGGCTGCCAGCACTGCGGCAACCTCCCCGGCAGCGAGTTCCAACTCGACATCGTCGACGCCTGCCAGCCAGTCCTGATTCAAGGCTGGATAACAAAAAACCCGACCTGTGCAAGCAGGTCGGGTTTTTTGTCGGTTGGAATCCCGTTGGCGCGAGGCACGGACCTGTAGGAGCCGAGCTTGCTCGCGATGAACGATAACGCGGTGGATCTCGCACTCCGAGGCGCCTGATTCGCGGGCAAGCCTCGCTCCAACAGGTTGTGTGTTTTTGGCGGCAATCACGCCTCCAGATAATGCATCGCCAACTGCTGCGCGGCATCGCGTGAAGCGGGGATCAGGTGCGGCGCGACCAGCATCATAATCTGGTAGACGACGACCTCGCTCTGACCTGCGCGGCCCAGAATGCGCTGGTAATCCAGGGAAAACAGCAAAGTCATGCTGATCTGCTCCACCAGTTGCCCCAACGCCTGGGTATCGCTGACGATCTGCCCTTCGGCCTTGAGGCGCGCCAGCAGCGACGCCAGGGTGCGTTTGATGGCATTGAGCAGATTACGAATCCCCCGCGCCAGCTTCGGCAGGCGTCCGGCGAGGTTGGACAGGTCCTGAAACAGGAACCGGTAATACGCCAGGCGCTCGACGATCAGGTGCAGGAACAGCCAGTAATCCTCTGCCGCCAGTCGCGCGTTGTCCGGTGGGTCGAGCAGCGGTGCCAGCTCAGCATGAAAGCGTTCGAACAGCTCAAGGATCACCGGCTCCTTGCCATGAAAGTGGTAATACAGATTGCCGGGGCTGATCCCCAGTTCGTTGGCGATTTCCAGCGTTGAAACGTTCGGCTCGCCCTGCTCGTTGAACAGGGTCAAGGCACATTCAAGTATGCGGTCGCGGGTTTTCATCCGGTCTTCTTGTTTTGAATTGTTGGAGCGAGGCTTGCCCGCGAAGGGGTCATGTCAGTCGATACAAATGTCGGCTGATAGATGGGTTCGCGGGCAAGCCTCGCTCCAACGGCATCACGCCTAACGCACATGCACATAAGTCCCCGGCGCAGCCTCCATTGGCGGGTAATTGGCGTTGCCCAGGGTGGTCAGGGTTTCCCGCTGTGTGCCGGACCGCGCCTTGACCCACTCCAGCCAGGTCGGCCACCAACTGCCGTCATGGTTTTTCGCGTCGTAATACCAGGCGCGCGGGTCGCTGCTGAGTTTTTCATGTTCGACAAAGGTCGATTTGGGATTGCCCGGCGGATTCAGAATGCTCTGCACATGACCGCTGTTGGACAGCAGGAAGCGTCGTTCGCCGCCCAGCAACAAGGTCGAGCGATAGACCGCGTCCCAGGGCGTGATGTGATCGTTGATGCCGGCGACGTTGAAGCTGTCGACGTTCACTTTCTGCAAGTCGATGGGTGTGCCGCACACTTCAAGACCGCCTGGATGGGTCAGCGGGTTGTGCTTGAAGAAGTCCAGCAAGTCGCCGTGCATGGCCGCAGGCAAGCGCGTGCTGTCGTTATTCCAGTAGAGGATGTCGAACGCCGGTGGCGATTTACCCAACAGGTAATTGTTGATCCAGTAAGTCCAGATCAAGTCGTTGGGGCGCATCCAGGCAAACACCTTGGCCATGTCGCGGCCGTCCAGCACGCCTTGTTGATAGGAACGGCGTTTGGCGGCTTCCAGCGTCTGTTCGTCGATGAACAGCGTGGCCGGACTTTCCATCTGGCTGTCGAGCAGGCTGACCATATAAGTCGCGCTGGAAACGCGGCGCAGCTGACGCTTGGCTTGCAAATGGCCTTGCAACGCCGCGATGGTCAGGCCACCGGCGCAGGCGCCGACCAGATTCACCTCCCGCGCACCGGTAATCGCGCGGCAGATGTTCAGGGCTTCTTCTGCCGCCTGAACGTAGCTGGAAAGCCCCCACTCGCGATGGCGCACATCCGGGTTACGCCAGCTGATGGCAAAGGTTTGCAGGCCGTTCTTGAGGCAGTACTGCACGAAGCTGTTATTCGGGCTGAGATCGAAAATGTAGAACTTGTTGATCTGCGGCGGCACGATCAGGATCGGCCGTGCGTACTGTTTTTCGCTCATGGGTTTGTACTGGATCAGCTCCAGCACTTCATTGCGAAACACCACCGAGCCGGCCGTCGTCGCCACGGTGCGGCCCACTTCGAACGCGTCTTTGCTGGTCTGGCTTGGCAGGCCATTGTTGTGCAGCAGATCGTCGAACAAATGACTCAAGCCTTTAACCAGGCTGTTGCCGCCGGTGTTGAACAATTCCTTGATCGCCATCGGATTGAGCAAGGTGTTGGACGGCGATACCGCATCGTTGATCAGAGAGAAAATGAAGTGAGCACGCGCGCGGTCGTCTTTGGACAGATCGCTGTCGTCGATCCAGTGCCTGACCTGATGCTGCCAGCTCAAATACGCCTGCAGGCCGCGTCGGTAAAGCGGGTTGAGGCTCCACGTCGGATCATTGAAGCGTGCATCGCGCGGGCTCAGCGTGTAGGGCATTTCGCCGAGCAGGATGACGCGGCTCAGTTGGCGACCCAGCGCCAGCGTGTGGCGGGCGCTGCGCAATGGATGGCGCAAGCCCTGCGCGGCCATGGTCCGCAGGGTCGAAAAAAAATCCTGGCCGCGCAAACCGGTGATCGCGCTTTGCGCGTTGATGTAAGTCGCAGTGATGTCGGTATTCTTGACTGGTTTTTCTCGCATGGGGGCAACACTCCTTCGTCGTACCATCGAACCAATACAGCTACGCAAGACCCTGTCCCAGCGGGCTTGCGTCGTTCTGCGCCGTAGCGATACTCCATTCTTCGCGCGCAGTCAGTGAAGCGTCTTGCCAATCGTGAATCGCGAACCTTGAGTGGTGGATTAAAGACGATGAATTCAGCGCGCGCCGGGCGCGGGATGCGGATGCATGACGGCGCGCTGCCGTTCCTGCTCCAGAAATTTCATGATGATCGGGGCCACGGCTTCAGCCCGGGTGATCAAAAACAAATGACCGTCATCGATTATGTGTAGCTGGGCATTGGGTATCCGCCAGGCCAGAAGTCGCATATTGATCAGCGGGATCAGCGGGTCGTCGTCACCGGCCAGCACCAGCGTCGGCTGATGGATCTTGTGCAGCCAGTGAATGCTGGTCCAGCCCATGCCCGCGAACAACTGCCAGTAGTAACCCAGCTTGCCGGACGAGCGGACCTTGGCCGCATGGTTCGCCGCGAGATGCGGATCGCGCCGAAAAGCACCGCCGTAGATTTCCGGCGCGATACGAATCACGTGGGACGGCTGGATATAACGTCGCGGGCTGGCCATCAACCACAGTACGCGGGGTTTGCCCGGCACCATGACCGCGCCCGCCGCCGTTGCCGCCAGCACCAGCTTTTTGCAACGCTCCGGGTAATCATAGGCGAACTGCTGGGCCAGCGCGCCGCCCCACGAAACGCCGATGACATTGACCTGACCGTAATCCAGATAATCGAGCATCCGCGCCGCCAGCTTGGCCAGGCCAGGAAAGCGATAAGGCCGGTTGGGCGTCGAAGAACCGCCAACGCCCGGCACATCGAACGCAATCACTTCCAGATCCGGGTCCAGCGCATCGACGAACGGAAACACCAGCTCCAGGTTGGCACCGATGCCGTTGAAAATCAGCAAGGGTGTCAAATGAGGCTTGCCGGGGCGCACTGCGGTGCGAATGCTGTGACCATTCAAATCAATGGTGCGAAAAATAAACGGTAGCGGCATGCACGAAAGCCCAATTGAATTTATGAGGAGCTCGTGGGACCGGATTTATCCGGGAAGGCGGCATTTCCGACGACGAGAATGCAGCGGATATACGGGCCTCTTCCCGGATAAATCCGGTCCCACAGACAGCCAAAGCGTCAGCCGTCAGCGCTCATGAACATACGTACCCGGCGATGCCTCGCCCGCCGGCCAGGTTTTATTACCCAGCTGCGCCGGGGTCTTTTTCAGCTTGCCCGAACGCTCGGCCTGCCAGGTTTGCCAGTGCAGCCACCAGGAATCGGTGTGTTTGGTGCCGTTCTCTTGCCAGACCTTGGGGTCTGCGGGCATATCGGTATTGGTCATGTAGCGCGACTTGGGATTGCCCGGCGGGTTGAGAATGCTCTGTATGTGACCGCTGCTGGACAGCACGAATTCAGTCTTGCCGCCAAACAACTGCGCCGACTTGTAGCAGGACAGCCACGGCGTGATGTGATCGTTGGTGCCAGCCAGGCAGAACACGTCGCTGGTGACCTGCTTGAGGTCAATCGGCGTGCCGCAGACTTCCAGGGCGTTGGGCCTGATCAGTGGATTGTTCTTGAACATCTCGATCAGGTCGCCATGAAACGCCGCCGGCAGACGCGTGGTGTCGTTGTTCCAGAACAGGATGTCGAATACCGGCGGTTCGTTGCCCAGCAGGTAATTGTTGACCCAGTAATTCCAGATCAGATCGTTGGGCCGCATCCAGGCAAAGATCTTGGCCATGTCGCGCCCTTCCAGCACGCCGGCCTGATAGGAATGGCGCTTGGCCGACTCCAGGGTTTGCTCGTCGACGAACAGCGCCACATCGCTGTCCAGCGTGGTATCGAGGACGCTGACCAGCAACGTCAGGGCATTGACCTTCTGCTCGCCCAGCGCCGCGTAATGCCCGAGCAGCGCGGTGCAGGTGATGCCGCCGGAACAGGCGCCCAGCATATTGATGTCTTTGCTGCCGGTGATGGCCATGACCACTTCCACCGCGTCCTTGAGGGCGTCGATGTACGTTGACAGTCCCCATTCGCGCTGGGCCTTGGTCGGGTTGCGCCAGCTGACGATAAACGTCTGCACTTGGCTGCGCAGGCAGAAGCGCGCCAGGCTTTTTTCAGGACTCAGATCGAATACGTAGAACTTGTTGATTTGCGGCGGAACGACCAGTAGCGGTCGTTCATACACCTGCTCGGTGATCGGCTTGTACTGGATCAGTTCCAGCACGTCATTGCGATACACCACGGCGCCTTCGGTGGTGCCCAGACTCTTGCCGACTTCGAAAGCGTCCATGTTGACCTGGCTCGGCATGCCGCCGTTGTGCACCAGATCCTTGGCCAGATGCGACAGACCGTCGAGCACGCTTTTGCCGCCCGTTTCGAAGAAGCGCTTGACCGCTGCGGGGTTGGCCGCGCTGTTGGTGGGCGACATGGCTTCGGTCAGCAGATTGATCACAAAGTGACCACGACTGATGTCCTGCGGTGACAGATTGCTGGAACCGACCCATTCGTGAAGCTCCTTGCGCCAGGCCAGGTAGGTCTGCAGATAACGGCGATACAGCGGGTTCTGGCTCCAGGCCGGGTCGAGAAAACGTCGATCGTCGCTGTCCGGTTGCAGGGCCGATTTGCCCAGCAATACGTTCTTGAGTTCGAGGCCAAAATGCGCGACATGCTTGGCGCTGTGCCAGGGTTGCTTCAGCGCCTGACGTAACACCGTCCGCGCAGTGGTGAGTAAATCCTTACGGCGCAAGCCCACCACGGGATTGAGTCCCAGGGTGTGTTCAGAAGCTTGCTTTTGCAGGTCATCGTTGCTTTTGCTACTCATCTACGACGCTCCATTGTCCTGAGACGAGCGCTGACTTCCCTGTGAAAAAACAGCGCCACAGGCTAATGCCAGCACTATTGCTCGGGTTACCGATGATGGCTAAAAACACTTGTTCCAAGGGAACCGGCATCGCCACCGTCTTGCGCATCTGAACAGCTGCGCTCCCTGCGACGGTTTACGATGCACACCCTTTCTGCTGCATGTTTTTCAATGCAGGGAACTTGCCAGAGTCATTGGTTACGCGAGATTTCAAAAATTCGCAAGCAGCGCCAGTCATTGGCCGCTGCGCGGAACATTGAAACAAAAGGAATTAGAAAGCGCGTCCTAAAATGCCCGGCGGCCAAGAGCTGCGGGCTAGAGCGATTACAGCATCAGCTTGACGATTTGCTCGGAAGGATCGCGGGATTTGCCGGCGTTTTTCAGCTCCAGCAAATAATCGTCCCAGAGGGATTCCTGGCGTTGCGCCAGTTGATAGAGATATTCCCAGGTGAACAATCCGCTGTCATGACCATCATCGAAGGTCAATTTCAGTGCGTACTGACCGGCCGGTTCGACCTTGGTCAAGCCAACACCCAGCTTGCCGAATTGCAGGATCGGTTTGCCATGGCCCTGAACCTCGGCGGAAGGCGAATGCACCCGCAGGAATTCAGCCGGCAGATGATATTCCTCGTCGAGCCCGTATTTGAGTGTCAGGGTTTTCGAGGCTTTGTGGAGCTGGATGGCGGTGGGTATTTTGGGCATGGTCGGAACCCCGTTGGAGCGAGGCTTGCCCGCGAATGATTGTGCACGGTATGACTGATGCTCCGCGTCGACCGGTTCGCGGGCAAGCCTCGCTCCAACGGATTCAACTTAAAGAATATACCGCGACAGATCTTCGTCTTTCGCCAGTTCACCCAGGTGACTGTTGACGTAGTCGGCATCGATCCGGATCACCTCTGCACCCGGCGCGCTGGCCAGGTCACCGGCGCTGAACGACACTTCTTCAAGCAGTCGCTCAAGCAAGGTGTGCAGACGACGGGCACCGATGTTTTCGGTCTTCTCGTTCACCTGCCAGGCAATCTCGGCGATGCGCTTGATGCCGTCTGGCTGGAATTCGATGTTCAAGCCTTCGGTCTTGAGCAGCGCGCAGTATTGCTCGGTCAACGATGCGTGTGGTTCGCTGAGGATGCGTTCGAAATCCTGCGGCGTTAGCGCTTTGAGTTCAACGCGAATCGGCAGGCGACCTTGCAGCTCGGGCACCAAGTCACTCGGCTTGCTCAGGTGGAACGCGCCGGAAGCAATGAACAGGATGTGGTCAGTCTTGACCATGCCCAGCTTGGTGTTGACCGTGCAGCCTTCGATCAGCGGCAGCAAGTCGCGCTGCACGCCTTCGCGGGAAACGTCGACGCCGCCAGAGTTACCGCGCTTGGCAACCTTGTCGATTTCGTCGATGAACACGATGCCGTGCTGCTCGACGGCTTCCAGCGCCTTGGCCTTGAGTTCTTCTTCGTTGACGAGGCGACCGGCCTCTTCTTCGCGCACCAGTTTCAGCGCTTCCTTGACCTTGAGCTTGCGGCTCTTCTTCTTGCCCTTGCCCATGTTGGCGAACAGGCTTTGCAACTGATTGGTCATCTCTTCCATGCCTGGCGGCGCAGAAATATCGACACCCACGGATTCGCTGATCTCGATTTCGATTTCCTTGTCGTCCAGCTGGCCTTCGCGCAGGCGCTTACGGAACAACTGACGGGTGTTGGAATCGCTGGCCGGCGCGGCGTCTTCGTTGAAGCCGGCACGGGCTGGCGGCAACAGGGCATCGAGAATGCGTTCTTCGGCGGCGTCTTCGGCGCGATGGCGCACCTTGACGATTTCCTGCTCGCGCAACAGCTTGATGGCGGCGTCGGCGAGGTCGCGGATGATCGACTCAACGTCGCGGCCGACATAGCCGACTTCGGTGAACTTGGTCGCTTCGACCTTGATGAAAGGCGCATTGGCCAGCTTGGCCAGGCGACGGGCGATTTCGGTCTTGCCGACGCCGGTCGGGCCGATCATCAGGATGTTCTTGGGCGTTACTTCAACGCGCAGCTCTTCCGGCAACTGCATCCGGCGCCAGCGATTACGCAGGGCGATGGCGACGGCGCGCTTGGCATCGTCCTGGCCGATGATATGGCGATTGAGTTCGTGGACGATTTCACGGGGAGTCATTGACATGGTAGTTGGCGGTCCTCCAGCTGAATCAAGGTCTGCATGGCCGCTCATGGGAGCGGCCGAGGCAGGCTCATTCAGCGAGGTCCTGCTCCTCAATGGTGATGGTGTGGTTGGTGAACACGCAGATGTCGCCCGCGATATGCAATGCGGTTTCGGCGATTTCACGGGCCGAGAGTTCAGTCTTGAGCAGCAAGGCGCGTGCGGCGGCCTGTGCGTAAGGACCGCCGGAACCCATGGCGATCAAGCCATCTTCGGGCTCAACGACGTCGCCGTTACCGGTGATGATCAACGAAGCGTCTTTGTTGGCAACGGCGAGCATGGCCTCAAGACGGCTGAGGGAGCGGTCGGTACGCCATTCTTTGGCGAGTTCGACGGCGGCACGCACCAGATGACCTTGGTGCTTCTCAAGCTGCCCTTCGAAGCGTTCGAAAAGAGTGAACGCATCGGCTGTGGCCCCGGCGAAACCGGCGATCACTTCACCATGGTAAAGACGACGCACTTTCTTCGCGTTGCCTTTCATGACGGTGTTGCCCAGAGAAACCTGGCCGTCGCCAGCCATGACAACTTTGCCGTGGCGGCGCACTGAAACGATGGTGGTCAAGGGGAGAGTCTCCACGCAGCGGGGCGAAAATGCCCTGGTGCAAACTCATATGGGGGTGGGGAAGGGTATTTCAACCTTGAGCAAGGTTGAGGGATGAATGGTGTTACGTCTGTTGGAGCGAGGCTTGCCCGCGAAGAACGATAACGCGGTGTGTCTGGGCCACCGGGTTGTCTGGGTTCGCGGGCAAGCCTCGCTCCAACAGAATATGAGTTTTACTTACTGCGCTGCTGCAACAACAGGTTACTAAACCCGCCACCCGCCAGTTGCTTCTGGGCAACGGTCAGCTGTTCACGATTGCTGAACGGCCCGACCAATACGCGGTACCAGGTTTCTTCCTTGACTGTACCCGATTCAACCCCGGCCGTTTGCCCCAGCAAAATGATCTGCGCGCGCACCTTGTCCGCATCCTCTTTCTTGCGGAACGAGCCCGCTTGCAGGAAGAACTGCGTAACCGCCGCAGGTTTCGCAACCGGTGGCGGCGGTGGCGGGGTCAGGCCGCTGAGTGCTGCCTGGGCGCGTGCCGTATCGATTTTCGCAGCCTGCTCCGGTGAAACCGGAACGACCACCGGTGGCGGGGTTTTTTCCGGCACGGCTTCGTTGGGCACGATGACTTCCGATTCAGGCAGCAGCGTGTAGAAGTCGTACTTGGGCTTCACTGGTGCAGTCGGGCTCGGCGGCGTCTTGTTCGCTTCGGCAATTTTCGCTGCCTTGGCGTCGGCCTTGACCCGCTTGACGTCTTCGCCACCGGGTTCGAGCTTCATCAAAAACACCACGAACGCACCAACGCTCAGGCCAATTACCAGCCACAACCATCCAGGAATCGGCTTCTTCGCGGGTGCCTGATAACGGCTGGCGCCGCGCTTGGGAGCCGGTTTCTTCTTCGCAACTGCCAACTTACATACGCTCCAGAGTTTCCAGGCCCAAGAGATCCAGGCCTTGCTTGAGGGTGCGGCCGGTCAGGGCAGCAAGGCGCAGACGGCTTTGTTGTTGATCCGCATTGTCGGCGCTGAGGATCGGGCAGTTCTCGTAGAAACTGGAGAACAGGCCCGCCAAATCATAGATGTAGGCACAGAGTACGTGAGGCGTGCCTTTTTCGGCGACGTTATTCAGGATTTCGCCGAACTGCGCCAGACGCGCGGCCAGTTCGGTTTCCTGCGGGGCCTGCAACACGATCTGGCCTTTGCTGGCGTCGAACGGCGTGCCGAGCTTGCGGAACACACCGGCGACGCGGGTGTAGGCGTAAAGCAGATAGGGCGCGGTGTTGCCTTCGAAGCTAAGCATCTGCTCGAAATTGAAGCTGTAATCGCTGGCGCGGTGCTTGGACAGGTCGGCGTATTTCACCGCGCTGATGCCGACGGCCTTGGCGATGGTGCGCAGTTCGTCCTCGGCCAGCTCCGGGTTCTTCTCCTTGACCAGTGCATAGGCGCGCTCTTTGGCTTCGTCGAGCAGGTCGATCAGTTTCACGGTGCCGCCGTCGCGGGTCTTGAACGGGCGGCCATCGGCGCCGTTCATGGTGCCGAAACCCATGTGCTCCAGTTGCATGCCGTCGTGGACGAAGCCAGCCTTGCGTGCCACTTCGAACACTTGCTGGAAGTGCAGCGCCTGACGCTGGTCGACGAAGTACAACGCGCGATCGGCTTTCAGCACCTTGCTGCGATAGCGAATGGCCGCGAGGTCAGTGGTCGCATAGAGATAGCCACCACCGGCCTTTTGCACGATCACCGGCAGCGGCGTGCCTTCGGCGGTCTTGAATTCTTCGAGGAACACGCATTGCGCGCCATTGCTTTCCACCAGCAGACCAGTGGCCTTGAGATCCGCGACCACATTGGCCAGATCATCGTTGTAAGCGCTTTCGCCCATCACGTCGGCCGGGGTCAGCTTGACGTTCAGCAGGTCATAGACTTTCTGGCAGTGAGAAAGCGAGATGTCCTTGAATTTTGTCCACAGGCTCAGGCATTCGGCGTCGCCCGCTTGCAGCTTGACCACCAGGGCACGAGCGCGCTCGGCGAATTCCTCGGACTCGTCGAAGCGTTTTTTCGCCGCGCGGTAGAAGTCTTCCAGATCGGACAACTCATCGCTGGCAGCTGGCTGTTCCTGCAAATACGCTAGCAACATGCCGAATTGCGTGCCCCAGTCGCCGACGTGGTTCTGACGAATCACGGTGTCGCCGAGAAACTCCAGCACGTTGGCCACGCCATCGCCAATGATCGTCGAGCGCAAGTGGCCGACGTGCATTTCCTTGGCCAGGTTCGGCGCGGAAAGATCGACTACGGTGCGCTGGGTTGCGCCGACCTTGTGGATCGACAGCTTCGGATCGGCCAGCGCGGCATCCAGGCGCACAGCCAAAGCCTGGGTGTTCTGGAAGAAATTGAGGAAGCCGGGGCCGGCGATTTCAACTTTGCTGACCTGCTCGTCGGCAGGCAGCGCGGCGATGAGTTTTTCCGCCAGGTCGCGCGGTTTCATGCCGGCCGGCTTGGCGAGCATCATCGCGATATTGCTGGCGAAATCGCCGTGGGTCTTGTCCTTGGCGTTTTCCACCTGAATCGCCGGCGACAGCCCTTCTGGCAAGACGCCTTCGTTGACGAGTCGGGTCAGTGCTTGTTGGATCAGCTGGCGAATGGTGTCTTTCATGGTGCTCTCTTCGACCGCAAGCGCGGCAGCGCCTGGATGCGCGGGTGGAAAAACTGGGCATTATCCGTTGCCGGAGCCACCTTGCCAACCGCGATGGATGTGCGGTCTTGTACTTGTGGGAGCGAGCTTGCTCGCGAATACGGTCTTCCAGGCTCCAGATGTATCGCATGTGCTGGCTTTTTCGCGAGCAGGCTCGCTCCCACGGAACTGTGTGGGAAGGTCAATACAAATCCACCGGATCCACATCCAGTGACCACCTGACCTGGCGTCCGCTGGGCATTTGTTCAAGTGCCAACAGCCAGGAGTTCAGTAGCCGATGCAGCGGCGCGCGGGCGCTGGCCTGAACCAGAAGTTGTGCGCGATAACGTCCGGCGCGGCGTTCCATCGGCGCCGGGACCGGGCCCAGCAGCTCGATGCCGCCCAGGCTCATGTCGATCAACAGTTGTTCGGCTTCGGCGCAGGCTGCGTCGAGGAAACCTTCGGCCTGACCCGGCTTGTGCGCTTCGGCGCGCAGCAGCGCCAAATGGGAAAACGGCGGCAAACCAGCGGCGCGGCGTTCGCTCAAGGCTTGCTCGGCAAAGGCGAAATACCCTTGCTCGGTGAGCTGAATCAGCAAGGGATGCTCGGCCAGATGCGTTTGAATGATCACCCGGCCTGGCTCTTCGGCGCGGCCGGCACGCCCCGCGACCTGCACGATCAACTGCGCCATGCGCTCGCTGGCGCGGAAGTCGCCGGAGAACAAGCCGCCGTCGGCGTCGAGAATCGATACCAGCGTGACCCGGGGAAAGTGGTGTCCTTTGGCGAGCATCTGCGTGCCCACCAGAATGCACGGCTGGCCACGCTGAATCGTCGCGAACAGCTGATTCATGGCGTCCTTGCGTGACGTGCTGTCGCGATCCACGCGCAGCACCGGAAAATCCGGAAACAGAATTCCCAGGCGTTCCTCGGCGCGTTCGGTCCCGGCACCCACCGGGCGCAAATCCACCTTGCCGCACGACGGGCACTGGCGCGGCACGCGCTCGACGTGTCCGCAGTGATGGCAGCGCAACTCGCCGGAACGTTGATGCACGGTCATCCGCGCATCGCAGCGCGGGCAACCGGACAGCCAGCCGCAGTCGTGGCACAGCAATGTCGGCGCAAAGCCGCGTCGATTGAGGAACACCAGCACTTGCTGCCCGGCCGCCAGCGTCTGGCCGATAGCTTGCTGCATCGGCCCGGAAATGCCACTGTCCAGCGGACGACTTTTTACATCCAGGCGCAGGAATTTCGGCTGCTGCGCGCCGCCGGCCCGCTGATTGAGGCGCAACAAGCCGTAACGGCCGGTGTAGGCGTTGTGCAGGCTTTCCAGCGAAGGCGTGGCGGAACCGAGCACGATGGGAATGTTTTCCTGCCGTGCACGCACCAGTGCCAGGTCGCGTGCGTGGTAACGCAGACCTTCCTGCTGTTTGTAGGAGCCGTCGTGCTCTTCATCAATGATGATCAGACCGGGATTTTTCATCGGCGTGAACAGCGCCGAGCGCGTGCCGATAATAATGTCGGCCTCGCCATCGCGGGCGGCGAGCCAGGCGTCCAGGCGATCCCGGTCGTTGACCGCCGAATGCACCAGCGCGATGCGCGCATTGAAACGCTGCTCGAAGCGCGCCAGGGTTTGCGGGCCGAGGTTGATCTCCGGGATCAGCACCAGCGCCTGCTTGCCGGCTTCGAGGGTTTCGCGAATCAGTTGCAGATAGACTTCGGTCTTGCCGCTGCCCGTGACGCCGGCCAGCAGGAAGGCATGGAAGCTGTCGAAACCGGCGCGAATGGCTTCATACGCGGCGCGTTGTTCAGTATTGAGCGGCAATTCCGGCTGGGCCAGCCAGTGTTCATGGCGTGGTGCTGGCGCATGGCTGCGCACTTCGACCTCGACCAGTTGCTTGGCCAGCAGCAGATTCAGGCTTTCTTTATTAAGCATCAACTTGCTGAGCAACTGATGCGCCACGCCGTGGGGATGCTGAGCGAGTGTGGTCAGCGCTTCGCGTTGCTTGGGCGCGCGGGCAATGCGCGGGTCGTCGACACTGGCGCCGGAGGCCACCTGCCAGAAACGCTCCTGGCGTGATTCGGCAAGTTCGCCCTGACGCAGCAACACCGGCAGCGCCCAGCTCAGCGTGTCGCCGAGGCTATGCTGGTAATACTGGGACGTCCACAGACACAGCTTGAACAACGCTGGCGGCAACGGCGCATGCTGGTCGAGGAGGGCGATGGCTGGCTTGAGCTTCTCGGCGGGGACTTCGCTGTGATCGGCGACTTCTATAAGGATGCCGATCATCTCCCTGCGCCCGAACGGTACCCGCACGCGCATGCCGGGCATCAACGCACTGCGCAACACTCCGGCGGGGGCGCGGTAGTCGAACAGGCGACGCAATGGCGAGGGCAGGGCGAGGCGCAAAATGGCGTCGGGCACGCGGGGGGTTCCCTGTTACGGAGTATGACGGATGCGCGATCTTAGCAGACGACCGGTTTAAACGGCTGCTTGCGTGTTGCCGATTCTCTGGTAGTATCCGCAGCCTAATTACGTGCGGTATTCGACAATAGTGTTGGATGGCGGCACGCTAGCCCGAGGAAGTACCGATGAAAGCTGATATCCATCCAGTTTACGAAGCCATTGACGCTACTTGCAGCTGCGGCAATGTCATCAAAACTCGCTCCACACTTGCCAAGCCTCTGAGCCTGGACGTGTGCAACGAATGCCACCCGTTCTACACCGGTAAGCAGAAGACTCTTGACGTCGGCGGTCGTGTTGACAAGTTCAAGTCGCGCTTCGGTGCTTTCGGCGCAACCAAAGCTCCTGCTGCTGCAGAGTAAGGTTGGCCGTTCTGGGATCTCCATTGGATTTCTCCAGGCTGCTTAAAAAGGCGTCCCTCGCGGGCGCCTTTTTTATGTCTGCGATTTGGCTGTCCAGCGCCCAGGCTTTTTGCCCGGCGCCCGCTTCCCTGCCGGTTTTCCAGGTCGAGCGTGTGGTCGACGGCGACACTTTGCGCCTCACCGATGGCCGCAGCGTACGCATGATCGGCTTGAATACGCCGGAGACCGGCAAGCAAGGCCAGTCCGCCGAGCCATTCGCCGAAGTCGCCAAGCGTCGGTTGCAAGCGTTGGTCGCGCAAAGTGATGGTCGAATCAGCCTACAGGTGGGCCAGCAGGACAAAGACCGCTATGGCCGGACGTTGGCCAATGTCTACGGGCGCACCGGCGCCAATCTCGAAGCGCAATTGCTCAGCGAAGGCCTGGGTTATCTGGTGGCGGTCGTGCCCAATGTGGCGTTGGTGGGTTGTCAGCAGGCCGCCGAGCGCATTGCGCGGCAGGCCGGGCTTGGGCTGTGGCGTTCACCCGTGCAGGCTGCACAGCAGATTAATAAAGGCGGCTTCGCCGTGGTCACAGGGCAAGTCGCCGATGTGCAGCAAAACGGCGGCGGCCTGTGGGTCGAGCTGCAAGGCGGGCTGGTGCTGCGCATCGCGCCTGAGCTTTTGAAACAATTCGACACTGCGGCAGTTCGCCGCATGAAAGGCCAGCAGATCGAAGCCCGCGGCTGGATCGTCGACCGCGCAAGAGGTGGCGGCCTGGCGTCGGGGCAGTCGCGCTGGATGATGCCGATTACCCATCCGGCGATGCTTGGTCTGTAGAGTCGTCCGGTTTACAACCCGTTGGAGCGAGGCTTGCCCGCGAATCGGCTTACCTGGCGACATCCCTGTTGACTGCCCTGACACCTTCGCGAGCAAGCTCGGCTCCCACAGGATCACGCTCCAACGAATGTCTGGCCTACAAGTTGGCTCCTACAATTAAGCGTAAAGTCGTAGTCCCCGCCCCTTGACAGTAGTGACTGGTCAGTCTTGTTAGGACTTTGCATCTTGCGTATCCTCGGCGGTCCGTCTGTCCCACAGTAAAAAAAGCGGAATGCCCACATGTCTGATTTGAAAACTGCCGCGCTCGACTATCACGCCAATCCGCGTCCAGGGAAACTGAGCGTCGAACTCACCAAGCCAACCGCAACTGCTCGTGACCTGGCCCTGGCTTACAGCCCTGGCGTCGCTGAGCCGGTGCGTGAAATCGCCCGTGATCCTGAGCTGGCTTACAAATACACCGGCAAGGGCAACCTGGTAGCAGTCATTTCCGATGGCACCGCCATTCTTGGTCTGGGTAACCTGGGCCCATTGGCTTCCAAGCCAGTGATGGAAGGCAAGGGCGTTCTGTTCAAGCGTTTCGCCGGCATTGACGTGTTCGACATCGAAGTCGACTCGGAAAGCCCGCAAGCTTTCATCGATACCGTTAAACGCATCTCCATCACCTTCGGCGGCATCAACCTCGAAGACATCAAGGCGCCAGAATGCTTTGAGATCGAGAAAGCGCTGATCGAACAATGCGATATCCCGGTTTTCCACGATGACCAGCACGGCACCGCGATTGTGACTGCGGCCGGCATGATCAACGCCCTGGAAATCGTCGGCAAGAGCCTGGAAGACGCCAAGATCGTCTGCCTGGGCGCTGGCGCTGCGGCCATCTCCTGCATGAAGTTGCTGGTGAGCATGGGCGCGAAAATCGAAAATATCTTCATGGTTGACCGCACCGGTGTGATCCACGCCGAACGTAGCGACCTGAACCAGTACAAGGCGGTATTCGCCCACGCCACTGAAAAACGCACGCTGTCCGACGCCCTCGACGGCGCTGATGTGTTCGTCGGTCTGTCCGGCCCGAATCTGCTGAGCGCTGAAAACCTCAAGCTGATGGCCAAGGATCCAATCGTGTTCGCTTGCTCGAACCCGGACCCGGAAATCTCCCCGGAACTGGCGCATGCGACCCGCGATGACGTGATCATGGCGACCGGCCGTTCGGACTATCCGAACCAGGTCAACAACGTGCTGGGCTTCCCGTTCATCTTCCGTGGTGCCCTGGACGTTCGCGCCAAGCGCATCAACGAAGAGATGAAAATCGCTGCGGCCAACGCCCTGCGTGAACTGGCCAAGCTGCCTGTGCCGCAGGAAGTGTGCGACGCCTACGGTGGTATCAAGCTGGAATTCGGTCGTGAATACATCATCCCGAAACCAATGGACACCCGCCTGCTGGGCCTGATCGCCGACGCAGTAGCCAAGGCTGCCATCGAAAGCGGCGTTGCGACCCTGCCGTATCCAAAGCACTACCCGCTGACCAGCGTTGATGACGTGTTTAACGGCTAAATGCTGATTCGGAAACACAAAAAACCCTGCAGCGATGCAGGGTTTTTTTGTGGGCTCCATTCCCGTACAGACTGTGTGAAAACTACTGCGCTCGACAATACTGCGTTAAAAACAGGCGAAAAATGCTCATTTAGAACACCTAGACTCCGCTTTTTCGCCTGTTTTTGCCTTGTCTTNGTGAAAACTACTGCGCTCGACAATACTGCGTTAAAAACAGGCGAAAAATGCTCATTTAGAACACCTAGACTCCGCTTTTTCGCCTGTTTTTGCCTTGTCTTGTCATCGCTCGTGACGTTTTCACACAGTCTGCGTAGGACCGGCTTTAGCCGGGAGGGGATATACGTGCGCTACATCTGCTTCGAAAGAAGTGGCGCCCTCCCGGCTAAAGCCGGTCCTACGGTTCTCGGCTCAGAACAAATCAATCGGCGCCGACTCATCCGCTGGCAGCGGGCTGCCCGGTGCGCTGCCGCCGCCCAATTCGTTGACGCTTGGCGGCGTGTCTTCGCTTTTGAATAGCTCGAAGAACGCATTCGGCGTGCTCGGCGACGCCGCGCGGCCGCTGATCGGATCCACTCGCAGGCTGAGGATGCCATCCGGTTCTGCCTGAACATGCGGCGGCTTGTCTTTCAAAGCGGCGCTCATGTAGGTCATCCAGATCGGCAATGCCACGGTACCGCCAAATTCATGACGTCCCAGGCTTTCCGGTTGGTCGAAGCCGGTCCAGACGGTGGTCACGTAATCGGCGTTATAGCCGGTGAACCACGCATCCTTGGATTCGTTGGTGGTACCGGTCTTGCCCGCGATGTCCGGACGATTCATTGCCAGGGCGCGACGACCTGTGCCGCGCTTGATCACGTCCTGCAACATGCTGTTGAGGATGTACGTGGTGCGACCATCGACAATGCGTTCGGCCACGGCCGGCGCTTTTGGATCAACCGGCGGCGTGGTCGGTGGCGGGCCTTCAGTCGACGAGGTGACGAGCGCCGGGCCGTTGGCGACGGCAACCACTTTGGTGTCCGGGGCGATCTTGCTGTCGACGGCGGGCACGGTTGGCGGGTTGGCGTCGAACAGCGTGGCACCATCGCGACTTTCGATTTTCTGGATCAGGTACGGGCTGACTTTGTAGCCGCCGTTGGCGAATGCACTCCAACCGCTGACGATTTCCATCGGCGTCAGTGTTGCAGTACCCAGCGCCAGGGACAGGTTGCGCGGCAAGTCGTCCTTGTTGAAGCCGAAGCGGGTGATGTAGTTGATCGCGGTGTCGATGCCCAGTTGTTGCAGCAGGCGAATCGAGACCAGGTTGCGCGACTTGTACAACGCTTCGCGCAGGCGGATCGGGCCGAGGAAGGTGCCGGTGTCGTTCTTCGGACGCCAGACTTTATCCAGGTATTCGTCGACGAACACGATCGGTGCGTCATTCACCAGGCTCGACGCGGTGTAACCGTTGTCCAGCGCCGCGCTATAGAGGAAGGGCTTGAAGCTCGAACCGGGCTGGCGCTTGGCTTGCAGGGCGCGGTTGTAGTTGCTCTGCTCGAAAGCGAAGCCACCGACCAGTGCCCGAATCGCGCCGTTTTGCGGATCGAGAGACACCAGCGCGCTCTGCGCCACAGGAATCTGGCTGAATTTAAGCGAGCCATTCTCCTGGCGTTGCAGACGAACCAGATCGCCAACATGAGCTACGTCAGCTGGTTGCTTGGGATTTGCCCCCAGACTGTTGGTGTTGAGATACGGCCGCGCCCATTTCATGGTGGCCCACTCGACGGTTTCTTCTTTTTCGCCGTTGCGGGTCAGGACACGCAGGCCGGTCTTGTCGACCTGAGTGACGATGGCTGGCTCAAGTGTGCTGATGGTGCGCTGTTTGGTCAGTTCCTGTGCCCAGGCCTCGCGAGTCATGGCCGGGAAGCGGCTTTCAGGGCCGCGATAGCCGTGGCGCTGGTCGTAATCGATCAAGCCTTCCTGAACCGCATTGTTGGCGTGTTCCTGAAGATCG
The DNA here is from genome assembly GCF_001698815.1 of Pseudomonas syringae. Lineage (GTDB taxonomy): Bacteria > Pseudomonadota > Gammaproteobacteria > Pseudomonadales > Pseudomonadaceae > Aquipseudomonas > Aquipseudomonas syringae_A. The sequence continues at coordinate 188,491 of NZ_LGSI01000005.1, read as the reverse complement.
CTTGGCACAGTAGTGGTGACGCGGAAGCCTTCGGTATAGGCTTCGCTGCCGTAACGGCCGACCATCTCGGCGCGGGCCATTTCGGCGATGTAGGGCGCGTTAACTTCAGGCGTCGGGACGTGGTAACTGGCGTTGATCGGCTCGTTGAGCGCGGTCTGATAAGCGTTCTGGTCGATCTTGCCGAGCTTGAACATGCGGCCCAGGATCCAGTCGCGACGTTCTTTGGCGCGAACCGGGTTGGCCAGCGGGTTGAAACGCGAAGGTGCCTTGGGCAGACCGGCGATCATTGCCATCTGCGCCAGACTTACGTCGCGGATGGATTTGCCGTAATACACCTGCGCTGCCGCCTCGATCCCGTAGGCGCGGTTGCCCAGGTAGATTTTGTTGACGTAGAGCTCAAGGATTTCATCCTTGGTAAGTTGGCGCTCAATTTGCAGGGCCAGGAGAATCTCGGTGGTTTTGCGCGAGAAGCTGCGTTCGCTGGTCAGGAAATAGTTTTTCGCCACTTGCATGGTGATGGTACTGCCGCCTGATTGAATGTGGCCGCTCTTCACCAGTTGTGAAGCAGCACGCATCAGGCTGCCAGGGTCTACGCCGTAGTGATTGGCGAAGTTGTCATCCTCGGCGGACAGCAGGGCATTGATGAAGTTAGGCGGTATTTCGGCGAAACGGATTGGAGTGCGGCGCATCTCGCCAAATTCAGCAATCAATTTGCCGTCGCTGCTGTATACACGTAGCGGGATTTGCAGTTGGATACTGCGCAGCGCGTCTACCGAGGGCAGGCTTGGGCTCAGGTAAAGGAATGCACCGCTCAAACCGAGCAACAGCCCGCAGAATATAGCGACGAGAGACCACCAGAAAAACTTCAGCAGGCGTATCAAGGCTTTTGGATTTCCAGATAAAAGAATGGGTTAAGCGTAGGCCGTTACAATTGAACACGCCTTGAAGCTTGGTTAAACGAAAAAAACGCTGGGCATTATAAGCATTTTTCGTCCCCGAGCGTTATTTGCGCTACTGTCAAGACTGCCGACAGTGGCTTTGGACAAAAAAATATCCGTAAGTGACGGAAACTCATAGGAATTAGGTTGTGTTCGAACTCTTCAGTAAGAAGGCCAACACCCTTCTAGGGATCGATATAAGCTCCACCTCGGTAAAACTCCTTGAGTTGAGTCGTTCCGGCACCCGGTACAAGGTCGAGTCTTACGCGGTCGAACCGCTCCCGGCCAATGCCGTGGTCGAGAAGAATATTGCCGAGCTGGAAGGCGTTGGCAATGCGTTGTCACGCGTGCTCGCCAAGGCCAAGACCAACGTCAAAGGCGTCGCCGTTGCGGTAGCCGGATCGGCGGTGATTACCAAAACCATTGAGATGGACGCCGGTCTGTCCGACGACGACATGGAGAATCAGCTCAAGCTCGAAGCTGATCAGTACATCCCTTATCCGCTAGAAGAAGTCGCCATCGATTTTGAAGTCCAGGGCTATTCGGTGCGCAATCCCGAACGTGTCGAAGTGCTGCTCGCCGCCTGCCGCAAGGAAAACGTCGAAGTCCGCGAGGCCGCGCTGGCGCTGGCCGGGCTGAATGCCAAAGTCGTTGATGTCGAGGCCTACGCTCTGGAGCGAGCCTTCGGTCTGCTGTCCGCGCAACTGGGCAATGGTCACGATCAACTGACCGTCGCCGTCGTTGATATCGGCGCAACCATGACCACCCTGAGCGTGCTGCACAACGGCCGCATTATCTATACGCGTGAGCAGTTGTTCGGCGGGCGCCAGCTCACCGAGGAAATTCAGCGTCGCTACGGTCTCTCGATGGAAGAGGCCGGATTGGCGAAGAAGCAGGGCGGCCTGCCCGACGATTACAACGCCGAGGTGTTGCAACCGTTCAAGGATGCCGTGGTTCAACAGGTGACGCGTTCGCTGCAATTCTTCTTTGCTGCCGGGCAATACAATTCCGTCGACTACATCATGCTGGCGGGCGGCACTGCGTCGATTTCCGGCCTCGACCATTTGATTCAGCAGCGCATCGGCACCCCTACGCTGGTCGCCAACCCGTTCGCGGACATGGCCCTGAGCGCCAAGGTCAACGCGGGCGCCCTGGCCAGTGATGCACCCGCCTTGATGATCGCCTGCGGTCTGGCCTTGAGGAGTTTCGACTAATGGCCCGGATCAACCTCCTCCCCTGGCGCGAACAGCTTCGCGAAGAACGCAAGAAACGCTTCCTGACCGCACTAACCGGCGTGCTGGTCGCGGCAGTCGGCGCACTTTTGCTGTTCGATCAATACGTCAGCAGCGCCGTGACTCATCAGCTCGCCCGCAATGCCTTCATCCAGAAGGAAATCGTCCAGCTGGACGGGCGTATCAAGGAAATCAGCGAATTGCGCGCGCGCCGCAAACAGCTGCTGGAACGCATGAAGATCATTCAGGATTTGCAGGGCAACCGCCCGATCATCGGTCGAATTTTCGATCAGATGGCGCGCACGCTGCCCGATGGCGTGTATTTCTCCGAAGTGAAAATGACCGACAAGTTGATCAGCATCAACGGCGCGGCCGAGTCCAACAACCGTGTCTCGGACCTGATGCGCAATCTCGATGCGTCCGACTGGCTGGAAGTGCCCGTCCTCAACGAGGTCAAGGCGAGCGCCGACAATGCGGCGGATCGGGCCAACTCCTTCCAGTTGACGGTACGCCAGACCCAGCCGGCGATTGAAGGAGCCAAGCCATGAATCTTTCGGAATCCCTGGAAGGGCTGCGGCGCATTGATATCAGTGATCTGACTCTGGAAAATCTGGGTTCGTGGCCTGCTGCGGTCAAGGCCATTTCAGGCGTGCTGCTGCTGGTTCTGGTGTTGGCCCTGGGTTACTTCTTTTTCATCCAGGATCTGGAAACCCAGCTCGATAGCGCCCGCGCCCAGGAGATCACGCTCAAGGAGCAGTTCACCACCAAGGCGTTCCAGGCCGCGAACCTGGGGCCTTACAAGACCCAGATGACCGAGATGGAAAACACCTTCGGCGCCTTGCTGCGTCAGTTGCCAAGCGACACCGAAGTGCCGGGGTTGCTTGAAGACATCACCCGTACCGGGCTGGGCAGCGGGCTGGAGTTCGAAGAAATCAAATTGCTGCCCGAAGAGGCCCAGCAGTTTTACATCGAGCTGCCGATACAAATCACCGTTGTCGGCGCGTATCACGATCTGGCGACTTTCGTCAGTGGCGTGGCCAGCCTGCCGCGCATCGTCACTTTGCATGATTTCGATATCAAGCCGATGGATCCCAAGAGCCCGACCATGTTGCGCATGAGTATTCTGGCCAAGACCTACCGCTATAACGATCAAGGGTTGAAGAAATGAGGGCGCTGCGACTGTTGTCCATCGGCATCGTGCTGATGAGCCTGGCGGGTTGTGAAGGGGACAGCGCCTTTACCGACCTCAGCGCTTTCATGGACGAGGCGCGCGCGCGGCCTTCGGGCACTATCGAGCCGTTGCCGAAATTTCGTCCCTACGAAGCCTTCACCTATAACGCGGCGAATCTGCGCAGTCCGTTTCAGCCGCCAATCAAGATCGATATGATCAACCGCCCGAAAGGCTCGCGTCTGGTCAAGCCGGATGACGCGCGTCCTCGGCAGTTTCTCGAAGGTTTCAATATTGAATCGTTCGATATGGTCGGGACCATGGCCAACGATTCCGGAACCTTCGCCCTGCTCAAGGGTGCCGGTGGTGTCCACCGCGTAAAAGTGGGGGATTATCTGGGGCGCAACAATGGCCGGATCATCTCGATCAACGAAGCACAAGTCGATGTCATTGAAATAGTTCCTGATGGAGAGGGGGCATGGTTGGAAAGGCCGCGCAGTATTTCCCTGAAAGAACGCTCATGAAATGGGCCAAGCCAAGCACGCAACAGACCCTCGTGTCAGCAGGACGGAAATTGAACATGACTAGGATTCTCTCGATTATCGGCGTGTCGCTATGGATTGCGATGACGTCGCCGATTGTCCAGGCTGCCAACCTCAAAACGCTGGATGTCGCTGCGCTGCCGGGTGATCGGGTCGAGCTCAAGCTGACGTTCGACGCTCCCGTTCCTGCCCCGCGCGGCTACACCACCGAGCAGCCGGCACGTATTGCCCTGGATCTGCCGGGCGTGACCAGCCAGCTGGCAACCAAGACCCATGACCTGGGGACCGGCAACGCGCGCAGCGTGGTGGTCATCGAGACCAAGGATCGCACTCGCGTCATCATCAACCTGACGGCGCTGGCCCCTTACAGTTCGCGGGTCGAAGGCAACAAGCTGTTCGTTGTCATCGGTCAGGGCGCGTCGGCTGCCCAGGCGTCGCAACCTTCAACCGCCCAAGGCGCGGCGCGCGTAGCTGTCCCACCTCCTGCACCTGCCAGGCCTTACGTGCCGGTGGGCAAGGCGGTCAAGAACGTCGATTTCCAGCGCGGTGAGCTGGGTGAAGGCAATGTGGTCATCGAACTGACCGATGCCAGTATCGCCCCGGATATTCAGGAACAGGGCGGCAAGATTCGCGTCGATTTCCCCAAGACCCAGTTGCCGGAAAGGCTCCGTGTCCGCCTGGACGTCAAAGACTTCGCGACCCCGGTGCAGTTCGTCAATGCCAGTGCTTCCGGTGACAAGGCCAGCATCAGCATCGAACCCTCCGGCCTTTTCGACTATTCGGCCTATCAGACCGAAAATAAGCTGACCATCAGCGTGCGGCCGTTGACCCACGAAGACCTGGATCGTCGCAACGCGGAAAAACCGGTCTACACCGGCGAGAAGCTGTCGCTGAACTTTCAGGACATCGACGTGCGCTCGGTGCTGCAACTGATCGCCGATTTCACCAGCCTCAATCTGGTGGCCAGCGACACGGTTCAGGGCGGGATTACCCTGCGCCTGCAAAACGTGCCCTGGGATCAGGCGCTGGATCTGGTGCTGAAAACCAAAGGCCTGGATAAACGCAAGATCGGCAACGTGCTGCTGGTTGCGCCGGCTGACGAAATTGCCGCGCGGGAGCGCCAGGAAATGGAATCGCTCAAGCAGATCGCCGAGCTGGCTCCGCTGCGCCGCGAATTGCTGCAGGTGAACTACGCCAAGGCCGCTGACATCGCCAAGCTGTTCCAGTCGGTGACCAGCGCCGAGGCCAAGGCCGACGAGCGCGGCTCGATTACTGTCGACGACCGCACCAACAACATCATTGCTTACCAGACACAGGACCGTCTCGACGAGCTGCGCCGCATCGTTTCGCAGCTGGACATCCCGGTGCGTCAGGTGATGATCGAGGCGCGTATCGTCGAGGCGACAGTCGGTTACGACAAGGCGTTGGGCGTGCGATGGGGCGGTTCGAGCACCAGCGGCAATTACACGACAACCGGTGGTACTGCCCAGCCGACGACCTTGACCGGCCAAAGCACCAGCGCACCGTACGTTGACCTCGGCGCTTCCGGTGCCACTTCCGGGATCGGCATCTCGTTCCTGACCGACAACACCACGCTAGACCTTGAACTGAGCGCCATGGAAAAGACCGGTAACGGTGAGATCGTCTCCCAGCCGAAGGTGGTCACGTCCGACAAGGAAACTGCGAAAATCCTCAAAGGTACGGAAATTCCGTATCAGGAATCCAGCTCCAGCGGCGCGACGTCGGTGTCTTTCAAGGAGGCTTCCCTGTCTCTTGAAGTGACCCCGCAGATTACTCCAGATAACCGCATCATCATGGAGGTCAAGGTCACCAAGGATGAGCCGGACTATCTGAACATGGTCAATGGTGTACCGCCTATCAAGAAAAACGAAGTCAATGCCAAGGTGCTGGTGTCCGATGGCGAGACCATCGTGATCGGCGGAGTGTTCTCCAATACGCAAAGTAAAACGGTCGACAAGGTGCCATTTCTTGGCGATGTGCCGTATCTTGGCCGCCTTTTCCGGCGCGATGTGGTTTCAGAGGATAAAACCGAGCTGTTGGTGTTTCTCACTCCGCGTATCATGAACAACCAGGCGATTGCGGTGAGTCGTTGATTCTGTGCGAAATTTAATTCTTGTAGGACCGATGGGGGCTGGCAAAAGCACCATCGGTCGTTTGCTGGCCAAAGAGCTGAGACTGCCGTTCAAGGATTCCGACAAGGAAATTGAACTGCGGACCGGGGCGAATATTCCCTGGATTTTCGATAAGGAAGGCGAGCCCGGCTTTCGCGACCGCGAACAGGCGATGATTGCCGAACTCTGCGACAGCGACGGAATCGTCCTGGCGACAGGCGGCGGTGCCGTCATGCGCAGCGAAAACCGTCAGGCGCTGCATGCCGGTGGGCGTGTGGTGTATCTGCACGCGTCGGTCGAACAGCAGGTCGGACGCACGGCGCGTGATCGCAATCGTCCTTTGCTGCGCACGGGCAATCCAGCCCAGGTGCTGCGCGACCTGTTGGCGATCCGTGATCCGCTGTACCGGGAAATCGCCGATGTGGTGATTGAAACCGACGAGCGGCCGCCGCGGATGGTGGTGATTGACATCCTGGCGCGCTTGGCAGAGCTTCCTCCCCGTTAAAGCGCAGACGGAAATGCGCTATCCTCGGCGACCATAAAAAGCAGGGTCGTGACATGGCATTAAGCCATTTTTTACGCGGACGCCAAGATGCGTGCGCGAACACCCATTCGGTAATCAATGTGGGGACACATGCAGACACTTAAGGTCGAGCTTGGCGATCGGAGCTACCCGATTCACATTGGCGAAGGATTGCTGGATCGCCCTGAATTGCTTGCGCCGCATATCGTCGGCAGACAGGTTGCGATTGTTTCCAATGCCACCGTCGCGCCGCTTTACCTTGAGCGACTGACGCGCACCCTGGCCGGTTATAGCGTGCTGCCGGTCGTGCTTCCCGATGGCGAAGCCTTCAAGAACTGGGAAACCCTGCAAACCATTTTCGACGCGCTGCTCACTGCCCGTCATGACCGTCGCACGACGGTTATCGCGCTGGGTGGCGGTGTGATCGGCGACATGGCTGGCTTTGCTGCTGCGTGCTACCAGCGCGGCGTGAATTTCATCCAGATCCCGACCACGCTGCTGTCCCAGGTCGACTCGTCTGTGGGCGGCAAGACCGGCATCAACCATCCGCTGGGCAAGAATATGGTCGGCGCGTTTTATCAGCCGGGCGTGGTCCTGATCGATACGACGACGCTCAATACCTTGCCGGAGCGCGAACTTTCGGCGGGGCTGGCGGAAGTCATCAAGTACGGTTTGATCTGCGATGAGCCGTTTCTGACCTGGCTCGAAGAAAACGTTGATCGCCTGCGCGGGCTGGATCAGGCCGCGCTGACCATCGCCATCGAACGCTCGTGCGCCGCCAAGGCCCTGGTTGTCGGCGCCGATGAGCGTGAGTCGGGTGTGCGCGCTACGCTTAATCTCGGACATACGTTCGGCCACGCGATTGAAACCCATATGGGTTACGGCGTCTGGCTGCACGGTGAAGCGGTTGCGGCGGGCACGGTCATGGCGCTGGAAATGTCTTCGCGCCTGGGCTGGATCACCACCGAGGAGCGAGATCGTGGCATTCGGTTATTCCAGCGTGCTGGTCTGCCAGTGGTGCCGCCGCAAGACATGACCGAAGACAATTTCCTCGAACATATGGCAATCGACAAAAAGGTGATCGACGGTCGCCTGCGTCTGGTGTTACTGAGCCGGATCGGCGAAGCGGTTATCACCGACGAATATCCGAAAGAAGTATTACAGGCCACGCTGGTTGCGGATTACCGCGCTCTCGTGGATCAGCTTAGAGGTTAACGAAAAATCCATGACTAGTTTGCACGCGGACGAGGCCTTCCTCGGCCATTACCAGTTGAGTCATGACCCCTTTGCAACGCGGGTGCCTGGCTTCAAGTTTTTCCCTGCCCAGCGCAAGCCTGTACTGGGTCAGCTCCATCACCTGGCGCGTTACAGCCAGTTGCTGCTGGCGGTTACCGGTCCTCAAGGCAGCGGCAAAACCCTGCTGCGTCAGGCGTTGGTAGCGAGCACCAACAAGCAGTCGGTGCAGAGCGTCGTGGTTTCGGCGCGTGGCGCCAGCGATGCCGCCGGGGTTTTGCGTCAGGTTGCGCAAGCGCTCAGCGTTGCCCAGGCCGAGATGCGCGCCATCCTTGCCCAGGTCGTGCAACTGGCGCTGACCGGGCAGGAAGTCTATTTGTTGGTGGACGATGCCGAACAACTGGGCGAATCCGCACTCGAAGCATTGCTTGGTCTGGCGGCGGGCACGCCTGAAGGTCGTCCGCATGTGTTCCTGTTTGGCGAAGCTTCGCTGATTGATCGCCTGGAACAGCTGTGTGCTGATTCCGAAGTTGAGGGTGAGCGCTTTCACGTCATCGAGCTTGAGCCTTACACCGAAGACGAAACCCGGGAATACCTGGCGCAGCGACTGGACGGTGCCGGACAAGGCATCCAGCTATTCACGGCCGAGCAGATTACCGACATTCACGAGCATTCCAATGGTTGGCCAGGTGCTATTAACCAGGTTGCTCGAGATTCAATGATTGAAGCGATGATCGCCAGTCGTACTGCGGTCAAGCGTCCAAGTATGGGGTTCAAAATGCCGAAGAAACACGTATTGGCTCTGGGTGCGGTAGTCGTGGTGGGAGTATTGGCAGCCGTGCTGATCCCTGGCCGTGGCAACAACACCACAGCGCCAGCCAACGCGCCTGCCAATGCCCAGGCGCAACTGCCGCTGGGGCAGGGCAAGCCTGCGACACAGCAATCGAACAATGGCGCTCCGGCGATCGAATTCGCCGGCAACTCGCAGCCCGTACCTTTGCCGCTGGGCGGAAACTCGCAGCCGGTCATGCGCGGTCCTTTGGCTGAAGCGGCGGGTTCGGGTGATGGCGACGATGACGGCGTGCCGGTTTCGTCTGCCGCCCAGCCACCTACCGTTACCACCACCGCGCCACCTGCTGGCGTAGCGGCGGGTGCTACGCCGCGTTCTTCCATCGCGCCGCCTCCGGCAGCCGCGGTTGCTGCGCCTAAACCAGCGGCCCCGGCAGCCAAGCCTGCTGCAGTGCCAACGCCGCCGCCTGCGCAGGTCGCCACGGCCAAGCCAGCAGCCAAACCTGCTGCGCCTGCTCCAGCCGCTGCTGCTGCAAAACCGGCCGCCGGCGGCAGCTGGTATAGCGGCCAGGCTCCAGGCCATTATGTCGTGCAGATTCTGGGTACCAGCTCCGAAGCCACCGCTCAGGCTTTCGTGGCCGAGCAGGGCGGCGAGTACCGCTACTTCAAGAAAACGCTGCAGGGCAAGCCGCTGTATGTGATCACTTACGGTAACTTTTCTGACCGTGCTGCCGCCCTGGCAGCCATCAAGGTATTGCCAGCCAAGGTTCAGGCTGGTAAACCTTGGCCTCGTACTGTCGCCAGCATCCAACAGGAGCTCGGCGCAACTCGCTGAAGTCGCAGCGGCTTTATCCAGGCCGCTCACCCAGCAACCCTGTTTTAACGCTTGAGCGTGCTGCCAGTTGGCAGCGCGCCTTGTGCTGTCTGCGTTGCAGGCGCATCGTGTTTTCAGGGTGCCCCGGTCAATCTCACAAAAAAGACTTTGACTAGCACAACGTCTCGCTATAAACCTTCAGAAATGCGACACGAATTTACGCCTGTTCGTCGTTAAATTTGTGACGCCTTGTGTCGGTGTGTACAATGACCTCCCTTTTGCTCCCGCTAAGCTGGCGTACGTTCAGCGCGAGAGGTAACTGGTTGAATTGAAAAGAAATTTGCCTCGAATAGAGGCAGCCTGGTGAGAAAGTGTCTATGAAAGCAGGTCTGTACCATCCAGATGAATTCAAGGATAACTGTGGTTTCGGCCTGATCGCCCATATGCAAGGCGAGCCCAGTCATCACCTGTTGCAGACGGCTATCCAAGCCCTGACCTGCATGACCCACCGTGGTGGGATCAACGCTGACGGCAAGACCGGCGACGGCTGCGGGCTGTTGATTCAGAAGCCAGACGCATTCCTGCGTGCTATTGCCAAAGAGCACTTTGGTACCGAGCTGCCGGGTCAATATTGCGTGGGCATGGTGTTCCTCAATCAGGACGATGCCAAGGCTGATGCCGCCCGCGAGAACATGAATCGCGAAATCCTCGCTGCCGGCCTGACCTTGATCGGCTGGCGTCAGGTGCCTATCGACACCAGCGTGCTGGGTCGTCTGGCCCTGGAGCGGCTGCCGAAAATCGAGCAGGTGTTCATCGGTGGTGAAGGCCTGAGCGATCAGGAAATGGCCATCAAGCTGTTCAGCGCCCGTCGCCGTTCGTCGGTGGCCAACGCTGAAGATACCGATCACTACATCTGCAGCTTTTCCCACAAGACCATCATCTATAAAGGTCTGATGATGCCGCGCGACCTGACGGCATTTTTCCCGGACCTGAGCGACGAGCGCCTGCAGACTGCGATCTGCGTGTTTCACCAGCGCTTCTCGACCAACACCCTGCCGAAATGGCCGTTGGCGCAGCCGTTCCGCTTCCTCGCCCACAACGGCGAGATCAACACGATTACCGGCAACCGCAACTGGGCTCAGGCCCGGCGCACCAAGTTCGCCAACGAACTGATGCCGGACCTCGACGAATTGGGCCCGCTGGTCAATCGCGTCGGCTCCGACTCGTCGAGCATGGACAACATGCTCGAACTGATGGTCACCGGCGGCATCGACCTGTTCCGTGGCGTGCGTATGATCATTCCGCCTGCGTGGCAGAACGTTGAGACCATGGACCCCGATCTGCGGGCGTTCTATGAGTACAACTCCATGCACATGGAGCCGTGGGACGGCCCGGCTGGCGTCGTGATGACCGAAGGTCGCCACGCGGTTTGCCTGCTCGACCGTAACGGCCTGCGCCCGGCGCGCTGGGTTACCACCAAGAATGGCTACATCACCCTGGCGTCGGAAATCGGCGTGTGGGATTACAAGCCCGAAGACGTCATCGCCAAGGGCCGTGTCGGTCCGGGCCAGATCTTTGCCGTGGACACCGAAACCGGCCAGATCCTCGACACCGACGCCATCGACAACCGCTTGAAGTCGCGTCATCCGTACAAACAATGGCTGCGCAAGAATGCCCTGCGCATCCAGGCGACCATCGAAGACAACGACCATGGTTCGGCTTTCTACAATGCCGACCAGCTCAAGCAGTACATGAAGATGTACCAGGTCACCTTCGAAGAGCGTGATCAAGTGCTGCGTCCGCTGGGCGAACAAGGCCAGGAAGCGGTCGGCTCCATGGGCGATGACACGCCAATGGCCGTGCTGTCGCATCGTGTGCGTTCGCCTTACGACTATTTCCGCCAGCAGTTCGCGCAGGTCACCAACCCGCCGATCGACCCGCTGCGTGAAGCCATCGTCATGTCCCTGGAAATCTGCCTCGGTGCCGAGCGCAACATTTTCCAGGAATCGCCAGAGCACGCTTCCCGCGTGATCCTCAGCTCGCCGGTCATTTCTCCGGCCAAGTGGCGTTCGCTGATGACCCTGGAGCGTCCGGGCTTCGAGCGGCAGATCATCGACCTCAACTACGACGAGCACATCGGCCTCGAAGCAGCGGTGCGCAACATCGCCGATCAGGCTGAAGAAGCCGTGCGCGCCGGTCGGACCCAGATCGTCCTGACCGACCGTCATATCGCGCCGGGCAAATTGCCGGCTCACGCTTCGCTGGCTGTAGGCGCTGTTCACCACCGCCTGACCGAAAAAGGCCTGCGCTGCGACAGCAACATCCTGGTTGAAACCGCAACGGCACGCGATCCGCACCATTTCGCGGTGTTGATCGGTTTCGGCGCCTCGGCGGTCTATCCGTTCCTGGCCTACGAAGTGCTGGGCGACCTGATCCGTACCGGTGAAGTGCTGGGCGACCTCTATGAGGTGTTCAAGAACTACCGCAAAGGCATCACCAAAGGTCTGCTCAAGATCCTGTCGAAGATGGGCATTTCGACCATCACGTCGTACCGTGGCGCGCAGCTGTTCGAAGCCATCGGCCTGTCCGAAGCGGTCTGCGACCTGAGTTTCCGTGGCGTGCCGAGCCGCATCAAGGGCGCGCGTTTCGTCGATCTGGAAGCCGAGCAGAAAGCGCTGGCCGCTGAAGCCTGGAGCCCGCGCAAGCCGATCCAGCAAGGCGGTCTGCTCAAGTTCGTGTTCGGCGGCGAATACCACGCCTACAACCCGGACGTGGTCAGCACCCTGCAAGCTGCCGTGCAGCAAGGCGACTACAGCAAGTTCAAGGAATACACCGCGCTGGTGGATAACCGTCCGGTTTCGATGATCCGCGACCTGTTCAAGGTCAAGACCCTCGATACACCGATGTCCATCGACGAAGTTGAACCGCTGAGCGAAATCCTCAAGCGCTTCGACTCGGCCGGTATTTCCCTGGGCGCGCTGTCGCCGGAAGCTCACGAAGCGCTGGCCGAAGCCATGAACCGCTTGGGCGCACGCTCGAACTCAGGTGAGGGCGGCGAAGATCCAGCCCGTTACGGCACGATTCGCAGCTCCAAGATCAAACAGATCGCCACCGGCCGCTTTGGTGTTACGCCTGAGTATCTGGTCAACGCCGATGTGTTGCAGATCAAGGTTGCGCAAGGCGCCAAGCCGGGTGAGGGCGGGCAACTGCCGGGCGGTAAAGTGAACGGTCTGATCGCCAAGCTGCGTTATGCAGTGCCGGGCGTGACGCTGATTTCGCCGCCGCCGCACCACGACATCTATTCCATCGAAGACTTGTCGCAGCTGATTTTCGACCTCAAGCAGGTCAACCCCGCTGCGCTGGTTTCGGTCAAGCTGGTTGCCGAAGCGGGCGTCGGTACGATTGCCGCGGGTGTCGCCAAGGCGTATGCCGACCTGATCACCATTTCCGGTTATGACGGCGGCACCGGCGCATCGCCGCTGTCGTCGATCAAATACGCGGGCGCACCGTGGGAACTCGGCCTGGCCGAAACCCACCAGACCCTGCGCGGCAACGACCTGCGTGGCAAGGTTCGGGTCCAGACTGACGGCGGCCTGAAAACCGGCCTCGACGTGATCAAGGCGGCCATTCTCGGCGCCGAGAGCTTCGGTTTCGGTACTGCGCCAATGATCGCCCTGGGCTGCAAATACCTGCGTATCTGCCACCTGAACAACTGCGCCACCGGTGTTGCGACCCAGAACGAAAAGCTGCGCAAGGATCACTACATCGGCACTGTCGACATGGTGATCAATTTCTTCACCTACGTGGCCGAAGAAACCCGCGAATGGCTGGCCAAACTGGGCGTGCGTTCCCTGGAAGAGCTGATCGGTCGTACTGATCTGCTCGACATCCTGCCGGGCGAAACCGCTAAGCAGCAGCACCTGGACCTGACGCCGCTGTTGGGCAGCGATCACATTCCGGCTGACAAGCCACAATTCAGCCTCGTCGACCGCAACCCGCCGTTCGACAAAGGCCTGATGGCCGAGCGCATGGTGGAGTTGGCCAAACCAGCCATCGAAAGCATGAGCGGCGGCGAGTACGCCATGGATATCTGCAACTGCGACCGGTCCATCGGCGCGCGGATCTCCGGCGAAATCGCCAAGCTGCACGGCAACCAGGGCATGAACAAGGCACCGATCACGTTCCGCTTCAAAGGCACGGCCGGGCAGAGCTTCGGCGTGTGGAACGCAGGCGGCCTGAACATGTATCTGGAAGGCGACGCCAACGACTACGTCGGCAAAGGCATGACCGCTGGCAAACTGGTCATCGTTCCGCCCAAAGGCAGCCCGTTCAAGACTCAGGACAGCGCCATCATCGGCAACACCTGTCTCTACGGCGCTACCGGCGGCAAGCTGTTCGCGGCCGGTACGGCGGGCGAGCGCTTCGCAGTGCGTAACTCCGGCGCCCACACCATCGTGGAAGGCACGGGCGACCATTGCTGCGAATACATGACCGGCGGTTTCGTCTGCGTGCTGGGCAAGACCGGCTATAACTTCGGTTCCGGCATGACCGGTGGTTTCGCCTATGTGCTCGACCTGGACAACACCTTCGTTGATCGGGTCAACCACGAACTGGTGGAAATCCAGCGCATCAGTGGCGAGTCGATGGAAGCCTATCGCAGCCATCTGGAGCGTGTTCTGGCCGAGTATGTCGAGGAAACCGACAGCGAGTGGGGCCGTAACGTCTGGGAAAACCTCGACGATTACCTGCGCCGCTTCTGGATGGTCAAGCCCAAGGCTGCGACGCTCAAATCGTTGCTCTCCAGCACCCGCGCGAATCCGCAATAAAAGCAGCCACGAGCTGCAAGCTTTCAGTGACAAGCTTGCAGCTCCGTGGGGTGAACAGAATTTGATTTCTTGCAGCTTGAAGCGTGTCGCTTGAGGCTGCTGCGAAGAGGCTCCAAATGGCTGAACGTCTAAGTAACGACTTTCAATTCCTCGATGTCGGGCGCAAAGATCCGAAGAAGAAACTGTTGCGGCAGCGCAAGAAAGAGTTCGTGGAAATCTACGAACCCTTCAAACCCCAGCAGTCGGCCGATCAGGCCCACCGCTGCCTGGGTTGCGGTAACCCGTACTGTGAATGGAAGTGCCCGGTACACAACTTCATCCCCAACTGGCTGAAGCTGGTGGCCGAAGGCAATATCCTGGCCGCCGCCGAGCTGTCGCACCAGACCAACACCTTGCCGGAAGTCTGCGGTCGAGTGTGCCCGCAGGATCGTCTGTGCGAAGGTGCCTGCACCTTGAACGACGGTTTCGGCGCGGTGACCATCGGTTCGGTGGAGAAATACATCACCGACACGGCGTTCGCCATGGGCTGGCGTCCAGACATGTCCAAAGTCGTGCGCAACGGCAAGCGCGTTGCCATTATCGGTGCCGGTCCTGCGGGCCTGGGCTGCGCCGACGTCTTGGTGCGTGGCGGCGTGACGCCGGTGGTTTTCGACAAGAACCCGGAAATCGGTGGTCTGCTGACCTTCGGTATTCCTGAGTTCAAGCTGGAAAAAACCGTCTTGAGCCATCGTCGTGAAGTGTTCACCGGCATGGGTATCGAGTTCCGCCTCAATACCGAAGTCGGCAAGGACGTCACCATCGATCAGTTGCTCGAAGAGTACGATGCCGTATTCATGGGCATGGGCACTTACACCTACATGAAGGGCGGTTTTGCCGGTGAAGACCTGCCAGGTGTGCACGACGCACTCGACTTCCTGATCGCCAACGTCAATCGCAATCTGGGCTTCGAAAAGTCGCCGGAAGATTTCGTCGACATGAAGGGCAAGAAGATTGTGGTGCTCGGCGGTGGTGACACAGCCATGGACTGCAACCGGACTTCGATCCGCCAGGGCGCCAAGTCGGTGACCTGCGCTTATCGTCGCGATGAAGCCAACATGCCTGGCTCGCGCAAGGAAGTGAAGAACGCCAAGGAAGAAGGCGTGAAGTTCCTCTACAACCGCCAGCCAATCGCCATCGTTGGTGAAGATCGGGTCGAAGGCGTCAAAGTCGTCGAAACGCGTCTGGGCGAGCCTGATGCGCGCGGCCGTCGCAGCCCTGAGCCGATTCCGGGTTCCGAAGAGATCATCCCGGCTGACGCCGTGGTCATCGCTTTCGGCTTCCGCCCAAGCCCGGCGCCTTGGTTCGAGCAGTTCAGCATCCAGACCGACAGCCAGGGCCGCGTCATCGCCCCGGAACAGGCGCAGTTCAAGCACCAGACCAGCAACCCGAAAATCTTCGCCGGTGGCGACATGGTGCGCGGCTCTGACCTGGTTGTGACCGCAATCTTCGAAGGCCGCAATGCGGCGGAAGGGATTCTGGATTATCTGGGCGTGTAACGGCTCACAACCTGTGGGAGCGAGGCTTGCCCGCGAATCGGTTGACGCGGAGTATCAGACACACCGTGTTAAATTCTTCGCGGGCAAACCTCGCTCCAACGGGTGAAGTGTTTGCTGTTCTTATGCGACAAATCGCCACGATAGATAAAAGGCACGGCTCTTGCCGTGCCTTTTGCGTCCGTGTCTGAGAAAATGCCCGCACTTTTTTTGCGGATGCCGACATGACTGCCTTGAAGAACGACCGTTTCCTTCGTGCCCTGCTCAAGCAACCCGTAGATGTTACGCCTGTCTGGATGATGCGCCAGGCCGGCCGCTACTTGCCTGAATACCGCGCCAGCCGCGCCAAAGCCGGCGATTTCATGAGCCTGTGCATGAACCCGGAGTTCGCTTGCGAAGTCACTCTGCAGCCGCTGGATCGCTATCCGCTGGATGCCGCGATTCTGTTTTCCGACATCCTGACCATCCCTGATGCCATGGGCCTGGGTCTGTATTTCGAGACCGGCGAAGGTCCGCGCTTCAAGAAAACCGTCAACACCCTGGCTGAAATCGAAGCCTTGCCGATCCCCGACCCACAAAAAGACCTCGGTTACGTGATGGATGCAGTCAGCACCATCCGCCGCGAGCTTAACGGCCGTGTACCTTTGATCGGTTTTTCCGGCAGCCCGTGGACGCTCGCCACGTACATGGTCGAAGGCGGCTCGTCGAAAGACCATCGCAAGTCCAAAGCCATGCTCTACGAAAATCCCCAGGCCATGCACCTGTTGCTGGACAAGCTGGCGCAGTCGGTGACCTCGTACCTCAACGGCCAGATTCTGGCTGGCGCGCAGGCTGTACAGATTTTCGACAGCTGGGGTGGCAGTCTCTCCGATGCGGCGTATCAGGAGTTCTCGCTGGCTTACATGCAGAAGATCGTCAACGGTCTGATCCGCGAGAACGACGGCCGCAAAGTGCCGGTAATCCTGTTCACCAAGGGCGGTGGTCAGTGGCTGGAAAGCATGGCTGACACCGGCGCCGATGCGCTGGGGCTGGACTGGACCACCAACATCGGCGACGCCCGCCGTCGCGTGGGTGGCAAAGTCGCGCTGCAGGGCAACATGGATCCGTCCGTGCTGTACGCCAGCCCGCAAGCGATCCGTGCCGAAGTGTCACGCATCCTTGAAAGCTACGGCAGCGGCAACGGTCACGTTTTCAACCTGGGCCACGGCATCACCCCGGAAGTCGATCCAGCCCGTGCTGGCGCGTTCATTGAAGCAGTGCACGAGCTGTCGGCGCAGTATCACGGCTGATACCCTCCGCAGAGGCCGGTAGGAGGGGACTTGTCCCCGAAGGCGTTTGCACCGGCGGCGGTATCTTTGGATATTGCGGTGTCTGAGCCATTGGATTCGGGGAGCCAATGCATTCGGGGACAAGCCCCCTCCTACCGGGTTCGCTTCGTTATATCTGCGCTTTCACCACCAACGGCGGTAACTTGGCCAGGCGCAATGCCACGGCCAGGGCCACCAGCAGCAGCGCGCCGATGAACAGGCCGATACCGTTCCAGCCCGCGTAATGCCAGAACACGCCTCCGCCGGTCCCGGCGACGCTCGATCCTACGTAATAACTGAACAGGTACAGCGATGATGCCTGGCCCTTGGCGGTGATCGCGCGGCGGCCGATCCAGCTGCTGGCCACCGAATGCGCGCCGAAGAAGCCGAATGTGAACAGCAGCACGCCGACAATCACCACCGGCAGCGGGGTGAACATGGTCAGGCTGACGCCGACCAGCATCATCACGATCACCGCCCATAACACCTGGCGACGGCCCAGCTTGTCCGCCAATGAGCCGATTTTCGCCGAGCTGTATATCCCTGACAGGTACACCACCGAAAACAACCCGACCACGGCCTGGCTCAGGTGATACGGCTCAGCCAGCAGGCGATAGCCGATGTAGTTGAACATGGTCACGAAGCTGCCCATCAGCAGGAAAGCTTCAAGAAACAGCAGCGGCAGGCCGGCGTCGCGAAACTGCACGACAAAACCTTCCAGCAGGCTGCGCGGATGCAGTGAGCGCGCACGGAAATTGCGCGACTCAGGAAGGATCCTCCAGAACACCGCCGCCGCAATCAACGCCAGCCCGCCAACTACCATGATCGCCGCGTGCCAGCTGACGTAATCGATCAGCACGCCGGTAATCACTCGACCGCTCATGCCACCGATGGCATTGCCGCCGATATACAGGCCCATCGCCAGGCCAATGTGATTGGGGTGAATCTCTTCGCTGAGGTAGGTCATCGCCACCGCTGCCAGCCCGCTCAGGGACAAACCCACCAGCGCCCGGGTAATCAGCACGCCTTCCCAGCTCGGCACCATGCCGCTGGCCAGGGTGAAGATCGCTGCGGAAAACAGCGACAGGACCATCACTGGCTTGCGCCCGAGTCGGTCGGAAATCGGTCCGGTGATCAGCAGGCCAAGGGCGAGCATCGCCGTCGAAACAGAGAGGATCAGGCTGCTCTGCGCGGCATTGATGGAAAACTCGCGGGACAATACCGGCATCATCGGTTGCACGCAGTACAGCAGCGCGAAGGTCGCGAAACCGCCGGAGAACAAGGCCAGCACCGTACGCATGAACATCGGCGTGTCTTTTTCGATGTAGGCGTCGCCCAGCGGAATGGCCGCTTGGATAGGTGTGGACGCAGTGTCGGATGGGGCAACAGCAGGATTCACAATGGACCTCGGAAACGATTGGGCAGGCGATGATGAAAAAGAATATAGCTCGCTAATGATTCTTTCCAATATATTGTTCGACCTGTTTGATATCTAAAACGACCTAATGGAAGGCTCATGGAATTACGCCATTTGCGCTACTTCATCGCCGTCGCCGAAGAGCTGCATTTCGGTCGCGCCGCGCAATTGCTGGGGATCTCGCAACCGCCGTTGAGTCAGCAGATTCAGGCGCTGGAACTGGAGTTGGGCGCGCGATTGTTCGACCGTACCAACCGGCGCGTTGAACTCAGTGAAGCGGGGCGTCTGTTCCTTGACGAAGCGCGTCTGGTGCTGGCGCAGGTGGACAAGGCCGCCGACGTCGCGCGGCGTGCGCAACTGGGCGAGCTGGGTGAACTGAAAATCGGCTTTACGGCTTCGGCGCCGTTCACGTCGAGCATCCCGCAGGCGATCTTTGCTTTTCGCCAGGCCTTCCCGGCAGTCCATCTCGCATTGCAGGAAATGAGCAGCAAGGAAGTCGCGGCGGGGCTTGAAGATGAGTCCATGCAAGTCGGCATCATGCGCCCGCTGCCGTTGCCCGAGTCGTTGATTGCCGTCGAGCTGATGCATGAGCCCTTAGTGGCGATCATTCGCGCCGATCATCCGTTGGCCCAAGGCAGCGAAAACGGCCTGCATCTGGCAGAACTGGCTGCCGAGCCATTTGTGTTCTTCCCGCGTTCCTATGGCAGCGGTTTATACGCCCAACTGCTCGACCTGGCACGGGCCGCAGGTTTCAGCCCGCTGATCACCCAGGAAGCGGGCGAAGCCATGACCATCATCGGCCTGGTTGCGGCAGGTCTGGGCGTCACTGTGCTGCCCGCCTCATACCGCCGCATGCGCATCGATGGCGTGGTCTACCGAACCCTGCTCGACCCTGCCGCCACCAGTGCGGTCTGGTTGGTGCAACGCAAAGACCAGCAGTCGCCCATGGCCAAGGCGTTTGTGGAGCTGGTGACGCGCAACGCGGGGAATCCAATGTAGGAGGGGACTTGTCCCCGAAGACGTCAGCTCAGGCGACGATAACGTCTGGCTTATCTCTTTTCCTGGCCAATCGCATTCGGGGACAAGTCCCCTCCTACCGATGTTTCGCTGTCTGGGTCGTGTGTCGCAGCGCCAACGAAAAACGCCCCGAACTGAAACCAGTCCGGGGCGTTTTGTTTGCTGCCTGCTTTGCTTAACCTTCGCGGTTGCGCGTCAGCAAGGCCGGCTTTTCACCGCGTGGGCGGCTTGGCAATTGATCGAGCTGTTCAGCGGACGGGAACCGATCGCTTTTCGACTCTTTGTGCATGATCTTCGGTGCTGGCTGACCGTCGCGAGGACCTGTGACTGCAGGTTCCTGGCGAGCTGGCTGGTCATCACGAGCCGGGCGGCGATTGCGGGGTTGCTCCTCGCGACGGGCCTGGCCGTCACGGGGTGCGCCGCTGCGCGGACCGTTACGCTTGGCCGGCGGAGTGCCGGTGGTTGCGCCAGCGCCGGTACGTGGACCACTTGGGCGTGGACCACGTGCGGCAGGTGCTGCGCCGGGTGTTGCTGCCGGAGCCGATGCCGGAGCACCAGGACGACGACCGCGACCCTGGTTTTTGCCCTGATAGGGACTGACGTAGTCAGCACGGTTGCCGAAGTTATCCACTTCGTCATCCAGAAACTCATCCGGAGCGCGATTGGCAGACTGCGGCTGCGCTGCGCGGGGCGTGGACGGCTGACGCTGTTCACGGGCCGGACCCGCTTCGCGAGGCTTTTGCTCACGGGCCGGACGCGGCGGGCGTTCGCCGGCAGTAGCCGTCGTGGACTTTTCCTTGCCCTTATCCTTGCCTTTGTCCTTGCGACCGCCACCGCCGCCATTCGGACCATCACCACGCGGGCCGCGCGGATTGCGTGGGTTACGCACGTCCGGACGTTCGCGAACTTCAGGCTTCTCGGCTTCGACTGCAGTGATGTCAAAACCCATCAAGTCGCCATCAGCAAGCTTCTGCTTGGTCATGCGCTCGATGCTTTTCAGCAGTTTTTCTTCGTCCGGCGCAACCAGCGAGATCGCTTCGCCGCTGCGGCCCGCACGGCCGGTACGGCCGATACGGTGCACGTAGTCTTCGTCGACGTTAGGCAGCTCGAAGTTGACCACGTGCGGCAACTGGTCGATATCCAGGCCGCGCGCGGCGATATCGGTAGCAACCATGATGCGAACGTCGCCAGCCTTGAAGTCGGCCAAGGCTTTGGTGCGCGCGTTCTGGCTCTTGTTACCGTGGATTGCCACAGCGCTGAGGCCGTGTTTGTCCAGGTATTCGGCCAGACGGTTGGCACCGTGCTTGGTGCGAGTGAAGACCAGAACCTGTTCCCAGGCGCCAGCGGTAATCAAGTGCGCCAGCAGCGAACGCTTGTGGTTCGAGGCCAGACGGAACACCCGTTGCTCGATACGCTCGACCGTGGTGTTCGGCGGCGTGACTTCGATGCGCTCGGGGTTGTGCAGCAGCTTGCCGGCCAAAGCCGTGATGTCGTTGGAGAACGTTGCCGAGAACAGCAGGTTCTGACGCTTGGCAGGCAGGCGCGCGAGGACTTTCTTCACGTCGTGGACGAAGCCCATGTCGAGCATCCGGTCGGCTTCATCGAGCACGAGGATTTCAACGTGGGACAGATCGACACTGCCTGAACCGGCCAGATCGAGCAGACGGCCAGGGCAGGCCACCAGCACGTCAACGCCTCTGGCCATGGCCTGGATCTGTGGATTGGTGCCGACGCCGCCAAAGATGCAGGCGCTGACGAACTTCAAGTCGCGGGCGTAGACCTTGAAGCTGTCATGCACCTGGGCGGCGAGTTCGCGGGTAGGGGTCAGGACCAGTACGCGCGGTTGGCGCGGGCCGTGACGCTGGGATTTGTCCGGATGACCACCGGGAAACAGCCGCTCCAGAATCGGAAGGGCGAAACCGCCGGTTTTACCAGTACCTGTCTGAGCCGCGACCATCAGGTCACGACCTTGCAACACGGCGGGAATTGCCCGCTGTTGCACCGGAGTAGGCTCGGTGTAGCCAGCTGCCTCGATGGCGCGGACTAAAGCCTCGGAGAGACCGAGGGAAGCAAAGGACATGAGTAATCCTGTTCTGGTTAGAGCTTTAGCTCAAAGGGATGATCTTGCCTGGCGCGAATGGCGGTCCGAATTGAACAGAAGCTGTCCGGGCGCCGATCATGCTGGTTGCCTGATCGCCGCTCGGTGACGTTTCGTTCGAATCCTGGAAGACGCAATCCCGTCCGGTCCTGCTGGTCTTTAGTACATCTCGTGACATGGGCGCGGGAAAAAGAAGTGCGCTGCTGACGTGATCGAGGTGCCTTCTGCAAGACCGAGCATCCGGGCGTAAGCCTGGCGGGAACGCGCAGTATAACAGAGCAATCGCCCTGCGCCGCGTTCCTGCTGCTCAACGGTGTCAGGACCGCGTTCACGCGCGGCTTCGGACAAGAATCAGCCGGCTTTGCGTTGCAGCAAATGCTCGTAGATGGCTCGGCGTCGGCGCCCCAGAATCTGCCGCACGACCCAGTGATTCAGCCAGTGTTCCAGCTGATGCGGTTCCAGGGGCTGATTCAGGCGTTGCTCGGCGTTATCCTGCGCTTTTTCCCACCACACCGTCGCGCAGGCACGGTCGAATTCATTGCTGTGCTGGCAGCAGCCGTAGAGGATTTCGCGCACGAACTGCCGCTGATGGGCCGGCACACCCAGGGTTGCGCCCTTGTACAGCATGCGTTGCCAGCTCGGAGGTCGCGGCAGGCGAGTGGTGACCTGCTGTGTGTCATCCAGCGCGTGTTCGCTTGTAGGATCGTCGCCATGCTTGCACAGCCAAGCACGAACCTTGGCGCGAAACAGCTGCTTGCGACTCCAATAATGGTGGATCAGATCCGGGCACTGACTGACGTTTTTGTTGCGATACGCCGCCACGCCGAGACAGAACTCTTCAAGGGTGTATGCACCTTTTGCCAGCGGATACAGCTCGTCCATCAGTGCAATCGACTGGTCCAGCAGATCTGCATCCTGGCGTTCCAGGCCGATGACACCGGAGTTTATGAGCGGCATGTCGTCATCTGCGAGCCCGCGCACCTTGAGGATCGGCGCGAGTTTGGTGTACAGCTCGGACTCCTGATACATGCCGTAGCGCAGGTTGAACGCATTGCAGAGCAACGTGCCGGGTTTGACCCGCTCGAACAGCTCCAGCGGCGAACCGTGGAAGAACGTATCGGTATCGATCAGCAAGGCGCGCTCGCATTCCTCCAGCACGGTGCGCAACGCGACGTGTTTGGTGCGGAAGTGATAACCGTGCGGGGCGCTCCAGGCTTTACGGGTCTGTTCGTCCAGCGTACGCACGCGAACCGGCAGATTTTCGTAAGGCTTCGGGTTGTCGCTGAAGACCTGGATGTCGAGGGCTTGATCGGGCGTCTTGCGCATGCCAGCCAAGGCGCTGGCGATGCTGAAGACAGCTTCCTGATGATAGGTCGGAGCGCCGAAGACCAGATAGACGAGTTGTGGGGTCGAAGTGAATGTAATGCGTGAAGTCAAAAATCTACACCGTTATCAGGGCAATGGCAGGTCTTCGGGTGAAGAAAACCTACCGGATGAACGTTGCCCGAATGTGACAGACCCGCTTCTACAAATAAACCCCGCGTTTATCGCGGCAGCTTGAGGTTATTCCAGATGGCAAGGCTAGGATCCGCCTGGTTCAAGGTGTAGAAGTGCAATCCGGGTGCGCCGCCTTGTAACAGCTGCTCACACATCTGCGTGATGACCTGCTCGCCGAACGCCTGAATGCTTTGCACGTCGTCGCCGTAGGCTTCCAGCTGTTTACGGATCCAGCGTGGGATTTCTGCACCGCAAGCGTCGGAAAAACGCGCCAGCTTGCTGTAGTTGGTGATCGGCATGATGCCCGGCACGACAGGAATGTTCACGCCCAGTTTGCGCACGCGCTCGACGAAGTAGAAATAGCTGTCGGCGTTGAAGAAATACTGGGTGATCGCGCTGTCGGCACCGGCCTGAGCCTTGTGCACGAAGTTCTTGATATCGTCTTCGAAGTTGCGCGCTTGCGGGTGCATCTCCGGGTAAGCGGCGACTTCGATGTGGAAGTGGCTACCGGTTTCTTCACGAATGAACGACACCAGATCGCTGGCGTAGCGCAGCTCACCGCTGGCCATGCCCATACCGGACGGCAAGTCACCGCGCAGGGCAACGATGCGTTTGATTCCGGCATCCTTGTATTGGGTCAGCAGGGCGCGCAGATCGGCCTTGCTGTCGCCAACGCAGGACAAATGCGGGGCCGCAGGAATCTTTACTTCACTCTCCAGCTGCAGCACGGTGTTGATCGTGCGGTCGCGGGTCGAGCCACCGGCACCGTAGGTGCAGGAGAAAAAATCGGGGTTGTAGCTGGCTAGCTGACGAGCAACATTCAGCAGCTTTTCATGGCCAGCATCGGTCTTCGTCGGGAAGAATTCGAAGCTGTAGCGACGGTCGAGGGACATGGACGCCGATCTCATTGTAGGAGCGAACTTGTTCGCGATAAGGTCGGAACGACCTTCAGATACTGAAGATCACCGGAGTGTCAGCCACTGCCGGTGAAGCTGGTTGCGACCGCTGCGCGCTCGATCGCGGACAAGTCCGCTCCTACAGGAGAAACGGACGTGCCTTGCTCAATCAGTAGCGATAAGCGTGCGGCTTGAACGGACCTTCGACGGTCACGCCGATGTAGTCGGCCTGAGTCTTGGTCAGTTGAGTCACAACGCCGCCGAAGCCGCGGACCATTTCCAGGGCCACTTCTTCGTCGAGTTTCTTCGGCAGTACTTCAACAGTCAGGCGCTCGGCTTTTTGAGCTGGCGACAGATCGGCGTACTTCTGACCGAACAGGAAGATTTGCGCCAGAACCTGGTTGGCAAACGAACCGTCCATGATGCGGCTTGGGTGACCTGTGGCATTGCCCAGGTTTACCAGACGGCCTTCGGCCAGCAGGATCAGGTAGTCGTCGTTCTGTGGGTCGAAAGCGCCAGCGCCGGTACGGTGAATCTTGTGAACCTGCGGCTTCACTTCTTCCCATGCCCAGTTCTTGCGCATGAAAGCCGTGTCGATTTCATTGTCGAAGTGACCGATGTTGCACACTACAGCGCGTTTTTTCAGCGCCTTGAGCATGTTCGAATCGCAAACGTTGACGTTACCGGTGGTGGTCACGATCAGGTCGATCTTGCCCAGCAGCGCTTTGTCGATGCTTGCTTCGCTGCCATCGTTGATGCCGTCGATGAAAGGCGAAACCAGTTCGAAGCCGTCCATGCAGGCTTGCATGGCGCAGATCGGATCGACTTCGGAAACCTTGACGATCATGCCTTCCTGACGCAGCGACTGAGCCGAGCCCTTGCCCACGTCACCGTAGCCGATTACCAGAGCCTGCTTGCCGGACAGCAAGTGGTCGGTACCGCGCTTGATGGCGTCGTTCAGGCTGTGACGGCAGCCGTATTTGTTGTCGTTCTTGCTCTTGGTCACCGAGTCATTGACGTTGATGGCCGGGATTTTCAGCTCGCCCTTGGCCAGCATGTCCAGCAGGCGGTGAACGCCGGTGGTGGTCTCTTCGGTAACGCCGTGGACGCGGTCCAGGATGGCCGGGTACTTCTTGTGCAGCAGCTCGGTCAGGTCGCCGCCGTCGTCGAGGATCATGTTGGCATCCCAAGGCGCGCCATCTTTCAGGATGGTTTGCTCAAGGCACCACTCGTATTCTTCTTCGGTTTCGCCTTTCCAGGCATAAACCGCGATACCGGCAGCAGCGATGGCCGCAGCAGCCTGGTCCTGAGTGGAGAAAATGTTGCACGACGACCAGCGAACTTCGGCACCCAGGGCAACCAGGGTTTCGATCAGCACAGCAGTCTGGATGGTCATGTGGATGCAGCCGAGGATCTTCGCGCCCTTGAGCGGTTGTTCGCCAGCGTATTTGCGGCGCAGACCCATCAGGGCAGGCATTTCGGATTCAGCGATGATGGTTTCGCGACGGCCCCAGGCAGCCAGGGACATGTCGGCTACTTTGTAGTCGGAAAAATCTGCGGGCGTGATTACAGCACTCATTGAGAGTCTCCATTCGTAGTGTGCGAATGGGCGCCGTTGTGCGTTTAAGGCCCGACGGAACAATCCGGTCGAACAACGCCCCATCCGAGCCTGACAGGAAAACCTGCTGCAGCGCCCCTCGGACAGGTGGCGGGAAAACGGTATCAAGGGAAGATGACCGTTGTGAAGCGGGGGGCATTATAGCCAAGCTGACGACGTAGCCCAAGGCTTTCCATCGAATAAATGGCGCTTGGTCAATCGATGTCATAGCCCATGGTCAATAGAGCTGAAGCTCGGGGTCTGCCATTATGGACGGCATCAATCGGCACAACGGTCAGGAGTGAGCATGAATTTCCACACCCGCAAGTGGGTTAAACCCGAAGACCTCAATCCAAACGGCACCTTGTTCGGCGGCAGCCTGCTGCGCTGGATCGATGAAGAAGCGGCGATCTACGCCATCGTGCAACTGGGCAACCAGCGTGTGGTGACCAAGTACATTTCCGAGATCAACTTCGTCAGCGCTTCGCGGCAGGGCGACATCATTGAGCTGGGCATCACCGCCACCGAGTTCGGCCGCACCTCCATCACCCTGACCTGCGAAGTGCGCAACAAAATCACGCGCAAGAGCATTTTGACGGTGGAGAAGATGGTGTTCGTCAACCTGGGCGAAGACGGATTGCCCGCGCCCCATGGCCGCACCGAGATTCTGTACGTGAAGGATCAGTTCAAGGAAGAAGCGATTAACGAGTAATAAAACACCGGATACAGCTCGTTGGAGCGAGGCTTGCCCGCGAAGGCTTCTTTCAGGCATCCAAACATCTGTTGGATGTACTGACCTCTTCGCGGGCAAGCCTCGCTCCAACGATGCGAATTTACGCTTTGGCCGCGCGCCAATCCCGCAACCACTGCAAACCTTCGCTGGTGTCACCCTTCGGCCGGTATTCGCAACCGATCCAGCCGGTGTAACCCAGCCGGTCGATTTCCTCGAACAACCATGTGTAGTTGAGTTCGCCCATGTCCGGTTCGTGGCGATCCGGCACACCTGCGATCTGGATATGACCCACACCGGCGAAATCCCGGCGCAGTTTGGAGATCACGTCGCCTTCGACAATCTGGCAGTGATAGAAGTCGAATTGCACCTTGAGGTTGGCTGCACCGACTTCCTTGCAGATCGCCTGCGCCTGATCCTGACGATTAAGGAAGAAGCCCGGCATGTCGCGGGTGTTGATCGGTTCGATCAAGACCGTGATCCCGGCCTTGGCCGCCTGCTCTGCGGCGTAACCGAGGTTCTCCAGATACACCGCCTGATGACGCTCACGCAGCGCTTCGCTTGGCAACAGGCCAGCCATGACATGTATCCGGTCATTGCCCAGCACGCTGGCGTAATCAAGGGCGCGTTCGATGCCGATGCGGAATTCGCTTTCGCGCCCCGGCAACGAAGCAATGCCGCGTTCGTCCGCCGCCCAGTCACCCGGCGGCGCATTGAACAGCGCCTGGACCAGACCGTTATCGCTCAGGTGTTGCTTGAGCTCCTGCGCGCTGAAGTCATAAGGGAACAGATACTCGACCGCTTCGAAACCATCAGCCGCGGCTGCAGCGAAGCGCCCGAGAAAATCGTGTTGCGGATAAAGCATGCTGAGGTTGGCAGCGAAACGAGGCATGTGAACTCCAGTCTTTATAAGATCAGACGAATGGCCAGATCACCAGGGTGGTCAGGAAGCCCAGCGTGCCCAGCACCGTTACCAGAACGGTCCAGGTGCGCAGGCCATCGCCGACGTTGAGTCCGGCCAGTTTGGTGAACATCCAGTAACCGGCATCGTTGATGTGCGACATCGCCAGACCGCCACCGCCCATGGCCAGACACAGCAGCGCCAGGTGGTTCGGGGTCAGGTTCAGGGTGGCAATCAATGGGCTGAGAATACCAGCGGTAGTCACCAGCGCAACGGTGGTGGAACCTTGCACTGCACGCAACAACAGGGTCAGCAGAAAGCCCAGGGCCAGCACTGGCAAGCCAGTAGTACGCAACGCTTCGGAGACCACCGCGCCGATACCGGTATCCACCAGCACCTTGCCGAACACGCCGCCCGCACCGGCGATCAGGATCACCATGGCGACACCCGGCAGCGCCGAACCGATCACGTCGGAAACCTGCGTGCGACTCCAGCCGCGACGCGAACCCAGCAACCAGGCGCACAGCAATGTGTCGAGCAACAGCGCCACCAGCGGTGCGCCCAGTACCGTCAGAATGCTGCGCAGGGTCGATTCAACCGGCAGCATGGTGGTGGCCAGCGTACCAAGCAGAATCAATACGATAGGCAGCAGAATCAGAGCAACGATCAGCCCGAAACCCGGTGCAGGCGCTGGCGGAAGGCTTGCGGCCAGGCTGCTGGCGCTTTCTTCCAGACCCAGTTTTTGCGCGTGAGCTGCTTCGCTGGTGTTGGAATAGTCATCACGTGCCCAGGCTTGCAGATCCTGATTGGTGATGTGCGGGCCGTAGACTTCGGCACGAATGTCGTCGGTCATCGGATAGGTGGTGCGCGTCATGCGCCCGGCGATGAAGTAACCGATCAGGCTCAATACGGCGACCATTGGAATGCCGAACATCAATACGCGACCCAGATCCGCACCCAGTTGACCGGCTGCTGCAACGGCGCCCGGATGTGGCGGCAGGAAGGCATGCACCGACAGCAATGCCGCACACATCGGCAGGGCGAAGATCAGCAGCGGTTTGCGCGCCGCGCGGGCCACACCATAGGCCAGCGGCATGAGAATGATCACGCCGACTTCGAAGAACACCGGAATTCCGACAATGAAACCCGCGACGGTCAGCGCCAGTGGCGTGCGCTTGTTGCCGAAGCGATTGATCAGGGTCTTGGCCAGCGCTTCAGCGCCGCCGGACAGCTCGATGATGCGTCCGATCATCGCGCCTAGGGCAATGATGATCGCAATGTGGCCGAGGGTCTTACCCATGCCGCCTTCAATGGTGGCAACCAGATCGGCCGGTTTCACACCCGCCACCAGCGCGACGATGATACTCACCAGCATCAATGCCACGAACGGCTGGAATTTGTACTTGAGGACCAGAAACAACAGCACTGCGATGCCGGCTCCGGCAATCAACATCAGCATTAATGGAGTCATGCCTGAGCACTCCCGCGCAGGTTGGGCGAGGCGGGGCGCAAGCAGATCCTGAAAGTGACGCGGTGTGGGTAAGTCATGCTCTAGTCCTGTTGTTATTGTTGTTGCCGAGCGTCGTCGGGCGACGCTCGATCACTTGTTGCGAATTACCATTTCGCCCCGAAAACCTGACGCAACTCTTCCAGTGCCGCTGCATCCAGCGGCTCAGGTTTGGGATCGGTCATCAGCCACAAACGTGCGGTCTCTTCCAGTTCTTCCAGGGCATAGGCGGCCTTGGCCACCGAACTTTCCCAGATCACCGGGCCGAGGCGTTCGAGCATCACGCCGCGCACGCTGTTGGCCAGTTGCGCGACGCGCTCGG
Organism: Pseudomonas syringae; assembly: GCF_001698815.1. GTDB lineage: Bacteria > Pseudomonadota > Gammaproteobacteria > Pseudomonadales > Pseudomonadaceae > Aquipseudomonas > Aquipseudomonas syringae_A. The sequence continues at coordinate 159,473 of NZ_LGSI01000005.1, read as the reverse complement.
CGACCTTCGGCGAACCCGGACGCTCGTAGCCGATCAGCGGAATCTGGCCGACTTTCATGACCTGATACGGGGTCAAGGGCGGCAGGATGTTGTCCTGCTGCCAGACGCCAGCCAGCGTCAGCGCCACCAGATGCGTCGAATGGGTATGCACCACGCCGCCCACGCCGGGATTGCGGTCATAGACTTCGCGGTGCAGCGCCAACGTCTTGGAAGGCTTGGCGCCGGAAACCCATTCACCGGCCAGATTGACCTTGGCGATTTGCGTCGGGTCCAGGCGACCAAGGCAGGCGTCGGTCGGCGTGATCAGCCAGCCGTCATCCAGCCGTGCGCTGATATTCCCGGCACTGCCGACGGTGTAACCGCGACCATAAAGCAGGCGGCCGATGTCACAGATCTCGTCGCGCAGGGCGTTTTCGGCACTCATGGCGCTTCCCCCGCCAGTTGCTTGAGGGCCTTGCTGAAGAAGTCGCGGCCACCGAAGTTGCCGGATTTGAGCGCCAGTGCCAGCGGTTGCGAGCCGCTGCTCACCGTGGCCGGAACACCCGGATCGATCTGCGCGCCGATGTGCAGCAAGTGCACGCCGAGGGCCTGAACTACCGCGCCGGAAGTTTCGCCACCGGCCACCACGAAACGACGCACGCCAGCGTTGAGCAAACCTTTGGCGATCTGCCCCAAGGCATCCTCGACCATGGCTCCGGCGCGTTCGACGCCCAGTTGTTGCTGCACGGCTTTGACTTCATCCGGCGTGCTGGTCGCGTAGATCAGCACGGTTTCGACTGATTTTCGGGCGAACTCCAGCGCTTGCTCGACAACGGGACGGCCCGCGGCGAGTTCCAGCGGATCAATGCGCAGGGCAGGGCGTTTGGCTTCCAGCCAGGCCGCAACCTGACCGTTGGTCGCCACCGAAGCGCTACCGGCCAGAACCACTTCACCGCCGCTGACTGATTCGAGCTGCGACGCGTCGATGTCGCGCAACTTGCCAGCCTTGCGGAAATTCCCCGGCAGACCCAGAGCCAGGCCCGAGCCGCCGGTCAGCAACGGCAAGTCAGCACAGGCTTCGCCCAGCGTGTACAGGTCGGCATCGGACAGCACATCGGCAATTGCCATGCTCACGCCATCGGCGCGCAACTCGGCAATCTTGCTGCGCACGCCTTCAACGCCCTTGGCGATGCTGTCGTAACGCAGCAGGCCGACTTTCAGTTCGGTTTGCGATTGCAGCACGCGCACCAGATTGGCATCGGTCATCGGCGTCAGCGGGTGATGCTGCATGCCGCATTCATTGAGCAGTTGATCCTGTACGAACAGATGCCCGCGAAAGATCGTCCGGCCGTTTTCCGGGAATGCCGGGCAAGCCAGGGTGAAGTCGCTGCCGAGTTGCTTCAGCAATGCCTCGCTGACCTGGCCAATATTGCCGGCGGCAGTGGAATCGAAGGTCGAGCAATACTTGAAGAAAATCTGCTCGCAACCGCGTTCGCGCAGCCATTCCAGCGCGGCCATTGATTCGGCGACGGCTTCGGCGGCAGGCGTGGTGCGGGATTTCAGGGCGATGACAATGGCGTCGGCGTCCAGGCCAGCGGCCATTTCCGCCGTGGGAATACCGATGCTTTGCACCGTGCGCATGCCGCCGCGCACCAGCATGTTGGCCAGATCGGTGGCGCCGGTGAAGTCGTCGGCAATGCAGCCCAGCAAAGGGCGCACAGGAGAATTACTCATCTAACGCTCCTCAGGCTTGATCAGGCTTGGCTTTAGGCAGTTCGATGCCTGGGAAAATCTTGATTACTGCGGAATCGTCTTCGCGACCGAAACCGGCGCTGGAAGCCTGCATGAACATCTGGTGCGCGGTGGCCGACAGCGGCAGCGGGAATTTGCTGGCGCGGGCGGTATCCAGGACCAGGCCCAGATCCTTGACGAAAATGTCCACGGCCGACAGCGGGGTGTAATCCGCCTTGAGAATGTGCGGCACGCGGTTTTCAAACATCCACGAGTTGCCGGCGCTGTTGGTGATCACTTCGTAAAGCGCGTCGGCGTCGACGCCTTCACGCAGGCCCAACGCCATGGCTTCGGCACTGGCGGCAATGTGTACGCCAGCCAGCAACTGATTGATGATTTTTACTTTCGAGCCCAGACCGTGAACATCGCCCAGGCGATAGACCTTGCCGGCCATGCCATCAAGGATGGCCTGCGCCTTGGCGTAGGATTCAGCCGGGCCGGAAGTCATCATGGTCATCTGGCCAGCAGCAGCCTTGGCTGCGCCGCCGGAGATAGGCGCGTCGAGATACAGCAGATTCTGCTCGGCCAGGCGTTCGCCCAGCTCAATGGCGAAAGTCGGCGCGACGGTGGCGCAACCGATTACCAGACTGCCGGGACGCAGCGCAGCAATGGCGCCGTTCTCACCGAACAGGACGGTTTCGGTCTGCTCGGCGTTGACCACCACAGTGATGATCACATCGCAATCCGCCGCCATCGCCGCCGGGGAAGCGCACGCGACGCCGCCTTCGCTGGCGAACTGCTCGGTCACGCTGGTACGCACGTCACAGGCATGCACGTTGAAGCCACTGCGCAGCAACGAGCGGGCAATGCCCAAACCCATCGCACCCAAGCCAATAACGCCGACATTCTTGTTATTCATGCTGTATTCCTCGGTGTGTGCCGATGCTCGTGGTGCCAGCAATCGGTCAGTATTGTTCTGTGCTGTGAACAGATAGTGAATCAGTGAGCAAATAATGTGAAGTATTTTTTGTTGTTCACATGGATTCACATCGATAGGTTTTTTGGATCACGGAAAATATCTCGCGCAGCCAAGCGCCGTCCCTGTAGGACCGGATTTATCCGGGAGAGCGGTGGGGCAGTCGATAAGGGTGTTGATAGTGCCGAAGTCTCGCGGATGAATCCGCTCCTACAAGAGCTCGCGCGGATCCCGGCCCGTTGGAGCGAGGCTTGCCCGCGAAGGCGTCAGGTCAGTCAATTGAGGTGTCGATGGGTAAACGATTCGCGGGCAAGCCTCGCTCTAACGGGTTTATTGCTCTACTCGACCGCCGCCAACAACAACTCCACCCGCTGCTTGCGAATCCCGTCGGCAGCCGCTTCCGCCAGGGCGGCGTCGCTGATGATGATGTCGAACTGTTCCAGCGCGGAGATTTTGTACATGCCGAAGGTGCCGTATTTGGAGCTGGTGGCGACCAGTACGGTTTGCGATGCGGACTGCATGGCCGCTTGCTTGACCTCGACCTTGAGCGCTGACGGCGTGGTGGTGCCGCGTTGCAGGTCCCAGGAACTGGTGGACATGAAGGCGATGTCGGTGGCCAGTTGGCGCAAGGTGGCTGCCGCGAGGCCTCCGACGCAGGAGCGGTTCGGGTGGTCGAGCAGGCCGCCGGTGTGGATCACGTCGACATGGCCGGCGTCAGCCAGGGCGCTGACGATGCCGAAGTCGTTGGTCACCACGGTCATGCCGGGCAGCGCGACGATGTGCGGGACAATTTCCAGCGTGCTGGTGCCTGCGTCGAGGTAGACCGTCATGTCCGGGTGCAGCAAGCCGGCCGCGAGGCGTGCCATGCCTTGTTTTTGCGGCAGTTCGACTACGGCCTTGGACTGATGGCTGGGTTCGCTGTGCAATTGACTGGCAATGCGCACCCCGCCAGTGACGGAATAGGCGCGGCCTTCCTGTTCCAGCAGGGCGATATCCCGGCGAATGGTCATGTGCGAGCAGTCGAACATTTCCACCAGTTGATGCACGCTGAGCACCTGCTGCTTGCGCAACTGGCGCAGCATCAACTCCCGGCGCTGGGCGGGAATCATGGGTGCGCCGCCGACAACGGCGGTCTCCTCTTCGCGGGACATGGGTGCTCCTGAGCATCAATAGAACCAACAGCGTGGGCTGGCGGTCGTGGCATCTTAGCCAATCGCAAGGGTCATGACAGCAATCGCAGAATCAGTGCCCGGCATTCTGCTCTTGCGGCTGGTCGCGGGTCACGGCCTTGACCAGTTTGCCAATCGTCAAACCCTGCAACAGGATCGACGACAGCACCACGATATACGTGATGCTCAGCAGCAGGTCGCGCTCCGGCCCCAAAGGCAGCGCCAAAGCCAGCGCCACGGAAACCCCACCGCGCAGGCCGCCCCAGGTCAGGATGCGGATCGTGCCTTTGGGCACGGTTTTCCAGCGGCGCAACAACAGGATAGCGGGCGCGACGGTGACGAAACGCGACAGCAGAATCGCCACCGCCAGCAGCCGGGCCGCCAGCAAGTGCGACCAGGAGAACGGCAACAGCAACAGCTCCATGCCGATCAGTGCGAACAGCAGGGCGTTGAGCATGTCATCGAGCAATTCCCAGAAACCGTCCATGTAGCGGCGAGTCATGTCGTTCATCGCCAGATTACGGCCCAGATTGCCGATGATCAAACCGGCGACGACCATCGCGATAGGGCCGGACACATGCAATTCGGTGGACATCGCCGAGCCGCCGATCACCAGCGCCAGGGTCAGCATGACTTCGATCTGGTACTGCTCGATGCTCTTGATCATCAAGTACACGGCGTAACCGATCAGGCCGCCGAACAGCGCGCCGCCCACAGCTTCGTGAACGAACAACATGGCGGTTTCGCCGACGGTCGGGGTTTCGCCCAGTTGCGCGATGCCCAGCAATACCGTGAAGACCACCACGGCGGTGCCGTCATTGAACAGCGATTCGCCAACGATGGTGGTTTTCAGCGGTTTGGACGCGTTGGCGGTACGCAGCACGCCGAGCACCGCGATGGGATCGGTAGGAGAAATCAGTGCACCGAACAGCAGGCAGTACAGGAAACTCACGTGCCAGCCGAACCAGCCAAAGATCCAGTACGCCAGCGCGCCGATCACGGTCGTGGCGATCAATACGCCAAAGGTCGCCAGCAACCCGATGGGCCAGCGATAGCTTTTCAAGTCGCCAAGGTTGACGTGCAGCGCCCCGGCGAACAGCAGGAACGACAGCATCCAGTTCATCAGCAGATCGCCAAAATCAATCTGGCCGATCAACTGTTGCACGTGCTCTTCCAGACCCGGATAACCCAAAAAACTCAGGCCTTGCAGGATCAGCGAGAACAGCAGCGCGGTGACCATGACGCCAATGGTGGGCGGCAGGCCGATAAATCGAAAGTTCACATAGGTGAGCAGCGAGGTGAGGCAGATAAAGCCAGCAGCGAGTTCAAGCATCGGTATTCCCGTCATTACGATTCAAAGCGTGCCCGCCTGACGTTGCACGTCAGCAGGCAAAGGTTTGATGGACCTGCGGCGGATGCAGGCACATTGCTTTCCCGGTAAAACCAGTCAGGCATTGACCCCGGCTGGGCGCGGACGTTGCACCGTGCGTTGCAAAGGATGCCGTGAACAAAGCGATCGGCTATGACCGCCGCTGTTAATGGAATCTTCCGCAGGCGAGATCGCCCTCCATCTGTAGGAGCCAACTTGTTGGCGATAGGCCGAGCGTTCGATCGTCAGGAACACCGCCTCGCGAACAAGTTCGCTCCTGCCAGGGACATATCTTCGCCCCATCCTTTATCCTCTGCGCTCAGGTACAAGGCGGATGTCGTCGGAACAGGGAGAGTGTTTTGCTGGCTACGGGTTTGGTGTTGATCGCGGCGTTTCTGCACGCGACGTGGAATACCCTGATCAAGTTCAGCGGTGAGCGTTTGCTGGTGATTGCCAGCATGGATCTGGTGGCATTGCTCTTCGCGATAGTGGCCGTGGCGTTTGTTGAACCGCCGCCTAGTCAGGTCTGGCCGTGGATAATTGCCTCAGCACTGTTCGAGCTGCTGTATCGCTATCTGCTGATCAAGGCGTATCGGGTCGGCGATCTCGGGCTGGTCTATCCATTGATGCGCGGTCTTTCGCCATTGGTGGTATTGGCCCTGACGCTTGTTTTTGCTGGCGAACAGCTGAGCACCCAGCAGATCCTCGGCATTTTGCTGATTCCCTGTGGCATGGCGTGCCTGTTGTGGCAGGGCGGTGGCGGCGATCGGCTACCCTGGTCGTTGCTGCCGGTGGTTGGATTGATCGGGCTGTGCATCGGCTGTTACACCTGGATCGACGGCCAGGCGCTGCAACTGGGCGCGCATCCGTTGGATTACCTGATCTGGCTGACGCTGATCAGCGCCTGGCCTTTCCCCTTGCTGGCGGTGGTCTACAAACGTTCGGCCTTCAGCCTGTTCTGGCGCGAACAATGGCGGCTGGGTCTGAGCGTCGGTCTGTGCGTGTTGCTCAGTTACGCGCTGGTGCTTTGGGCGATGCAACTGGGCTCGGTGGCGGAAGCGGCTGCGTTGCGTGAAGTCAGCGTGATTCTGGTGGTGTTGTTCGGGATGCGTTACCTGAAAGAACCTTTCGGCCGGCCTCGGCTCTTAGCTTGTGGGCTGGTTTTGCTCGGCATGCTTCTGATGAAGCTCAAACTCTAAGGATTCTGTTATGACGGTTGCTTTCTGGTGTGTGTTGATCGCGATTTTCCTGCCGATTGTGTGCGCAGGTATCGCGAAGTTTTCCAGCGGCAAGTTCAACGCCAAGCACAACCACAATCCGCGCAACTTCCTGAATAACCTCGAAGGCCTGCCCGCGCGGGCGCATGCGGCGCAGCTCAACAGTTTCGAGATCCTGCCGGGCTTTATTGCTGCGGTGGTCATTGCGCACATTGCGGGCAACGCGCAATTGGTCACCATCGATGTGGTCGCGGTGTTATTCATTACCAGCCGCCTGCTGTACATCATTTTCTACCTGGCTGACTGGGCCGCATTGCGCTCGCTGGCCTGGATCATTGGCATGGGCTTGATCGTCGGGCTGTTCGTGGCTTCGGCGACACCAATGCCTGCGTAACCCGGCGCAGTCACTGCGGCAACACAGCGCTTGGTCTTTGCCGGATGGCCGAGGATACTGGCCGCCGTTTCTCTCGGCCTATGTTGATCATGACTTTGAAAAGACTGTGCGTTGTAGTGCTGGCCTGCGCGACCTTGAGCGCCTGCGGTGGTCTGGACCCGAATTCACCCTTGGGTCAGCGCAAGGCGATCTTCAAGCAGATGCTCAAGACCAGTGAAGATCTGGGCGGCATGTTGCGTGGTCGCGTGGCGTTTGACGGGCAGCGCTTCACCGAGGGAGCGGTCAAGCTCGATAGCTTGTCCCACGAACCCTGGAAACACTTCCCACAAGTCAAGGAAGAAGAGCACACCAGCGCCAAGGACGATGTCTGGCAGAAGCAGGCGCGTTTTCAGGAGTTGGCCCGCTCGCTGGAATCAGCCACCGGCGCACTGGTGATCGCCACCAATGAAAGGCCGTTCAAATCCAGCAACCTGACGCCTGCAATGAGCAAGGTAGAAGGCGCTTGCGAGGCTTGCCATAAAGAGTTTCGGGATCATTAGGTTGACTCATTGTAGGAGGGAATTCATTCCCGAAGAGGCCAATACAACCGATACATATTCATCAGCCGGAATACCGCCTTCGGGAATAAATTCCCTCCTACAGAAACTTACGCTGACCTGTTAATCCTCCGGCTGCACCGTCTCCAGCTCGGTCTGAGCGTCCTGCAATTCCTTGCGGGACTCGGCGAGTTTGTCCTTGCGCTTGTTGATCTTCTCCGGATCACCCTTGGTCATCGCCTTGTTCAAATCCGCCTGACGACGGCTGACTTCGCGCTTGGCATCCAGCACTTTCTGCTCGTGTTGTTTGACCAGCGTGGCCTCGCTGCAGTTGGCGTTCACTTCGCTCAGGGCTTTTTCCAGTTCAGCCTGCTGTTGTTTGTTGCCTTCGGCCTTGGCCTCTTCGAGCTTGGTGCTGATTTCCTGACTCTTGGCCACACATCCAGAGGCTTGCGGCGGCAGTTCAGCGGCAAAAATCGGCGTGGCGAACAGGCCGACCAAGGCCAGCAGGGCCCGTGGTGACAAAAACTTCATATGAACTCCTTTTGAAAAAAAGATGGCGGCCGAGCGTGACGATGAAATCCCCGGCGCTGCAGTAATTAATTAAATCTAAAAGCCTTCGACGCCATAAACCCGAAGCTGTTCGCTCAGCGCCTGCACCTCTGGGTGCTGAAAAAAAGCCACCAGTTGCAGCGCGCGTCCCGGACCTACGCCCGGCTCTGCTTGCCACCGCTCAGCGCTGCGCGTCGCCAGCTCCTGCCAGTCAGGCCCCAATTGCGCGTTACCGGCGGGCGGCAGACCGATAGCCGTAAGCCATGTTGAGAACGATCGTTGCCGCGCGCTGCGCAGACTGTCGAGCAGTTTAGCGCTGCTGCGCTCGCCGAGGCCGGGAATGTTAACAAGCTGATCACGATCAAGGGCCATCCAGTCGAGCAGACCGTTGATCTGGCCGGCATTTATCAGCTTGTCCCAGCTGCCGGGGCCGACGCCACTCAAGGCCAGGCCTTTTTTGCCGCTGAGCCAGACCAGTCGCGCCCGGAACTGGTTTTCGCAGCCTGCCGTGGGTTGAAAGCAACTAAGGCCGTGAAACGCATCGGGGTTGGGTATCTTCAGTTGCGCGCGCTCGAGGTTGCGCGAGACGACGCTGTCCAGCCGTGGAATGGTCAGGCCGGCCAGGCTTACCGCGATCTGATCGCCGGGACGAACATCCAGTTCCTGCCAGCGTTGCAGGGAGCCGACGCTGACCCGACTGATCTTTCGGTCGTCCAGCTGCACCGGCTTCAATTCCAGCACCGGCGTGATTCGACCGCTTCGACCAATGTTGAAGTTGACCTTGCGCACCTCAGTCAGCGCCTGGGCATAAGGATATTTCCAGGCAGCGATCCAATACGGAGCCTTGGCCTGCCAGCGCTGGGCCGGCGGCCGTTGACCCTGTCGGATGACCACGCCGTCGGTGGCGAACGGCAGCGGTTGGCGATACCAGTGATCGCGCCATTGTTGCGCCTGGGCAAAGTTCGCCAGCGGCTCGCTGTAATGCGCGCTGGACTCGAACCCCAGAGCTTTTAGGCCTGCCATGCGCTCGGTCATGCCTGCGGGGCCATCTGGCCAGTCCCAGACGAACAGGCCAAGCGCCCCGGCTTCGTCGGCGCTGATGACATTGCGCGCCAACAGCCCGGCCACTTTGCTGCGTGCGTTCAGGCTGCCTCGTGTGGCCTGCACATGATTCTCCAGCCGCCAGTACAACTCGCCCTGCAACACCAGGGTTTCTTCCCACGGCAGATGCGCCGGTATCGCCGGAATCAGTCGCCCATGAGCCGTCCAATCCTGGCCTCGAACACCATCGCCGCGACTGATCACCCGCGCCAGCACGCCTCGCTCATACACCAGCGTCACAGCCACGCCGTCGACTTTCGGCTGAATCCACAGATCGCTGCGTCCGTTGAGCCAGGCCCGCACGGCGTTTTCGTCCGCCAGTTTATTCAGGCCGGTATGCGGTATTGGATGGAGGATCGGGCCGCTGGCGGTCTTGAGCGGGTTGTCGTCGAGTGGCGCCGCTTGCGCGAAACAGGTGCGCAAGAAGTGCAGGCGCTGGCGGGATTGGTCGTACAGCTCGTCCTTGATCAGCGCAACGCCCTGGCGATGGTAACTTTCGTCCCATCGCTCGATCTGGCCTTGCAGGTCGATGATCTGGCTTCGCGCCTTTGTAGGCGTCCAGCCGGGGCATTTGATCGCTTGGGCGTTGACGGCGAACAGGGCAAAAACCACGCAAATTACGGCACGCAGGAGAGGCAGCATCGAAGCATCCTTGCTTGAAGAGGTGGCTCACAGGCTAGCCGCTGCGCTTCAAGGATGACGCGTGGCGTGGTTACCGGGTTTTTCTGCTGGGTGTGATTGGCGTGCCTGACACACCGTATTCGCGAATGAATTCGCTACAAGAGCTCGCGCGGATTCCGGCCAGTTGGAGTGCGGTCAACCTGTAGGACCGGATTTATCCGGGAGGGCGATGGGTTAGTCGATAAAGGTATCGAGGGTGCCGACGCCTCGCGGATGAACTCCTACTCGTCATTCCCACATAGATGATGGTGGATGTGCGGACGGATTCCCGGATGAATCCGGTCCTACAAAAAAAACGTATGTGCATGAACCAAAAAGCCCCTGACGACCACAGTCGCCAGGGGCTTTTCTTACGCCTGAAGCTTAAGGCGTATTACAGGCCGGCAGCGGCGCGCAGGGCGTCGGCACGGTCGGTTTTTTCCCAGGTGAAGGCGGTGAAGGTGTCATCGCCAACCGTCATTTCAACCGGGGTACGACCGAAGTGGCCGTAGGCCGCAGTGGCTTGGTACATCGGGTGCAGCAAGTCGAGCATGGTGGTGATTGCGTATGGACGCAGGTCGAAGTTATCGCGAACCAGCTTGATGATCTTGTCATCGGACAGCTTGCCGGTGCCGAAGGTGTTCAAAGAGATCGAAGTCGGTTGCGCGACGCCGATTGCGTAGGAAACCTGAATCTCGCAACGCTCGGCCAGGCCGGCAGCTACGATGTTCTTGGCAACATAACGACCGGCGTAAGCCGCAGAACGGTCAACCTTGGATGGATCCTTGCCGGAGAACGCGCCGCCGCCGTGACGAGCCATGCCGCCGTAGGTGTCGACGATGATCTTGCGACCGGTCAGGCCGCAGTCGCCAACCGGGCCACCGATGATGAAGTTGCCGGTCGGGTTGATGTGGAACTGGGTGTCTTTGTGCAGCAGTTCAGCTGGCAGCACGTGCTTGACGATCAGCTCCATCACGCCTTCGCGCAGGTCTTTGTAGGAAACTTCCGGGTTGTGTTGGGTCGACAGAACGATTGCGTCGATGCCAACAACCTTGCCGTTTTCGTAACGGCAAGTGACCTGGGATTTCGCGTCCGGGCGCAACCAAGGCAGCAGGCCGGATTTACGGGCTTCAGCCTGGCGATGCACCAGTTGATGCGCGAACGTGATCGGTGCAGGCATCAGCACGTCGGTTTCGTTGCTGGCGTAGCCGAACATCAGGCCCTGGTCGCCAGCGCCCTGATCTTCAGGCTTGCTGCGGTCAACGCCCTGGGCGATGTCCACGGACTGCTTGCCGATGATGTTCATCACGCCGCAGGTCGCGCCGTCGAAGCCGACGTCGGAGCTGTTGTAGCCGATGTCGAGAATGACTTTGCGAACGATGTCTTCCAGATCGACCCAAGCCGATGTGGACACTTCGCCAGCAATGATCGCCACGCCGGTCTTGACCAGCGTTTCGCACGCTACACGGGCGAATTTGTCTTCAGCGATGATTGCGTCCAGAACCGCGTCGGAAATCTGGTCGGCGATTTTGTCTGGATGCCCTTCGGACACGGACTCGGAGGTGAAAAGGGAGTATTCGCTCATCTCTACGGGTTTCCTGAATTTTACCGATGGTGAGTGTTGCCAGCCGGTCGCTGAAAGTGGCGAACCTGGATCTGGAAACCATTACGTAAGCCTACATAGAGGCTTTCCCCGGGAACTAGCCCCGCAGCGATGGCCCAACGGGCCAGATCATCCTGTTCAAAACCCAACCAGAGATCGCCACAGGCTTCCTTTGCCCAGCTCTGGTCGTGGCTACATAACTCTGTCACCAACAGGCTACCGCCTGGTTGCACCAGGTTGGCCAGTTGTTTGAGTGCTTCGGCCGGTGCGGCGAAGTGGTGAAGCACCATGTTCAAGACCACGCAATCGGCGCACACATTGGCGGCGCTTAATGCATCGGCCAGTTTCAGCTCGACGTTAGCCAGTTGCTCGCGCGAACAGACCTGACGGGCCAGTTCGAGCATTGCCGGGCTGTTGTCCAGTGCCGTCACATGCTTGAAGCGCCGCGCCAGTTCCGGCAGAAAACCGCCATCGCCGGGGCCGACTTCCAGCGCTGTGGCTTCAGGGCCGAAGCTTAGTTTGTCGAGCAGCGACAGCAAGCTGTCGCGGTACTGCGCCAGGCCGGCGATCAAATCCTGCTGGGCGCGAAATTTCTCGGCGGTGCGAGCGAAAAAATCCTGGCTGGCACTGGCCCGTTGCCGATGTACCAGACCGATACGGGCCTGAACATCATCCGGCAGCGCCAGCGAGTCCACTTCATCAAGCAGCGCCGCGTGCAACCGGCCGCCGGTCTGGTCGGTGTGGGGCAGCGCGCGACGATAGAAAATCGCATTGCCTTCGCGACGAGTCGCCACCAGATCGGCCTGGGCCAGCACTTTAAGGTGATGACTCATGCCGGATTGGCCGATGGCGAAGATCTGCGCCAGCTCCAGCACGCCGAACGAATCGTTGGCCAGGGCGCGCAAGACGTTCAGCCGCAGTGGATCGCCGCCGGCCTTGCACAAGGCAGAAAGGTCGTCGCAATCGTCGTGGCGAATGGCTGGTACGCGAAGGTTCATATGGCTGGCAGTCTAGTTAGCGACCTCGCTTGTCGCAAGAGCAATATCAAAAAGTTTTGATATTGGGTGATGGGTGGCAGTTCTCAGGCGTCATGAATCCGCGATTGGCACTAGCAGAAAGCCATAGGTGAACAAATAACGAACAGCCAGCAGGAAAAACAACCACAAGCCGTTATCTTCCATTGCCCCCAGGCAGTGCCTGAGGGAAAATGCTCGCCTTTTTCAGATCCATTCTTTTCCCAGTTCCCAGGAGATCAGCGATGCCCAGCCGTCGTGAGCGTGCCAACGCCATTCGTGCACTCAGCATGGATGCCGTGCAAAAAGCCAACAGCGGCCATCCCGGTGCCCCTATGGGCATGGCGGATATCGCCGAAGTACTTTGGCGCGACTATCTGAAACACAACCCTGCCAATCCGGCATTCGCCGACCGCGACCGCTTCATCATGTCCAACGGTCACGGCTCGATGCTGGTTTATTCGTTGTTGCACCTGACCGGCTACGACCTGTCTATCGACGACCTGAAAAACTTCCGCCAGCTGCACAGCCGCACGCCGGGTCACCCGGAATACGGTTACACCCCTGGCGTCGAGACCACCACCGGTCCATTGGGCCAAGGCTTGGCCAACGCCGTTGGTTTTGCCATCGCCGAAAAAACCCTGGCCGCCCAGTTCAACCGTCCTGGCCATAACATCGTTGATCACCACACCTACGTTTTCCTGGGTGATGGCTGCATGATGGAAGGCATTTCCCACGAAGTCGGCTCTTTGGCCGGCACGTTGAACCTGAACAAGCTGATCGCCTTCTACGACGACAACGGCATCTCCATCGATGGCGAAGTCGAAGGCTGGTTCACCGATGACACGCCAAAGCGCTTCGAAGCCTACGGCTGGCTGGTGATCCGCAACGTCGACGGCCATGACGCCGACGAAATCAAGACCGCTATCGACACCGCTCGCAAGAGCGACCAGCCGACGCTGATCTGCTGCAAGACCACCATCGGTTTCGGTTCGCCGAACAAGCAAGGCAAGGAAGAATCCCACGGCGCGCCACTGGGTGCCGATGAAATCGCCTTGACCCGCGCAGCCCTGAAATGGACCCACGGTCCGTTCGAAATCCCGGCTGACATCTATGCCGAGTGGAGCGCGAAAGAAAAAGGCCTGGCGGTTGAAGCCGAGTGGGATCAGCGTTTCGCTGCCTATTCTGCTGCGCACCCTGAGCTGGCCAACGAGCTGATCCGTCGCATGAGCGGCGAGTTGCCAGCTGACTTCGCCGAGAAATCCGCAGCGTATGTTGCTGAAGTCAACGCCAAGGGCGAAACCATCGCCAGCCGTAAAGCCAGCCAGAACGCCTTGAGCGCTTTCGGCCCGCTGCTGCCGGAAATCCTCGGCGGTTCCGCTGACCTTGCCGGTTCCAACCTGACCATCTGGAAGGGCTGCAAGAGCATCACCGGCGAAGACGCCAGCGGCAACTACCTGCATTACGGTGTGCGTGAGTTCGGCATGGGCGCCATGATGAACGGCATCGCCCTGCACGGCGGGTTCGTGCCTTACGGCGCGACCTTCCTGATCTTCATGGAATACGCCCGTAACGCGGTGCGCATGTCCTCGTTGATGAAGAAGCGTGTGATCTACGTGTTCACCCACGACTCCATCGGTCTGGGCGAAGACGGTCCGACTCACCAGCCAATCGAGCAACTGACCAGCCTGCGCACCACGCCGAACCTTGATACATGGCGTCCAGCGGATGCGGTGGAGTCGGCGATTGCCTGGAAATACGCCCTTGAGCGTAACGACGGCCCATCGGCGTTGATCTTCTCGCGTCAGAACCTGACTCACCAAGCGCGCAACGCAATCCAGCTGGCGGATGTCGCCCGTGGTGGTTACGTGCTGCGTGATTGCGTCGGCGAGCCTGAGCTGATCCTGATCGCTACCGGTTCGGAAGTCGGTCTGGCCGTGCAGGCGTTCGACGCGCTCAGCGCGCAAGGTCGCAACGTGCGTGTGGTTTCCATGCCATGCACCAGCGTGTTCGATGCCCAGGACGCGATGTACAAGCAAACCGTTCTGCCGTTGCAGGTCAGTGCGCGTATCGCCATCGAAGCTGCGCATGCGGACTTCTGGTACAAGTACGTCGGTCTGGAAGGTCGCGTCATCGGCATGACCACGTTCGGCGAATCGGCGCCTGCGCCGGCCTTGTTCGAAGAGTTCGGCTTCACCCTGGAAAACATCCTGGGTACGGCTGAAGAGTTGCTGGAAGACTGATAGCGATCTGTTGGAGCGAGGCTTGCCCGCGAAATTGGGCGATACGGTTTGTCTGACAGACCGTATTGCTGCCTTCGCGGGCAAGCCTCGCTCCAACGCGTCTTGGTGACTTGCCCACGAGAACCCCATGCCCCAGCACCGTCCTTATAAAGTTGCACTCAACGGCTACGGCCGTATCGGTCGTTGCGTCGTTCGCGCGCTTTGCGAGCGGGGGGCGAAGGCCGGGTTCGAAGTGGTTGCCATCAACGATCTGGCCGACATGGCCAGTCTCGAATACCTCACGCGCTTTGACTCCACACATGGCCGGTTCCCCGGCGAAGTGCGGGTTGAAGGGCAATACCTGCACATCAATGATCACAAGATCAAAGTATTGCGCAGTGCAACTCCCGAAGGCATTGACTGGGCCGCGCTGGACATTGATCTGGTGCTGGAGTGTTCCGGGGTCTACAACACCCGCGAAGACGGCCAGCGCTTTCTCGATGCCGGCGCGCCGCGTGTGCTGTTTTCCCAGCCCATGGCCAGCGAAGCCGATGTCGACGCCACCATCGTGTTCGGCATCAATCAGCAGAACCTGACCGGCAATGAGCTGCTGGTTTCGGCGGCGTCCTGCACCACCAACTGCAGCGTGCCATTGCTGCGCCTGCTGGATCAGGCCATCGGTCTGGAATACGTGACCATCACCACGATCCACTCGGCGATGAACGACCAGCCGGTGATTGACGCCTATCATCATGAAGACCTGCGCCGCACGCGCTCGGCCTTTCAGTCGATCATTCCGGTGTCCACTGGTCTGGCACGTGGCATCGAGCGGCTGCTTCCGGAACTTGCCGGCCGAATTCAGGCCAAAGCAGTGCGTGTGCCGACCGTCAATGTGTCGTGCCTGGATATCACGCTGCAAAGCGCGCGCGATACCGACGCCGTTGAAATCAACCGCATTCTTCGCGAGGCCGCCACGGGCGGACCGTTGAAAGGGTTGCTGGCCTATACCGAACTGCCGCACGCCAGTTGTGATTTCAACCATGACCCTCATTCGGCCATCGTCGATGCGAGTCAGACCCGCGTATCCGGCCCACGGCTGGTCAATCTGCTGGCCTGGTTCGATAACGAATGGGGTTTTGCCAATCGAATGCTTGACGTCGCTGATCATTTTTTGCGCGTCGCAGACCAACAACAGTAAAAACAGGGATTCACTCATGACCGTGTTGAAGATGACCGACCTCGACCTGCAAGGTAAGCGCGTATTGATCCGCGAAGACCTCAACGTCCCGATCAAGGACGGCGCAGTCAGCAGTGATGCACGTATTCTCGCGTCGTTGCCGACCATCAAGCTGGCACTGGAAAAGGGCGCGGCCGTGATGGTCTGCTCGCACCTTGGGCGCCCGACTGAAGGCGAATTCTCCGCTGAAAACAGCCTCAAGCCAGTCGCCGAATACCTGAGCAAAGCCCTGGGCCGCGACGTGCCGCTGGTGGCTGATTACCTGGACGGCGTTGACGTCAAGCCCGGCGATATCGTGCTGTTCGAGAACGTGCGCTTCAACAAGGGCGAGAAAAAAAACGCTGACGAGCTGGCGCAGAAATACGCGGCCTTGTGCGACGTGTTCGTGATGGACGCTTTCGGCACCGCGCACCGCGCTGAAGGTTCGACCCACGGCGTGGCCAAGTTCGCCAAAATCGCTGCGGCAGGTCCGCTGCTGGCTGCCGAGCTGGATGCCTTGGGCAAAGCCCTCGGCGCTCCGGCCCAACCAATGGCGGCCATTGTTGCCGGCTCCAAGGTTTCCACCAAACTCGACGTACTCAACAGCCTGAGCGCCATCTGCAATCAGCTGATCGTCGGCGGCGGCATCGCCAACACCTTCCTGGCCGCAGCCGGTCACAACGTCGGCAAGTCGCTGTACGAACCTGATCTGCTGGACACTGCCCGGGAGATCGCCGCCAAGGTCAGCGTGCCTTTGCCGGTCGACGTGGTGGTCGCCAAGCAATTCGCCGAAAGCGCCGTAGCGACTGTCAAACTGGTCGGCGACGTTGCCGATGACGACATGATCCTGGATATCGGCCCGCAAACTGCAGCGCACTTCGCCGAACTACTGAAATCTTCCAAGACTATTCTGTGGAACGGCCCGGTTGGCGTGTTCGAGTTCGACCAGTTTGGCGAAGGTACCAAGACCCTGGCCAAGGCCATCGCAGAAAGCTCGGCATTCTCCATCGCGGGCGGCGGCGACACTCTGGCGGCAATCGACAAATATGGCATTGCCGATCAAATCTCCTACATTTCAACCGGTGGTGGTGCGTTTCTGGAGTTTGTCGAAGGCAAAGTCCTGCCGGCCGTAGAAATACTGGAACAGCGCGCCAAGGCTTGAGAGCCGGCTTTGGACAAAGGGAATTCACATGCTTAAGCCGATACCGCTGTTGATTGTCGCGGGTTTGCTCAGCGGATGCGCCAGCGAGCCGGAAGCCGGCGAGGTGGATCGTGCGCCTGATGTGCTGCAAGTCAGCTGCTATCAGGCTCACTGGCAGGCTGAAACCGTGCCGATCCTCTACAAGAGGGGCGGCGAAACGGCGCTGGATAAATACGAATTCATGCCGACCGTCGGGCCGGTGGGCTGTCGGTAAAAGCTCTTCCGGCAATTGATTTGGCAACAACCGGGTACAAAAGTGGTCATTAGCAGGTGGATAACTTTTCTGAATAAGGAACTTCACCATGAAAATCTCCGCTCTGGCCCTGGTCAGTTGTTTGGTATTGGCCGGTTGCAGCGGGTCTGGAGCTCACTCCAAGGCCTGTGAAGTATTTACTCCGGCGGCCGTGAATGTGCCGACGACCCAGAACGAACAACGGGTCGAAGCGCAGGCAACGGGTGAGCCGGCCGATGATCGGAATCAGGAACAGAACTGCCCCTGATAGAACGAAGCAACTGGCATCTGCCGTGCTTCACGGGGCAGGCCAGGAGATGTAATGAAAGGCGTGATTGCTCTTGCGACACTTGCAGTGCTTGGTGGTTGCGCCAGCATGAAGGCACCGGAACAAGGCGACACCTGGACCCATTGGGTGTGCGACAGCAAAGCCCAGGTTCACTGGCGTTTTGTGGGTCAGGCCAAGGCCGAGGTTGATGTCCGGCTCAATGAGAGCGATCAGGTTTTCAGGCTCAAGGCCGAGCCGGGTACGCCGTCGTTGTACAGCAACGGTGTGCTGGCGTTTAACGACAAAGGTGATGAAGGCCTGGTTTACTGGGAAGCCACCAATGATTTGATCGGTCGCGGCTGCAAGGCCCGATAAACACCGGGTTACACCTGCGCCGATGATCGAGCGCACGGCCTTCGGGCCGGAGCTTAGAACTTGAACAGCAGCCGCCGCTACGGCAGGTTTGCACGATTAACGACCCTACCGGGAGAGACACATACAATGGCACTTATCAGCATGCGCCAGATGTTGGACCACGCAGCCGAATTCGGTTACGGCGTTCCAGCTTTCAACGTCAACAACCTGGAACAAATGCGCGCCATTATGGAAGCGGCCGACAAGACCGATTCCCCGGTGATCGTTCAGGCTTCGGCCGGCGCTCGCAAATACGCCGGCGCCCCGTTCCTGCGTCACCTGATCCTTGCTGCGGTGGAAGAATTCCCGCACATCCCGGTGGTCATGCACCAGGACCACGGCACCAGCCCTGACATCTGCCAGCGTTCGATCCAGCTGGGCTTCAGCTCGGTGATGATGGACGGCTCGCTGGGTGTCGACGGCAAGACGCCGACTACCTACGAATACAACGTTGAAGTGACGCGCCGGGTTGTTGCCTTCGCTCACGCGTGCGGTGTTTCGGTCGAGGGTGAGCTGGGTGTTCTGGGCTCGCTGGAAACCGGCATGGCTGGCGAAGAAGACGGCGTTGGCGCAGAAGGCATGCTGGATCACAGCCAGATGTTGACCGATCCGGAAGAAGCCGCTGACTTCGTGAAGAAGACCCAGGTCGATGCCCTGGCCATCGCCATCGGCACCAGCCACGGCGCATACAAGTTCACCAAGCCGCCTACCGGTGACATCCTGGCGATTGATCGCATCAAGGAAATCCACAAGCGCATTCCGAACACGCATCTGGTCATGCACGGTTCGTCTTCGGTGCCGCAAGAGTGGCTGAAAATCATCAACGAGTTCGGCGGTGACATCAAAGAAACCTACGGCGTACCGGTCGAAGAAATCGTTGAAGGCATCAAGCACGGCGTGCGCAAGATCAACATCGACACCGACTTGCGTCTGGCGTCCACTGGCGCAATCCGCGAGTTCATGGCCAAAAACCCAAGCGAATTCGACCCGCGTAAATACCTGGCCAAGACCGTAACGGCCATGCGTGACGTGTGTATCGCTCGCTACGAAGCATTCGGCACCGCCGGCAATGCCTCGAAGATCAAGCCAGTGTCCCTGGATGTGATGTTCGAGCGTTACGCCCGAGGCGAGCTGGATGCCAAGATCAACTGAGTCCGGTTGATCCAGCAATGAAAAAGCCCGCAGCGATGCGGGCTTTTTTGTGGGTTTTTCGCGGGTATTTGTAGGAGGGGATTTATCCCCGAATGCGGAGCATCAGACGATGTAAAAGATCCGGTGGTTCTCTAGCACCGGTTGGCCTCTTCCCGGATAAATCCGGTCCCACAGATTTCACGCTTCAGGCTTGGCTTGGCAACCCAATCACCCGCCCCACATACCTCGGCACCGGCAAGTCCTTCTGGTTTTCCACGATCCCCAGCAACGCATTCAACACCGCCTCATCGAACGGCGCGGAACGTGGCCCGGCTGCCAGATCCACATGCAGCAGCATTTGCTCACTGGCCGCCAGCGGCTCGTCGATGTCGACCTTGTGCAGGCTGTGGTAGAGGTGCACGCGCTTGTGATCATGGGCGACGATTTGCGTGCGGACTTCGACCAACTCGCGCAGCTTCACTTCGTTCAGGTAATTGATATGCGCTTCCAGGGTAAACAGCGAATGGCCGCTGGCGTCGCGGTTGTCGCAGGTCAGGCCGATGCGGTCCATGAAGGCGTCCGTGGCGTAGCTGAAAATCAGCAGGTAAAAGGCATCGCGCAGATGCCCGTTGTAGTCGACCCAATCGGCGAGAATCGGGGTTTTGTAGGTGATGAGGTTGGGCATTTGGATGTTCCTTGGAAATGCTTGGTCTACCTCGATCCTGTGGGAACCGAGCTTGCTCGCGAAAGCAGTCGCAACGTTAAATCTGGCACACCGCGTTATCGTTCTTCGCGAACAAGCTCGCTCCCACAGGGTCTTGATGTTGGTTCTGGTTTGGCGCTAGTCGTTGAACGGCATTCCATGCTTGAGCTTGGTCACGCGCACCGCTTCCATCACCGCCAGCAGGCAGTCATCGCGATAACGTTCCAGCGCGGCGATGCTGTGGTTGCCCAGTTGATCGCTGGTGCCATCGACCACATCGTCGATCAGCTTGTCGGTGAGTTCCGGTGCAGGCAGGTAAGTCCACGGCAGCTTCAGGGCCGGGCCGAACTGGTTCATGAAATGCCGCATCCCGGCGTCGCCGCCCGCCAGTGTGTAGGTCAGGAACGTGCCCATGAACGACCAGCGCAGACCGGCGCCAAAGCGAATCGCATCGTCGATTTCACCCGTCGTCGCCACGCCGTCGTTGACCAGATGCAACGCCTCGCGCCACAGCGCTTCCAGCAAGCGGTCGGCGATGAATCCGGGGACTTCCTTGCGCACATGCAGCGGACGCATGCCGAGCGACTCATACACTTTGATCGCCGCCTGCACCGCTTCCGGCGCGGTATTGCGGCCGCCGACCACTTCCACCAGCGGCAGCAGATAAACCGGGTTGAACGGATGACCGACCACGCAGCGTTCCGGATGCGTCGCGCCTTCGTAGAACTCGCTGGGCAACAGGCCCGACGTGCTGGAGCCAATCAGCGCATTGGGCTTGGCCGACGCGCTGATCTTGCCGTGCAGCTCAAGCTTGAGATCAAGGCGTTCCGGGGCGCTTTCCTGAATGAAATCGGCATCGCGCACGCATTCCTCGATGGTCGCGACAAAGCGTAGGCGATCCTGCGATGCCCCGGACGCCAGGCCTTTTTGTTCAAGCGCGGGCCAGGCAGTGGCAACACGTTTGCGCAAGGCGGCTTCAGCGCCCGGAGCCGGATCCCAGGCGATAACGTCCAGGCCGTGGGCCAGCGCGCGCGCAACCCAGCCGCTGCCAATGACGCCGCTGCCCAGGGCCGCGAAGGTTTTGATGTCGGTGATGAAGGTCATGGGTATTCCTGAATTGAATAGAATGCTGGGGGCGCCGTTATGCCTTGACGCTGCGCAGGCTCCGTAGGACCGGCTTCAGCCGGGAGAGCGCCCTCCCGGCTGAAGCCGGTCCTACGGAAACAAGACAGTCAGTGGCTCAACCGCGCTTGGTCAAACCCATCTTCACGCGGCCTTCTGCCGGGGTCATGACGCGGGCGCCGAGGCGGCTGAGGATTTCGCTGGCGCGTTCCACCAGCGCACCATTGCTGGCCAGCACGCCACGGTCGAGCCAGATGTTGTCTTCCAGCCCGACCCGCACGTTGCCGCCCAGCAGCACCGCTTGCGCCGCCATGGGCATTTGCATGCGGCCGATGCCAAAGCCAGCCCACACCGCATCGGCGGGCAAATTGTCGACCATGGCTTTCATGGTGGTGGTGTCTGCTGGCGCGCCCCACGGAATACCCAGGCACAGCTGGAACAGCGGGTTGTCGAGCAGGCCTTCCTTGATCATCTGCTTGGCGAACCACAGATGACCGGTGTCGAAGATTTCCAGCTCCGCCTTCACGCCCAGCTCCTGAATGCGCTTGGCGCCAGCGCGCAGCTGGGCGGGCGTGGACACATAAATGGTGTCGCCATCGCCGAAATTCAGCGTGCCGCAATCCAGGGTGCAGATTTCCGGCAGCAACTCTTCGACATGCGCCAGGCGGGTCAGCGGGCCGACCAGATCGGTATTCGGGCCGAACTCCAGTGGGCGCTCGCCGGGGCCGATTTCCAGATCGCCGCCCATGCCAGCGGTGAGGTTGACGATGATGTCGATGTCCGCCTCGCGAATGCGCTCCATCACCTCGCGATACAGCGCCACGTCGCGGCTGAACTTGCCGGTTTGCGGGTCACGGACGTGGCAGTGGACAACCGTCGCGCCGGCTTTGGCGGCTTCAACCGCTGCCGCTGCGATCTGTTTGGGCGTGACCGGAACAAGATGGCTTCTTCCGGTGGTGTCGCCAGCACCGGTGAGTGCGCAGGTGATGATGACGTCATGGTTCATTGATCAGGTTCCTTGCAGGCTTGGCGTGATTTGTTTTGATGGTGCAAAACTACGCAGCCAACGCCCCGCAAAAGCGCACAGCGGCGACCCGCTCTTGCACAGCAGCGACCTGTGCTATTGCCATGCTCGTGCAACCGGCGTATCTCAATGCGCACTGCCCGGCGATATCGTAGGAGCGGCTTTAGCCGCGAGCCGCAAAAGCGTCCTCCCGGCTGAAGCCGGTCCTACGGTTTTGCGCTCTTCATCAAACGGAAACCATGAATGTCCCAGGATTTCTACTTTCTGCTCATGCCCGGTTTCTCCGTGATGGGTTTTGTGTCGGCGGTGGAGCCGTTGCGGGTCGCCAATCGGTTTGGTGGCGAGCTGTACCGCTGGCATGTATTGAGCGTGGATGGCGGCGCGGTGATAGCCAGCAACGGCATGTCGGTCAATGCCGATGCGGCGCTGGAGCCGCTGAAAAAAGGCGCAATGGTGTGGGTCGTGGCTGGGTTCGAGCCGTTGAAGTTCTGCACGCCGGCACTCGAACACTGGCTGCGGCGCCTGGACAACGAAGGCGTGACCCTGGGGGCAATCGATTCGGGGAGTTTTGTGCTGGCCCAGGCCGGGCTGCTGGATAACCATCGGCTGACCATGCATTGGGAAGCCATCGATGCCTTCAAGGAGTCATGGCCGAAGCTGCAGGTTACCCAGGAATTGTTTGAGATCGACCGGCGACGCATCACCTGTGCGGGCGGCACCGCGTCCATCGACATGATGCTCGACCTGATTGGCCAGGCCCACGGCCCGGAACTGGCGATCAAGGTGTCGGAGCAATTCGTGCTCGGGCGCATTCGTCCGCGCAAGGATCACCAGCGCATGCAGATCGCCACGCGTTATGGCATCAGCAGCAAAAAACTGGTGCAGGTGATTGGTGAAATGGAGCAACACACCGAACCGCCATTAAGCACGCTGCAACTGGCCGAAGGCATTCAGGTCACGCGACGCCAACTGGAGCGGCTGTTCCGTTTGCATCTCAACGACACACCGAGCAATTTCTATCTCGGCCTGCGCCTGGAAAAAGCCCGGCAGTTGCTGCGTCAGAGTGACATGAGCGTGCTGGAAGTGAGCATCGCCTGCGGCTTTGAGTCGCCGTCGTATTTCACCCGCAGTTACCGGGCGCGATTTGCCCAATGCCCGAGGGAAGACCGGCGCGCAATCAAACTCTCGTAGGAGCGAATTTATTCGCGAATAGGCCAGCACATCCAATACATTTTTCGCGGCTGAAATCGCGCTCCCGGATGAATCCGGTCCTACGATTACCTCTTCATCAACCCCGAACACGCCGCCTTGTACGCCTCATGCTGATATTTATTCAGCGACGCGGGCAGAGCGAAGTCGTGTTTCTTGTTTTGCGCATTGATGGTCTGCGGCGACATCAGCGTCACCTCGCAATCGGACAACAGCTGAAAAATCGTTTCGATCTTGAATGTGGTCGGTCCGCCAGCGAACTCGCCTTTCTTGCTGCGCTTCTTGATCACGATATGGCTGATGCCGTTCTGACGCACAAAGCTGGCGATCTGCGTCGCGAAGGCTTTGACGCTGGCTGACTCGTCGTCGTCTTCCAGGGCGATCTTCTTGATCGCCAGCGGCAAGTGTTCGATGCCGCCATGCTGCAGGGTCGCGAGGGCGAAAATAGCCTCGCTGCCTTTGATTTCCACGCCGCAAATAATCATGAGAAAGCCTTAACTACACAGTCCGAAATTTATAAGGCCGACACGATAGCCCATCGAAAAACGTTATTCCTGGGCGATCGACTCCAGGTATTCCGAGCGCTCATCGCTCATGCGCGCCAGGCAGTCATTCTCGGCGATGGTGAATGCCTTGCTGCCAGCGGCGGCCGGGAAGACTTCCACGGCGCAGTCAGCGTCGCGCAGTTTTTGCCAGGCTTGCTGGGCGGTCTTGAGCTTACCGGTGAAATAGTCGAATTGCGCCTTGTTGGCACCGAATTGGGTCTGCACCCGCTGCAACAGGTTCTGGAAATTCTCGTTGAGCAGCTGCTCGGCGGTTTCGCGGCTGTATTTCGAGCACTCAAGGGTCTGCTTATCCTCGTCTACGCCGTCGCAAGGCGTTGCATCGGGGTTTTGTGCAGCGTGAGCGCCAGTAATGCCGGTCGCCAGAAGAGCCAAAGTCAGGAAAACGGTTTTCATCGAGTCGCTCCGATCCATTGATGCGTTGAATTCTGGCCCATGCGCGAGGCAAAGAACAGGTTTGCGACACAGACGGCAGCGGCGTCCTGTCGCCCTTTGTCGTTTCTTGACGCTTTCGGCAAACCCCCTGTCGTTTTTGCACCCGGCTCGCCTGACCCTCCGGCATATGCTGGCCTCAATAGCGCCGACACACGTTTCGGCGCGCAAGCACCTATAAGGGGACAGCCTGATGAGCCCAGCCGAACTGCACGCCGACAGCATCGTTATTGACGGGCTGATCATTGCCAAGTGGAACCGTGAGCTGTTTGAAGACATGCGCAAAGGCGGCCTGACCATGGCCAACTGCACAGTCTCGGTATGGGAAGGTTTCCAGGCCACCATCAACAGCATCTGCACCAGCCAGAAACTGATGCGCGAAAACAGCGACCTGGTTATGCCGGTGCGCACCACTGCTGACATCCGCAAGGCCAAGGAGCAGGGCAAGACCGGCATCCTCTTCGGTTTCCAGAATGCCCATGCGTATGAAGACCAGATCGGCTACGTCGAGATCTTCAAGCAGCTGGGCGTCGGTATTGTGCAGATGTGCTACAACACCCAGAACCTGGTCGGCACCGGTTGCTACGAGCGTGACGGCGGATTGTCCGGCTTCGGTCGCGAAATCGTCGCCGAAATGAACCGCGTCGGCGTCATGTGCGACCTGTCCCACGTGGGTTCCAAGACTTCCGAAGAAGTTATCCTCGAATCGAAAAAACCGGTCTGCTATTCGCACTGCCTGCCGTCCGGCCTGAAAGAGCACCCGCGCAACAAGTCTGACGAAGAGCTGAAGTTCATCGCCGATCACGGCGGGTTCGTCGGCGTGACCATGTTCGCGCCGTTCCTCGCCAAAGGCATCGACTCCACCATTGACGATTACGCCGAAGCCATCGAATACGTGATGAACATCGTCGGCGAAGACTCCATCGGCATCGGCACCGACTTCACCCAGGGTCACGGCCAGGACTTCTTCGAATACCTGACCCACGACAAAGGCTACGCGCGCCGCCTGACCAGCTTCGGCAAGATCATCAACCCGCTGGGTATCCGCACCGTGGGCGAGTTCCCGAACCTGACCGAAACCCTGCTCAAACGCGGCCATCCCGAGCGCGTAGTGCGCAAGATCATGGGCGAAAACTGGGTGAACGTGCTTTCCGACGTCTGGGGCGAATAAGCCGCCGACGCAAGACCGCAACCCTCAATGAATTGAATATCCCACTGCCATTTTCGCAGTGGGCGACCCCCGAATTTCTGGAGTTTGACCCCATGGCTAAAATCGCCCCGCAACTGCCTATCGAAGTCGACAGCGAAACCGGTGTCTGGACCTCCGACGCATTGCCGATGCTGTATGTGCCGCGCCACTTTTTCGTCAATAACCACATGGGCATCGAAGAGGTGCTGGGCGCTGATGCCTACGCCGAGATTCTCTACAAGGCCGGCTACAAATCCGCCTGGCACTGGTGTGAAAAAGAAGCCGAATGCCATGGTCTGGAAGGCGTTGCGGTGTTCGAGCACTACATGAAGCGTCTGTCGCAGCGCGGCTGGGGCCTGTTCAAGATCCAGGACATCGACCTGGAAAAAGGCACCGCCAGCATCAAGCTTGAGCACTCGTGCTTTGTGTACGTCTACGGCAAGGTCGGTCGCAAGGTCGATTACATGTTCACCGGCTGGTTTGCCGGTGCCATGGACCAGATTCTCGCCGCCAAGGGCAGTTCGATCCGCACCGTGGCCGAGCAGGTTTACGGCGGCTCGGAAGAAGGTCACGACGACGGCCTGTTTATCGTCAAGCCGTTGTAAGTCGAGGTACGCAAAATGGCTTTCGAAGCGATGTTCCAGCCGATTCAGATCGGCAAGCTCACAATCCGCAACCGCGTATTGAGCACGGCCCATGCCGAGGTCTACGCGACCGATGGCGGCATGACCACTGACCGCTACGTGAAGTACTACGAAGAGAAAGCCAAGGGCGGCATCGGCCTGGCGATCTGTGGCGGCTCGTCAAGCGTCGCTATCGATAGCCCGCAAGGCTGGTGGAAATCGGTCAATCTGGCGACTGACAACATCATCCCGCACTTCCAGAATCTCGCTGACGCCATGCACAAGCACGGCGCCAAGATCATGATCCAGATTACCCACATGGGTCGCCGTTCCCGCTGGGATGGCGATCACTGGCCGACTTTGCTGTCGCCGTCGGGCATCCGCGAGCCAGTGCACCGCGCGACATGCAAAACCATCGAGCCGGAAGAAATCTGGCGTGTGATCGGCAACTATGCCAGCGCCGCTGGGCGTGCCAAGGCCGGTGGCCTGGATGGTGTTGAGTTGTCCGCCGTGCACCAGCACATGATCGACCAGTTCTGGAGCCCGCGCGTCAACAAGCGTACCGACGAATGGGGCGGCAGCTTCGAAAACCGCATGCGTTTTGGTATGGAAGTGATCAAGGCCGTGCGCAAGGAAGTCGGCCCCGATTTCTGCGTCGGCCTGCGTCTGTGCGGCGACGAGTTCCATCCCGATGGCTTGAGCCACGAAGACATGAAGGAAATCGCCAAGTACTACGACGATACCGGCATGATCGACTTCATTGGCGTCGTAGGTTCGGGTTGCGATACCCACAACACCCTGGCCAACGTTATCCCGAACATGAGTTATCCACCGGAGCCGTTCCTGCATTTGGCTGCGGGTATTAAAGAGGTGGTCAAGTCCCCGGTACTGCACGCGCAGAACATCAAGGACCCGAACCAGGCAACGCGGATTCTCGAAGGCGGCTACGTGGACATGGTCGGCATGACCCGCGCCCACATCGCCGACCCGCACTTGATCGCCAAGATCAAGATGGGCCAGATCGACCAGATCAAACAATGCGTCGGCGCCAACTACTGCATCGACCGCCAGTATCAGGGCCTGGACGTGCTGTGCATCCAGAACGCTGCAACCTCCCGTGAATACATGGGCGTGCCGCACATCATCGAGAAATCCACCGGCGTGAAACGCAAGGTCGTGGTGGTCGGTGCCGGTCCGGCGGGCATGGAAGCGGCGCGGGTTTCGGCCGAGCGCGGGCATGACGTGACGCTGTTCGAGAAGAAGGAATTCATCGGCGGGCAAATCACCACGGCCTCGAAAGCGCCGCAGCGTGACCAGATCGCCGGCATCACCCGCTGGTTCCAGCTGGAACTGGCGCGCCTGAAAGTTGATTTGCGTCTGGGCACGGCCGCCGACGCGGCGACCATCCTCGACCTGCGCCCGGATATCGTGGTGCTGGCGGTGGGCGGTCATCCGTTCCTGGAGCAGAACGAACACTGGGGCGCGGCGGAAGGTCTGGTTGTCAGCAGCTGGGACATCCTCGACGGCAAGGTTGCGCCGGGCAAGAACGTGCTGGTCTACGACACCATTTGCGAATTCACCGGGATGTCCACTGCCGACTTCCTCGCGGACAAGGGTTGCCAGGTCGAGATCGTCACTGACGACATCAAGCCGGGCGTTGCCGTCGGCGGCACGTCGTTCCCGACGTACTACCGCAGCATGTACCCCAAGGAAGTGATCATGACCGGCGACATGATGCTGGATAAGGTCTACCGCGAAGGCGACAAGCTGGTGGCGGTGCTGGAGAACGAATACACCGGCGCCAAAGAGGAGCGGGTGGTGGATCAGGTGGTCGTCGAAAACGGCGTGCGCCCTGATGAAGAAATCTACTACGCCCTCAAGGAAGCCTCGCGCAACAAAGGCCAGATCGACATCGAAGCCTTGTTCGCCATCCAGCCGCAGCCATGCTTGAGCGAGCCGGGTGATGGGTACTTGCTGTTCCGCATCGGTGACTGTGTGGCGCAGCGCAATACCCACGCGGCGATCTATGACGGCTTGCGTCTCTGCAAGGATTTTTGAGTCCGGCCTCCGCGCCGTCGGACTTATCGCGGGGTCTGGTTTGACGCCTTCGCGAGCAGCTCGCTCCCACGGGATTGTGGGAGCGAGCTTGCTCGCGAATGAGGCACCTCGATTTCGTTGAGGCTATTGAATTCAGGATCCACCCGGTTTTGATGGGAGCTCCACATGTTAAACACTCTTCTTCCCATCCTGCTGTTCGCCGCCCTGGGCCTGGCTGTCCTCGGCGCTGTGCGGCGGGTAAGAATGTGGCGCAACGGCCGAGCCTCGGCAGTCGACCTGCTCGGCGGTCTGCTGGCCATGCCCAAACGCTACATGGTCGATCTGCACCATGTGGTGGCTCGCGATAAATACATCGCCAACACCCACGTCGCCACGGCTGGCGGCGCGGTGGCGTCCATTGCGCTGGCGATTCTGGTGCATGGTTTCGGCCTGCATAACCGCATTCTCGGCTTCGCCCTGTTGGCGGCTTCGGCAGTGATGTTCGGCGGCGCGATCTTCATGTATCTGCGTCGGCTCAACCCGCCAGCCCGCCTGTCCAAAGGCCCGTGGATGCGCTTGCCGAAAAGCCTGCTGGCGTTCTCGGCAAGTTTCTTCCTGTTGACCTTGCCGGTGGCGGGCATCCTTCCGGAAAACTTCGGCGGTTGGGTATTGGCTGCGATTCTGGGCGTCGGCGTACTGTGGGGCGTCTGCGAATTGTTCCTCGGCATGACCTGGGGCGGGCCGATGAAGCACGCCTTCGCGGGTGCTTTGCATCTGGCCTGGCACCGTCGCGCCGAGCGTTTCGGCGGTGGTCGTTCAACCGGCCTCAAACCGCTGGACCTGAACGACAAGTCCGCACCGCTGGGCGTGGAAAAACCCAAGGATTTCACCTGGAACCAACTGCTCGGTTTTGACGCCTGCGTGCAGTGCGGCAAATGCGAAGCCGCGTGCCCGGCGTTCGCGGCCGGTCAGCCGCTGAACCCGAAAAAACTCATTCAAGATATGGTCGTCGGTCTGGCGGGCGGCACCGATGCGAACTTCGCTGGCAGCGCCTATCCGGGCAAAAAAATCGGCGAGCACAGCGGCAATCCTCATCAGCCGATCGTCAACGGTCTGGTGGACGCCGAGACCTTGTGGTCGTGCACCACCTGCCGCGCGTGCGTCGAAGAATGCCCGATGATGATCGAGCACGTGGACGCCATCGTCGACATGCGCCGCCATCTGACCCTGGAAAAAGGCGCGACCCCGAACAAGGGCGCCGAGGTGCTGGAAAACCTCATTGCCACCGACAATCCCGGCGGTTTTGCGCCGGGCGGCAGGATGAACTGGGCGGCGGATCTGAACCTGAATCTGCTCAGCGACAAGCACTCTGTCGACGTGCTGTTCTGGGTCGGCGACGGCGCGTTCGACATGCGCAACCAGCGCACCTTGCGCGCTTTCGTCAAAGTCCTCAAAGCAGCGAAAGTGGACTTCGCGGTGCTCGGCCTGGAAGAGCGTGACAGCGGCGACGTGGCGCGGCGTCTGGGTGACGAAGCGACGTTCCAGATGCTCGCCAGACGCAACATCCAGACCCTGGCCAAATACAGCTTCAAACGCATCGTCACCTGCGACCCGCACAGTTTCCACGTATTGAAAAACGAGTACGGCGCATTCGACGGCAACTACCTCGTGCAGCACCACAGCACGTATATGGCCGAACTGATCCAGGACGGCGCGCTGAATCTGGGCCAGCACAAAGGCACCAGCGTGACCTATCACGATCCGTGTTATCTGGGCCGCTACAACGGCGAGTACGAAGCGCCGCGTGATGTGCTGCGTGCGCTGGGCATCGAGATCAAGGAAATGCAGCGTTCCGGTTTCCGCTCGCGCTGCTGCGGCGGTGGCGGCGGTGCGCCGATTACCGACATTCCCGGCAAGCAGCGGATTCCCGACATGCGCATGGAAGACATCCGCGAAACCGGCGCCGAACTGGTGGCCGTGGGTTGCCCGCAATGCACGGCGATGCTCGAAGGCGTGGTCGAACCGCGTCCGCTGATCAAGGACATTGCCGAACTGGTCGCCGACGCGCTGTTGGAAGAAGTTATCCCCAGCAAGCCCGCGCCGATCAAACGTGAACCTGCGGAGGTGCATTGATGAGCGACATTATCCGCCGCGACCCTCGTGCCGAATGGATCGCCCGCAACCGCTTGCATCCATTGCACGCGGCCATGCAGCCGACTCAAAGCAGCTGGATGGGGCCCAACGGCCTGATGCGCAAGAATGTGCACGGCATTGGTTTCATCGGACCCAACGGCATTAAACGCATTGACCGCAGCGGCGCGCAGCAGGGCGGCGTGGTCAAGCGCTCGGCCGCGGCCGAAGTGCAACTGCCGTTGCATCAGGTTCTCGAACCGGCCTTCTATATAAGCGTGGTGCCGGACATGGTCGGCGGACGCCTGAGTGCGCATGACCGCGACCTGCTAGGGCTGGCCCATCAACTGGCCGGGCAGAGCGGCGCGGTGCTCGCCGTTGTATTCGGAGAACACAAGGAAACCACCTTCGCCACGGCAGGCGTTGATCGTCTGCTGGTGCTGGATGGTTCTGAGTTCAGCGGTTATTCGCCGGAACAACGGGTTCAGGGCCTGCGGGCTGTGGATAACCAATTCAGCCCACGCCATTGGTTGCTGCCCGACAGTCGCAGCGGCGGCGGTGAGTTGGGACGTCGATTCGCCGCCCGTCTGGGCGAGCGTCCGGCGACGCGGGTCTGGCAAGTCACCGATAACCACTGCATCGGCCGCGCCGGTGCGGGTCGTGAGGATCTGGCCAGGCCATTGGCTCGACTGATTCTGGCCGGTGTCGAATGCGCCGAGCCGGTCAGCGAAACCCGTCATGAAGCTTTGCCGGTGGAGTTATCCACAGCCGTGGCGCGCAGCCTGTCGCGTATTGAAGATCTGGGCGCGGTCGCGGTTGATCCGGCGGTCATCCCCATGGCCGAAGCGGAGTTCATCTTCTCCGGCGGCAACGGCGTCAAGGACTGGAGCCTGTTTCACCAGACCGCTGCGGCCCTCGGCGCCACCGAAGGTGCTTCGCGGGTCGCGGTGGACGACGGCTTCATGGCCCGTGATCGTCAGGTCGGTGCCAGCGGTACCTGGGTTACTGCGCGGGTGTATGTCGCGGTCGGTATTTCCGGCGCGATCCAGCATCTGCAAGGGATCGGCGCGTGCGACAAGGTCGTGGCGATCAATCTTGATCCGGGTTGCGACATGATCAAACGTGCGGATTTGTCGGTGATTGGCGAAAGCGCGGAGATCCTCAAAGCGCTGATCGAAGCGGTCGAAACCTGGCGCAATGGAGCAAAACGAGATGCGGCCTGAGCCTATTGCTGCAACCAACAACAGCCTGCCTGTGGATAAAACCACTTTGCACGTCATCAGCCTGGTGTCGATTGGCGCGCACCCGACTTCCGGTCGCGCCCGCCGCGCCGAGCAGGACGCCCGCGCCGTCGAGCTGGGTTTGCAACTGGCCGGCAATAACCTGCACGTGCTGCATGCGGGCAACGCCGAAGAACCCGCTTTACGCGCTTATCTGGGCATGGGCCTGGATGAATTGCATGTGCTGGAGCAACCGGAAAATGCCGACGCACTGCCCACGCTGACCGATTACATCCGCGAGTCCGGCGTGCAGATGGTGCTGACCGGCAGCCAGGCGGAAACCGGCGAAGGCTCGGGCATGCTGCCGTTCCTGCTGGCGGAAAACCTCGGGTGGCCGTTGGTGGTCGGCATGGCGGAAGTGGAATCGATCAGCAATGGCGTCGCGCAGGTGCTGCAAGCCTTGCCTCGCGGTCAGCGTCGGCGCTTGAAAGTACGCCTGCCGTTTCTGGCAACCGTGGACAACGCCGCGCCCAAACCCCGACAAAGCGCCTATGGCCCGGCGCAACGCGGCGGGCTGGACGTTGAGCACGTCGAGATCGTGACGGATGAGCTGCTCACCGGCTCATCGCTGCAACCGGCCAAACCCCGGCCTAAACGCCTGAAAGTGATCAAGGCCAAAAGCGGCGCGGATCGCATGAAAGCCGCGACGGCCAAGGCCAGTGGTGGCGGCGGGCAAGTGCTCAAAGGCGTTTCCCCGCAAGAAGGCGCTGAAGCGATACTCAAATTGTTGATTGAAGAGGGTGTGGTTAGGTAACTGGATTGAAAGGCACTCCGTAGGACCGGCTTTAGCCGGGAGGAGGCTGATTCATTCGCCGCAGCTCCGTCGCTAGAACGATTGCCCTCCCGGCTAAAGCCGGTCCTACGGATCCAACCGACAAGCGCTAATTGCCAGCATTCACTGGCTCTGACACAATCGCGAATAATTCTCGTTAGTTAATGCAATTCTTCGGGGTCGTTCGTGTCATCAGCCCAAAGCACTCAAAGTGAGATCGTTGGCGCGTTGTATCGCGACCACCGTGGCTGGCTGTTGGCTTGGCTGCGGCGCAACGTGGCTTGCCCGCAACGAGCGGAAGATCTGAGCCAGGACACTTTCGTGCGGCTGCTGGGGCGCGACGAGCTGCGCAGCCCCAACGAACCTCGCGCTTTTCTGGTGGCGGTCGCCAAGGGCCTGCTGTTCGATTACTTCCGGCGCGCTGCGCTCGAACAGGCGTACCTCAACGAACTGATGCTGATCCCCGAAGCTGAGCAGCCGTCGCTTGAGGAGCAGCACCTGATTCTCGAAGACCTCAAGGCCATCGACCGTTTGCTCGGCAAGCTGTCGAGCAAGGCGCGGGCGGCGTTTCTGTATAACCGTCTGGACGGCCTGACCCACGGTGAAATCGCCGAGCGGCTGGGGGTTTCCGTGCCACGGGTTCGGCAATATCTGGCTCAAGGCATTCGCCAATGTTACGTAGCGTTGTACGGCCAGCCGACATGAGCAGTTTCAATTCCCGCCCGGTTGCTTCCCACGTTCTGGACGCCGCCATCGACTGGCAGTTGTGCCTGGATCGCGGCAACGGCAGCGACGCGGAGCGCGAAGAGTTCGCCAAGTGGATGGCGGCACACGAAGAACACGCCCGCGCCTGGGTGCAGCTGGGCATGCTCGACCAACGCTTCGCAGTCGCCAATGGCCCGGCGCGCAAGGCCTTGCTGCAATCCCATGGCACCGCGCGTCGCCAGTTGCGCAAGCTGGGTGGCGGCCTGGCCAGTGTGCTGATGGCCTGCGGTTTGGCGTTGTTTGTCGGTGATCGTTATCTGCCGCTGGATTACTGGCTCGCTGAT
This sequence comes from Pseudomonas syringae, assembly GCF_001698815.1. Taxonomy (GTDB): domain Bacteria; phylum Pseudomonadota; class Gammaproteobacteria; order Pseudomonadales; family Pseudomonadaceae; genus Aquipseudomonas; species Aquipseudomonas syringae_A. The sequence continues at coordinate 126,356 of NZ_LGSI01000005.1, read as the reverse complement.
CAACGCACCGCCACCGGCGAACAGCGCAGCGTGCGTCTGGCCGACAACACCTTGATCCGTCTCAATACCCACAGCGCCATCGACGTGCGTTTCGACGCCAAACAGCGCCGGGTGATTCTGCAGGACGGCGAAATCTTCGTCGAAACCGGCAGCCATGACGACCCGCGCCCGTTCATCGTGGAAACCCGCGATGGTCAGATGCGCGCGCTGGGCACCCAGTTTCTGGTCCGTCGGGAAAGCGACGGCACGCTGCTGAGCGTGTTGCAATCGGCCGTCGCCGCCCATACGCAACACGACCCGCAAGAGCAGATCCTGCGCGAAGGTCAGCAAATGTTCATGAGCCGCGACGGCCTTGGCCCGATGCTCGCACTCAAGCCCGGCGCGGATGCCTGGACGCGCGGGATGCTGGTGGTGGAAAACGCGCGTCTGGCCGATCTGGTGGCGGAACTGGGGCGTTATCGCGCTGGGTATCTGGGCGTAGCGCCCGAGGTCGCCGACCTGCGCATCACCGGCAGCTTCCCGCTCGCCAACACTGATCTGGCGCTTATGGCCCTGACGCCGACCTTGCCGGTGCAAATCGTGCAGCACGCGCAATGGTGGGTCACGGTCACCGGTAAAGCCCCGAAACCTGACGCAGCGGCTCCAGTAAAACTTTGAAATATAAATCTGAATCAGAATTATTTTCGATTGGCTCTATCACTTTTTGAATTTCGTTCGGCACATAGACATTGAGAACCGTTTCCATTCAGGAGCCGTATATGTCCCGCACGCTTGAAACCCTGTTACGACCCAGCCTGTTGGCTGTGGCGATTGCTCTGGCTGCCCCTTTGGCCAGCACTCAACTGATCGCTGCAGAACAGGCCACGAGCGTGCGCGCTTACAACCTGCCTGCCGGGCCGCTGTCCACCACCCTGAATCAGATCGCCAGTCAGGCCGGTCTGACATTGGCGGTGGATCCTTCGCTGGCTTCCGGTCGCAAATCGGCACCGGTTCAAGGCCAATTCGATGCTTCTGGCGCGTTGCGTCAGGCGTTGCGCGGCACTGGCTTGCAACTGGTGCAAAGCACTGTGGGCAGTTACAGCCTGATGGCCTCGCCGGAAGGCACCGTGGCGTTGCCGGAAACCACCATTCAAGGCCAGGGCGTTGCCAGCGAATCGGCCTGGGGGCCGGTGGCAGGTTATGCCGCGACCCGCACCGCGTCGGGCACCAAGACCGACACGCCGATTCTTGAAGCGCCGCGTTCGATCTCGGTCGCGACTCGCGATCAGATGGCTGATCGCGCCGTGCAGAACCTCGACGACGCCGTGCGCTACATGCCCGGTGTGACGGCCAGCAGCTATGGCAGCGACAGCCGCGCCGAGTGGCTGAAGATTCGTGGCTTCGAACCCACCCAAGTACTCGATGGCTTGCCATTGCCGAAAGGCGTGTACGTCATGCCCAAGCTGGAAACCTGGGATCTGGAGCGCGTCTCTGTTCTGCGCGGACCGGCCTCTTCAGTCTATGGCCAGACCCCGCCCGGCGGCATGCTGGATATGGTCAGCCGTCGTCCGGAAGCCACTGCCAGTCACGAGATTCAGGCTCAGGTCGGCAGTTACAACCGCAAACAGATCAGCTTCGACAGCACCGGCCCGATCGATGACGCGGGGGTTTTCGAATATCGCGTCAGCGGCGTAGTGCGTGACAGCGGCACGTCGGTCGAGCACATCGACGACAAGCGCTACAACCTGGCGCCGAGCCTGACCTGGAATATCGATCCGGACACCAAACTGACCTTCCTCAGCCAGTTCAACCGCGACGATACCGGCATCACCAGCCAGTTCCTGCCGCTGGAAGGCACCAAGCTGTCGACCCCGGCCGGCGAAGTGAAATACCACAAGAACCTTGGCGATCCGCAGTGGGAGTTCTACGACAAGACCTATTACGCGCTGGGTTACGCCTTCGAACATCGCCTGAATGACGTGTGGCAGTTCAAGCAAAACCTGCGTTACACCAAGAGCGATTTGTCATTCCAGGGCATCACGGCCGGTGGTTTCTACGGTTCGGTTGCCGCCGATGGCACCTTGTCGCGCGGCGCCAACGTGGTCAACGAAGACATCAGCCAGTTCGCCGTGGACAACAACTTCCAGGCCGACTTCGATACCGGCGTGCTCAAGCACACGCTGTTGATCGGCCTGGATCACCAGCGCATCAATCACAACTACAAATGGTTGTATGGCAGTGCGCCGACCAGCAACATCATCAATCCGGTCTACGGTCAGGACTTCAGCAACGTCGCCTACACCGCTTACCAGAACTACAGCCAGAAAACCCGCGACACCGGCCTGTATCTGCAAGACCAGATTGCTCTGGATAACTGGCGTCTGACCCTGGGCGGGCGTCAGGACTGGTTGGACACTGACACCGACTTCCATGAGTCCGGTATCAAGGACACCCGCAGCGATAACGCCTTCAGCGGCAACGCAGCGTTGAGCTATGTGTTCGATTCCGGTTTCGCGCCGTACATTTCCTACGCCGAGTCGTTCCAGGCCGAGCAGGGCGGCAACACCGCCACCAGCGAAGCCTACGAACCGAGTACCGGCAAGCAATACGAGCTGGGCATCAAGTACCAACCGCCGGGCAGCAGCATGTTGTTCACTGCGGCGTTGTACGACCTGACCCGTAAGAACATCGTGCTCAGCGACACCTTTGGTGTCAGCCGTCCATTGGGTGAAGCCCAAGTGCGTGGCGTCGAGCTGGAAGCGGTCGGCAACGTCAACGAAAACCTCAAGCTGACCGCGTCCTACACCTACGCCAACAGCAAGATGACCAAGGTCGGCGATCCATTGGACAAGAACCGTCCATTGCCGCTGACCCCGGAAAACCAGGCATCGATCTGGGCTGATTACACCTGGCACACCGGCGTGCTCGACGGTTTCGGCCTCGGCTTCGGCGTGCGCTATATCGGCGAAACCGACAACGTGGCGCTGGGCAGCCTGGCCTATGTACGCGATAAGTCCGACGGTCATACCGATTCCTACACCGTGTACGATGCCGCCGTGCATTACGACCTGGGTCGCCTGAACAATTCGCTCAAAGGCGTCAGCGTCGCAGTCAACGCCAACAACGTGTTCGACAAGGAATACCTGTCGACCTGTGATGGCTTCTATTGCTACTACGGCGACCGTCGCAACGTACTGGCCAGCGTCAATTACAAATGGTGAATTAACGGATTCGCCAGTGAAGACAAAGGCCTCCGCACACGCGGCGGCCTTTTGCATTTGGAATGAAACACATGAAAAGCCAAACCGTGCGCCGCTGGTCGTTCATCCATACCTGGACCAGCCTGATCTGCACCCTGTTCCTGCTGATGCTGGCGGTGACCGGGTTGCCGTTGATTTTTCACCATGAAATCGATCACCTGCTGGGCAACGAGCCGGAATTCAAGGAGATGCCGGCCGACACGCCGCACCTGAATCTGGAGAAATTGGTCGAAGCCGCCGAAGCGTATCGGCCGGGCGACGTCATGCAGTATTTCGGCTGGGACGAGGATAACGCCAACGGCGTCTGGGCGATCATGGCCAAGACGGCGGGCACCGAGCCCAACTCCTCACACTCGTTCATGATGGATTCGCGCACCGGCCAGGCCTACGAAATACCGTCTGCCAACGGCGGGTTCATGATGGTCATGCTGCGCCTGCACGTGGACATGTACGCCGGGCTGACCGGCAAATTGCTGCTGGCGTTCATGGGTTTCCTGTTCGTGCTGGCGATTATTTCCGGGACGGTGCTGTATGCGCCGTTCATGCGCAAACTCAAGTTCGCCACCGTGCGCGCGGACAAATCCACGCGCATGCGCTGGCTCGACCTGCATAACCTGATCGGCGTCGTGACCCTGACCTGGGCCTTGGTGGTGGGCGTTACCGGCGTAATCAGCGCCTGCGCCGACCTGTTGATTTCGTCATGGCGCAACGACAGTCTGGCGGCGATGATCGCCCCTTATAAAGATGCGCCCGCGTTGACCCAGCGCGCCCCGGCGACAAATCTACTGAGCATCGCCGAAGCTGCCGCGCCGGGCATGGAAGCGGATTTCATTGCGTTCCCCGGCACACGCTTTTCCAGCGAGCACCATTACGCGGTGTTCCTCAAGGGCAATACGCATTTGACCAAGCACCTGGCGACCCCGGTGTTGATCGACGCGAAAACCCTGGACGTCACCGCGGTAGTCGAGCGGCCGTGGTACATGGACGCGCTGGGCATGTCGCAGCCGTTGCACTTCGGTGATTACGGCGGCATGCCAATGAAAATCCTCTGGGCGGCGCTGGATGTACTGACCATTATCGTCCTCGGCAGCGGCGTTTACTTGTGGTGGGTGCGGCGCAAGGCCGCGCGGCCGGTCAGCGTCCCGCAAGCGGAAACCGTGCAATGAAGCGTTCGACCATGCGCCACGTGTTTGCCATGCCGCTGCTGATCGGCATATTGATCGCGTTCGGGCTCTTCGCCGCATTGCTCGGTGACGGCTGGTGGGACACGCTGGCCTGGCTGGGAATGGGCATTGCGGCAGTATTGAGCTTTCGGGGTTTGCTGGTGCGCAGGACCTGAAACCAGCCATTGCGGACGGGCAGGGCGCTGGCTAGTCTAGACAGCCGTCTCATTCGAGGAACACCCATGTCCGCACCGACCATGACGTTGTACACCAACGCAGCCTCTCCCTTCGCCCGCAAGGTTATGGTCCTGCTGCATGAAACCGGCCAGCTGGACCGAGTGGCACTGCTGCCGACGGCGTTGACGCCGGTTAATCCGGTTGCCGAGCTCAACCTCGATAACCCGGCCGGCAAGATCCCGGCCCTGCGTCTGGCCGACGGCAACGTGATCTACGACAGCCGGGTGATTCTCGATTACCTGGACCACCAGCACGTCGGCAATCCACTGATCCCTCGCGAAGGCTCCGCGCGCTGGCGGCGTCTGACCCTGGCATCCCTGGCCGATGCACTGCTGGATGCTGCACTGCTGATCCGTTATGAAACCGCCTTGCGCCCAGTGGAAAAACATTGGGATCTGTGGCTCGACAACCAGCAGCAAAAAATCGCCCGCAGTCTCAGTTATTTCGAGCAGGACGCCATCACCGAACTCAGTTCAGCCTTCGACGTGGCGTCCATCAGCGTCGCGGCAGCCCTGGGTTATCTGGACTTCCGCCAGCCTGACCTCGGTTGGCGCAGCAGCTATCCGCGCCTGGCGAGTTGGTATGGCGAAGTCAGTCAGCGGCCTTCGATGTTGGCGACTCAGCCCAGCGTCTAATTGAGCGGCCGCCTCCAGATCGCTGAACACCCGTTGTTGGAGGCGGCGCAGGAAACAGACTGGCAATTCTGAGCACCAGATTTCTCGCCTGGGCCTGATCTTCGCGTAATCCGAGCCAGTTACTCATGGGCGGCCTCGATGTCGAACGCCAGTGGTTTGGCGGGTTTGTTTGGCGTGAGGCCATACCAGTCGAGTTTGCGGGTCAGCACCATGAACACACCGAGCAGGCCGAACAGCAGCAGCGAACCCATCAGCAGCGCGTAGTCTTCGGCACTCAACAGGCCGTAAAGCAAGCCATAAAGCGCCGCTAGCCCCAGTGCGAAACCCAAGCCGTGGCGCACACTGCGCAACACGTGACACACATAAAAGCCAATCAACAACACGCAAGCGCTGGCCGACAGCAGATACGCCAAGGCAAAGCCCAGGTGTTCCGACAGCGACAGCAGCATCAGATAAAACAAGGCCAGCGCGGCGCCGACCAACGCATATTGGATCGGATGTACCGCCAGGCTCTTGAGCACTTCGAACAGGAAAAAACCGGCGAACGTCAGCGCGATGAACAGCAGCGCATATTTGATCGCGCGGTCGCTCTTCAGGTATTGATCCACCGGATCGATGAAGCTCACGCCCAGGGTGCGCTGGTTGAAGTCGTTGCACTGCAACGTTTCCAGGCAACGGCTCAGGGCTTCTTCAAGGTTGGTGGAGAAGAACGAAGCCTGCCAGCTGGCGTTGAAACCTTCAGCGGAAATCTCCCGTCGCGTCGGCAGATAGTTGCCGATAAAACTCGGGTGCGGCCAGTCGGCGGACAACTGCACTGTGCTGGACTTGCCCACCGGCAGCACCCGCAACGATTCGGTGCCTTGCAGCTTCAAGTCGAAAGCGAAGTTGAGTTGTTTCGCGTGTTTGCCATCCAGAATGGGCAAGCTGGCACTGACGCCTTCGCCGAGCCATTGCAGGCGCGATCCGGGAACGAAGTCCAGTTGCTGATCGTCGAGCTGCAACTTCAGGGCATTTTCGATGCCGCGAATATCGCTGATCCCGACTGACAGAAACGGCGCGTCAAACTGGTAGTCGGCGAAGTCCTCGGTAATCCCGAAAAATTCCGGCACTTGGAAATGGCCGCTGACCCGGTTATCCGCGTGGAACAGCCGCGCCTCGTAAATCCCCCGGGAGCGCAGTTCGGTCTGCACCTTGCCGTCGAGCTCAAAGCGGTCCGGCAAAAAATGCAGATCGCCGCGTTCCTGGGCGGTTTCCTGAACGCGTTCGTTGGTCTTGGGGTCGGTCTTCCAGATGCGCACGGTCTTGCGAAAAGGCACCACCAGAATTGGCCCGGCCAACTGCTGACTGAAGCTGGAGCTGCGCGCGATATCCCGCAACACACCGTCGCGCTGCGCCTGTCGGTCACCAATCAGTCCGCCGATCATCAACAACGGAATCAGCAGCAGGACGATCAACAGCGCAATCATTCCCAGTTTTACAGCCAGACTTCGATTCATGGGTCTCTCCCTGTTTTGATGGGGAGAGTCTGCGAGCCGCGTGTGGAGGGTTGATGAGGGGTTTGTGGGGGTTGTGTGGAGATGCGCAGACGTAGATCCCGTTGGAGCGAGGCTTGCCCGCGAATCGGTTTAGCTGGCGACACATCATCGCCTGACGTTACGCTTTCGCGGGCAAGCCTCGCTCCCACAGGTAGGATTCAGCGCAACAGCACCGTTACCAAAACCCCACCCTCAACGTTGCCGATCTGCATCTCGCCGCCGTGCAGCTGCACCACCTCTTCGACGAAGTTAAGCCCCAATCCGGTGCTTTTGCGGCCGCTGTCGGGGCGGGGCAGGGAGTAGAAGCGCTCGCTCAGGCGCGGCAGGGCGTAGTCGGGGATCGGTGCGGCGCTGTTGAACAGGCTGAATTGAATCCCGCCGGCACTTCGCTCAGCGCTGAAGCGTAAAAGCCCGCCTTGGGGCGTGAAGTCCAGAGCGTTTTCCAGCAGATTGGCCAGCGCCTGGCGTAACAGGAAGCGCTCGCCGATCAGTTGTAGATCGTTGGCGATGTCTTTTTCAACCCGCAGATCCAGCCGTTCGATGCGCACGCTCTGCGCGTTGAGCAGTTCATCGATCAGTTCGCTCAGCGGCACGGCGACCCGTTCTTCCAGCCCTTGACGCTGCTCGACCATCGCCAGATTCAGCAGGCGTTCGATCAACTGCTGCATGCGGGCGCTTTCACCTTCGATGTTGCCGATAAAGCGCTGGCGCTGGTCGGCGGGCATGTCGTCCTGCAACAGCTCGGCCGCGCCACGAATCGCCGCCAGCGGGCTTTTCAATTCATGGGTCAAGGTATGCACGTAACGCTCGACGTAGGCCTTGCCCTCCAGCTGCGTGCGCATGTGTTCCACGGCGGTGGATAACTGCTCGAACTCGCCGCCGCGATAATGAGGCAACTCGGCGCGCCGCCCTTCGCTGACCGCCTGAGCGTAATGGGTCAGGCGTCGCAACGCCGAGCTGAGCCACCAGGAAAACAGCGCGCCGAGCAGCAGCCCCAACGCCATCAAGCCGCCGCCGTACCACAGCAACCGCCGCTCGGCGCGGTCGACATAAGGCTGCAGCGAACTGTTGGGTTTGGCCACGGTGACCACGCCGATGATCGTGCCGTTATCGCGAATCGGCGCGCCGACATGCATCACCGACGAGTTCGGATCGTTGGCATCGCTGCGGGTCGAGCGCGCGCCATACTCGCCGCGCAACGTCAGCAGCACATCGTTCCAGCGCGAATAATCCTGGCCGACCGCTTCACCACTGGAATCGAGCAGCACGATGCCTTTGGCGTCGGTCACGTAGATGCGGTTATTGACCTGATTCTTCGGCAAACCCCAGATGGTCGCGGCGGGCTGGCGCAAACCATAGGCCTGGAGCGCGTCGGGAAAGCGGCTCTGGCTCAAGGTGCCGGACTTGACGTCGTCATGCAGGATTTCCGCCAGCAGGTTGGCCGTATCCACCAGGGTTTCTTCGGTCGACTGGCGCACGCCGGGGCGCACTTCTTTCATCACGGTGCTGAGCACGAAATAGCCGGTCAGGCCGATGAACACCGCGTACACCAGAAAAATCCGCAGGCTGAGGGACATCAGCTATGTCCAGGGCTGAAGCTGTAGCCGAGGCCGCGATGGGTCTGGATCGGCTCGGCGTCGGCGGCAATCAGGCGCAGCTTGGCGCGCAGGCTTTTGATGTGGCTGTCGATGCTGCGCTCGTAACCGGCATCAGCGGCCACGCCCACTGCATCCAGCAATTGCTCGCGGCTGAATACCCGTTCGGGTTGATCCAGCAAACAGTGCAGCAAGCGAAACTCATGGCGGGTCAGGCTCAGCGGCTGGCCGCGATAGCTGATCTGCACACGTTCGGAGTCGATCTGAAACAACTCGCTCGACACGGCAGCAACCGGGCGCGGCAGCATGCGCTTGAGAATCGCCCGAACCCGCGCCGTCACTTCACGCGGGCTGAACGGCTTGACCACGTAATCATCGGCGCCGATCTCCAGCCCGACCACCCGGTCGATCTCGCCATTGCGTGCGCTGAGGAACATCACCGGGACTTCGCTGAAACGCCGCACTTGCTTGCAGGCCTCGAAGCCGGTGATATCCGGCAAGCCGATGTCGAGGATGATCAGGTCCGCCGGCGTGCGCCGTTGATGCTCCACTGCCGCCTGACCGAGGCCCAGCCAGGACGTGGTGAAACCGTCACTTTGCAGGGCATAGATCAGGGTGTCGGCAATCGCCGCTTCGTCTTCGACAATCAAAATATGCGGCATGGCATCCGAGCGCTTGAGGTGAGGACGAAACGGTGCCGGGATCAGGCGCGAACGTCAATCAGCAATCGGGTTTGTCGGCGGTATAGCGTCGGGCCGGATTCACCGCCGCGCCGAACTCGCGCAGGGCCTTGGCGCCGATCAACAGTGGATAGTTGAAATGGCTGCGGTCGACCAGGTTGACCTCGACGGTTTGCTTTTTATCACCCAGGCACAGCTCCAGGTCGACGACCGGGCGCTTGGTCGGGTCAACCACTTCGTCGTCGTCCTCGCCTTCGGAGCGACCTTTGATCTTGCTGATGCGCGAGACCTTGTGCTCGTACACCTTGTTGCTGGCGTCCTTGGTGGCCAGACGGAAGCGCACCCAGTCATCGCCGTCGCGCTGGAACAGTTCGATGTCCTTGGCCGACAACGACGCGGTCAGCGCGCCAGTGTCCATCTTGGCTTTGAACGTCTCGCCGAACTCCGCGACCTTGATGTATTCGTAACGACCATACAAGGTCGGCTCGGCGGCCATGACCGGCAGGGCCAGCAGAGACAATAACGCCAGGATTGATTTCACGTGGGTGGTACCTTTTCTCAGTTGGAATACGGTTACCTGTTGGAGCGAGGCTTGCCCGCGAATCAGACGCCTCGGTGAAACAGGTATACCCCGTTATCGTTCTTCGCGGGCAAGCCTCGCTCCAACGAAAACATGCTTGCTTTAGACCGGAGGACTCAACTTCGTTCGCTGCCCACAGCTTAACCGTAACCTCGTGAAACATTTGTCGACGACCAATGGATTTGGCGTTGATCCCCGGTCTCTTTATGATGGCGGCCCGAAAAATTGTAAGAGTTCTTTATGCGCCGCCTGCTCACCGGCTGTTTTGTCACGCTGCTGTTGCTGCTCAACACGCTGGTCATGATCGGTCCGCTGCTGATTTTCGCCTTGCTCAAGCTGATCTTTCAGGGGCACATGCGCGATCACATGTCCGCGGCGGTGATGTGGATCGCCGAGACCTGGGCCGAGATCGACAAGCTGATTTTTGCCCTGTGCATCCCTACGCGCTGGGAAGTGCGCGGCGATGAAAATCTGCGCAGCGACACGTCTTATCTGGTCATCAGCAACCATCAGTCCTGGGTGGACATTCCGGCGTTGATTCAAGCGCTGAACCGCCGCACGCCGTTCTTCAAGTTCTTCCTGAAAAAGGAACTGATCTGGGTGCCGTTGCTGGGCCTGGCCTGGTGGGCGCTGGATTACCCGTTCATGAAGCGCTACAGCAAGGCGTTCCTGGCTAAACACCCGGAACTGAAAGGCCACGATCTGGACATCACCCGACAAGCGTGCGAGCTGTTCAAGCGTCAGCCGGTCACAGTGGTCAACTATCTGGAAGGTACGCGCTTCACAGCGGCGAAACAGGCGCAGCAGCACTCGCCTTATTCGCACTTGCTCAAACCCAAGGCCGGCGGCGTGGCGTTCGTCCTTGCTGCCATGGGTGAACAACTGGATGCGATTCTGGATGTCACCGTGGTTTACCCGAGCGAGCGGATTCCGGGCTTCTGGGATTTACTCTGCGGAGGCGTGCCGCGCGTGATCATCGATATCCAGACCCGCGAACTCGATCCCGCGTTGTGGCAAGGCGATTACGAGAACGATCCGTTGTTTCGCGAGAAGGTGCAGGGCTGGGTCAACCAGCTGTGGCTGGACAAGGATGCGCGCATCGCCCTGTTGCGGGGCGATGCGCTGGCAGACTGAATCAGCTGCCGGTGCCCCACAGGCTGCCGAGACTTTGCAGCGCAGAGCCACCGGCGCCTTGCTGGCCGAGGTATTGCAGAATCAGCGGGGCAAACTGGCTGACCATCGAACTGTCCATGCCCAGCGCGGTGAACGCCTTGTTCACGTCAGCCATGCTTTGCACGTTGCCCAAAGCGCTATTAAGGATTGAACTGCTGGCGCTGTTGCCAGAACCGCCCAACACATTGCCCAGCCCATTGAGGCTGCCCAGACTGTTCAAGGCGCTGGTCCCGGCCAGTTGATCCAGGCCCGGCACCGATTTGGTCAGTTGGCTGTAATCGTTGCCGGCGAGTTTGTTCTTTGCCAGACCCAACAATGCACCGGTGCCGCCCACGGCTTGTTCCGGAGTGACATTCAGATTGCTGCCCAGCACATTCAGCAGGCCGGCAGCTTCCGGCGCAGCGGTCGCTTTTTGATTGCCATTGGTGGCGTTGGAGACAGCATTGGCTGCGTCGTTCAGGTTGAAGGCGAACACCGGACTTGCGGCCAGAGCCATCAACGATGCCAGTGCTACACCGCGTGAAATCTTCATTGAAACAACCCCTCAAACGGAAAAAATCCGGCAAGCCGGTAAAAACAAGTGTTTGACAGGGTTGGCCGGGGGAATGTTCCTTGCGTTCGTCTGTTGGGGCGAAGTTCATCCTGTGGGAGCGTTCGGAGGTTACGACGGCCGCGAAGCGGTGGGTCAGGCAAACCCGCTGTTGCACAGACTGTGTGAAAACGTCACGAGCGAAGGCAAGACAAGGCAAGACAAGGCAAAAACAGGCGGAAAAGCGGAGTCTAGGTGTTCTAAATGAGCATTTTCCGCCTGTTTTTAACGCAGTATTGCCGNAAGGCAAGACAAGGCAAAAACAGGCGGAAAAGCGGAGTCTAGGTGTTCTAAATGAGCATTTTCCGCCTGTTTTTAACGCAGTATTGCCGAGCGCAGTAGTTTTCACACAGTCTGTACAGCTTCGCACTGCTCGCAAGCGCCTATAAAACCTAGTAGTTCTGCTAGGTAGGCAGTGGGTGAAAAGCGGTTGAAACTGAACCACCGCTATTGGAAGGACTGGTTGCCATGACTTCTTCAAACGCTGTCGTGCTGTGTACTTACGCTTACGACCCGCTGGATCGTCTGGCCGCCGTATCACCTGCGGGATCAGACAGCATTCAGCGTTTCTATCAGAAGAGTCGCCTGACCACGGAAATTCAGAGCGAGATACAACGCGCCGTGTTTCAGACCGAGGATCACTTACTGGCACGACAGCAGCGCCAAGGCAGCACCACCGATTGTGCCTTGCTCGGCACCGACCAACAGCGCTCGGTGCTACACGCCCTGGATGCTACGCAGGGGCAAGCATTTACCTACTCGCCTTATGGTTTTCGCCCGCCGCATCTGGACCTGCCGGGCTTCAACGGCGAACAGCCTGATCCGGTGACCGGGCATTATTTATTGGGCAATGGGTATCGGGCGTTCAATCCGGTATTGATGAGATTCAACAGCCCGGACAATTTGAGCCCGTTTGGGGGTGGTGGGTTGAATGCGTATGCGTATTGCGTGGGGGATCCGGTTAATAGGGTGGATCCGACTGGGCATACGCCTTGGCTGATAAAGGCCCTTCTGAGAAGGGTTGGGCTAATGGCCAGACGTCAACGTGAGCCAATTGTGCTCAAAAAAATGATTCAGGGGGAACTAAAAATTCTAGGGGGAGGTGAACAAGTATTTTTTAGGCGTTCGCCTTTGCCTTCTGATAGCACCTTGGCTCCCAAGGCTCGAGCATCGAAACCCAGATATCAACTTCCGAAACCAGCCCATAAAGATACCGGAATTGGTCCGTATATCGAGACCGGTCCCAATCATGCGCCTCTTCCAATCGACCGACGTGATGCGTTCAAAAACACTCAGTCTTGGATAGCCAATTCGCCTTTCACCAGTATGGAATCTAGCAGTTTAGAAGTTTCATCAGTTTCTAATATCCACGCTCAGACGGTCTCCGCAGCATCTAATAGCTCTCTAACCTCTGCAAAACATTTGGAAAGATCATTGTCGTCTGTCTCTTCTGATCCCTTTTTTGGACCCAAGCTTTCTGGAGAGTTTGAGCGCGTATTGCGGAATATTCGGAGCACCTGACAGTTAAACGTCTGGAGGAGGCATTTAGCCTCCTCCAATTGTTCGCCAAAAACCTACGCCGCACTAAACAACTTATGCGGATCAATCACAAACTTCTTCGGCACGCCGGCATCGAACTCGCCGTAACCGCGTGGAGCGTCGTCGAGGCTGATGACTTCGACACCGACGATGTCTGCGATCTTGATGCGGTCCCACATGATGGCTTGCATCAGTTGGCGGTTGTACTTCATGACCGGGGTCTGGCCGGTGTGGAAGCTGTGGGATTTGGCCCAGCCCAGGCCGAAGCGGATGCTCAGGCTGCCCATTTTTGCTGCAGCGTCGACAGCGCCTGGATCTTCGGTGACGTACAGGCCGGGAATGCCGATTTTGCCGGCCACACGGACCACGCCCATCAATGAGTTGAGGACGGTTGCCGGAGCTTCATGTTGCACGCCTGCGTGGCCATGGCCGCGGGCTTCAAAGCCTACGGCGTCAACCGCGCAATCCACTTCCGGTTCGCCCAGCAGCGCGGCGATCTGTTCGTGCAGCGGGGTGTCCTGGGACAGGTCAGCAATTTCGAAACCCTGAGCCTTGGCGTGGACCAGACGGGCCGGATTGACGTCACCGATGATGACCACTGCGGCGCCCAGCAGGCGCGCCGATGCAGCTGCGGCCAGGCCGACCGGGCCTGCACCCGCGATATACACCGTACTGCCCGGACCTACACCGGCAGTCACGGCACCGTGATAACCGGTAGGCAGAATGTCGGACAGGCAAGTCAGGTCACGAATTTTTTCCATGGCCCTGTCACGGTCAGGCAGCTTCAACAGGTTGAAGTCGGCATACGGCACCAGCACGTATTCCGCCTGGCCGCCGGTCCAGTCGCCCATATCGACGTAACCATAGGCGCCGCCGGGGCGAGCCGGGTTGACCGTCAGGCAGACACCGGTGTGTTGTTCCTTGCATGAACGGCACAGGCCGCACGCCACGTTGAAAGGAACCGACACCAGATCACCGATTTTCAGGTTCTCGACGCCGGTGCCTTTTTCGATCACTTCACCCGTGATTTCATGCCCCAGCACCAGGCCGGTCTGTGCGGTTGTACGGCCGCGCACCATGTGTTGGTCCGAGCCGCAAATGTTAGTAGAGACCACGCGCAGGATGACGCCATGCTCGATCTTGCGACCGCGCGGATCCTGCATTTTTGGATAGTCAATTTTCTGTACTTCGACCTTGCCAGCGCCGAGATACACCACACCACGATTGCCAGACATGCTTTCACCTCGATTTTGTTGTTATGTCGCGGGGAAATGCGTTGCTTTGTCGGTGTAGCAGCAACGCACTGATTGCTCTGGGGTGCTTGCTTGATATTGATGTTTGCGATCCCGTAGGACCGGCTTTAGCCGGGAGGACGTCTTCCCGGCTAAAGCCGGTCCTACAGGGGATTGCGTTTACAGCACTACCGTTCTGTTGGCATTCAAAAACACGCGCCTTTCAATGTGATATCCCACCGCCCGGGCCAGGGTCTGGCCTTCGATATCCCGGCCCTTGGCGATCAGGTCTTCGGGGTAATGGCTGTGATCAACCGCTTCGACGCCCTGGGCAATGATCGGGCCTTCGTCCAGATCGTTGTTGATGTAATGGGCGGTGGCGCCGACCAGTTTCACGCCCTTGTTGTAGGCCTGATGGTACGGTTTGGCGCCCTTGAAACCCGGCAGCAGCGAGTGATGAATGTTGATCGCCTTGCCGTCCAGCTTGCGGCAAAGGTCCGGCGACAGCACTTGCATGTAGCGGGCGAGAATCACCAGCTCGGCGCCGGACTCTTCGATCACTTGCCAGACTTTGCTTTCCTGCGCCGGCTTGTCGTTCGGATCCAGGGGGAAATGGTAGTACGGAATTTCGTGCCAGCGCGCCAACGGCTCCAGATCCGGATGGTTGGACACCACGGCAACCACATCCATGGACAACTGGCCGATGCGTTGGCGGTAGAGCAGGTCGTTCAGGCAGTGGTCGGCCTTGGACACCATGATCACCACTTTCGGGCGGTAGTTCGGCGCGGTCAGCTCGAAGATCATGCCGAACGCTTGCCCGCGTTCGGCCAGACCGGCGCGAAAGCCCTGTTCGTCAAAACCATCGGGCTGACGGAATTCCACGCGAATGAAGAAGCGGCTGGAGAGCCGATCATCGAAGGAGTGGTGCTCGGTCACGTAGCAGCCCTGCTCGAACAGATAGCGGGTCACCGCGTCCACCGTGCCCAGCACGCTTGGGCAGTCGGCAGTCAGAATCCATGTGTCGGGGGCGCGGCTCATTGGTTAATCCTTGTTGGAAATGTGTCGTCGCTGCTCGCGGCTGAAGCCGCTCCTACGGGCGTACTGGAACATGCGCATCGCCTGTAGGAGCGGCTTTAGCCGCGAGAGCCGCGAGGTGTATCAGGCCTGAATGCTCAAGCCATACTCGGCACTGGCATCCTGCAACCACATCCACCAGTAATCAGCGAAGCTGCGGCGGATCAGCAGTTCCCAGGTTTCCTCGCCCGTACGGCGGATGACCAGTTGCGATTTGGCGAACACGGTGCCGACGGCCTTGCCCACCGGGAAGTTGTCCGGGTGAACGTCGTAGCTGGTGGATTTCATCAGCACTTCGCGGACTTTCGAGCCGGTCAGTTCAAGGATCGACTGGCCACCGCTGACGTTGACAATGGCAATGTGCAAACCGGTCAGCGCTGCGCGCAGCTTCTGTTCGGCTGCAAACTCTTCACCGCTGGGCACGATCAGCAGCCATTCATCCGGGCCGAGCCATTGCAGCGAGCTTTCGCCGTTGATGACCACGGTCAAGGCCTTGGGCAGTTCCATGCCGCTGGCGGTCGCCACTCCAGCAGCGAACGCCGGATCATGGGCATCGCCACGAATCGTCAGATGGCCGAGCAGTTTCTTCTCGCGCAGGAGCACGCCAGGGTTGGCGCGACCTTTACCGACCAGCTTGTTGAGATCGGCATGAAACAGCGGTGACTCGGCTTTTTCGCCGGTCGTTGGCCGCTGCTGGTAAACGTTGGCTGTGGTCATAGAGCACCTGTTCCTGAATTCTGTTGTTTCATTGGACGTAACTTCGGCGGCCTCGCTGCCTCGCGGCTGAAGCCGCTCCTACGGAATCCGTTTCCATTCCCCGTAGGAGCGGCTTTAGCCGCGAGAGGAGATGCAGTCACTCCACGTTCTGCTGCTCACCCTTCGGATCGAAGAACACCGAAGACACGATTTCGGCTTCGATGAAGCTGCCGTCCGCCAACGGTGCGAACACCCGTTCGCCCATGCGCTTCAAGCCGCCTTTGACCACGCCCATGGCGAACGAATAACCCAGCGAAGACACCGCGTAGCTCGACGTCACGTGGCCGACCATCTGCATCGGGATCGCTTGCTTGGTGTCGAACACCAGTTGCGCGCCTTCGGGCAGCCATTTGGTCGGATCGACCGGTTTCAGGCCGACCAGCTGCTTGCGCTGTTCGCGCACGCAATCTTCGCGATTCATGCCGCGCCAGCCGAGCCACGAGAACGGTTTGGTACGACCGACACACCAGCCCATGTTCAGGTCGTCCGGGGTCATCGAGCCGTCAGTGTCCTGGCCGACGATGATGAAACCCTTCTCGGCGCGCAGCACGTGCATGGTTTCGGTGCCGTACGGCGTCAGGTTGTACTGCTTGCCGGCTTCGACGATTTTTTCCAGTACGCCCATGGCGTAGTCGGCCTGGACGTTGACTTCGTACGACAGCTCGCCGGTGAACGAGATGCGGAACACCCGCGCCGGAACGCCGCCCACCAGACCTTCCTTCCAGGTCATGAACGGGAATGCATCACGGTCCAGATCGATGTCGGTCACTTCGCTGAGCAGCTTGCGGCTGTTCGGCCCGGACAGGGTCATGGTCGCCCAATGGTCGGTCACGGAAGTGAAATAGACCTTCAGGTCAGGCCATTCGGTCTGCTGATAGATTTCCAGCCATTGCAGTACGCGTGCCGCGCCGCCAGTGGTGGTGGTCATGATGAAATGGTTGTCGGCGACACAGGCGGTAACACCGTCGTCGAAGACCATGCCGTCTTCCTTACACATCAGGCCGTAACGCGCCTTGCCCACATCGAGCTTGGTCCAGGCGTTGCTGTAGATGCGGTTGAGGAACTCGCGGGCATCCGGGCCTTGAATGTCGATCTTGCCGAGGGTCGAGGCATCCAGCAGGCCGACGCTGTCGCGCACGGCTTTGCATTCGCGGCCAACGGCGGCATGGATGTCTTCACCTTTTTTCGGGAAGTACCAAGGGCGTTTCCATTGGCCGACGTCTTCAAACTCGGCGCCGTTCTTGACGTGCCAGGCGTGCAGCGCAGTGAAGCGAACCGGCTCGAAAATGTGCCCGCAGTGACGACCGGCCACAGCGCCGAACGTCACCGGCGTGTAGTTCGGGCGGAACATGGTGGTGCCCATTTCCGGGATGGTCACGTTCAGCGAGCGGGCGGCGATGGCCAGGCCGTTGACGTTGCCCAGCTTGCCCTGATCGGTACCGAAGCCCAGCGCGGTGTAGCGCTTGACGTGCTCGACCGACTCGAAGCCTTCGCGGGTTGCCAGTTCGATGGCGGCAGCGGTAACGTCGTTTTGCAGGTCGACGAATTGCTTCGGCGCGCGAGCGGTGGTTTTGTCATGCGGCACCTGGAACAGCGCCAGCGTCGGCTCTTCCGCGCGGCTCAGGGCTTTTGGCAAGACGCCTTCGACTGCTTTGAACCCGGCTTCGCTGGCGGCGCGCACGCCACCTTCGAAACCATCGGCCAGTGCGTCGCCGAGTGCGTAAACACCGTTCACACCACCGACGCAGACGCGTTTTTGCGGTGCTTCACCCGGTACGAAACCGAGGATGTCTTCACGCCAGACCGGCTTGCCGCCCAAGTGTGAAGCGAGGTGGACGATTGGGCTGTAGCCGCCGGAGCTGGCGACCAGATCGCAATCGAGCCATTCGCCAGGGCTGGTGACGCGATGGGCTTTGACGTCGATGGCGGCAATGCGCGCTGCCGTAACATGCTTGCTGCCGCGCGCTTCGATCACGGCGCTGCCGGTCAGGATGCGAATGCCTTTGGCGCGGGCTTCTTCAACCAGCGCGCCACGTGGGTTGTGACGGGCATCGGCAATCGCCACCACTTGCAGGCTGGCGTCGAGCCAGTCCAGAGCGACGCGGTACGCGTGATCGTTGTTGGTGGACAGCACCAGTTTCTTGCCCGGCGCCACGCCGTAACGGCGTACATAAGTGGAAACCGCGCCCGCCAGCATGTTGCCCGGCACGTCGTTGTTGCCGTAAACCAGCGGACGTTCGTGAGTACCGGACGCCAACACCACGCGCTTGGCACGCACACGGTGCATGCGCTGACGCACCTGGCCGATTGGCGCGCGGTCGCCGAGGTGATCGGTGAGGCGTTCGTGAATGGTCAGGAAATTATGGTCGTGGTAGCCGTTGACCGTGGCGCGTGGCAGCAGCACCACGTTCTTCAGGCCTTTAAGCTCGGCGATAACCGTCGCGACCCATTCAGTGGCAGGTTTGCCGTCGAGGCTTTCGCGAGTGTCCAGCAGGCTGCCGCCGAACTCTTCCTGTTCATCGGCGAGAATCACCCGTGCGCCGCTGCGCGCGGCAGCCAGGGCCGCAGCGAGACCCGCAGGGCCAGCGCCGACGATCAGCACGTCGCAGTGCTGGTTCATGGCGTCGTAGGTGTCCGGATCGTTTTCAGTCGGCGAGCGACCGAGGCCGGCAGCCTTACGAATGTACTTCTCGTAAGTCATCCAGAACGATTGCGGGTACATGAAGGTTTTGTAGTAGAAACCCGGCGGCATCAGCTTGCCGCCGACCTTGCCGAGAATCCCCATCACGTCATTGTTGACGCTCGGCCAGCCGTTGGTGCTGGTCGCGACGAGGCCCGAATACAACGCCTGTTGCGTGGCGCGCACGTTGGGGATTTGCGTCGCTTCGGTCGCGCCGATTTGCAGCACCGCGTTCGGCTCTTCGGAACCGGCTGCGAAGATGCCGCGCGGACGGGAATACTTGAAGCTGCGGCCGATGATATCAACGCCGTTGGCCAGCAATGCAGCGGCCAGCGTGTCGCCTTCGAAGCCTTGGTAGGTCTGGCCGTTGAAGGTGAAATTCAGCACCTTGCTGCGGTCGATGCGGCCGCCGTTGGGCAGTCGGTTAGTCTGGCTCATACCTTGTCTCCCTCGCCGCTGGCTGCCTGGTTGCCGAATGCCTTGTTAGTGAACTGGGGCTTGGCGCCAATCGGGTAGGTTTCGAGAATTTCGTAAGTAACGGTGTCGCGGGTAGCGTTGAAGTACTGGCGGCAACCGGCGGCGTGAATCCACAGTTCGTGATGCAGTCCGCGCGGGTTATCGCGGAAGAACATGTAGTCGCCCCATTGCTCGTCGGTGCAGGCGCCCGGATCCAGCGGACGCGGAATGTGCGCCTGACCGGATGCGTGGAATTCCTCTTCGGAGCGCAGTTCGCCACAGTGAGGACAGAAGATATGCAACATAAGGAAAACTCTCCTGTTAGTGGGCGACCGCGGCTGCGCCGTGTTCGTCAATAAGAGCGCCGTTGTGGAAACGGTCGATGGAAAAAGGTTTTGCCAACGGGTGCATTTCGCCTTTGGCGAGGCTGGCGGCAAACACGTTGCCCGAGCCCGGCGTGGCCTTGAAGCCGCCGGTGCCCCAACCGCAGTTGAAGAACATGTTCGGCACTGGTGTTTTGGAAATGATCGGGCAAGCGTCCGGCGTGGTGTCGACGATGCCGCCCCACTGACGGTTCATGCGTACACGGGACAGTACCGGGAACATCTCGACGATGGCCTGGACGGTGTGTTCGATCACCGGATAAGAGCCGCGCTGGCCGTAGCCGTTGTAGCCGTCGATACCGGCGCCGATCACCAGGTCGCCCTTGTCGGACTGGCTGATGTAGCCGTGTACGGCGTTGGACATGATCACGCTGTCGATAATCGGCTTGATCGGCTCGGACACCAGCGCTTGCAGCGGGTGGGATTCGATTGGCAGGCGGAAGCCCGCCAGTTTCGCCATGTGCCCGGAGTTACCGGCGGTGACCACGCCGACGCGCTTGGCGCCGATGAAGCCTTTATTGGTTTCCACGCCGACACACACGCCGTTTTCCTTGCGGAAGCCGATCACTTCGGTCTGCTGGATCAAGTCCACGCCCAAGGCATCGGCGGCACGGGCAAAGCCCCAGGCCACGGCGTCGTGACGGGCCACGCCGCCGCGCCGCTGTACGGTTGCGCCGATGATCGGGTAACGGGTGTTTTTCGAGCAGTCCAGGTACGGGATTTCGTCCGCGACCTGTTTGCCGTTGAGTAATTCGCCGTCCACGCCATTGAGGCGGTTGGCGCTGACCCGACGCTCGGAATCACGCATGTCCTGCAAGGTGTGACACAGGTTGTAGACGCCGCGCTGGGAGAACATCACGTTGTAGTTCAGGTCCTGGGACAGGCCTTCCCACAGTTTCATCGCGTGTTCGTACAGGTGCGCGGATTCATCCCAAAGATAGTTGGAACGCACGATGGTGGTGTTGCGCGCCGTGTTGCCGCCGCCCAGCCAGCCTTTCTCGACCACGGCCACGTTAGTGATGCCGTGCTCTTTAGCCAGGTAATAAGCCGTGGCCAGACCGTGCCCGCCGCCGCCGACGATAACCACGTCGTAGACTTTTTTCGGGGTCGGCGTGCGCCACATGCGCTGCCAGTTTTCGTGGTGGCTGAGGGAGTGTTTCAGAAGGCCGAAGCCTGAGTAATGCTGCATGAGTGACTACTCCTGACTCAGCGATAAACCGGGAAATCGGTGCACAGTGCTGCAACCTGACTGGCAACGTTGGCCTCGACATCGGCGTCGCCGAGATTGTCGAGGATGTCGCAGATCCAGCCAGCCAGCTCGACGCATTGGGTCACTTTGAAGCCGCGCGTGGTGACCGCTGGCGTGCCGATACGCAGGCCCGAGGTCACGAACGGTGATTGTGGATCGTTGGGGACAGAGTTCTTGTTCACGGTGATGTGCGCACGACCCAGCGCCGCGTCGGCGTCTTTACCGGTCAGGCCCTGACGAATCAGGCTGACCAGGAACAAATGGTTGTCGGTGCCACCGGAAACCACGTCAAAGCCACGGTCGATGAACACTTGCGCCATCGCCTGAGCGTTGTCGATGACTTGCTGTTGGTAAGCCTTGAAGCCGGGCTCCATGGCTTCCTTGAAGCACACGGCCTTGGCGGCGATCACGTGCATCAGCGGGCCGCCCTGGCCGCCTGGGAAAACAGCGGAATTGAGTTTTTTCTCGATCTCTTCGTTGGCCTTGGCCAGGATCAAGCCGCCACGTGGACCGCGCAGGGTCTTGTGTGTGGTGGTGGTCACGACGTCGGCATACGGCAGCGGATTCGGGTACAGGCCAGCAGCAACCAGACCAGCCACGTGGGCCATGTCGACGAACAGGTAAGCGCCCACTTTGTCGGCGATGGCGCGGAAACGTGGGAAATCCAGGGTTTTCGAGTAGGCCGAGAAACCGGCGATGATCATTTTTGGCTGGCATTCAACGGCGATGCGCTCGACTTCGTCGTAATCGATCAGGCCGGTGGTGGTGTCGATGCCGTATTGCACCGCGTTGTAGAGCTTGCCGGAAAAGCTGACTTTCGCGCCGTGGGTCAAATGACCACCGTGAGCGAGGCTCATGCCCAGCACGGTGTCGCCAGCTTGCAGCAGCGCCAGATAAACAGCAGCGTTGGCCGAACTGCCGGAATGCGGCTGGACGTTGGCGTAATCGGCACCGAACAGTTGCTTGGCGCGCTCGATGGCGAGCATTTCAACTTTATCGACGTGCTCGCAGCCACCGTAGTAGCGCTTGCCCGGATAACCTTCGGCGTATTTGTTGGTCAGACCGCTGCCCTGGGCTTCCATCACTCGCTGGCTGGTGTAGTTCTCCGACGCGATCAGTTCGATGTGATCTTCCTGACGTTGCTCCTCGGCATTGATCGCCGCCAACAGTGCATCGTCATAGCCTTGGATTTGGTCATTCTTGCTGAACATCGCGGTTCTCCCAGCGGCGGCGTGGCGCCTGACTTATGAGGGTAGGGCCGCAGTCTGAAGACAGTGCCCTTTGATGCGATGGTAGGGCCGGACCAAAGACGCCAAATGCCTACGGACGCCACGCAAAGGTGCGTTTACGACATGGGTTGGCGGGGAGGGATAAATAGAGCTTGTAGGACCGGCTTCAGCCGGGAGCGCGCCCTCGCGGCTAAAGCCGCTCCTACGGAAATCGCATTCGCTCAGGCAAAAAAAATCCCCCGTGATAATCGGAGGATTTTGGTCACATCATGTCGCAATCAGACAGATTTACCCGGCAACTGCCCATCGACCCGGAACATCCCGCGAATACCGCGTACGGCCTGGCGGATGCGGTCCTGGTTTTCGATCAGGGCGAAGCGCACGTGATCGTCGCCGTATTCACCAAAACCGACACCCGGCGACACGCAGACCTTCGCCTCGGCCAGCAGCTTCTTGGCGAATTCCAGTGAACCAAGGTGCGCGTAAGCCGGAGGAATCTTGGCCCACACGTACATCGAGGCTTTCGGGTTCTCCACCATCCAGCCTAATTCATGCAGGCCTTTGACCAGCACGTTGCGGCGTTGACGGTATTGCTCGGCGATGTCCAGCACGCATTGCTGGTCGCCTTCAAGCGCCGCAATGGCCGCCACTTGCAGCGGGGTGAAGGTGCCGTAGTCGTGATAACTCTTGATCCGCGCCAGGGCGTTGACCAGTTCCGCGTTGCCGACCATGAAACCGATGCGCCAGCCCGCCATGTTGTAGCTCTTGGACAGGGTGAAAAACTCCACCGCGATGTCCTTGGCGCCGGGCACCTGCATGATCGACGGGGCTTTCCAGCCGTCGTAGACGATGTCGGCGTAGGCCAGATCGTGAACCACCAGCACGTCGTATTGCTTGGCCAGCGCCACGACGCGCTCGAAGAAATCCAGCTCGACGCACTGCGCGGTAGGGTTGGACGGAAAGCCGAGGATCATCATTTTCGGCTTGGGGATCGAGCCGCGGATGGCTTTTTCCAGCTCGGCAAAGAAGTCCACACCTGGAATCAGCGGCACCGAACGGACCTGAGCACCGGCAATGACCGCGCCGTAGATATGAATCGGATAGCTTGGATTCGGCACCAGCACCGTGTCGCCTTGATCCAGGGTCGCCAGCATCAAATGCGCCAGGCCCTCTTTCGAGCCGATGGTGACGATGGCTTCGTCTTCCGGGTCGATATCGACGTCGTAGCGTTTTTTGTACCAGTTGGAAATCGCCCGACGCAGACGCGGAATGCCACGCGAAGTCGAGTAGCCGTGAGTGTCTTCACGTTGGGCAACGGTGACCAGTTTTTCGACGATATGCGGTGGGGTCGGCCCGTCGGGGTTGCCCATGCTCAAGTCGATGATGTCTTCACCACGGCGGCGAGCGGCCATTTTCAGCTCGGCGGTGATGTTGAATACGTACGGGGGGAGTCGATCGATGCGCGCAAAACGGCGCGGCGAAGGTAAGTCTGCCATGGAGGCCTCTGAAGACGTAAGCGCCCGGAACCGTCCGAGCGACGTTGGCCACATGCGGTGGCCTGTGCGGAAGATAAAGGCGCTGATGGCGTTTTGTCTACAAAATTTATATCCGGCAGCAGGAGCCAAATCCGACGGATTTTCGCCGGACACCGCCGTAGGAGCGGCTTCAGCCGCGAGCCGCATTCGCCGTCAAGTTGTGCGCGGATGCAGATGATGCCCTCCCGGCTGAAGCCGGTCCTACAGGAGTAGCAACTGCCTTAACCCCAACAACAACAGAAAATGCAGCGGATAAATCGCATAGGCCCAGCGACGCATGGGTTTGACCGGAAAAGGTAATCGCCGACGCAGCAACGCCAAACCCAATAACGGCGCGATCAGGCAGGCGATCATCGACCCAATGGAAATCGGATCGCCCCACGCCGCGCCCGCGAACATCTGCGGCCAGGCATTGCCCGCCAGGCAGACCGCGCCGGGCAGCGCCGCGAACCACAGCGGGCGGCGCAGCGCCAGTAGAAAACTCACCGGCAGCAGCACGCCGAAAAAGCCGAACATCAGTTGCTGCTGCAAAACGGCCGCGACCAGCAGCGCGGCAATCGCCAGCACCCGGGTGATCGGCAGCGGATGGCGCCAGCCTTGAGCAATCAGCAAGCCGAGCAGCAAGGTCGGCAGCACGTTCAGCGTGTCGGCATCGTGCATGAACAGCCGATAAGGAATTTCGGAAAGTCCGGCGAACAGCAGCAGCCAGGCCAGATAGCGCCACTGCACTTTTGGATCGGGGAACAGCGCGGTCTTGCGCCCCAGATTGACGGCAATCGCCAGGCAAAACCACGGAAAGGCGAAGCGCCCCGGCACGTACAGAACATTCACCGACCAGCCGACGTAGCGCAGGTGATCGAGCACCATGCTCAACATCGCCAGCCACTTGAGCAGGTCCAGCGCCTTGTCGCGTCCGGGCAGGTAAGGCGGGTTCGACAGATCCATAGCGCTCCAGGTTGGTTAACGTTTCATCCGGGCCTGTTGGAGCGAGGCTTGCCCGCGAAGAACGTTGACGCGGTATTCCTGCGCCACCGCAGCGACTGGTTCGCGGGCAAGCCTCGCTCCAACGAGGTTACTTTGCAACACGACAACACATGACCAAAGGCTGCGATCTTCGCTACAGTGCGCACCATAATCAATGACAAGGAACCGGCCATGACCGATAAAAGCCAGCAGTTTGCCAGTGACAACTATTCGGGCATCTGCCCCGAGGCATGGGCTGCCATGGAACTGGCCAACCACGGCCACCAACGCGCATACGGCGATGACCAATGGACCGCCCGCGCTTCGGATGATTTCCGCAAATTGTTCGAAACCGACTGTGAAGTGTTTTTCGCCTTCAACGGTACGGCAGCCAATTCCCTGGCGCTATCATCGTTGTGCCAGAGCTATCACAGCGTTATCTGTTCGGAAACTGCTCACGTCGAGACCGACGAATGTGGCGCGCCGGAGTTTTTCTCCAACGGCTCCAAGCTGCTGACCGCGCGCACCGAAAACGGCAAGTTGACCCCGGAATCGATCCGCGAAGTCGCCCTCAAGCGCCAGGACATTCATTACCCCAAACCGCGTGTCGTGACGCTGACCCAGGCCACGGAAGTCGGCAGCGTCTATCAGCCTGAAGAACTCAAGGCGATCAGCGCCACCTGCAAAGAGCTGAACCTGAACCTGCACATGGACGGTGCGCGCTTTTCCAATGCCTGCGCTTTCCTCGATTGTTCGCCAGCCGAGCTGACCTGGAAATCCGGGATCGACGTGTTGTGCTTTGGCGGCACCAAGAACGGCATGGCGGTGGGCGAGGCGATTCTGTTCTTCAACCATGACCTGGCCGAAGATTTCGACTATCGCTGCAAACAGGCCGGGCAACTGGCGTCGAAAATGCGCTTCCTGTCTGCGCCCTGGGTCGGCTTGCTGGAAAACGACGCCTGGCTCAAGCACGCACGGCACGCCAACCACTGCGCGCAGTTGCTGGCTGAACTGGTCAAGGATATTCCCGGCGTGGAGCTGATGTTCCCGGTGCAGGCCAACGGCGTGTTCCTGCAATTGTCGGAACCGGCCATCGCGGCACTGACCGCCAAGGGCTGGCGTTTCTATACCTTCATTGGCAGCGGCGGCGCACGTTTCATGTGTTCGTGGGACACCGAAGAAGACCGCGTGCGCGAACTGGCGGCGGATATTCGGTTGGTGATGGGGGCGTAAACAGTCGCTATAGCCGACTGAATTGGAATGCAATCCGTTGGAGCGAGGCTTGCCCGCGAATCAGATCACCGCGGTGTGGCAGGCATACCGCAATATCGTTCTTCGCGGGCAAGCCTCGCTCCAACAGGCAGTCAATCAGCTCTGCGCGATGGTCTTGGAAATCACTTCCACCGTCGCGTCGATCTGCTGTTGGCAGCGGTCGAGCTCGACCTGGTGCTGCTTTTTCAGTTCGACCTGCTGCGAGCACAGGTTCAGCGCGGCCAGGACCAGCAGGCGGTCGCCGATCAGGCTTGGGTATTTACGCTTGGTGTCGATCAATGAAGCCTTGAGCATGGCCGTTGCCTGCAACAGGGTTTGTTCTTCCCCGGCCGGTGCCTTGATCGAGTAGTCGTTACCCATAATCGAAACGACCGTCACCCCGTTTCCTTGAGTACTCATGCGCTGACGGCGCTGGCGCTGGTCGCGCGGTCAACCAACGCCTGAATACGAGCGGCAGTGGCGCCTTGCTTTTCTTCCTGCTCCATCAGGCTCAGTTGCAGACTGTCGTTGTCATCCTTGGCTTGAGCCAGTTCGGCGCTGAGCTGCGCGTTCGTGTTTTGCAGTTGCTGGTTCTGTTGCACCAGGTCTCCTACAAGTTGTTC
Organism: Pseudomonas syringae; assembly: GCF_001698815.1. GTDB lineage: Bacteria > Pseudomonadota > Gammaproteobacteria > Pseudomonadales > Pseudomonadaceae > Aquipseudomonas > Aquipseudomonas syringae_A. The sequence goes on along the minus strand of NZ_LGSI01000005.1, from coordinate 99,960 downwards.
CAATTGGCTCAGGGATGCTTCCAACATTTTGAATTCTCTAGCTAATTTCAACGGGCGCACACGATAAAGAAAAGTCACTGCGCATGCCAGGCTTTATCAGGACAGTCGGCCCTTTAAATACCGGTACTTCAGCGCGCGAGCCTCCTCAACGAGGTAAACGCATAAGGACCCTTGTTGACTGTCGTTTGGCGATCTGGTTCCGGCTACTCGTCAGACCGGCACCTTTTGCCATTCCTCCAGCGTGGTTGTGACCTTACGCCGCAGCTCCTTTTATCCGGGCGCCTCAAGTCTTTGGCGCCGCGACCGATAGGCATGGCAATCCGCTAAATTTGTTCTTTCGCTCGCAAGGAATGCGCCGCCACTTCTGGAAACATTATGTCCTTACGTAACATGAACATAGCCTCACGGGCATTCCTCGGGTTCGCCTTTATCGGTGCGCTGATGTTGATCCTCGGTATCTTCGCGCTGACGCAAATGAGCAAGATTCGTGACGCTGGGGATCAGGTCGCGCAAGACAGCGTCCCTAGCATCCAGAGCCTGAACGGACTCACTGTGACGGGTATCCGCATGCGGGTTCTGTCCTATCGTCTGCTCACCAATCGCGAGGCGGATGTTCAGGAAAAGACCATCGACCTGTTTGCCACGCGCAACAAGCAGATTAGCGATGCCCAGGTGGTCTATGAAAAATTGATCTCGTCCCCTGAAGAGCGGGCAGCCTACACCGAGTTTGTTCAGCTGCTGGGCGAGTCCCGCCAGATTGAAGCACGCATCATTGGCTTTAGCCGTGCGGGCAATGTCGAGGAGATGGCCAGGCTGCTCAATGGCGAATCCGCCGCCAACTCGGACAAGATGAATGTGGTCCTGGGCAAACTGTCCGACCTCAACAGCAAACAATTGAGTGTCACCAACAAGGCTGCCGCCGACGAATACTCCTCGGCATTCAATCTGGTCGTCGCTCTGCTGATCGTCGCCACGATTCTGACCATCCTGTTCGCCTGGCTGCTGACCAAGAGCATTACTCAGCCAATCGCTGCTGCGCTTGAAGCTGCGGAAACTATCGCTGAAGGCAATCTGACTCGCCCGATCAAAGTCGACGGTACGGACGAAGCCGGTCGCTTGTTGGCGGCGATGCAGAAAATGCAGGAAAAATTGCGCGACACATTGATGCATATTTCCGGCTCCGCGACGCAGCTGGCGTCTGCGGCTGAAGAACTCAACGCCGTCACCGATGAAAGCGCGCGCGGCCTGACGCAACAGAACAACGAAATCGAGCAGGCGGCCACTGCGGTCAATGAAATGACCAGCGCCGTGGAAGAAGTTGCGCGCAATGCAATCAGCACCTCTGATGCATCGAAAAGCGCGACCACTTCAGCGGGCGATGGTCGTGATCTGGTTATGGAAACGGTCAGCGCCATCGAGCGCATGAGCGGCGACGTGCAGAGCACTGCGGATTTGATCGGCAACCTGGCCAACGAATCCCGGGATATCGGCAAGGTGCTGGACGTGATTCGCGGTCTTGCGGATCAGACCAACTTGCTCGCGCTTAACGCGGCGATCGAGGCCGCAAGGGCCGGTGAAGCCGGGCGTGGGTTTGCGGTGGTTGCCGATGAAGTGCGGGCGCTTGCCCATCGCACACAGCAGTCCACCAGCGAAATCGAACGGATGATCGGCAGCATTCAGGGCGGCACCGAACAAGCGGTCAACTCGATGCGCAACAGCACCGAACGCGCCGAGTCGACCTTGAACATCGCCAAAGGCGCAGGCCTGGCGCTGGACACCATTAACACCGCCATCGTCGAAATCAACGAACGCAATCTGGTCATCGCCAGCGCAGCGGAAGAACAGGCACAGGTTGCACGGGAAGTGGATCGCAACCTGGTCAACATCCGCGACCTGTCGGCCCAGTCCTCAGACGGCGCCAACCAGACCAGCGCGGCCAGCGGCGAGCTGACGCGCCTGGCGATTGATCTGAACAGCATGGTTGCGCGGTTTAGTTTGTAGGGATACACCGCAATCCCGTAGGACCGGCTTTAGCCGGGAGATGACCATTCCATACGCCGCATGTGCGTTGTTGGAGCCGCTGCCCTCCCGGCTAAAGCCGGTCCTACGGTATTAATCGCCTCAGGCGATCAATACTCGATCCGCACATCACCCTTGGGCACGCTGCAGCAGGACAGGATGTAGCCTTCTTCGACATCCTCGTCGGTGATGCCGCCGTTGTGTTCCATTTCCACTTCGCCGCTCAGCTTCATCACCTTACAGGTGCCGCAGATGCCCATGCCGCAGGCTTTGGGGATCATCAGACCGAGCTTGGCGGCTGCGGCGTGGACGGTTTCGCCCGGTGCCACGCGGATGCTCTTGCCGGTGTCGGTGAATTCCACCTGATGCAGTTCCGAGGCATCGACTTCTGGGGCGTCGGCGGCGATTTCCGCTTGTTCCACGGCGTCGGCGCGGGCTTCCGGCGGCGTCTGGCCGAAGGATTCCTCGTGGTACTGCGCCATGTTGAAGCCGTTGCTCTCCAGCAGACGCTTGACTGCGTTCATGTACGGCGTCGGTCCGCAGCAGAACACTTCGCGTTCGAGGAAGTCCGGCGCCATCAGCTCCAGCATCTTCTGGTTCAGATAGCCGCGATAACCGGCCCAGGGTTCACCCAGGCCATGTTTTTCGCAGACCAGGTGCAGGCTGAAGTTGTCGATCCGCGACGCCATGTGTTCCAGCTCGCGGTGATAAATGATGTCCTTTGGCGAGCGCGCGCTGTGCACGAACACCATGTCGACGTTGGCGTTGGTGTCGTAGAACCAGCGCGCCATAGACATCACCGGCGTGATGCCGACGCCGCCGCTGAGGTAGAGAATCTTCGGGTTCGGGAAGTCGATGGCGTTGAACAGGCCCACCGGCCCGTGAACGGCCAGTTCCTGGCCTTCATGCAGCGTGTCGTGCAACCAGTTGGAAACCTTGCCGCCGGGCACGCGCTTGATGGTGATCGAGAAGCTGTAAGGCACCGAGGGCGAACTGGAAATGGTGTACGAACGCATCACCGGCACGCCGTCGATTTCCAGCTCCAGGGTCACGAACTGGCCGGGCTTGAAGAAGAACAGGATCGGCTGGTCGGCCATGAAGCAGAAAGTGCGCACGTCCCAGGTTTCCTGAATCACTTTGACGACGCGAACCAGGTGACGGCCGTTGGCCCATGTCTGGGTATTTACCGGGCTGAGGAAGCTTTGGGACATGCTGAATCTCCACGGCCGACTGTCGGCCTCATGATGCGAATTCTGCGTAAGGCGCAGACAGCCCACTTACCTATCAGCGACATCGGCGTACTTATCGCGACCAGCCCCACGCTACCGGGGTTCGCGCGTCGGGAACGGATTCGGCCATGTCGCCCATGGATAAGGCCGAGTCTGCGCCGAACTCCACACTCGCCACTCAATAGTTACCGAAAAAACTATTCTTGAGCATGAGCGATAAAACAATCGTCGCCTTGCGTGCAAACCGTTGCAAAGAACCGTATCAGCCACATTCGCCGACCGTTAGAAGACACGGTCATGAGGACTTCAACGATGGACGTCACCGCAACCTTGAGCTTGGGCGATCCGCTGGAACCCGCACGTAAGGCCACCGCCGAGATGCTGCAGAATCGCGAGCGCACGTATTCGCTGCCGCAGCCTTTCTACAGTGATGAGCGGCTGCATGAAATCGACATGCAGGAAATCTTTCACAAGGAATGGCTGATTGCAGGCATGACCTGCGAGATCCCGGCCAAGGGCAACTACCTGACGCTGCAGATCGGCAAGAACCCGGTGCTGATCGTGCGCGGCCCCGATGGTGTGGTGAATGCGTTCCACAACGTCTGCCGCCATCGCGGCTCGCGGCTGTGTACCGGCGAGAAAGGCAAGGTCGCCAAGCTGGTGTGCCCGTATCACCAGTGGACCTACGAACTGGACGGCCGTCTGTTGTACGCCGGCAGCGAGATGGGCGACGATTTCGACATGAAAAACTTCGGTCTCAAGCCGATCAATGTCAAGACCGCAGGCGGCTACATCTTCATCAGCCTGGCAGCAAATCCACCGGCCATCGACGAGTTCCTGCAGACGCTCAAGCACTATATGGAACCCTACGACATGGAAAACACCAAGGTGGCGGTGCAAACCACTTTGATGGAAAAGGCCAACTGGAAGCTGGTGCTGGAAAACAACCGCGAGTGCTACCACTGCAACGCGTCGCACCCGGAATTGCTGAACACGCTGCTGGAATGGGATGACGTCACCGATCCGCGCGCCACGCAGTCGTTCAAGGACCACGTCGCCGAGTCGGCCGCTGCCTGGGATGCCGAACAGATTCCTTATGCTCATGCCAGCTTCGGCCTGCGTAACCGTATCGTGCGCATGCCTCTGCTCAAAGGCACCGTGTCCATGACCATGGATGGCAAGCAAGGCAGCAAGAAACTCATGGGCCGGATCAAGAACCCGGATCTGGGTTCGATGCGCATCCTGCACCTGCCGCACGCCTGGAACCACTGCATGGGCGACCACGTCATCGTGTTTACCGTGTGGCCGATCAGCGCTCAGGAAACCATGGTCACCACCAAGTGGCTGGTGCACAAGGACGCCGTGGAAGGCGTTGACTACGACGTCGCGCGTCTGCGGCAAGTCTGGGACGCCACCAACGACCAGGACCGTCGTCTGGCCGAAGAAAACCAGCGCGGCATCAACTCCACCGCGTACCAGCCAGGCCCGTACTCCAAGACCTACGAGTTCGGCGTGGTCAACTTCATCGACTGGTACAGCGCCCGCATGCTGGAAAACCTCGGCGCTGAACCGGCGCCGTATCTGAAGGGTGTGGCGGTTAATCACGAGTAAGGTAAATCTGATAGGCCCAGTGGGAGCAAGCTTGCTTGCGAAGGCGGCGTTGAGGCTCAAATTAATGTGCCGACGCAATGTTTTTTCGCGAGCAAGCTCGCTCCCACACGTTATATGAAGATACCAACAACTTATCCACAGAACAGCCCACAGCCCTTGTGGGAAACCCGCCTGAAGCGCCAAAAAACCCAATAAAAAACCGTGACTTATCCAGATTGTCACTTCTGGGCAGGTATTGCCTATTATTTGATCAATACTTGAAAGGCCACGAATCTAAAGGCCTGCAGAGGACCGCAAACACCTTATCCACAGAAGCGCCAACAGAGTTTGGGGGCAACTTTGCTGGATTAGCGTCTCATCTGTGGAAAACTGCTGAAAAGGCCGTATTTAGCGGTGGACAAACAGGGATGTTGCTTATTTGACGGTGATTGACTGTTTTTTGTACAAATGCCTGTAGGCCATATATTTAAAGGCGTACAGAGGTTAGCGAACAACTTGTCCACAGAAGCGCCAACAGACTTTGTGGGCAACTGTGGATGAGTGCCGGATGTTTATCCACAGAAGGATGCTCGGTAATTCAAGGGTTTAGGTTGGTCAAATTTCGATCAGTGCGCTGGAGGTAGCGGATTTGAAGGGGTTGGGGGATAAGCGAACATGTTATCCACAGACTGGCTAACAGGGATTGTTAACAACTCCACCTGTTAGAGCGAGGCTTGCCCGCGAAGAACGATAACGCGGTGGGTCTGGTGCACTGAGGCGCTTGGTTCGCGGGCAAGCCTCGCTCCAACGGACCGCTGGACCTGTAGGAGCCGAGCTTGCTCGCGAAGAACGATAACGCGATAGGTCTGGCCCACCGAGGCGTTTGCTCCAACGGACCGCTGGACCTGCAGGAACCGAGCTTGCTCGCGATGAACGATGACGCGTGTATCTGGGCCACCGAGGCATTTGCTGCAACGGGGCACGACGGCTAGAACGAATGACTTCGCTGCCGCCGACGCCACTGGCTCAAGCACTGATCCAGCTGCGCGGGGCTGTCGATCTGTTGGCGGCGGGCGTGGCTGAAGAGGATCATCGCCAGTTCGGCAGTCACCAGGGCGTCGGCGCTGGCGTTGTGGCGTTCTTCGGCTTGCAGGCCGAAGAAGGCGGTCCAGTCATCCAGTCCGGCCTGGCGCAGATTCGCCTGCGGGAATAGCATCGGAGCGATTTCCGCGACGTCGAAAAAACGCTGCTCCAGTCGGTAATCGAGGCTTTCCTTCAAGGCCCGGCCGAGCATGTGCTGATCGAATGGCGCGTGAAACGCCAGCAGTGGGCTATTGCCGACAAACTCCATGAAATCCAGCAGCGCCTGCACCGGTTCACTGCCGGCAGCAATGGCGCTGGGCCCGAGTCCGTGAATCAATACCGCCGGGCTCAGCTTGTGGTCGACGCGCAGCAAGGTGCGTTCAAACTGTTGGCTCAGGTCAATGGCGCCGTCTTCGATCACCACCGCGCCGATGGACAGCACCTGATCGCGGTTCATGTTCAGGCCGCTGGTTTCCAGGTCGAACACCACCCAGCGTTGCTTGCGCAGCGAGTCTTCGCTGAGTGCCGCGAGGGGCGCAAGGTTCGCCAGACGCTGTTTGTCGCGGTGCTCCAGGGTCGGTTTTGGCGGACGCGGCCGCAGCCATTCAAACAGATTCATAGTTGATAGCGCAGGGTCAGGCTGGTTTGCAGGCGTTGGGCCTGGCGCAGGGATTCGCGCAGGATGCGGCGGTCCAGATGATTGAGTGTGTCCGGATCGATTCGGTTGGAATAAGGCAGGTTCTGGCGGCTCTGCAATTGGTGCTGTTGCATGCGCGTTTGCTGAATGAAGTGGTAGGCCTCTTCATACGCGGCGCCGTCCAGCCGGTCGATCACCTCGCGCTCCACCAGTTGGCGCAGGCGTTCCAGGGTGTTGTTGGCTTCGATGCCATTGGCCAGCGCCAGCAAGCGGGCACCGTCGACAAAGGGCGTCAGACCTTGGGTCTTGAGGTCCAGAGTGTCTTTGTCGCTGCCTTTGCGGGGCAGCACGAAATCCTTGAAGCGCCCCACTGGCGGGCGCTGACGCAGGGCGTTCTCGGCCATCATGCGCTGGAACAAGCGATTATCGCCGACCTGTTCCAGCACGCTGCGGCGCAATTGGTCGCAGCCGTGCTCGTCGCCCCAGACCACGCGCAAGTCAAAATAAATACTGGAGGCCAGCAGGTTCTCTGGCGTCGCTTCGCGGATGAACGCGGCGAAGCGCCGGGACCATTCAACGCGTGACAGGCACAGCTCCGGGTTGCCCGCCATGATATTGCCTTTGCACAGCGTGAACCCGCACAGCGCCAGGCTCTGATTGATGCGTTCGGCAATCGGCAGCAGCAGCGCCCGGATCTGTGTCGCTTCGGCAACGTCCCGGGCTTCGAAAAGAATGCCATTGTCCTGATCGGTGTGCAGCGTTTGCTCGCGGCGGCCCTCGCTGCCGAAACACAGCCAGCTGAATGGAATGCCAGGGTCGCCTTTTTCTTCCAGCGTCAGTTCGATCACGCGACACACCGTGTGATCGTTGAGCAGGGTGATGATCTGGGTGATCTGGGTCGAGGACGCGCCGTGGGCGAGCATGCGATCCACCAACTGCACGATGTCGCCGCGCAGGTTGCTCAGGCTTTCGATGCGTGGCGCGTTGCGAATGGTGCGCGCCAGATGCACCAGATCGACCCGTTGCAGGGAAAACAGATCCCGCTCGGACACCACGCCGCACAGCCGCCCATCCTTGACCAGGCACACGTGGGCGATGTGCCGACCGGTCATGGCGATGGCGGCATCGAAGGCGCTGGCGTCCGGGCTGAGGTGGAAGGGCGCTTGCGTCATATGCGCCTGGATCGGCTGGCTGAAGTCGGTATCAATCTCGGCCACCGCCTCGCGCAAGTCGCGCAGGGTGAAAATCCCCAGCGGCGCTTGCTGCGCATCGACGATCACGATGCTGCCGACTTGCTGTTCGTGCATGAGCTTCACGGCTTCACGCAACGGCGTTTGCGGGCTGCACATGACCGGATGCCGCATGGCGAGCTCGCCAAGACGGGTGTTCAGTGAATACTGGGTGCCCAGGGTTTCCGCAGCACGCTGCTGGACTTGCTGGTTCACCTGGTCGAGCAGGCTGCTGACGCCACGCAGGGCAAAGTCGCGGAAGGTGGTCGACAGCGCGAACAGCTTGATGAACGCCTGTTTGTTCAGTTGCAGGCAGAAGGTGTCTTCGGCCGCCAGATGCTCGGTGCGCGTAGCGCGTTCGCCCAGCAGCGCCGCCAGCGGGAAGCATTCGCCGGTAGTGATTTCGAAGGTGGTTTCGGTTCCGCTCTTGGCGGTGTGCGGCCGTTCGCCGACGACACGCCCTTGCTTGACGATGTAGAAGTGCTCTACTGGTCCATCAGCAGGCTTGATGATGCTTTCGTCCACCGCGTAGAAACGCAGCTGGCATTGTTCGACCAGATACGCGAGATGAGCGCTCTCCATCTGGTTGAATGGCGGGAATTTTTGCAGGAACTGCATCGTGCCGTGGATGTTCTGCAACACCGCTGTTTTGCCCGCCTGGGCGAATGCATCCGCTTTGCTCATGACCTGTACCGCGTTCTTTTTATTGATGGTCATGGTCGTCCGCTTGTCGGACAGTGCCCATTGGACGTAAGTCTTACACCGACGAAAAGATTTCTAGCGACCAGCGGCATGGTGTAAAAAGCAGTAACGCGAAGGCTTGGGACAGCAAACAATCGCCGGCAGGACGCCGACCACAGCACGCAGACGTGACCGGCCAAGTGTCCGGTTGGCTGCCAGTATCAGGCAAGGGAATCAGGCGCAGATGTTCGATTACGATATTTTGAGCGATGAAGAGCGCGAAGCGCTAAACGAAGTGATGCTCACCGCATTGCCCGATTCGCCGCAGCGGGTGTTGATCGTCGACGACGATCGCGATGCCCGGGAGTTGTTGGCCGAGATTCTCAGCCTCAATGACATCAGCTGTATGACCGCCGCAGGCGGCAACAGCGCCATGCATTTGATCGAAACGCGGGAATCCATCGGCCTGCTGATCACCGACCTGCGCATGGCCCCATGCAACGGCCTGGACCTGATCCGCAAGGTGCGTGAATCCGAACGCGCTTCGTTGCCGATCATCATCATTTCCGGTGACGCCAACGTGCGCGATGCCATCGATGCGATGCATTTGAGCGTGGTGGATTTCCTGCTCAAGCCCATCAACACCAAGCAGTTGCTGAAGCTGGTCAAGCGGGAGTTGGGGTTGGTGTGAGGGGGTATACAACCCGGTAGGAGGGGACTTGTCCCCGAAGAGGCCGGTGTGAACGCTGAAGATCTTCCTCCGCAGCCCCGACGCCTTCCCGGACAAGTCCGGTCCTACCGAACCCTATACAACCCAAGGGACCGGATTGCCGCTTCCGCTTACAACCCGTTTTTAGCCTTGAACTCCCGACGCCGACGGTGCAAGACCGGCTCGGTGTAGCCGTTCGGCTGTTTGCTGCCTTCGATGACCAGCTCCACCGCGGCCTGGAACGCGATATTGCTATCGAAGTTCGGAGCCAAAGGGCGATACAGCGGATCATTGGCGTTCTGTCGGTCAACCACCGGCGCCATGCGCTTGAGGCTGTCCATCACCTGAGTCTGATCGACCACGCCGTGACGCAGCCAGTTGGCCATGTGCTGACTTGAAATACGCAGCGTCGCACGGTCCTCCATCAGACCGATGTCGTTGATGTCCGGCACCTTCGAGCAACCCACGCCTTGGTCGATCCAACGCACCACGTAACCGAGGATGCCCTGGGCGTTGTTGTCCAGTTCGTTCTGGATCTCTTCCGGCGTCCAGTTGGCATTGGCTGCCAGCGGGATGGTCAGGATGTCGTCCACCGATGCGCGGGTGCGCTGGGCCAGTTCGGCCTGACGCGCGAACACGTCAACCTTGTGATAGTGCAACGCATGCAGCGCGGCTGCGGTTGGCGACGGAACCCAGGCCGTGTTGGCCCCTGCCAGCGGGTGAGCGATTTTCTGTTCGAGCATCGCTGCCATCAGGTCCGGCATGGCCCACATGCCCTTGCCGATCTGTGCCCGACGTTGCAGGCCGCAGCTCAGGCCGATATCGACGTTCCAGTTCTCGTAGGCGCCGATCCACTTCTCAGCCTTCATCTGTGCCTTGCGCACGACCGGACCGGCTTCCATGGATGTGTGAATCTCATCGCCCGTGCGGTCGAGGAAACCGGTGTTGATGAACACGACACGCTCGCTCGCGGCCTTGATGCAGGCCTTGAGATTGACCGTGGTGCGGCGCTCTTCGTCCATGATCCCGACCTTCAGCGTATTACGCGGCAGGTTGAGAACGTCTTCTATGCGGCCAAACAGTTCGTTGGTGAAGGCCGCTTCTTCCGGGCCGTGCATCTTCGGTTTGACGATGTACACCGAACCGCTGCGGCTGTTGCGGCGAGTATTGTTGCCGTTGAGGCTGTGGATCGCCGCCAGGCTGGTCAACAAGCCATCAAGAATGCCCTCGGGGATTTCCTGGCCTTGCTGATCGAGAATCGCGTCGATGGTCATCAGGTGACCCACGTTGCGCACGAACAGCAGCGAGCGGCCGTGCAGCGTGACGTCACCGCCGTCGGGCGCGGTGTAGACGCGGTCGGCGTTCATGGTGCGGGTAAAGGTTTCGCCGCCCTTGGCAACTTGTTCGGCCAGATCGCCCTTCATCAGGCCCAGCCAGTTGCGATAGACCACGACTTTATCGTCGGCATCGACGGCGGCGATGGAATCTTCGCAGTCCATGATGGTGGTCAGCGCGGCTTCCATCAGCACGTCTTTAACGCCCGCAGGATCGGTCTGACCCACCGGGCTGGTTGCGTCGATCTGGATTTCGAAGTGCAGGCCGTTGTGCTTGAGCAGCACGGCGAACGGTGCGGCGGCGTCGCCCTGAAAGCCGATCAGCTGCGCGTCGTCCTTGAGGCCGGTATTGCTGCCGCCCTTGAGGCTGATCACCAGTTTGCCGTCGATCAATTTGTAACCGGTGGAATCCACGTGAGAGCCGGCAGCCAATGGCGCGGCTTCATCAAGAAAGGCCCGAGCAAAGGCGATGACCTTGTCGCCGCGAACCTTGTTGTAGCCTTTGCCTTTCTCGGCGCCATCGGCTTCGCTGATCGCGTCGGTGCCATAGAGCGCGTCATACAGCGAACCCCAACGGGCATTCGAAGCGTTGAGGGCGAAGCGGGCATTCATCACCGGCACCACCAGTTGCGGGCCAGCCATGTGGGCAATTTCTTCGTCGACGTTTTGCGTCGTGATGTGGAAATCTGCGGCTTCTGGCAGCAGATAACCGATTTCCTGAAGGAAACTCTTATAGGCCGAGGCGTCGTGAGCCTGTCCGGCACGGGATTGATGCCAGGCGTCGATTTGCGCCTGCAAGTCATCACGTTTGGCGAGCAGGGCTTTGTTCCTGGGTGCCAGCTCGTTGATGAGCTTGTCTGCACCGGCCCAGAACGCTTCAGTATTCAGACCGGTTCCGGGAATTGCTTCGTTGTTCACGAAGTCGAACAGCACCTTGGCGACCTGCAGGCCACCGACTTGAACGTGTTCAGTCATTGCACTTGCCTCACTCTGCTCAGCTTTTTGCGCTCGAAGGGGAGCGCTCTTTTATTAGGGATCAACGTTGTGTAGTGCGCGACGCGGCATACTACATGAAGCGCCGACGGGTGAAAACGAGACTAAATATGTCACCAAGCGACTGGATTTACATGGCCGATCACGATAAAGAGCAGGATGTTCTCAAAATCACGCGTAGTTGTTCCAGTTAAATCTGGAAATCGTACACAGTCCGGCTATTCAAACGTCGTAAGGTGCTCTTGTCAGCCTTGCCTATACTTGGGCGACGACTACTCGTCAGCAGAAGGAGTTACCTGTGGATCATTTTGTGGTCACTGTTGTTGCACCGGATAAACCAGGTCAGGTCGAGCGCATCGCCGATTGCATTGCGCAACATGGCGGCAACTGGCTCGAAAGCCGCATGTCGCGAATGGCCGGTCAGTTCGCCGGGATCGTGCGTGTGCAGGTGCCGGCAGATAACCGGGAAGAATTGAAGAGCGCATTGCAGGCGCTGGCCGAACAGGACATTCGGGTGCTGTTTGCTGAAAGCAACAACGAACCTTTGGTGGGCTGGAAATCCATTGGCATGGAGCTGGTGGGCAACGACCGCCCCGGCATTGTCCGCGACATCACCCGATTGCTGGCGGAACAGGGCGTCAACGTCGAAAGGCTGGTTACCGAAGTGAATCCCGCGCCCATGAGCAGCGAGCCACTGTTCCACGCTGAAGCGATACTTGGCGTACCGCTGACGCTTTCTCTGGATCTATTGCAGGAACGTCTGGAAACCCTGGCGGATGATTTGATGGTGGATCTGGTGTTGCGCACCGAGCTTTGAATGTCTGAAAACCGTAGGACCGGCTTCAGCCGGGAGGGCGAATGCCTCTGACCTGCTCACGGCTAAAGCCGGTCCTACGGAGTGAGTTGTGCGCCTTGATCAGGCTCTGCGGCGCATGGTCAGCCAGGCATCCACGCTGTAAATCGCCAGCCCGCTCCAGATGAATGCGAAGGTGATCAGCGTGGCGGAGGTCAACTGTTCGCCGTACACCAGCACGGCCAGCGCCAACACTAGCGTGGGGGCGATGTATTGCAGGAAACCCAGCGTCGTATAGGGCAAGTGACGTGCCGCTGCGTTGAAACACACTAAAGGCACCAACGTCACCGGTCCGGCCGCTGCCAGCCAGATCGCCTGGGATGTGCTCCAGAATTCCGGCTGCGCGCTATGCGCCATGGGATTGAGCAGCAACCAGCCAGCCGCCAGCGGCACCAGCAACCAGGTTTCCACCACCAGACCCGGCAATGCCGCGACCGGCGCTTTTTTGCGGATCAGTCCGTAGCAGCCGAAGGTCAGCGCGAGCACCAGCGACACCCATGGCAGGCTGCCAAAGTGCCAGACCTGCTGCGCAACCCCGGTCGCCGCCAGAATCACCGCCAACCATTGCAAGCGCCTCAGGCGTTCGCCGAGCAGCACCATCCCCAGCAACACGTTGACCAGCGGGTTGATGTAGTAGCCGAGGCTGGCTTCCACCATGCGCCCGTTATTTACCGCCCAGACATACACCAGCCAGTTGCCGGCGATCAGCGAGCCGCTGACGGCCAGCACCGCAAGGCGCTGCGGATTCTCGCGCAACTCGCGCCACCAACCCGGATGCTTCCAGACCATCAGCAATAAAGAGCCGAACAACGCCGACCAGAGCACCCGGTTGACGATGATTTCCACCGATGGCACTTCGGCAATGGCTTTGAAATAAAGAGGGAACAGGCCCCAGATGGTGTAGGCGCTCAGGCCGAGAATATACCCGCGACGCGGGTTGGCAGCTTGCATAAGGGGTCCTGTTGGCAGGTTGTCATTGTGTGCAAGATAAACGGGGTGTCATGGGTAACGTTGCCGCGCCTTGGCAAGCGCGGCACGCTGAACAATCAGAACAGCTTCAGCGGCTCCTCGTTGAGCGCCGACAACTGCTCGCGCAGGGCGAGCACCTGATCGCCCCAATAACGCTCGGTGCCGAACCACGGGAAACTGTGCGGGAACGCCGGATCATCCCAGCGCCGCGCCAGCCAGGCGCTGTAGTGCATCAGGCGCAGGGCGCGCAAGGGTTCGATCAACGCCAGTTCGCGCGGGTTGAAGTCGTGGAATTCGTTGTAGCCGTCCATCAATTCCGACAACTGCCCGAGACATTCCTGACGATCCCCCGCGAGCATCATCCAGATGTCCTGCACGGCGGGCCCCATCCGACAGTCATCGAGATCGACGATGTGGAACATCTCATCGCGCGCCATCATGTTGCCGGGGTGGCAATCGCCATGCATGCGGATGTTCTGATGCGGCGTTGCGGCGTAGACGTCTTCGACGCGCTTGAGCAGATCCTTGGCCACTGATTCGTAAGCCGGCAGCAGGCTGCGCGGGATGCAGTTGTTTTGCAGCAGGAAATCCAGCGAGTCCTGGCCGAAGTTCTTCACGCCCAGCGCTTCGCGATGCGCGAAGGGTTTGGTCGCGCCCACTGCATGAATCCGCCCCAGCAATTGGCCGAGGCGATACAGCTGGTCGAGATTGCCCGGCTCCGGAGCCCGGCCACCGCGACGCGGGAACAGGGTGAAGCGAAAGCCCGCGTGTTCAAACAGCGTTTCGCCGTTGTGCACCATGGGCGCGACGACCGGGATGTCCACTTCCGCCAACTCGAAGGTGAAGCTGTGCTCTTCGAGGATCGCTTCGTTGGTCCAGCGCTGCGGCCGATAGAACTTGGCGATCAGCGGCTGACCATCCTCAATGCCGACCTGATAGACGCGGTTCTCGTAGCTGTTCAGCGCAAGAATGCGGGCGTCACTGAGAAACCCGATGCTTTCAACGGCATCAAGGACCAGGTCCGGCGTAAGTGTTGCAAACGGGTGAGCCATGCTTACTCCTGCGCGCAGCAGGCTGCCGCGTCGGGCCCGTGATGGTAGCGCAGACCGGGGTCGCATGGGTCGTCGGCTTTACAGCAAAGTCTTGCGTTGCAACCAAACTGTCATCTTTTATTCGCTGTAACGCCATGTTGCATCAGTAGTGTCATCGCCAATGAGATCGATCTCAAAGGCGTGAACATGAGTGATTTGAAAGAGGTGGCGCGGCTGGCCGGGGTTTCCCGGGCAACTGCCGCGCGCGCCTTTGCTTCCCCCGACGTGGTGCGCCCTGCAACACGCGACCAGGTATTTGCCGCCGCCCGACAACTGGGTTTCCGACCCAATCGTCTAGGCCGCCAGCTGCGTCTGCAAACCACCAATCTGATTGGCGTGGTGGTGCCCAATCTGCTCAACCCGGTTTTCGCCGAGCAATTCCAGGCCATGGAACGCGCTGCGCGTTCAAAGGGCTACAACCTTTTGCTGGCAACCACTGACTACAGCAGCGAGCGTGAGAGTGCGGTGGTCGAGGAATTGCTGCGCCAGCGGGTCGATGGTCTGGTGCTGACTGTCACCGATGCCGAGAGCAATCGGGTTCTGGAAAGTCTGGTCAACGAAGACACGCCGTTCGTGCTGGCTTATCACCAGCCGGGAAATCCGGACTACAGCGCGGTGTCTGTGGATAACCGCGCCGGTATGGCGTTGGCGACACGCTATCTGCTCGATTGCGGGCATCGCCGTATCGGCATGGTCGCCGGTCCCGCGTTGCAGTCGGACCGCGCCCGTCTGCGCTACGCCGGTTATTGCGACGCCATGGCCGAACGCGGCTTGCCGAGCCTGCCGGTGATCGAAATGCCTGCGCACACCCAAGCCGATTTCGCCGTGATCGAGGCTTCATTGCGCGGCCCGAATGCGCCGAGCGCCTTGGTCTGCTCCAACGACTTACTGGCGATCAGCCTGATTGCCGAATTGCGCCGCAACGGCTGGAGCGTTCCGGGCCAGCTTTCGGTCATCGGTTTTGACGGGATCGCCCTCGGCACCCAGATGCATCCGACGCTGTGCAGCGTCGTGCAACCCATTGCGACATTGGCCAGCACTGTGATCGAGCAGTTGCTGGCCCAGATTGCTGGCGCTGCACCGATTTCCCATTGCCTGCCCTGCCATATCCGGCCGGGTGAAAGTACACAGCCCTACGAGGAGACGCTCCATGATCCGCTTCAGTAAAACTCTGGCAGCCTTGCTGCTGTGCGGCGTAGCCAGTCTGGCTCAGGCTGCCGAAACGGCAATTTGTTACAACTGCCCGCCGGAATGGGCGGATTGGGGCGCTCAGCTCAAGGCAATCGCCGACACCACGGGCGTGCAGGTGCCGCTGGACAACAAAAATTCCGGCCAGTCGCTGGCACAAATCGTCGCGGAAAAAGCCGCGCCGGTGGCCGACGTGGTGTATTACGGCGTGACCTTCGGCTTGCAGGCACAGAAAGCCGGCGTGGTCGGCACTTACAAACCCAAGGGCTGGGAACAGATTCCGGTGGGTCTGAAAGACCCGGCTGGCCACTGGTTTGCGATTCACTCCGGGACCTTGGGCATCATGGTCAACGTTGATGCGCTGGGTGGTTTGCCGGTTCCGCAAAGCTGGGCCGATCTGCTCAAGCCGGAATATAAAGGCATGGTCGGTTACCTCGATCCGTCCAGCGCCTTTGTCGGTTACGTGTCCGCCGTGGCGATCAACCAGGCCATGGGCGGCACGCTGGATAACTTCGCGCCAGCCATCAATTACTTCCAGAAACTGGCGAAAAACTCGCCCATCGTGCCCAAGCAGACGGCTTATGCGCGAGTGCTGTCCGGCGAGCTGCCGATCCTGGTCGATTACGATTTCAACGCCTATCGCGCCCGCTACAAGGACAAAGCCAACGTCGCCTTCGTAATCCCTCAGGAAGGCAGCATCAGCGTGCCGTATGTGATGAGCATCGTCGACAACGCGCCCCATCGGGCCAATGCCGAGAAAGTGCTGGATTTCACTCTCTCCGATCAAGGTCAGGCGTTGTGGGCCAAGGCTTACTTGCGCCCGGTGCGTGACGTGAAAATCCCTGCGGATGTGGCCGCGCAATTTCTTCCCGACAATGATTACGCCCGCGCCGGAGTCGTGAATTACGAGCACATGGCCGCCGTGCAGGAAGCCTTCGCAGCGCGCTATCTGAGTGAGGTCAAGTAAGTGACCACCTCGGTTCTGAAGGCCCAGGCCGCTGGTTCGGGCAGACGCGCATTCCTGCGTCTGCGCCCGACGGCGGCCTGGGCGCTGGCTCCGGCAATGGCCGTGCTGTTCGCCTTCTGGTTGTTGCCGTTGGCGCACCTGATTTTGCTGGGCGGCGAAAACCGCGACGGCAGCAGCGGTTATTGGCAAGTGCTGAGCAGCGCGCAGTATCTGGGCAGCCTGGCGCAGACCTGCGTACTCGCCGTGGTGGTGACACTCGCGGCGTTGCTGGTCGGTGGCATCAGCGGGGTTTTTCTCGCCCGCCAACGGTTTTTCGGCCGTTCGGCGCTGGTCGCGTTGTTGACCTTTCCTCTGGCGTTTCCCGGTGTGGTCGTGGGTTTTCTGGTGATCCTGCTGGCGGGTCGTCAAGGCTTGTTCGCCATGCTTGGCATGGAGCTGGCCGGGGAGCGATGGATCTTTGCTTACTCGCTGACCGGTCTGTTCATCGGTTATCTGTACTTCTCGATTCCACGCGTGATCCTCACGGTGATGGCCGCTTGTGAAAGTCTCGATCGCAGCCTGGAGGAGGCCGCCCATTCCCTGGGTGCCGGACATTGGCGAGTGGTTTGCGATGTGATCGTGCCAGGCCTCGCGCCAGCCTTGGTGTCCTGCGGCGCAATCTGTTTTGCGACGTCCATGGGCGCGTTCGGCACTGCATTCACTCTCGGCACGCGGCTAAATGTGACGCCGGTTGCGATCTACAACGTGTTCACCAATTACGCGAATTTCGCCGTTGCTGCGGCGTTGTCGGTGGTGCTGGGCGCGGTGACCTGGGCCGTGCTGTTGCTGGCGCGACGGCTGGTGAAAAATTCGGGGACTGTTCTGTGATGCGTTCCACACTGTTTGTCGCGCAACTGCTGTTCACCTTGCTGGTCTGCGCCTTCATGTTGGTGCCGGTGGTCATGTCTTTGCTGGCCGGCCTGACGCGTAATTACTTTCAGGGCCTGTCGAGTGGGCTGACGTTCGACTGGCTGATTCAAGTCTGGCAGGCGTACTCGCCAACGGTCTGGCTGTCGCTGCAACTGGCGCTGGCTTGCGCGGTGTGCGTCTGCGTGATTGGCGTGCCGGCGGCTTATGCGCTGGTGCGCATGAACAACCGCTTCAGTCGTGCGTTCGAGGAGTTGATGGTCTTGCCGGTGGCCATGCCCGGACTGGCGAGCGCTCTTGCGTTGCTGCTGACTTACGGCCAGTTCGGCGGATTTCGCAGCAGTTGGCTGTTCATTCTGGTCGGCCACGTGCTGTTCACGTTGCCGTTTCTGGTGCGCCCGGTGATGGCGGTGATGCAGCGCCAGCATTTGCCGACGCTGGAGGAAGCTGCCGCCAGTCTGGGCACGGGGCCGATCAAGCGCTTCTTCAGTGTTGTGGTGCCCAACTGCCGCGCCGGGATTCTGGCCGGGGTGTTGATGGTCGTCACCTTGTCGCTGGGTGAATTCAACCTGACCTGGATGCTGCACACGCCCATGACCAAAACCCTGCCGGTGGGTCTGGCCGACAGCTACGCCTCGGCGCGTCTGGAAGTCGCCAGTGCCTACACCCTCATATTTCTGCTGATGATCGTGCCGCTGTTGATTGCGTTGCAGACCATCAGCGCCCGCCTTTCCCGTGGAGAGAGTCGATGACCGGAACCACCATTCGCCTGCAGGGCTGCCGCAAGGCGTTCGCTGACGGCACCGTCGCCGTGCAAGACCTGAACCTGACCATCGAACCTGGCGAAACTCTCGCGATTCTCGGCCCGTCCGGCTGCGGTAAAACCACCACGTTGCGGTTGATTGCCGGGCTGGAAAGCCCGGATGTCGGGCAGATATTTTTCGGCGACAGCGACGTCACGCGCCTGCCCATCGAAAAGCGCGATGTCGGCATGGTGTTCCAGAATTACGCGCTGTTCCCGAACCTGGATGTGACCGGCAACATTGTTTACGGCCTGAAGATTCGCGGCATGTCGCCCGCCGAGCGCAACAAGCGTTGTGCCGAATTGCTGGAACTGGTCGGTTTGCAGGAGCACGGCAAACGCAGCATTCATGAGTTGTCCGGCGGCCAGCGCCAGCGGGTTGCCCTGGCGCGTGCCCTGGCGCCACGGCCTCGGGTGTTGCTGCTCGACGAACCGCTGGCGGCGCTGGATGCGCAGTTGCGTGAGCGTTTGCGTAGCGAGCTGGATCAGCTGCTGCGCGGGCTCGGCATCACTGCCGTGTTCGTCACCCACGATCAAGGCGAAGCCATGGCACTGGGCGACCGCATTCTGGTGATGGAGCAAGGCCGCGTCGCGCAACTGGCGACTCCACGAGAAATTTATCAACAGCCAGCCAACGCCTTCGTCGCCGGTTTTGTCGGCAATCTCAATGCGTTTGCCGTGGACGGTCGCACGGCTGATGGCCTGAAAGTCAGCGGTGGCGAGCTGCCGTGGACGGGTTCGAATCTGCCCTCGACCGTGTATTGCCGCCCGGAGCATCTGCGGGTAATGGACGGGGAAGGTCACATGCGTGGGCGTCTGGTCGGGCAGTTTTTCCAGGGCGCGCAGAGTCGCCTGTTGGTGGATGTCGGCGCCGCGCAGCCGCTGCTGGTCGATAGCACCGACAACGTCATTCATCTGCCAGGTGCGCCGATTGCCCTGGCGGTCGAGCCGCAGGTGTTGTTTACCCTGCATTCGTAGCGCTTTCGCCCCAAACACAGACCCGTAGGACCGGCTTTAGCCGGGAGCAAAGGTTTCCGCCGACGCTACTGCCGTGAATGTACCGGCCCCCTCCCGGCTGAAGCCGGTCCTACGAGCCGGTCCTACAAGATTTGCGTTCAATCAGGGCAATCATTTTTTGAGAGTTTATTTTGAACCACCCATTCCTCATTGCGCAGATCAGCGATCTGCACCTTAAAGCCGGTCAAAAACTGACCTACGGCGTCGTCGACACATTGGGTGCGCTCAGGCGTGCCGTGGATCATCTGAACGCCAGCGTGCCGCGCCCCGATGTTGTGGTCATCAGCGGCGATCTGGTGGACTTCGGTCGCCCGGACGAATACGCCGTGCTGCATCCAGAACTCAGCCGGCTGCACATGCCGTTTTATCTGGTGCCGGGTAATCATGATGATCGCGCGCATCTGCTGGCTGAATTCGCCGATCAGGCTTATCTGCCGATCAGTCACGACCAGCCGCTGGATTGGGTCGTCGAGGAATATCCGGTGCGGTTGATCGGCCTGGACACTAGCATTCCCGGCTCTCACGGCGGGCAACTGATGGAAAGTCAGTTGCTCTGGCTGGATGAGCAGTTGGCGCAGCGTCCGAATACGCCGACCGTGTTGATTCTCCATCACCCGCCCTTTATCACCGGCATCGGGCATATGGACCGCGAGCCGTTCATCAATGGGGCGGAGTTTGAAAAGGTCACCGCTCGCCACCCGCAAGTCGAGCGCTTGCTCTGCGGGCATTTGCATCGTCCGATGCAGCGGCGTTTCGCCGGGAGCTTGAGCTGCATCTGTCCCGGCACTTCGCATCAGATCGTGCTCGATCTACAGGAACATGCTCCGGCGCATTTCAATCTGGAACCACCGGGCTACCTGCTACACCGCTGGCATCCCGTAGAAGGATTGGTCACCCATAACGCAGTGTTCGGTGAGTATCCGGGGCCGTATCCGTTTTATGACGGGAATGGGTTGATTGATTGAGCGGCTGGTGGCGGCCGGGTCCGGACAGGGCTTAGGTCAAGGTTCGACCCACGGCTTGGCAAGCGCAAGCGTGATGAGGTAACGCTCCTCTGTGGGGCGCTTGTCGTCCCGGAAACGATTGACCACCAACATCACCTGATACTTGTCTCCCGCCTGCCAGTAGGCCGTGCCGCCTTTATTGACGTCGCGCAATCGGGCACGCCATTGCGGCGTATCGGCGAACGAGGGAAAGGTGCCGGTCAGGATCGGATGCCAGCCAGCATTGCGCCATTGCTCCTGCAAGTCCAGCAGGATCTTGAGCGTATCGTCGAGCAATAGCGGCTCGATTTGGGGGGACATGCGGACTCCGTTTACAACACCCAGAACATAACCGATCGTAAAAAAACGAGCGGGTGGCGTTTCGAATGCGTATTGCGAGTCGGTGAAACGCAGGCGCGCGTCGGATTTCGGCACGCCGAACGCAATTTCATTAGGTATCGCGGGAGCTATTTTCGCGCTGGAGCGTTGGCGCATTTCTTCCCAAGGCTCGCCAATTTTTAGGGCGATTTCCACATCCCTTGTTTGATACCAGAGCTGAGAGGCGCCTAATGCAAGGAACGCAGCGAGCGTTAGCGCCGCACCGGTTCGTCTTGATAGGGGCTGGGCAACGCTCATCGCACACCATAGCCAGCAGCGATGTCCTGAATCGCCTGTTGAATCAGTGGTCGCTGGGGACCATTGAGCAGCTCATCAAACTGAGCTGCAGCTCTGAGCACAAAGGCCATGCGCTGTTTGATATCGGACAAATCGGCAAAGGGATTGTTGCCAAAGCCAATGGTGCGGGCATCGTCCACACGCCTGCACTGGCTGGCCAGCGTGAGCTCGATAGGCTCTGCGACACCACGCGGCAAGCTGGTGATATACGACAATGATTGCCACGCAACAGACTCACTAATTTCGAGTCACTGTACATTGCTGGTTGCAGAATATTTCGTTGCTCATGGTCAGCCAGGAATTTAACGCTCTCGGCAACGTTGCCCGCCTCGATTGCCTCAAAGGCTTGCAGAATTTCTGGGTAGTCGATTCCAAACTTCAGCCTCTCCTGCCCAACTGGCCAGAGCACCGGAAACCGTTCAAGCCCATAAATATTTTTGCGTAAAGGCAGGCATTGTTTGAATTCTTTCCAGCCGCGTTTTGCGTAGAAAGCGTGTAGGGGAAACACGTCCAGGAACAGCGACGTGTTGCCCATCGCCATCATTTCGTAAACGTGTTCGTACTGCTGCTGCATTAGCGACAATGGCTCGCTGTCGCGTCTGATATCGATACTTGGGACCGGATTGTTACGGCGAGCCTCATCCAGATCGCGCACAGCCTGTTCGTCATTCTTGCTGATGCTGAACAGTCCCGGGATATCCAGAATGGATTCGCCGCCGCTGGTGAGGCGTTGTGCCGCTTCATGCTCGGTTTGAATATTCTCGATGGCGTTGGAGGCATGCAGCAGGCCGCACCCGACTTGTTTGGAGGCGAAAGCGGCTAGCCCCGCCCATTGGAAGCGGTTGTCGTACAGCCAGAGCCTTGCGTAGGCGGCGTTGATGGCGCGGTTACGTTCTTTTGGGTCCGCAATCAGCTTCCCGCCTGGGGCCACTATTTCTTCGGCTTCTCGCTGGTATACGCGCCAGATGCCTTCACCGGTCAGTATTGATACTTCAATGAATTCTGACCGTTGATCGTAGAGGTCGAGAATTTTGATCTCGCACTCCGAGATGGGAAGGGTGTTCTGGTTCAGTGCCTGTGTATCAATCTCGTGGTCTTTGAAACATTGAGTCATCGGGATCCCCAGCTAAATGCTCATCGCGCAGAAAGCCAAAGACTCAACACAAAGAAGGTAAGGGGAAATAGGACATTTCCGAGAGTCAGGTGGGAAAAGGATTCTTGAAGGGTGGTTGCCGATTTGAGTGTGCTGGCATCGCTAGCAGGGTCTGGTCACCCACAATGCGGTATTCGGTGAATACCCATGGCCGTATCCGTTTTATGACGGGAATGGGTTGATTGCTTGAGCGGCGATAACCCGTTGGAGCGAGGCTTGCCCGCGAAGAACGATGACGCGGTGGATCTGGATCACCGAGTCGCCTGATTCGCGGGCAAGCCTCGCTCCAACAATCCACGGACCTGTAGGAGCCGAGCTTGCTCGCGAAGAACGATGACGCGGTGGATCTGGGTCACCGAGGCGCCTGATTCGCGGGCAAGCCTCGCTCCAACGATCATTGGACCTGTGGGAGCCGAGCTTGCTCGCGAAGAACGATAACGCGGTGGATCTGGGCCACAGAGTCGCCTGATTCGCGGGCAAGCCTCGCTTCAACGATCATTTGACCTGTGGGAGCCGAGCTTGCTCGCGAAGAACGATGACGCAGTGGATCTGGGCCACCGAGTCGCCTGATTCGCGGGCAAGCCTCGCTCCAACGATCTGGACCTGTGGGAACCGAGCTTGCTCGCGAAGAACGATGACGCGGTGGATCTGGGCCACCGAGGCGCCTGATTCGCGGGCAAGCCGGAACGCCGCCCGCTCGCTCCAACAGTTGCAACTATTTAAGCGCCGATCACGCCGCCATCCTCCCGGGTAATCACCATCACCGACGAACGCGGTTTGCCGTCTTGCAGGTGTTCGGGGAAGGTCGAGCCGCCGTTTTCGCCGGGGTGCTGGATGCCGATGAACAGCGTCTTGTAGTCCGGTGCGAAGCTGATGCCGGTGACTTCGCAGCCAATCGGGCCGACCATGAAACGGCGGATTTCGCCGCTGTCCGGGTCGGCGCAGAGCATCTGGTTATTGCCCATGCCGGCAAAATCACCCTTGTTGGTGGAGTCGCCGTCGGTCTGGATCCACAGGCGACCGGCCTGGTCGAAACTCAGGCCGTCCGGGCTGTTGAACATGTTCTGCGCATTGATATTGCTCGAGCCGCCCTGAGGTTTGCCGCTGTGAACGGTCGGGTTGCCCGCGACCACGAACAGATCCCATTCGAATGCCATGGCTGAGGCGTTACCGTCGTTTTCCGCCCAGCGCAGGATTTGCCCGTACTGGTTTTTCGCTCGCGGGTTCGGCCCGCCGACGGGTTGGCCATCGTCGCCGCGTTTGGCGTTGTTGGTCAGCGTGCAATAGACCTGGCCATCCTTGGGGCTGACCACGATCCATTCCGGGCGGTCCATGCGCGTGGCGTTCACGACGTTGGCGGCCAGGCGCGCATGAATCAACACTTCAGCCTGATTGGTAAAACCTGCGGCAGCGTCCAGGCCGTTCTTGCCGTGGGTCAGTTCGATCCACTCGCCTTTGCCCTTTGGCCGGTCCGGATTGCCGTCGCCGTTATCGAAACGGGCGACATACAGCGTGCCGTGATCCAGCAGGTCGCGGTTGGCTTTCGGGTCGTTGTGATTGATCTTGTCGCGGCTGATGAATTTGTAGATGAACTCGCCGCGCTCGTCGTCGCCCATGTACACCACCGCGCGGCCGCCTTTGGTTTCGGCCAGGGCAGCGTTTTCATGTTTGAAGCGACCCAGCGCTGTGCGTTTGACCGGCGTGGATTTCGGATCGAACGGATCAATCTCCACGACCCAGCCGTGCCGGTTCAACTCGTTGGGGTTTTTCGCCAGATCAAAGCGCGGATCGTGGTGGTGCCAGTTGATTTCTTTACTGGCGACGACCGCGCCGTAGCGCTTGATGCCTGCGTCGAATTTCTGCTCAGCATTGCTGCTGCCGAAACAGTCCGTGAAGTTTTCTTCGCAGGTCAGGTAAGTGCCCCACGGCGTCTTGCCGTTGGCGCAATTCTGGAATGTGCCGAGCACTTTTTTGCCGGTGCTGTCAGCGGCGGTTTTCAGCCAGTCATACCCGGCAGCCGGGCCGCTCAGGTTGATCGGCGTGTTGCCATGGATGCGGCGGTTGTATTTCGAGTCCTGCACGAACTGCCACTTGCCGTCCTTGTGCTGGACTTCGATCACCGACACGCCTTCGCTGGCCAGCGCCTTGCGCACGTCCTCGGCGGATTGCGGGTCTTTGCCGTGCTCGAACAGGTAGCGGTAATTGGTGTATTCGTTGTTGATCGCCATCAGTGCGCGGCCTGGCTTGCCCGGCATCGGGAACAGGCTCATGCCGTCGTTGTTGTCGCCGAACTGCACTTCCTGCGCCTCGGCGCTACCTTTGCCGCTGGCATCGAACGCCGGACCGCCGCTGTGCAGCGGTTGGCCCCAACTGATCAGGACCGATGACTTATAGCCCGGTGGCAAGCTGATGCTGTCGGCGGTCGCGGCGGGAATGCTGTCGAAACCCAGCAAGGTGCCGGAGGCGGCGCTGACACTGGCGGCGATAGTGCTGCGGCTCAGCAGGTTACCGCCGAGGAACATCGCGGCACCGCACAAGGCGCCCGCGCTGATGAAACCTCGACGAGTGAGGCCGACCATGTTTTCCAGATCGGTGCTTTGATTTTCTTCTAATAGTTTCATCATCACGGCTCCCAGCAGATGTGGCAGCTACCTTAGTCAGGGTATATGACGGAAATATGTCGCGAAGTTGACGCGCTGCGGCTACTGCGCCGTGCCCAGCAGAACCAGTGAAGGGGCAAACTGCGCCTGCACCGGGCTACCGACAACCAGCGCTAGCGCGTCAAGCTGCGCGGGCTCGGCCAGTGAGCACAATGTCTGGCCGCTGGGCAGGGCAATGCGGACTTCGCTGGGGCCGTCTTCGGCGCCGAGAATTTCTTCTATTGTACCGTGAAGGGAATTGTGTCCAGTTGTTGCAGGCTGGTCCGGGCCGAGCAAACTCAGCCATCCGGCCTTGATCAGCGCGACCACATCGGTGCCAATTGTCAGGTCCAGGCGCAGCGTGCTGTCGTGGGTGATCTGTGCATTGATGAACAGATCGCCAGCCAGACGCAGGCGCACCAGATCGTTATGGCCGTGAGCGGTAATCGCTTCGATCCGGCCGAGCAGTTGATTACGCGCGCTGGTGCGTAATGACAGGCGACTGAGCAATTCCAGGTCGGTGCTTTCTTCGGTGGCTTCCAGCACCTGGGCTTGCAACGCTTGCAGGCGATGATAAAGGCGCAAGACGCGCTCGCCTTCAGCCGATAGTTTTGCACCACCGCCGCCGCGCCCGCCGACGCTGCGCTCAACCAATGGCTTTTGCGCCAGATTGTTCAGCTCATCGATGGCGTCCCACGCCGCCTTGTAACTCAGGCCTGCGCTTTTCGCCGCACGGGTGATCGAGCCCTGCTCGGCAATGTGCTGCAACAACGCAATGCGCTGCGGGCGACGGACCATGTGTTGGGTGAGCAGGGAAGGTAGGGGCATGGGGAGCGGCTTTTTGTTTAATGATGAGGGCGAGTGTAAGGCATCGATCAACCTGTAGGAGCCAACTTGTTGGCGAGACTTTGGTCCTGCGTTGTCAGGAGTATCGTCTCGCGAATGAATTCGCTCCTACAGGTAGGTATTTCAATCCTGGGTGTTTGGCTTGGGCGTTCGCGCCAGGCAATAGACATCCACCCGCCGCGCCCCGGCCTTTATCAGCAATTGCGCAATGGCATCGGCGGTGGAACCGGTGGTCAGCACGTCGTCGATCAACGCCACATGCCGGTCGGCGATTTTCTCTGCATCGATCAAGGCAAAAGCTCCGCGCAGATTGCGCTTGCGGGCTTTGGCGTCCAGGCCTTGTTGCGCAGGGGTTTCTCGGGTGCGGATCAGCAAGCGAGGTTGTACCGGCAGCTGCAATTGCTGGCCGAGCCAGTCGGCGAGCATTGCGGCCTGGTTATAGCCGCGCTGGCGCAGGCGTTTGCCAGCCAGTGGCACCGGCAGCAGCAGGTCCGGCTTCGGTTGACCTTCGTCGAAGCGGTGTTGCAGGAATTGTCCGAGCAGTTCGCTCAACAGGCGACCCATGGGCCAGTTGCCCTGATGCTTGAAGCGCGTCACCAGGCTGTCCACGGGAAAGTCATAAAGCCACGGTGTCAGCACTTCATCGAAAGCGGGCGGATGGCTGAAACACTGCGCACAGCTCAGATCGGCCATCGCCAGCGGCAGAGCGCAATGCCGACAGTGATCGCCGAGCCACGGCAGCTCGGCTTCGCAAGGCACGCAGATCGCCAGAAGCGCATCCGTACGTTCATCACACAGCAAACAGCTCTGTTTGTTTTTTAACCAGATGTAAACCGGGTATTGGCTTTGTGGTTGACAGCGCATGACTCTTCCTTAAATATGCCGAACATCCGTGTCGCGCCTGTGGACTTTAAGCGTTTGCATAATGCTGAGCTGCCGGTCGCCTGCTAAAAGAAAACCCCGAGGAGCCGCCCGATGAGCGCCAGCACCACCGCCACTTTGCGTCATGACTGGAATTTAGCCGAAGTTCGGGCGCTGTTTGTACAGCCCTTCAATGACCTGCTGTTTCAGGCGCAAACCGTGCACCGCGCTCATTTCGACGCCAACCGTGTGCAAGTCTCGACCCTGCTGTCGATCAAGACCGGCGCCTGCCCGGAAGACTGCAAGTACTGTCCGCAGTCCGGCCACTACAACACCGGTCTTGAGAAAGAAAAACTGCTCGAAGTGCAGAAGGTTCTCGAAGAGGCCGCGCGCGCCAAGGCCATCGGCTCGACGCGTTTCTGCATGGGCGCCGCGTGGAAGCATCCTTCGGCCAAAGACATGCCGTACGTGCTGGAAATGGTCAAAGGCGTGAAAGCCCTGGGCCTGGAAACCTGCATGACCCTGGGCCGTCTGGATCAGGAACAGACCGAGGCGCTGGCGTCGGCGGGTCTGGATTACTACAACCACAACCTCGACACCTCGCCCGAGTTCTACACCAGCATCATCACCACCCGTACTTACGGCGAGCGCCTGCAAACCCTGGCGTACGTGCGAGATTCGGGGATGAAGATCTGTTCCGGCGGCATTCTCGGC
Organism: Pseudomonas syringae; assembly: GCF_001698815.1. Classification (GTDB taxonomy): domain Bacteria; phylum Pseudomonadota; class Gammaproteobacteria; order Pseudomonadales; family Pseudomonadaceae; genus Aquipseudomonas; species Aquipseudomonas syringae_A. The sequence goes on along the minus strand of NZ_LGSI01000005.1, from coordinate 72,792 downwards.
ATGGGCGAATCCCTCGACGACCGCGCCAACCTGCTGATCCAGTTGGCCAACCTGCCAGAACACCCGGAATCGGTGCCGATCAACATGTTGGTCAAGGTCGCCGGTACGCCGCTGGAAAACGCCGAAGACATCGACCCGTTCGATTTCATCCGCATGCTCGCCGTAGCGCGCATCCTGATGCCGCAATCCCACGTGCGGCTGTCGGCCGGTCGCGAAGCCATGAACGAGCAAATGCAGGCGCTGGCGTTCTTCGCCGGGGCCAACTCGATTTTCTACGGCGACAAACTGCTCACCACCGCCAACCCGCAAGCCGACAAGGACATGCTGTTGTTCTCGCGCCTGGGCATCAAGCCTGAAGCCCGCGAAGAACACGCTGACGAAGTGCATCAGGCCGCCATTGAACAGGCGCTGGTCGAACAGAAGAGCAGCGCGCAGTTTTATAACGCTGCGGTTTGACTACCGACCGTAGGACCGGCTTCAGCCGGGAGGGCGTCTTTCCTGACTGACCCTCTCCCGGCTGAAGCCGGTCCTACAGGAGTTTAAATTTCCCCCGAGGCCTGCATGTCCTTCGATCTTCTCGCTCGTCTCGCTGCCCGCCGTGCTGACAATCTCTATCGCCAGCGCCCGCTGCTGCAAAGCCCGCAAGGGCCGGATGTGGTGGTGGATGGTCAGCCGCTGCTGGCGTTCTGCAATAACGATTATCTGGGCCTGGCCAATCATCCCGAGGTGATTGCCGCCTGGCAGGCCGGTGCCGAAAAATGGGGCGTCGGCGGTGGTTCTTCGCATCTGGTGATCGGCCACAGCGGCCCGCATCACGAACTCGAACTGGCGTTGGCTGAAATGACCGGCCGCCCGCGAGCGCTGCTGTTCTCCAATGGCTACATGGCCAACCTCGGCGCCGTAACGGCGCTGGTCGGGCAGGGCGATACGGTGCTGGAAGACCGGCTCAATCATGCTTCGTTGCTCGATGCCGGTTTGCTCAGTGGCGCACGGTTTTCCCGTTATCTGCATAACGACGCCGAGAGCCTGGCTGCGCGCCTGGATAAAGCCAGCGGCGATACGCTGGTGGTCACCGATGGCGTGTTCAGCATGGACGGCGATCTGGCCGACCTGCCCGCGCTGGCGCAAGCGGCGAAAGCCAAAGGCGCCTGGCTGATGGTCGACGACGCGCACGGCTTCGGCCCGCTGGGTGCCAATGGCGGCGGTATCGTCGAGCATTTCGGCCTGGGCATGGACGACGTGCCGGTGTTGATCGGCACGCTGGGCAAGGCGTTCGGCACTGCCGGAGCGTTTGTTGCCGGCAGCGAAGAGCTGATCGAAACCCTGATTCAGTTCGCCCGTCCGTACATCTACACCACCAGCCAGCCGCCTGGATTGGCCTGCGCGACGCTGAAAAGCCTTGAGCTGCTGCGCACCGAGCATTGGCGCCGTGAGCACCTGGCGCGCTTGATCGCCCAGTTTCGCAGCGGTGCCGAACAGATCGGCCTGACCTTGCTCGACAGCTTCACGCCGATCCAGCCGATCCTGATTGGCGACGCCGGACGCGCCATGCGCCTGTCGCAGATGTTGCGTGACTGCGGTCTGCTGGTGACAGCGATTCGGCCGCCCACGGTGCCCGCGGGCAGCGCTCGATTGCGCGTCACCTTTTCCGCCGCGCACACACAGGCGCAAGTGCAGCTATTGTTGAGTGCATTGGCGCAGTGTTACCCGCTGCTGGATAAGCACGATTCGGTGGAGCCACATCATGCGTGATCAGTTGATCCTGCTACCCGGTTGGGGTTTGGGCATTTCGCCGTTGGAGCCATTGGCCGCTGCATTGCGTGGGTTGGACGAGCATCTGCGCGTGGAAATCGAGCCGCTGCCGGACCTGGAAAGCAGCGACCCGCAGGAATGGCTCGACGAACTGGACGCCAATCTGCCGGACAACGCCTGGCTGGGCGGCTGGTCGTTGGGTGGCATGTTGGCCGCCGAATTGGCGGCGCGGCGTGGCGAGCGTTGCTGCGGGCTGGTGACGCTGGCGAGCAATACCTGTTTCGTGACGCGCGGCGCTTGGCCCAACGCTATGGCGGCCGGAGATTTTGACGCGTTCCTGGCTGGTTGCATCGACGATCCTGATGGCACGCTCAAGCGTTTCAGCCTGTTGTGTGCCCAGGGTGCCGAAGATCCGCGCGGTATTTCGCGCCTGCTCAAGGCTGGCGCGCCTCACGGTTCGACGGCGGCGCTGGTCCACGGCCTGCAATTGCTGGAACGACTCGATACCCGCAGCGCCCTGCAGACATTTCGCGGTCCGCAGCTGCATCTGTTTGCCGGGCTTGATGCTTTCGTGCCCGCTGAAGCTGCGGGCGATTTGCTGGCACTGTTGCCGGACGTCGAAGTCGGCGTCATCGAGCAGGCCAGCCACGCTTTTCTCCTGGAAAATCCTCACGGTGTCGCAGCGGCGATCCAGGCGTTTTTACATGAGTCCGGTGATGACTGATTTATCCCATCCAAGGTTGCCGGGTGGTTTGCCTGGCAAACGCCAGGTAGCCGCTTCGTTTTCCCGCGCGGCTGGCAGTTACGACAGCGTCGCCCAGTTGCAGCGCGACGTAGGCAGCCAGCTGATCGCGCGTTTGCCGCAGGAGTTTCAGCCGCAACGCTGGCTGGATCTGGGCTGCGGCACCGGTTATTTCAGCCGGGTGCTGGCGGAAAAATTTCCCCAGGGACACGGCGTCGCGCTGGATATCGCTGAAGGGATGTTGCGTCATGCGCAACCTTTGGGTGGCGCCGAACATTTTGTCGCGGGCGACGCCGAGCGCTTGCCGCTGCGGGATGCCAGCTGCGAACTGATTTTCTCCAGCCTGGCGGTGCAATGGTGCGCGGATTTTGCCGCTGTGCTCAGCGAAGCCAGACGTGTGCTGCAGCCTGGCGGGGTTTTCGCCTTCGCCAGCCTGTGCGTCGGTACGCTCGGTGAACTGCGCGACAGCTGGCAAACCGTCGACGGTCTGGTGCACGTCAACCGCTTCCGGCAGCAGCAGGATTATCAGCAATTGTGCACGGCAAGCGGCTTGCGCCTACGCTCTCTGGATGTGCAGCCGCATGTTCTGCATTATCCGGACGTGCGCAGCCTGACCCACGAGCTGAAAGCCTTGGGCGCGCACAATCTCAATCCGGGCAGGCCAGGCGGCTTGACCGGCCGCGCGCGGATACTGGCGCTGATCAACGCTTACGAGGGCTTCCGTCAGCCCGAAGGCTTGCCGGCGACGTATCAGGTGGTCTACACCGTGCTGGAAAAAAGCCGGTGAACTTAGGATGCAGCAGAGGAAAGCCGAGATGAGCCGTGCGTACTTCATCGCGGGAACCGATACCGACGTGGGCAAAACCACGGTCGCCGCTGGACTGTTGTACGCCGCGCGACAGGCAGGTTTGAGCACCGTGGCGGGCAAGCCGGTTGCCTCCGGCTGCGCGGTGACCCCCAATGGTTTGCGCAACGACGACGCGTTGGCCCTGCTGGCGCAATGCTCGGTTGCCGTGAGTTACGACGAGGTCAACCCCGTCGCCTTCGAGCCAGCCATCGCCCCGCATCTGGCGGCGCGGGAAGCGGGCGTGGCGTTGACGGTGCAAGGGCTGCTCAGACCGATGCGGCTGTTATTGGCGCGCAATGCCGACTTCAGCCTGATCGAGGGTGCTGGCGGCTGGCGCGTGCCGTTGGCGGACCAGGCCAACCTGTCGGATCTGGCCGTCGCGCTGCAATTGCCGGTGGTCCTGGTGGTTGGTGTGCGGCTGGGTTGCATCAACCACGCGCTGCTCACGGCTGAAGCCATCGCTCAGGATGGGCTGCAACTGGCGGGTTGGGTCGCCAATATCGTCGATGCCAAGACCTCGCGCCTGGAAGAAAACCTCGCCACCCTCGCCGAACGCCTGCCCGCGCCCTGCCTGGGCCGCGTGCCACGCCTGAAGAAACCCAGCGCCGAAGCGGTGGCGGAGTATCTGCATCTGGAGTTGCTGGATTAGGAACGGGATTATTCATGCCCATTGCTGAGGGTCGCTCGGACTGACGTTTTCGGGGACAAGTCCCCTCCTACAGGATTTGTAGGACTTGTCCCCGAAGGCCTGGGCCGCGTGCCACGCCTGAAGAAACCCAGCGCCGAAGCGGTGGCGGAGTATCTGCATCTGGAGTTGCTGGATTAGGAACGGGATTATTCCTGTCCAGCGCTGAGCGTCGGTAGGAGGGGACTTGTCCCCGAATGCAATTGGATTGGCAACGAGATCATCCGAAAAAGCACTGTCGCCTGAACTGGCGCCTTCGGGGACAAGTCTCCTCCTACCGGATCTGTCGTTCCGGCGGTCACAGGCGTTCACTGCGCCCGTCATTTCAAATACCAACCCCAAGGCTGTTCGCCGATGTACTCGGTAACTTGCTTGACCTCCAGGTAATTATCCAGACCCCATTGGCCCAGTTCGCGGCCGATGCCGCTGTGTTTCATGCCACCCCAGGGCGCTTCGACGAAGGTCGGTTGTGAGCAGTTGACCCAGATGATCCCGGCGCGCAGCTGGTTGGCGACGCGGGTGGCGCGTTGCGGGTCGGCGCTCATCACGGCGGCGGCGAGGCCGAAGCGGCTGGCGTTGGCCATTTGCAGTGCTTGTTGTTCATGCTTGAAGCGTTTGATGCACAGCACCGGGCCGAAGATCTCTTCGCGCCAGACAATGCTGTTTTCGGCGGGCTCGTCAAAAATCGCCGGTTCCATGAAATAGCCTTGCCCCAGATGCGCCGGACGTTTGCCGCCGGTCAGCAGCTTCGCGCCGCTGGCTTGGCCTTGATCGATAAAGCCCAGGACCTTGTCGTATTGGCTCTTGCTCACCAGCGGGCCGAGCAACACGCCGGGTTCCATGCCGGGGCCGATGGTGATTTTGCGCGTCTCAGCGACCAGTCTTTCGATGAGACGCGGCGCGATGCTTTCCTGCACCAGCAAGCGCGACGTGGCGCTGCACACCTGACCCTGATTCCAGAAAATCCCGAACAGAATCCACTCCACCGCCGCCTCGACATCCGCGTCATCAAACACGATGAACGCCGATTTGCCGCCCAGCTCCAGGCTGATGTTCTTGATGTCGCTGGCCGCCGCCGACATGATTTTCGCCCCGGTCGGCACGCTGCCGGTGAAGGCCAGTTTGTCGACGCCGGGATGCAACGTCAGCGGACTGCCAGCGTCGCTGCCCAGCCCGGTCACCACGTTGAGCACGCCAGCGGGCAAGCCGATGCGGTCGGCGGCGGCGGCCAGCTCCAGAGCGGTGAGCGGGGTCAGCTCTGACGGTTTCAACACCACCGTCGCGCCAGCGGCCAGCGCCGGTGCGACTTTCCAGGCGGCCATTAGCAGCGGGTAGTTCCACGGAATGATCTGCCCGGCGACGCCAATCGGCTCAAGGCGCGTGCGACAACGAAAGCGCTCGTCCGGCAGCGCCAGCGGCTGATCCTGCCGACCGTCCAGCTCCCGCGCGAGCCCTGCGTAATAACGAAAACAGCCAATCGCGTCGGCGATGTCCCATTGCGCTTCGGGCAGCGGCTTGCCGTTATCGCTGACCTCCAGCCGGGCGATGCTGTCCTGACTGTTTTGCAGCTCGTCCGCCAGGGTTTCCAGCCACACCGCGCGCTCGGCGCCGCTGCTCTGGCTCCAGCCACTGTCAAATGCCCGACGTGCAGCGCGCACCGCGTGATCGATGTCTTCTTCGGTGCCTGCCGCGACCCGTTGCAAAGACTGTTCGGTCGCCGGATCGGTGACCTCCAGGTAACCGCCCAGGTCCGGGCTGACCCACTCGCCGTTGATATACAACTGATCACGCATGTGAGGCTCCTGTGCGACGGTTCTGCAAGTAACGGGAAGTGAACAGCAGCGCCAGGGAGACGCAGATGATCACCGTGGAAACCGCGTTGATCTCGGGCGTCACGCCCCGGCGTATCGAGGAAAAGATGTAGATCGGCAAGGTGGTTTCCGGACCCGCGACAAAGAACGCGATGATGAAATCGTCAAAGCTGAAGGTGAACGCCAACAGGAAGCCAGCCATGATCGCCGGGGTGATTTGCGGCAAGGTCACGCGCCAGAAGGTTTCCAGCGGCGGCGCGTACAAATCGGCGGAGGCTTCCTGCAGGGCTTTATCCAGCGAATCTACCCGGCTGCGGACGATGACCATGACCAACGCCATGGTGAACAACGAGTGCGCGGCGATGACCGTGAAAAAGCCCATGTTCAGGCGCGGGAAGCCCGGCATCAGGTTGGCCAGCAGCGGATTGAGCACGTCGAACAGGCTGATGAAGGCGATCAGCGTCGAGATGCCGATGACGATTCCGGGAATGATGATCGAGCAATAGGTCAGCACGTCGAACAGCAGGCGGATCTTGCGTCCCGCGCGTTGCAGGCCGAACACCGCCAAGGTGCCGAATAGCGTCGCCAGCACTGCCGAACAGGTGGCGATCATCGCGCTGTTGCCCAGGGCTTCCATGATGAACGGGTTGCTGAACGCGCGGCCAAACCACTGCACCGAGCAGCATTCGAACGCCAGCCCGCTGCGCCCGGCGTTGAAACTGAACAGCATGATCAGCGCAATTGGCGCGTACAGGAACAGGTACAGCGAGGTGGAATAGCTGCGTAGCCACATGTCACAAGGCTCCATCGCCGGGGGTGCCGCCGTAGCGCTTCACCAGTTTCAGGTAGATGCCGATGATCGCCAGCATGATTGCCACCAGCGTCATCGCCAGCGCACTGCCGAACGGCCAGTTACGCGATTGCAGGAACAGGTCGACCAGCGCATTGCCGACAAAAAACACTTTGCCGCCGCCGAGAATGGCCGGGATCAAAAATTCGCCCATCAACAGGATGAACACCAGCATGACCCCGGTGATGATCCCCGGCGCGGACAGCGGCAAAGTGATGCGCCGAAAGCTTTCGAACGCGCTGGCGCCCAGATCGGCGGAGGCTTCGAGCAGGCGTTTGTCGAGCTTTTCCAGGCTGACGTAGATCGGGAACACCATCAGCGGCAAGTAGCCGTAGACGATGCCGATCAACACCGCCGTCGGTGTGTTGATCAGGCGCACGCCGTCCAGCCCGAGGCTGGCGAGCATGGCCGGGATGCCTTTGCCGCTGAGGATGAAAATCCACGCGTAGGTGCGAATCAGGAAGCTGGTCCAGAACGGCACGATCACCAGCGTCAGCAGCAGCGAGCGATTCTTGCCGGCGCGCACTGCGAGGAAATAGGCCAGCGGATAAGCCGCCAGCAAACACACCAGCGTCCCCAGCGGCGCCAGTATCAGCGTGTTGCTGAATGCGGCGGCGCGGGAACTCAGGTTCAGGTAGTTGGCCAGCGTCAGGCCGCCGGCATAACCGCCGACAGCACTGCGCTCACCGAAGCTGAAGACCAGAATGATCAGCAGCGGCATCACCAACAGCAGCAAGAACCAGAGCGTCGACGGCAGCAACATTAGCATCGTGATGCGTCGCCGCAGACTGCGGCGCTTGCCTTCGGCCTGGGCGAGTTGCGCAGGCGAGGCGTCGGCTCCATCAAGAAGCGTTTCGGATGAGGCTACGGCGTTCATGGACGGGTCCTTGCTGCGCATGGCGATGGGTCAGGCGGATTTGAAACGGGCCATCAATTCGGCGCGCAACGGGCTGGTCAGCGTTGCCGCGGCACCGAATTCCAGCGGGCTCAACTGCTCGGCGGCCGGGTACATGATCGGGTCGCTGAGCATCGCCGTGGGCAGTAGGGCATCGACGCGCTTGTCGCCGCTCGGATAACCGTGGCTCAACACTTCCAGCTTGTTGTGCTGCGGATCGAGCAGGTAATTGATGAAGGCATAGGCCGCATCGCGATGCTCGGCCCCCTTGGGGATGGCGAAGAAATCGCTCCACAACTCGCCGCCTTCCTTGCCCAGCGCGTATTGCATGGTCGGGATGTCGCGATGCAGCTGCGAGGCATCACCGGTCCACGACATGGCCAGAACCGCGTCGCCACTGCGCATCGACGGCTGAATGTCGGAGTTGATCGCGAACAGATGCGGCTTGACCTCGATCAGCAGTTTTTCCGCGTCGGCCAGCTCTTTGGGATCAAGGGAATTGAAGCTGTAGCCGAATGATTTCAGCGCGTTGCCGATGGCGGTCAGTTGGTAGTCGTGAATCATCGTGCGGCCGCTACCTTCACCTTGCGCCAGGGCCCAGAACTCTTTCCACGAAGTCGGTTTGGCCTTGAGCTTGGCGCTGTCGTAGGCCATGCCGGTGGTGCCCCAGTTTTTCGGCACGGCGTAGACCTTGCCGTCGACGGTGCCCTGCGCCATGAATTTTTCCTGGAAGGCGGCCGGGTCGAAATTGGGGATGCGCGACAGGTCCAGCGGCTCGATCAAACCCAGTTTGACGTAGGTGCTGATGGTGTAGTTGGTCGGCACCATCACGTCCCAACCGCTGCCGCCGGCTTGCAGCTTGGCGAGCATTTCTTCGTTGGAGCCGAACACGCTCATGGCAACACGCGCGCCGGTGCTTTTGGCAAACGCATCGAGGTTGTCCTGGCTGTGATAGTTGGGCCAGGTCGCCAGGCCGAGACGATCACCGATATTCTTTTCTGCCGCACCCGCGCTGGAATCCTTGGTGCCCATCAACAGGCCGGGCATGTTGGTGGCGACCACGGCGGCGGCGACACCCAGACCGGTGCGGCCGAGAAATTCGCGACGGCTGATCGAGCCGTTCTGCCAGCTGCGCATCGTCTTGATAAAAGTCTTCTGGTCCATGGCAATCTCCCGGTCTGATGTGTGTTCGAAATGAGCTGTGTTCGAAATGAGCTGTGTTCGAAGCAGGGTAAAGCGAGCTGTTACAAAGCCATGGCCAGGCCGCTGGCGTTATCCCAGCCAACGCGCACTGCGGCGCCGTGTTCAAAACCGCCAAAATCGGTACCCGGTCCGGCTTGGCCCAGGTGGCGCGGCACCCGGACGCAGACGATGCCGAACGGCTCGGTGCGCACGCGGTATTCCGTGAGGTTGCCCAGGTAAATCCGGTCCTCGACGCAGCCGTTCAGGGTTACGTCGCGGGCCAGCAGACCGTTGGGCGCGGCAATGCTGATCAGCTCCGGACGAACCGCAATGCAGCCGGGTGTGTTGGCGCTTAGCGCCATGCCGGTCGGGGTTTGCGGGCTGGTCAGTTCAAGGCCGTGATCGGTGCGCAATACCACCGAGTTGCCAGTCAGATGGCGGACTGTGCCATTGAACAGATTGGACTCGCCGATGAAGTCCGCCACATAGCGATTGGCTGGCGCTTCGTAGAGTTGTTCCGGGGTGGCGGTCTGAATGATCGAGCCGCTGTGCATCACGCTGATGCTGTCGCTCATGGACAGCGCTTCTTCCTGATCGTGAGTCACCAGCACGAAAGTGATCCCGACTTCGCGCTGCAAGCGCAGCAGTTCGGATTGCATCTCCTTGCGCAGCTTGCGATCCAGCGCGGCCAGCGGTTCGTCGAGCAGCAACACGGTTGGCTTGTTGACCAGCGCGCGGGCCAGCGCCACCCGCTGTTGCTGGCCGCCGGACAATTCGCTGGGCTTGCGATGCCCGAGGCCATTGAGGCGCACCATCTCCAGCGCTTCGTCGGCCAGGCGACGTTGTTCTTTCTTGTCCGGGCGTGGGGTTCGATACCGCAGGCCGTAGGCAATATTCTCGGCGACGGTCATGTGCGGGAACAGTGCGTAATGCTGGAACACCATGTTCACCGGGCGCTGAAAAGCCGGCACGCCTGCGACGTTTTTGCCAGCCAGCAACACTTCGCCGGAGCTGGGCTGATCGAAGCCGGCAATCATCCGCAACGTGGTGGTCTTGCCGCAGCCGGAGCCGCCGAGAAACGAATGAAAGGTGCCGCGCCGCACCTGAAAACTCAGGTCGTTGACGGCTTTCAGATTGCCGTAGAGCTTCTCTACGTGACGGAACTCGATATCGTTGGCGTGGCTGTTGTCACTCATCGTTGGCGCTCGCGTGATTTCCAGTGCATCGGTCTCTGCAATGGCGATCAAACTAGCAACCGGGGTTTTGCGCTGTATATATCCCTTGGGGGATAGAGGCTGTCGCGTAGCAAACACCGCCCGTTGGAGCGAGGCTTGCCCGCGAAGAACGATTACGCTGTGGATCTGGCTCACCGAGGCGCCTGATTCGCGGGCAAGCCTCGCTCCAACGAATCGCATTCAGCGTCAGGCGGATTTCACCCCGTCGCCGCCATCTCCGGCCCGGCCAGCTCGCGAATGAACAACCCGAGTAGCTCCGACTGGCTGCAGATACCCAGCTTGGCGTAGATATTCTTGCGGTGGATTTTCACCGTGCCGGGGCTGATCGACAGTTGCTCGGCCACCGAGGCGCTGGAGTGGCCGCGCAGCAGCAGGCGGACGATTTCCTGCTCGCGACCGGTCAGAATATGCGCGCCGAAGTGATCGAATGCGGCGTGGATCTTGAAGTCCAGATCCTGCGCCGGACGCGGTTTGTCGGCGTGGAACTGGCTCCATGCCTCGCCGATGACCTGCTCGACGATGGGTTGCGCACAGTCCATCAATTGCAGTTCGTCACGGCTGAAGGCGCAGCTGGACGTGGCGCGCATCAACGACAAAACCGCCGTGGTGTCGTCGCCCAGATCGACAAAGAACGCCACTTCTTCGGCCAGGCCGGTCTGCTGGTAGTACGCCAGGTAATACTCGCTCAGGTAGAAGTGGTCGGGCGCGAACTGGCGCAAGCGCCACAGGCCGGGCGGTTGGCGGCGTGTGCAGGCCAGATAGAACGGGTCCAGCAGGTACGGCCCGCACTGATAATCATCGACATAGACCTTGCGCTTGTCCGGCGTGAAGGTATCGAACAAGGCCAGCGGCCGGTGATTGCCTTGATAAACGAACAGCACGAAATGGTCGACCGGGCATATCTGCTTCAGCCACTGGCTTAATCCACTCAGCCGCGCGGCGCCCATCGGCAGATCGAGGAGGTGGGCGATGCCGGTGGTCCAGTGTTTGAGTTCCTTTGGGCGCATGGGGAGGCTTGGGTCGGCTGAATCCACTGAAGGAGGTTGGGGAAAAGATGCAGGATGTGCGCCACTGCACAGATTTTGACCATCGCCGCCACGAGCGCCTGCGTAGACTAGGTATAGCCTGATTCGAGCGCGCTGGGTCGTGCACCGTTTTCAGGCGAGTGAGCACTGAGCTGTCACTCTCTGCCACGCTTGGTAACATTTGCGCGCTTGAGTCGCAGGGTGCCAAGACTCAGCCTATGAGGCGGCGAAGTGCCATTAGTCTAATTGTCAGGCTATTTGCCAGTTTTACTGCTTCAATAGCAGGTGTTCGTTATCAGAACAGGAGGATCGACACATGCAAATCAGTATGAACAACACGTTGTATCCAGGCCTTAGCGCGATGGAGGTTGGGCAATCTCGTGTCGATCAAGCGGCCACTCAGATCGCCAGCAGCAATATCGAAGTCTCAGGCAGAAGCCAGTCTTCGGATTTCCAGCTGGAAAATCTGCGTTCCGTTGATCGCTCCCAGCGCAGTGATCTTTCGGCCAATATCGTTGAGCTGGAATCGGCCAAGTCCCAGTTTCAGGCTGGCGCAGCGGTACAAAAAGCCAGCGACGAAGCGCTCGGTACCTTGATCGACACTTACGCCTGATCGACCCTTCTCGCCGTGCAATCGTGCACGGCGTTGCGTGCTGAATCCTCTGTCATCACGCGCTTCTATCCAATCCGCTGTGCCCACTCGCTGAACTAGACTCAAGCCATCGACGGATTCTTCATCCTTCGCTGCATCCCTTTGCCTGCAAGGTTTGTAGCGAAGTCGACGATGAACGGCGCGTTAGGCACGCTTGACAAGGCCCAGGCGTAAACGTATGTTTCAAACACCTGTTTGACCGCTAGGCATCCGAGTTTGTCCGGTGGTTGGGGAACCTTCCCGCAGCGACCGATCGGTCATACATTCCAGGATTCAACAGCAGAGGTTTATCGCTATGCCTGACTACAAGGCCCCCTTGCGTGATATTCGCTTCGTTCGTGACGAACTGCTCGGCTACGAAGCGCACTATCAAAGTCTGCCGGCTTGCCAGGACGCTACTCCCGATATGGTTGACGCCATTCTTGAAGAAGGCGCCAAGTTTTGTGAGCAGGTTCTGGCGCCGCTGAATCGTGTCGGTGATACCGAAGGCTGTACCTGGAGCGAATCGGGCGTGAAGACGCCAACCGGTTTCAAGGAAGCCTACAAGCAATTCGTCGAAGGCGGCTGGCCAAGCCTGGCCCATGACATCGAGCATGGCGGCCAGGGTTTGCCTGAGTCCCTCGGTCTTGCTGTCAGCGAAATGGTCGGCGAAGCCAACTGGTCGTGGGGCATGTACCCAGGTTTGTCCCATGGCGCGATGAACACTATTTCCGAGCACGGCACCGAAGAACAGCGCCACGCTTACCTGACCAAGCTGGTGTCCGGCGAATGGACCGGCACCATGTGTCTGACCGAACCGCATTGCGGCACCGACCTGGGCATGCTGCGCACCAAGGCCGAGCCTCAGGCTGATGGTTCTTACCGTGTCAGCGGCACCAAGATCTTTATCTCTGCTGGCGAACACGACATGGCCGATAACATCGTCCACATCGTGCTGGCCCGCCTGCCGGACGCGCCGGCTGGCACCAAAGGCATTTCGCTGTTCATCGTGCCCAAGTTCATGCCCAACGCTGACGGCAGCATTGGCGAGCGCAACGCTGTGACCTGCGGTTCGCTGGAACACAAGATGGGTATCCACGGCAACGCGACCTGCGTGATGAACTTCGACGCGGCCACCGGTTTCCTGATCGGCCCGGCGAACAAAGGCCTGAACTGCATGTTCACCTTCATGAACACCGCGCGGCTGGGCACTGCATTGCAAGGTCTGGCCCACGCCGAGATCGGCTTCCAGGGCGGCCTGAAATACGCTCGCGATCGTCTGCAAATGCGCTCGTTGACCGGCCCGAAAGCGCCTGAAAAAGCCGCTGACCCGATCATCGTGCACCCTGACGTGCGCCGCATGCTGTTGACCATGAAAGCGTTCGCCGAAGGCAACCGCGCGATGGTGTACTTCACCGCCAAGCTGGTGGACATCGTCAAGTACGGCCAGGACGAAGAAGCCAAGAAACAGGCCGACGCACTGCTGGCGTTCATGACGCCGATTGCCAAGGCGTTCATGACTGAAGTGGGCTTCGAGTCTGCCAACCATGGCGTGCAAATCTACGGCGGTCACGGCTTCATCGCCGAGTGGGGCATGGAGCAGAACGTTCGCGACAGTCGCATTTCCATGCTGTACGAAGGCACTACCGGCATCCAGGCGCTGGACCTGCTGGGCCGTAAAGTGTTGATGACCCAAGGCGAGGCGCTTAAAGGCTTCACCAAGATCGTCCACAAGTTCTGCCAGAACAACGAAGGCGTCGAAGCCGTTCAGGAATTCGTCACCCCGTTGGCTGCATTGAACAAAGAGTGGGGCGAGCTGACCATGAAAGTGGGCATGGCCGCCATGAAGGATCGCGAAGAAGTCGGTGCCGCTTCGGTGGATTACCTGATGTATTCCGGTTACGCCTGCCTGGCTTACTTCTGGGCTGACATGGCGCGTGTTGCTGCCGAAAAACTGGCAGCGGGCACCACCGAAGAAGCCTTCTACACCGCCAAGCTGCAGACTGCGCGCTTCTACTTCCAACGCATCCTGCCGCGTACCCGCACCCACGTTGCAACCATGCTGTCGGGCGCCAGCAACCTGATGGACATGAAAGAAGAAGACTTCGGCCTGGCTTACTAAGCACCGCCGGCTTCACGCAAAGCCGCTTCCTCCGTTGGGGGGAAGCGGCTTTTTTGTGGAGCACTGTTGGTAGGAGGGGACTTGTCCCCGAGGGTGATTTCCAGACGCCAAATCCACCCGAGAAATTACGCCGCTTGTGCCACCGGCTTCGGGGACAAGTCCCCTCCTACCGTTTGAGCGGGCTGCGCAGGTAAATTCAAAGCTTTCCTTCGTTTTGGGGATGCGGCTTTTTTGTGGAGCACTGTTGGTAGGAGGGGACTTGTCCCCGAGGGTGATTTCCAGACGCCAAATCTACCCGAGAAATTACGCCGCCTGTGCCACCGGCTTCGGGGACAAGTCCCCTCCTACCGTTTGAACGGGCTGCGCAGGTAAATTCAAAGCTTTCCTTCGTTTTTGGGAAGCGGCTTTTTTGTGGGCGTCTGACGCAGTGCTGTTGGTAGGAGGGGACTTGTCCCCGAGGGTGATTTCCAGACGCCAAATCTACCCGAGAAATTACGCCGCTTGTGCCACCGGCTTCGGGGACAAGTCCCCTCCTACCGTTTGAACGGGGCGCGCAGGTAAATTCAAAGCTTTCCTTCGTTTTGGGGAAGCGGATTTTTTGTGGGCGTCTGACGCAGCGCTATCGGTAGGAGGGGACTTGTCCCCGAGGGTGATTTCCAGACGACAAATCTACCCGTGAAATTACGCCGCTTGTGCCACCGGCTTCGGGGACAAGTCCCCACCTACCGTTTGAACGGGGCGCGTTAATAAACCTTTCCCATCTCCTGCCGTTAAAGAAAGTAGCCTGCTATCTGGTTATGAGGGCACAATGCCATCAACTGAGATCTTTGCCCATGCCGGGTAGGAGACATTCACTTTGCTGCGTTCTTCATCTCTACGTCTTAGCCATTTCCTGCCATCGCTGGTATTGCTGCTTGCGGGGCTTGCGGCTGCGTACGTTAAGGATTTGAACGTATTTTTTACCTCCTTGTTCAACGTTCTGCCGACACTGGTGCTGTTGCTCGGCGGCGCGTATTGCGGGGTTTATCGACGGCAGCGTGAGCTGTTTCTGATGATCACCGTCTACATTGCCTACTTCCTGCTCGACACCCAGACCGATTATTTCCGCGATTTCGGCAAGGTGCGCGAAGACGCGGCGGTGGTCTTTCATCTGGTGTGCCTGCTGCTGCCGTTGATGTTCGGCGTGTACGCCGCCTGGGAAGAACGCACGCATCTTTTCCAGGACATGATTGCCCGGCTCGCGGTGCTGCTTGCGGTGGGCGCGGTTGCGCTGGGGCTGGAGCAAAGTTATCCGGACACCGTGCTCCGCTGGCTCGCCGAGATCCGTTGGCCCGCGCTGCATGGCGCGTGGATGAGCCTGATCCAGCTTTCTTACCTGATGTTCCTGATCACTTTCAGCCTGTTGGTCGTGCAGTACGTGCGTAAACCGAGGCCGCTGCATGCCGCGCAGCTGGTCGGCTTGGTCGGACTGCTCTGGGCGTTGCCGAAAACCTTCATTCTGCCGTTTACCCTGAACATCCTGTGCAGCCAGGTGATGTTGATGATTGCGGCGGCGGTGGCTCACGAGGCCTATCAAATGGCCTTCCGCGACGAACTGACCGGCCTGCCGGGGCGGCGCGCGCTCAACGAGCGGATGCAGCGCCTGGGTCGCAACTATGTGCTGGCGATGGGCGACGTCGATCACTTCAAGAAATTCAACGACACTCACGGCCACGACGTTGGCGATCAGGTGCTGCGACTGGTGGCCAGCAAGCTGTCGAAGATCACCAGCGGCGGCGGCAAGGCTTATCGCTATGGCGGTGAAGAATTCGCCATCGTCTTCGCTGCCAAGACGCTGGAAGAATGCCTGCCGCATCTGGAAGCGATCCGCGAGTCCATCGCCAACTACGACATTCTGTTGCGCAACAATGACAACCGACCTCAAGACGACCAGCAAGGTCGTCAGCGCCGGGGTGCGGCCCAGGCTTCCAGCGTGTCAGTAACCATCAGCATTGGCGTCGCTGAACGTCAGCCGGAGCATCGCACGCCGGAAGAAGTGCTCAAGACCGCCGACCAGGCGCTGTATGCCGCCAAAGGTGCTGGCCGCAACTGTGTGATGTCCAATGGCAACGTCAACAAACGCGGCGCGGTACGCATGGTCGGCGCGGCGGGCTGATCCCACGGGTGTTCCCAAGGCACGGTGACTGACGAGCGCCGCGTTTTTTTCGTCCGCAAGAAATATGTGACTAAAGCATTATTAATAGTCACGAGTTGACCCTATGTGTCGCTCCCGGTGTTCAGTTACACTTCAGCCCAATCGATACCGAGGTCCGCACAGCGTCTGCGGATCACTCTTTCAGGCGTACTGCTCCTGTTCTTGCGAGGTTTGCCATGGCTGACTACAAAGCTCCGCTGCGCGATATGCGTTTCGTCCTCAACGAAGTCTTCGACGTTTCCCGCCTCTGGGCGCAGCTCCCGGCCTTGGCCGAAACTGTCGATGCTGAAACCGTCGAAGCGATCCTCGAAGAAGCTGGCAAAGTCATCAGCAAGAGCATTGCGCCACTGAGCCGCAATGGCGATGAAGAAGGCTGCCACTGGAAGGACACCGTGGTCACCACGCCAGCCGGATTCGTGCAGGCCTATCAAACCTATGCCGAAGGCGGTTGGGTCGGCGTTGGCGGCAACCCGGAATTCGGCGGCATGGGCATGCCCAAGGCGGTCTCGGCCCAGGTCGAGGAAATGCTCAACTCCGCGACCCTGGCGTTCGGCCTGTATCCGATGCTGACCTCCGGTGCCTGCGTGTCGATCAACGCCCACGCCACTGAAGAGCTGAAGGCTACGTATCTGCCCAACATGTACGCGGGCATCTGGTGTGGTTCGATGTGCCTTACCGAGGCCCACGCCGGCACCGATCTGGGGATTATCCGCACCAAGGCCGAACCGCAAGGCGATGGTTCCTACAAAGTGACCGGCAGCAAAATATTTATTACCGGCGGCGAACACGACCTCACCGAAAACATCATTCATCTGGTGCTGGCCAAACTTCCGGACGCACCGGCTGGCCCGAAAGGCATCTCGCTGTTCCTGGTGCCCAAGTACATGGTCAACGCCGACGGCAGCCTCGGCGCGCGCAACACCGTTGCCTGCGGTTCCATTGAACACAAGATGGGCATTCAGGCATCCGCCACCTGCGTGATGAACTTCGATGACGCGGTTGGCTACCTGATCGGCGAGCCGAACAAAGGCCTGGCGGCGATGTTCACCATGATGAACTACGAGCGTCTCGGCGTTGGTATTCAAGGGTTGGCGTCCGGCGAGCGCTCTTATCAGAACGCTGTCGACTACGCCCGTGATCGCCTGCAAAGCCGTTCACCCACCGGCGCGCAGCAAAAGGACAAGATCGCCGACCCGATCATCGTCCACCCGGATGTGCGTCGCATGTTGTTGACCATGAAAGCCAGTAACGAAGGCGGCCGGGCTTTTTCGACCTATGTTGCGAACCAGTTGGACATCGCCAAGTTCAGCGAAGACGACGCTGCCCGCCAGCGCGCTGACGATCTGGTCGCCCTGCTGACACCGGTGGCCAAGGCCTTCCTGACTGATCTGGGTCTGGAAACCACGATCCACGGCCAGCAGGTTTTCGGCGGCCACGGCTATATTCGCGAATGGGGCCAGGAGCAACTGGTGCGCGACGTGCGCATCACGCAAATCTACGAAGGCACCAACGGTATTCAGGCCCTGGACCTGATGGGTCGCAAGGTCGTCGCCAACGGCGGCGCGTATTACCAACTGTTCGCCGATGAAATCCGCCAGTTCATTGCCGGCTCCGACGCTTCCCAGAGCGAGTTCACCCAGCCATTGAGCGCCGCCCTGGATACGCTGGACGAACTGACGCATTGGGTCGTGGATCGCGCGCGTACCAACGCCAACGAAATCGGCGCGGCGTCGGTGGAATACCTGCATGTATTTGGTTACACCGCCTATGCCTACATGTGGGCGATGATGGCCAAGGCCGCGTCGGGCAAAGAGGTTCAGGACGACTTCTACGCCAGCAAACTGGGTACCGCACGCTTCTATTTTGCCCGTCTGCTGCCGCGTATTCATTCGTTGAGCGCGTCGGTAAAAGCAGGCAGCGAATCGCTGTTCCTTTTGGAGGCGTCGCAATTCTGACGCAGCCTACAGCGTGTAAGCATTTGCTTACATGTCCTGGTGCTGATTGGCCATATCGCCCAACTGGATCCAAAGTTAATCTAAATCCATGGACGTAGCGCAGGAAGCGCACCAAGACATAACAGGGACACGTAGGGATGCCTGCCAGGATGGCGGGAAGAAATGGATGTCAGGGAAACAGTCTGTAAAGCCCCGCTTCGGCGGGGTTTTCTTTTTCAGGTCATTTGAAAACTACTACGTTCTTCAAACAACCTGAATGTCCGCAATTCAGTGCTCGCCGGGCGTCTCGCCACGATTGGTCTGCAACGCCTCTGCCAATACCCTCTGCAACAACTCCAGCGTGGCCTGTTGCCGCTGTGCATCGCGATACACCAGCCCGACTTTGAGCGGCACGCGTGGTTCGCTCAGGGGTTTCCACAGCAGCTCGGTGTTTTCCTGAAGGTGCTGCGCTCTGCCCGGTAATACCGTCACCAGTCTGGTATGCGCCAGGCTGTCGAGAATCCCCGTCATATTGTTCAACTCGGCCTGCACATGTGCCCGTCGCCCGAGGTTGGCCAGTTGTGTCTGCCAGATCTGTCGCACCTGAAACTCTTCGCCGAGCAGCAACATCGGCAGCTCTGCGGCCTGGGCCAGTGAGACTTTCTTGAATTCGCGCAGTGGATGATCGGCCGGGATCACCAGTTTCAATTCATCCTCATACAGCGGCAGGCCATGCAATCCCGGTTGGCGCGGCGGCAAGTAGCTGATGCCAATGTCCAGCGAGCCATTGAGCAGCCGTCGTTCGACTTCCATCCCGCTCAGCTCATAGATTTGCACCACCAGATGCGGCTGGGCCGTTCGCACGCGTTCGAGCATTTGCGGAACAAGGCCGGAATGCACGGTTTGCAGCACACCAATCGCCAAGGTGCGCAACGACTGCCCCTTGAAATTGCGCAAGGCTTCGCGGGCCTGCTGCAGACCATCGAGCAGTGGCACGGCGTGGTTGTACAGCGTATGCGCCGCGAGAGTGGGCAACAGGCGTTTGCTGCTGCGCTCGAACAGGCTGACGTCCAGGCTATCTTCCAGATGGCGAATTTGTTGCGACAGCGCAGGCTGCGACAGGGAAAGTCGTTCTGCGGCGCGCCCCACGTGGCCCTCTTCGTAGACCGCGACGAAATAGCGCAGTTGGCGAAAATCCATAAGTAAACCTTATTGAAAAAGCTGGAAAATCGAAATGGCTGGAAAACCGGAAACGGCATAGTCTAGCGCGTATTCAAAGGGCCACAGAGCCGGAAGTCGCGATGAGCAGCGTAAGAAACGATATCGCTTACATAGGAAAAGCGAAAAACCAAGAACCTGGTGAAAACCAAGGACTTCATCCATGAATCTGTTCAGGCTACTGCGCAACAATGTCGATGCGCAGGAACTGCCCTGCATTCAATCCGTGCACGTTACCGAACCTGAGGAGCGCAAAGTGTCGCGACCCGACCACTGCGATCCGGTATTCGTACGCGGTCAAGGATCATGGATGTGGGATGCGCAAGGTCGCGTGTATCTGGATTTCATGCAGGCTGGCGCGGCCAACAGCCTTGGCCACAGCCCGGCGGTCCTGCTCCAGGCGCTCAATGCTCAGGCGCAAACATTGATCAGCCCCGGCCCCGGCCATTCGCATCGCAGCGGGCTGGAGTTGGCGCGGCGCTTGTGTCTGAGCACTCGCAGCGATCAGGCCTGGTTCTTCAGCAGCGCCAGTCAGGCCTGCGAAGGTGCTATCGAGCTGGCCCGCAAGTGGGGCGAGGTGCATCGCGGTGGCGCTGGCGGAGTCATCACGGCCAGCCTCGGGATGCACGCGACCGCCGTTGCCAATCAGGTGCCGTTCAACGACCTGGGCGCATTGCATGCGGCGGTCGACGCCCAGACGGTCGCGATCATGCTGGAACCGATCCAGAGTCAGGCCGGCGTGATTGCGGCAACTCATGAATACCTGCAGGGCGTGGAGAAGTTGTGCCGGGAACTCGGGATCCTGTTGATTCTCGACGAAACCCAAACCGGTATTGGCCGTTGTGGCAGCTTGCTGTGCGAAGTCACCTATGGCGTGCGCGCCGATATCGTCGTCCTCGGCGAAGGCCTGGGCGGTGGTGTGCCGTTGGCGGCGCTGCTGGCTCGGGGCACGGCATGTTGCATTGAGGCCCCAGAGTTTCCCGGCGCTGCTGACGGCAATGCATTGATGATCGCCGCTGGCCTGACCGTGCTGCACAGCGTTCAGGAGCCGCAGTTTCTGCGCCAGGTTCGCGATTGCGGCGAGCACATGCGCGAGGGGCTGACGCGCCTTGCCCAGCGCTTTCGACTCGGCGAAGTGCGCGGCCAAGGCCTGCTCTGGGGCTTGAGTCTGGAGCAGGACCGGGCGGCGCAAGTGGTGGCGGCTGCGCAGTCCGAGGGCTTGTTGATCGATGCGCCGCAGCCGGATTGCCTGAGGTTTTCCCCGGCGCTGACCGTTAGCCAGGCCAATGTCGACGAGATGCTGCAACGGCTGGCCCGAGCATTGAGTCGAGTCAAAACCGCCCAATTGAAGGCCAGTCGAGGCTTGCTGGCCTGAGTCCCTAATTTCCGAACCGTCTCGCGTTATATGCGCGTCGCCCTGTGCCGGATCCGTTTGGCACGGGGCTTTTTTACATGCAGTAATGGCTCGTAGCCAGAGGTTAGGGAACCTCCGCCGTTTGTCGCAGGTCGATTAGCTGTGTGGCTTATGAGAGCCGCTTTAATCTGGAGCTACACCATGGACATCATTCGTATTATTTTCGCCATCCTGCTGCCACCTGTCGGTGTGTTCATGCAAGTCGGTTTCGCTGGCGCCTTCTGGCTGAACATCCTGCTGACCCTGCTGGGTTACTTCCCGGGCATCATTCACGCGGTCTACATCATCGCCAGCCGTAAGTAACACCGCCTGTCTTTCGTGGGACCGGATTCATCCGGGAAGGCACCAGTTCAGTTACCTCATCATGGCCTGACACACCGCCTTCGCGAACAAGTTCGCTCCCACAGAATCTTGCAGCGCTACGTACGTTCGAGGCACCGCTGACTCTCGTTGGAGCGAGGCTTGCCCGCGAAGGCGTTATCCCAGGCGATAAAGATGTCGACTGGAAGCACGATTCGCGGGCAAGCCTCGCTCCAACGGGTCGCCTTTGCGCTGGCCTCTCTGGTTGACCCTCGCCTAATCTCTCCTTATCCTCGCCAGCATCACGGCACATCCGTGATCGGGTTTGACGGCCTGGATTTTGAGAGTTTCCAACGCAGCCTCTTTCGTTTCGTTCGTGCACATGTCTGCGCGAGACGGACGTCTATGGCGGCTGTGTGTGGGGCACTTTCGGGTGCGCCGGGTTTCTCTCACCGGTCCGTCAACCTGCACACAGTTGCCACCCAATCGTTTGACGGTGATTGGTGGTGGCATGATCTTTGAGAGAGTCTGTAAATGAATAAACGTTTATCACCTGTCAGCTGCAATTCCGGACATTTTCTCGTCCAACCCAACATCACCCTGCAACACGCCCTCGAACAAGCCGTGTATCTGCTCGCCAGCGCTTCGACCTTGTCTGCCGAAACGTCGGATGCCGATCTGCAAACCTGCCGTTCTATGAATGGCGCGATTCAGCATCTGATCGACATGAGCCGGCATTTGATCGAGGCGTCGGTGGTGTTGACGGATTCGCCTAATCCCGCGCGATCGCTGTAGGAGCCAACTTGTTGGCGAGGCGTCGTTCCGGTTTCACTCGATTTCACGCCACGCGAACAAGTTCGCTCCTACCGATACTCTGCAGCGCCGCTGACTCCCGTTGGAGCGAGGCTTGCCCGCGAAGGCGTTATCCCAGGCGATAAAGATGCCGACTGGAAGTACGATTCGCGGGCAAGCCTCGCTCCAACGGGTTGCCTTTCAATTCGGCATTTGATCGATATGAGCCGGCAATCAACCCTGCCCGTCGATCACCCGCCGATAAAACGCCCATTCCTTTTCCAGCGCGTCCGCCTGGTTGGCTGCCTGGCGGAAGCCGTGGCGTTCGTTCGGGTAGAAGTGGGCTTCGGCCGGGATACCGTTGTCCTGCAGGGCTTTGAGCATCGCGCGGGTTTGTTCCGGGACGACCACGGCGTCGAGTTCGCCCTGGAAGAAAATCACCGGCACATGAATCTGCTCGGCATGCAGCAGTGGCGTTCTGGCGCGATAGCGTTCAATGTCTGTTTGCGGATCGCCAATCAGCCAGTCCAGGTAATCGCTTTCGAACTTATGCGTCGCCTTGCCCAGCGCCACAGGATCGCTGACGCCATAAAGGCTCGCGCCGGCGCGGAATACGTCGCGGAAAGCCAGCGCGCACAGCGTCGTATAGCCGCCCGCGCTGCCGCCGCGAATGAAGGCTTGCTCCGGATTGATCAACCCGCATTCGGCCAGATGCGCCACCACTGCGCAGGCATCCTCAACGTCCACCACGCCCCAGTTCAGGTGCAGGCTTTGCCGATAGGCGCGGCCATAACCGGTGCTGCCGCGATAGTTCAGGTCGGCCACGGCAAAGCCGCGCTGGCTCCAATACTGAATGCGCGGATCAAGTACCGGGTAGCAGGCGGAAGTCGGGCCGCCGTGAATGAACACCACCAAAGGCGGTTTTGGCCCGCCGTTCATGGCCGGATAGAAATAGCCGTGCGCTTCGGCGTCGCCGCTGGGGTAACGCAAGGATTGCGGGCGACTGATGCGTTCAGCGGGCAGCAGCGCCATGCCACCCGCGAGTACCTGAACACTGTGATCGTCACGGCTGATCGCCAGCACTGCGGACGGGCTGACGGCCGAAGCGGCGATGCAATACAGGAATTGATCGTCGACAGCCAGGCAGCGAAAACGGCTGTAAGCGCCGCTGAAATCTTCCAGTGAACCGTCAGCCGCGCGCAGTCCCAGCACGCCGAAACCGTCTTCGGACCAGCTGGCCAGATAACCGCCATTGCCCAGCGGCAGCCAGGTGCAGCCGCCCAATTGCCAAGGCGCGGGAGAATGATCGGCGTCGGCGGCCGGCAAAGGTTCGAGGCCTTCGGCGGTTTCCACCCATGGCTGCCAGAAACCGCCGCGATCCGTCAGGCAATGCAACCGACCTTGTAGGTCGAAGCGCGGTTGTTGCAGGGATTCTTCCGGGCCAAGACCATCGCCAGCGATACGACGCGCCGCCGTCCAGCCTTCAGTCAGGCGCTCAGCACACATCAGCGAGGTGGACGTCCACGGCTGATGCGGGCGCTGCCATTCGATCCAGGCCAGTCGTTGCCCATCGGGACTCAAGGTTGGCGCGGCGTAGAAGTCAGCGCCCTCGGCCAGCACCTGACGCTTACCGTCGGCAATGTCGAGGGCGACCAGCCGATGCGTGGCGTAATCTTCTTCGACTGCCAGAATCTGCCCGCCGGCAAAGCGGACGTCGCCGTAGCGCTTGTCGTCGAAGGTCAGTTGTTGCGGGGCATCACCGGTCAAAAGCTGGCGATACAGTTGCTGGTCGCTTTCGTTGACGAAGACCAGCGCGTCATCTGCGAGGCAGAAGGATCCGCCGCCATATTCGTAAACCCGGCTGCGCAAGCTGAAGCCGTCAGGCGTCAGGCAACTGGTGTGTCCTTCGAACCAGCGCCAGATGCGACTGGCGGCGTCTTGCGGTCGATATTCACTCCAGAACAAGCCCGCCGCGCTGACCTCCAGCTCGGCGAAGTCGATCCCTGCGGCAACCGCGTCGGCGGCACTGAGGGCGTCAGGATTTGGCGATAAGGCGAGAGTTTCGGTCATTGCGGAAGGCCAACTGCTCAATGGTCTTCGTAGCATACTCGGCTTCTTCCCGAGCTTTGAGAATCATTCCGTGGTTCGGTGATTTGCTGCACACCGGATCGGTATTGGCCGCATCACCGGTCAGCATGAAAGCCTGACAACGACAGCCGCCGAAGTCCTTTTCCTTCTCATCGCACGAGCGGCACGGCTCGGGCATCCAGTCGTAACCGCGAAACACATTGAAGCCGAAGGACTCGTACCAGATGTGCTGCATGCTGTGGTCGCGCACATTGGGGAATTTCACCGGCATTTGCCGCGCGCCGTGGCAGGGCAGGGCTGTGCCGTCCGGCGTGACGGTGAGGAAGATGCTGCCCCAGCCGTTCATGCAGGCTTTGGGGCGTTCTTCGTAGTAATCCGGCGTGACGAAGATCAGCTTGCACGGGTGATTTTCCGCTGCCAGCTTGTCGCGGTATTCATTGGTGACGCGTTCGGCGCGCACCAGCTGGTCTTTGGTCGGCAGCAAACCTTCACGGTTCAAATGCGCCCAGCCGTAGAACTGACAAGTCGCCAGCTCGACGAAATCCGCTTCCAGGGCAATGCACAGCTCGATGATCTGGTCGATCTTGTCGATATTGTGCCGATGGGTGACGAAGTTGAGGACCATCGGATAGCCATGCTTTTTCACCGCACGGGCCATTTCCAGCTTCTGCGCGAAGGCCTTTTTCGAGCCGGCGAGCATGTTGTTCACTTGCTCGTCGCTGGCCTGAAAACTGATCTGGATGTGATCGAGCCCGGCTTTCTTGAAGTCGATGATTTTCTGTTCAGTCAGGCCGATGCCGGAAGTGATCAGGTTGGTGTAGTAACCCAACCGGCGCGCTTCGGCGATCAGCTCGGCCAGGTCCTGGCGCACCAGCGGTTCGCCGCCGGAAAAGCCGATCTGCGCCGCGCCCATTTGCCGCGCTTCGGCCATCACCTTGAACCACTGTTCGGTGGTCAACTCCTGGCCTTGTTTGGCAAAGTCCAGCGGGTTGGAGCAATACGGGCATTGCAGCGGGCAGCGATAGGTCAGCTCGGCCAGCAGCCACAGCGGCAGGCCGATTTCGGGTTTGGGCGGCATTGCCAGAGTCGAAGCGCTAAGCGTCGAATCAGGCAAGTTCGATCCAGTGTTCGCCACGGGCGACCTCCATGAATTGCTCGACATCGGTGCCGAGCTCGGGAAAGCCTGGGAACTGCTGGTCCAGCGCATCAATGATCGCTGAAACACTGCGTTCGCCATCGATCAGGCCACCGATGGCGCTGGCACTTTCATTGAGCTTGATCATGCCTTCCGGGTAAAGCAGCACATGGCCATTTTGCGCGGGCTCGAACTGGAAACGATAGCCCTGGCGCCAGCGCGGGACTTGTTGTCGATCAAAACTCATAGGGCGATTCCCTTATGCCAGACTCGTTGGTCGGTCACGCTGTGATAGGGCGGGCGGTTCAGCTCGTAGGCCATGCTCATGGCGTCCAGCATGCTCCACAAAATGTCGAGTTTGAACTGGAGGATTTCCAGCATGCGCTGCTGGCCTTCGTAGGTCGTGTAATGCTTGAGCGTGATCGCCAGACCGTGCTCCACATCGCGCCGAGCCTGGCCCAGGCGGGTGCGGAAATATTCGTAACCGGTCGGGTCGATCCACGGGTAATGCTGCGGCCAGCTGTCCAGGCGCGACTGGTGGATCTGCGGCGCGAACAGCTCGGTCAGCGAACTGCTCGCCGCTTCCTGCCAGTTGGCGCGGCGGGCGAAGTTCACGTAAGCGTCCACGGCGAAACGCACGCCGGGCAGCACCAGTTCCTGAGAGCGCAGCTGGTCCGGGTCCAGGCCAACAGCCTGTCCCAGACGCAGCCAGGCTTCGATGCCGCCGTCTTCACCGGGCGCGCCGTCATGATCGAGCAGGCGCTGAATCCACTCGCGACGAATCTCGCGGTCTGGGCAATTGGCCAGGATCGCAGCGTCCTTGAGCGGGATGTTCACCTGATAGTAGAAGCGGTTGGCGACCCAGCCCTGAATCTGCTCGCGGGTCGCCCGGCCTTCGTACATCGCCACGTGGAACGGATGATAAATGTGGTAATACGCGCCCTTGGCGCGCAGAGCCTGCTCGAATTCAGCGGGGGACAGCGGCGTTGCTTCGCTCATTTGGGCTCCTGTTAATCGTCAGAATGGAATGAACGTTCCGTAGGAGCGGCTTTAGCCGCGAAGAGGCCGGTACATTCCCTGAATTTCTTTTAGTCCGGGAAGTAGCCCTCCCGGCTAAAGCCAGTCCTACAACATCTCGCTAGAGCTCGATACTCATCCCATCGAAGGCCACTTCGACATTGCATCGCGCCAGTTCGGCGCGTTCGGCGGAATCTTCGTCGAGGATCGGGTTGGTGTTGTTGATGTGGATAAGCACCTTGCGCTGCTTTGGCAGGCGTTCCAGCACTTCGAGCATGCCGCCGGGGCCGTTTTGCGCCAGATGGCCCATTTCCGTGCCGGTCCGGGTGCCCACGCCACGGCGCTGCATTTCGTCGTCGTCCCACATCGTGCCGTCCACCAGCAGGCAATCGGCGCCGCTCATTTTTTCCATCAGCGCGTCATCGACCTTGCCCAGGCCCGGTGCGTAGAACAGCTTGCCGCCGGTCTTCAGGTCTTCGACCAGCAAACCGATGTTGTCGCCCGGATGTGGGTCGAAGCGGTGCGGCGAATACGGCGGCGCGGCGCTGCGCAGCGGGAAGGGCGTGAAGCGCAGATTCGGGCAGGCCGGAATCACAAAACTGCCTTGCAGCTCGATACGGTTCCAGTCCAGGCCGCCGTTCCAGTGTTTGAGCATGGTGAACAGCGGAAAACCGGTGCTCAAATCTTCATGAACCATGTCGGTACACCAGACTTGATGCGGGCAACCTTCACGCAGGCTCAACAGGCCGGTGGTGTGGTCGATCTGGCTGTCCATCAGGATGATCGCGCTGATCCCGGTATCGCGCAGGGCGCGCCCCGGCTGCATGGGCGCGAACCCGGCGAGTTGCGCGCGGATGTCCGGCGAAGCGTTGCACAGCACCCAATTGACGCCGTCGTCGGACAGCGCGATGGACGATTGCGTGCGCGCTACAGCCCGCAGGCTGCCGTCACGAAAGCCCGCGCAGTTGGCGCAGTTGCAGTTCCATTGTGGGAATCCGCCACCTGCGGCGGAACCTAGAATCTGGATGTACATGTCAGCTCCATGCCGCGAGGTCGTGAAACGCAAAAATAAAAAAGGTCATGCCAATAAAAAAAGCCCCGGCGAACCGAGGCTTTGCACCGCGTCGTAATCAACGGCTTGCGAAGTACATGGTGACTTCGAAACCGATACGCAGATCAGTGTAAGCAGGTTTAGTCCACATAGAAGACTCCTTTTGGGTGATTGCAGCGGTGGGTAGGTACATCTTTAGTACACCCCGGAGGGCATATCGTTCGATGCTTAGGGAGCTATGTTACTTAATTTAACAATTCCTGGCTGTCATCATCCTGAACAAAACTTTTGCATTCCCGGTAATGATCAATATGTCCGGGAGGAGGAGTTGCTCAGGATCAGCCAGCCAGCGCTGGCTTTTTCCAGCTGATCCGCAGCCTTGAGCAGCGCGGTTTTTTGCTGATCCATGACCGCTGTGAACAGGCGATTCGGGTAATCCGCGCCGTGTCCGGCAAGATGCGCCTGCCAGAG
The DNA here is from genome assembly GCF_001698815.1 of Pseudomonas syringae. GTDB lineage: Bacteria > Pseudomonadota > Gammaproteobacteria > Pseudomonadales > Pseudomonadaceae > Aquipseudomonas > Aquipseudomonas syringae_A. Next base: position 45,401 of record NZ_LGSI01000005.1, on the reverse strand, counting down.
CATTTCGGCTTCGCTGGCGCTCTCCATGCCGGCGCTGTCCAGCTGCGCCGCCAAGGTCTGTTGTTGCTGGGGAAGATCGGCGCTGCCGATCAACTCAGGGATTTGCGCAATGAAATCGGAGATGTGCTGGACCAATTCCTGCACCGAAGCGCTGGGCGATTGCACGCCGAACAGCAGTCCGCCTTGCCCGTCGATCTGTCGGAAACCGCTGAATACCGCGTAGCCCAGTTGCAGCTCGACTCGTAGATGCTGATAAAACGGACCCGAGGCCAAATGTGCCAGCATGCGCCACGCGGCTTCATCGGCAACGCTCAGGCTGGAAGCCGGGCAAAACAGTAATACAGCGCTCTCGGATGAATCCGACGCTTCTGATCGCCAATGCTTGCCGGGTTGCAGGGCGATTGCCTGCCGCGAGCTTTGATCCTTCCTGCCGGGCGTCAGCCCAAGCGCTGCGTTTGTCGCCAGCTCGGTTTGCTCCGACAGGCCGGTCGCAAAGCTTATCCAGCGGGTCGCCGCCCATAACACCTGAACATCCTGAATGATTTCCCCTGACGCGCTGCTCAAATAATGATCAGGCAGGGATTTGAGCAATTGCCGGATCGGGATCAGCGCCGGTTCCTGACTGAGATGCCCGTGCCGCGCCAGGGCTGCATCGTCTGGATGGCTCAAAAGCCGTAACGCCTGTTCGAGAATCATCGGCAGCGGCGCATTCAGCCCGACCAGCTTGAGTTGCCAATTATTACCGTACGCCAAGAAGGCCAGATTCACCCCCGCTTGTTTTGCATCTTCAGCAAGGGCGTGAAGCCTTTGCTCAAGCATTTGCCACAATGCCGGTTGGGGCGCAGGTAAGGTCCAGCGCAGGTAAATCGCGCCCTCAGCACCGCTATTGTCGCTTTGGGATGTCAGAAAAGGATTTGGCTCAGGTAGTTGCCAGTCGACTGTCTCGACGGCGAATTCCGAATGGGCGGTAAGTTGTCCCAATAGTGCAACCAGCGCTTCTCCGCCGCGTTCCGACAGGCCTTGCGGCGCTTTTCGGGCAAAGTGATGGGCCAGATCCAGAGCGCCGCAGGTGTCCAGACGACGTTGCTGAAGACGGTTGTAGTCGTCGCGAGCCTTGGGCCAGCAGGCTTTGAAAAACGTGAACCAGTCCAAAATCAACGCGATAGCTGGATGCGACCCCTCTGTGGGAACGAGCTTGCTCGCGATAGCACTGTCATGCCCGAGCACCATCTCGACCTTTATCAACAATTGCCCGGCAAACTGATAAAGCACCTCCGCCTTCAACGTTTCTGCCAGCCCCCGCGTGCGCAACTGCGCAGCCAATCCATCCGGATGCCCTGAGTTCAGGTGATGACAAAGAAACGCCGCTGCTTCGTCGGCAGCATCAGGGAGATTTTCCCAGGCAAAAAGCAGATTGCTCCGACCCGTTTTGTCGACTGACTGCACGAAAGTTGCGCGATCCATCAACCTGGGCGGTTCGATCTGCCGGACCGCGTCGCCCGAGACGAAGTACTCGCCATGGATCGAGGCCAGCGTTTTCAGCTCTTCCAGAGATTGCGGGCCGGTCAGGCATAAGGTCATTTGTCCGGCTTGGTAAAAACGTTGGTAAAAATCCCGCAACGCCTGCTGAAACGCCTGACGAGGTACGGGCAAGCTGAAGCGATTTCCTGCATGAAAGGCTTTCAGTGGATGAGTTGCACAGATTGGGTCCAGCAGCCGGATCTGCTCGCGCGCCTTGGCGTCTCGCGACCAGGCGATGAATTCGGCATGCAGCACTTCCCGTTCCCGCAGCTGATCTTCCACTGTCATACGCGGGTGGGCGAGCATTTCGCACAGACGATCCAGCCCTTCGCCGAACGCGGGCAATGGCAGCTCGAAGAAGAAGTCAGTGGTGCGCTCGCGGGTGCTGGCGTTGAGCTGCCCGCCGTTGCGCTGCACGAAGGTCATCAGCTTCTGGTCGTCGGGGTAACGCTCGGTGCCGAGGAAGAACAGATGCTCAAGAAAATGCGCCAGCCCCGGCCATGCGGTCGGCACGTCATGGCTGCCGGCCGCGACCCGCAACGACGCGGCCGCGCGTTTGAGCCTTGGCGCATGACACACCACCACGCGCAGGCCGTTGGCGAGCGTGAGGTGTTCAACGGCAGGCAGGCGAGAGGCGGGCATGGGATTTCCGATGGGGATCAGCGGGTCATGCTAGCGGAAATGGGCATAAACGAGTGCGGATTCTGTGGCGCAACCGTCTTGAACCTCAACACAGCCGGTAGGAGGGGACTTGTCCCCGAAGAGGCCAGCGCAAGCGCTGAAAATATTCCTCGGCAGACCCGACGCTTTCCCGGACAAGTCCGGTCCTACCGAGCCATACACGACACGGAATTACGATCTGATTGGATCACCCCTGACCCAATCCCGCATACAACCCCGGCCGTCGATCATTGAAATAGGTATTGATCGCCCTGGAGTCGGCCATCAATTGCCGATCCAGCTTGCCGCTGATGAGTTCTTCAACCCGCCCCGCGCCTGCCAGGCGGCGGGTGTTCTCGGGAAATTCGACGTCGTAGCAGATCAGCAATCCGAGCCGCCAACCGTTGAGTTCCACCACCGGGAATCGATCTTCTCCGACAGTAAACATCGACTTATCCAGCTCGCCATACAGATGCGTCTTACGGTAATTGCACAGGCTTTTACCGTGGGCATCGATCAGCTGCACCGAGTTGTAGATCTGGTCGCTGGCGTTGCGCTCGGGATATCCGTAAAGGATGGCGATGTGGTTAGCCTGGGCGATGGCCGCGACTTGCGCGGCCGCGAAGCCATCGCAAGGCTGCGCGAGCGCGCCGGCCGCTTGGGCGCCGATGTTGTAGCCGGTGAGGAACATTTCCGGGCAGACCAGCAAATCGGCGCCCAGACTCGCGGCTTCCCGGGCCTGGAGTTCCAGTCGTTGCAGGTTGCCGTTGATATCCAGCGGCAGCGGCGTGCATTGATAGAGCGCGATGTGCATGGCTTCAGCCTCCTGTTCAATCGGCCAGGGCGATGGGGCCTATTTCGTGAAACACATCGCCAGGGCCGGGATTTGCTGCGTGAGTCTTGCCGCCGAAGTGGGTCATGATGCCCCACACCGCATTCAGCGAGGTCTGTACCGCGCCTTCAACCCAGGCCGGCGTCCAGGAAACGTCGTCGCCGGCGATGAACATGCCGCGCTGTTCGCTGGGCATGTCCTGCTGCATGAAGTGCGCGTACATGCGTTGGTTATAGCGGTAATGCCCCGGCAATGCGCCTTTGAACGCGCCGAGAAAATGCGGATCGGCTTCCCAGGACACGGTAATCGGGTCGCCAATGATCCGCGCTGCGATGTCCACTTTAGGGTAGATCTTCTTCAGCGCATCGAGTGCCAGCTTCACGCGTTTTTCGATGGGCTGCGGCAGCATCTTCAGCGCGTCGCTCATCCACGAATACGACAGGCAGATAACGCCGGGCTTGTCGTCGCCGTTATCGAACAGGTACGTGCCGCGCGTCAGGCGGTCAGTCAGGGTCATGCTCATCAGGTCGCGGCCGGTTTCCGGGTCTTTGTCTTTCCAGAACGGCCGGTCGACCATGACAAAGGTTTTCGACGACTGCATATAGCGCGTGCGATCCAGAGCCATCCACATTTTTTGCGAGAACAGGCTTTCTTCACACTCGATCTGGGTGGTCAACAGCCAGCTCTGGCAGGTCGTGAGCACCGCGGCGTAGCGGCGAGTATCACCCCAGTTGTCGGTGACCTCCAAGCGGCCATCATCGGCGCGGGCAATGCGCTTGACCCCGGTGCGTGGCGCGCCGTGGTGCAGCGTTGCCAGGCTGGTGCCTTGCGGCCAGTGTGCGCAGCGCTCCGGGACGTGCTTCCAGATCCCCAGTGGCACTTGCTCGACGCCGCCGACGATCAGGTGTTGGTGATCGTCGCAGTTGGTCATCACGACGCGGAAGATTTCCAGCATCGAGTTAGGGAAGTCCGAGTCCCAGCCGCCGGTACCGAACCCGACCTGGCCGAACACTTCGCGGTGGTAGAACGACAGCTTGGCGAACGCCTTGGAAGTGGCGACAAAATCGTAGAACGTGCGGTCATCCCACAGCGGCACGAGGGTGTTCCACAGTTGCTTGAGGCGCGGCACGTCGCGGTCGCGAATGGCCTGCTGGATATCCTTGAAGCCCGAACCTTCCTCCAGCGCGTCGGCCCAGGCGTCAGCGACTTCCTGAAACAGCGCGGGCAAGTCCGACAGCTTTTGTGCGTAATACGTGGTGCCTTCCAGATCGATGACGGTGCTGCCGGACGCAGCGGTCAGCGGGTTTGGAAAGGGTTTTGATTCCAGGCCGAGCTTGTCCACATAGTGATAAAACGCCGTGGAGGACACAGGAAAGCGCATGCCGCCCAGCTCGGCGATGATCCCCTCGGTGCCTTCGAACGCCTGGGAGCGCAAGCGGCCGCCCATCTTCGAGGCTTCATATACCACTGGCTTTAGGCCCAGTTTCATCAGTTCATAAGCCGCCACCAATCCGGCAATACCCGCGCCGACAATCGCCACTTCAGCACCGTGATTTTCCACCGGAATGCTGCCCAGCCCGGCTGGATGCTCGATCCAGTCGTCAAAGGCAAAGGGGAAATCCGGACCGAAAATCGTGATCGGTTTTTTACCGTCTGCAGGATGGCGATTGTTGTTCATGACTGACCTTGTTTTGCCGGGACGCGAAAGCAGACAGTCTAGTTAAGTGTAGAGGCGTTAATAAGACGCAAAGTGTCGTCGTATTGCAGTGTTTTTGTGCGATGTGACGAGCTTGGTGGTCATTCATTGTCCGTAGGACCGGCTTTAGCCGGGAGGGCGTTCTCCCGGCTAAAGCCGGTCCTACGATCATGCGTACGCTTTACAGCGGCTGCCCGCGATCAATCTTGCTGCTGAGGATGATCGAGGTGGTGGTTTTCTCGACGCCATCGACGCTGCCGATCAGGTCGAGCAGTTGGTCCAGTTGTTCCGGCGATTCGGTGCGCAGCCAGGCCACGTAGTCGAATTCGCCGCTCACCGCACACAGCTGCTGCACTTGGGCGAGGGTGCTGAGGCGGCGCAAGACTTCCTTGCCGGAGCGCGGTTGCACGGTAATCCCGACATAGGCCTGCAAGCCGCCATCCACCACCCGCTGACTCAAACGCACGCCGTAACCGGTGATGACCTTCGCGCTTTCCAGGCGCGCCAGTCGGGAGGTCACGGTGGTGCGGGCGATGCCCAGTTGCCGGGCAAGCATGGCCACGCTTTCCCTGGCATTGAGCTGCAAGGCGGCGATCAGTTGGCGGTCGATTTCATCCAGGACAGGCGGGCGTACGGTGGACAATTCGTTCTCCTACAAAAGCAGCGGGCGGTTTCGTCAGATCTTCCAGCGCTTGGCCGTCTTGGCCAGTCGCTGTTGCAACCCATCGAGGTTACTAGCCAGTTGCAGCATCAACAGGTGATAGCCGGTCAACTCGGTGGGCACCGGACTGCTCGGCATCGGCAAGGGTGTGTTGCCGTCGGTTTTGCGATCCAGGCGCTCGGTGGCGCCGGTTTGCAGCGCCCGGGCCATGCCGATCAACTGGCGCCGGGTCTGGCGGTATTCGGCATCCAATCGCGCTTTCCACTCTTCGCCAGCCACTTTATCGAGGTCCGCAGGGCGAATGTTGGACAGGATTTCAAGGGTGCTCAGGCACATGCGGAAATGGCCCTGGATGGCGTCCAACTCGACCATGGAAATCCGCACTTCCTTGGACACCGAAGGCATCAATGAGCGCAGTTGCAGCATGGTGGCGTTCAGGCGAGCCATCAACTTGAGATGCTCATCGGCAGTGATTGGCTGGCCCTGATTGATACGCCCGTAAACCTTGGCACAATCGCGCAAACCGCTGGCCAGGTTGTAGCGCCAGGAAAACGTGGCGTACAGCGGCAGCGCGAAGGAAAACGCCAGCGCCAGAACGATGCCGATCAGGATATCCACCGTGCGCCACAGGCCGTCGCTCAGCGGATTGTCGCCATGCCCGGCGACGATGAACAGCGTGATGGCCGACAGCAGCGCGGTATAACCGCCCTTGCCGATGGCGTGATAAGCGAAGAAGCCGCAGGCCAGCGACATCATCAGATACGTCAGCAGCGGCAGTTCGAAATAGTCCTGCTGCCAGACCACCGCCAGCCCCAGTCCCGCACCGATCAACGTGCCGTAAGCCCGCTCCACGGACTTCTTGCCGATATTGCCGTGATGCTGCAAACCGCCGATCACGATCAGCATGGTCACCGATGCCCACTCGCCGTGGGGCAGATTGATCCCGGTGGTCAGCAGAATCGAAACCAGCAGGCCGACGACGATGCGTCCGGCATGGATATAACGCGCATGGCGATAGCGACGATAGGGGTCCAGCAAAGGACGCAAGATGCGGCGAAGCCAAAAGGGTAGCCAGGAGGAGCTGGAAGTTGTCATGCAGTAAAGGACCGCGCAGGGCGGGAATGAATCCCGGACATCAATGAGTGAATTGTCGTCAGTAAGCCATATATGGCGGGCATTGTGGATTGTTGAGGAAAATTCTGACGCATTTTGTATCACATGTGAGGTGTTGTGCATCCTGCAAATTGAGCGTAGTGTGCCTCACATGTGATGTAAGCGAGGACGCCGAAATGGCTCGGAAAACTTCAACCGACTACATGCGTGAAATGCGTGCCCGGCTGACGGGTGCCGGCTATGTGAAAAGAGAGCTATACGTTCTCCCGGAAAACGCAGATGTCCTCAGAACCATAGAAAAAGTGTTACGCCAGCCCTATTTGGGCAACCGGATCAAACTGGAGGAATTCATGACCGAAAATACGAACTGGACGATCGATACGCTTCACGCGGCGCTTGTCGAGCTGGACGCCGTGAAGAGTAACGAAATCGAGCTGAATCTGATTCAGGGCACCGAACCAAGCCTGAGCCTGACCATGCACAACTTTGGCGGGCTGCCCATCGCCATCGCCATTTCCGGCGATCAGGTGCTGGTGGATTCGGTGCTGGTGTACGCCTCGCAAGTCAAGGATGTCGCGACGTTCAACGACACCGTGCTGCGCAGCCGCGACATCTTTCCGTTGTCCTCCATCGGCATCGAAACCATGCCCAATGGCGAAACGGTGTACAGCATGTTCGGCGCACTGAGCGCTGCATCGTCGCTGACCGTGATCGTCCACGAAGTGCTGACGCTGGCGGATAACGTGATTCGCGCCGCTGATGCCTACGAAGATTTTTTAACAGTTGATCCACAGTAATCGGGAGTCAAATCGAATGAGTCTTTGGAAAAAAATGGTTACGGCTCTGCGTGGTGGAGCTTCGGAAGTTGGCGAAGCAATCGTTGACGCTCAGGCATTGCGCATTCTTGATCAGGAAATCCGCGACGCGGACGCCTCCATGCTTGCCGCGCGCAACCAGCTGATTCAGATCAAAGCCAAACACAAGCTGTCCGTGCAGCGTGTTGAAGAGCACAACAAGAACATCGCCAACTGGGAACAGAAAGCAGTTGCGGCGATGAACCAAGGTCAAGACGGTCTTGCTCTGGAATGCGCGGAAAAGGTTTCCGAACTGACCGCCCTGCGCGATCAGGAAAAAGCCGCCGCCGACCAGTTTGGTGTGCAGGTCACCAAGTTGACCACGCAGGTCACCAAGGCTGAAAGCCAGATCAAGGGTCTGCGTCAGCAGGCTGACATGGCCAAGGCTCGCGACAGCGTGCAGAAGGCGCAGATCAACGCCGCTGCCGCCACTGGCGGTGCCAACGGTCGTCTGGAAACTGCAGTCGGTTCCCTGGCGCGCATCAAGCAGCGTCAGGACGAACAGGACGCCAAGCTCGAAGCCGCAGAAGAACTGGACGCTGCTGCCAACGGCGGTGATCTGGAACGTCGTCTGCAGGAAGCCGGCATCGGCGCGAAAACTGGCGGTGCAGCCGATGTACTGGCCCGCCTGAAAGCCCAAAGCCAGACTGACAAACCTGCTCAGTAAGCTGTGACGAGGGGGCATGCGGGTTTCCGTCTGCTCCCTTTTTTTTGCCTGCAGTTTTTGCCTGCATTTCAGTGGAGTACACATGGCGATCGGACAAGGCCTGCGGGTAATCCTGGGTTTGGCGGCAGTGATGATCGCGGTTCAGGTGATCAACACCTTCACGGCCAACAGCCTTGTTTACCACGGCCTGTTTCCACGGACGTTGTCGGGGCTGCAAGGCATCGTGTTCTCGCCGTTTCTGCACGGCTCGGTGCGGCACTTACTCAGCAATTTGCTGCCGTTCGTGGTGCTGAGCTGGCTGGTGGCAACCGAAGGCCTGCAACGGTATATCCGCGTGGTGCTGCTGATTTCACTGCTGGGCGGTCTGATGGTCTGGGTGGTCGGCCGACCGGTATTACACGTCGGCGCCAGCGGTCTGATTTTCGGCCTGTGGACTTACGTGCTCGCCCGCGCCTGGTATCAGCGCAGCCTGATCAGTTTTGGTGTCGCGATCATTGCACTGCTGGGCTACAGCGGATTGATCTTCGGTTTCATTCCGGTCCCCGGCATTTCAGTTGAATCGCACCTTTGCGGGGCATTAGCCGGTATCTTCGTGGCCTGGCTCATGCACTCCAAACGCCTGGTGGGTGCGGACGTATAAAAGGCTCAGGCTGGCGGAAATTTTTATATCGCATCGACGCGACTTGAAGGAAAAGCATTATGAGCTGGATCAAACGAGTTCTGGGTATGGAAGCACCGAAGCCAGCGCCGGGTTCATCGCCTGGCATGTCCCCTGATGTAGCCACGCTCGCGGCAAACCCGTTCGGGCTGGCCTCGGGTCGCATGCTCGATCTGGATGACTCTCTCAAACTCATGCTCGACGGCCATTCTGAGCTGGTCGTGCCAAACGAAGAGGTGGTTTGGTCGGTGGGCCAGGTGGATCTTGGGCAATCCATGCGCATGGTTCGCTTCTACTTCGAGGATGAAGATTACTGGCTACAAGTCGTGATGAACGGTCCTACAGCAGAGGACGTGCTCGACGTCATCCTGTTCGGTTATAACAGCGTCGTGACTATCAGTAGCGAAGCGGAACTCAAGCGTCTGGTCGGCCCGGACTCGAAAATTGGCCTGCCGATCTACGCCCACGAAGGCTATGAATACGAGCGGCAGTGGGGCACGGAAGAAGGGCAGACCGAATTCACGCCGATGAGCGAAGTGGTGACCAGCCCCGAAGAGTCCTACCGGATTCAACACCTGAGCATGTTGTATGCGCGGGACACGGGCCTGGTTGATCGCCGCGAGTTTCTGCTGCTGTCGGTCGAAGAGGATGAGGAGGGCAACATTTCCCTCACCACGTCGATTGGTGTCACTTTGCAATCCACCGACTTCACGGTCATCTAAAAGGAAGTAAAAACCATGCTTGAAGCGCTTCGCATGTCCCTCAACGCACAGTCAGTGCTCAGCTTCGTCGTCTACATCGTCGTCGCTGCGATTCTGTTCGGGTTGTTCCAGTTCGCCTACACCCGACTGACCCCGCACAAGGAATTTGCCCTGATCCGTGAAGGTAACGTCGCGGCGGCCGTTGCCCTGGGCGGTGCGTTGATCGGCTTCGCCCTGCCGGCGAGCAATATCATTTCCTACAGCGTCAGCGTGCTCGACGCTGTGGTCTGGGCGCTGATTGCCGCCGTCGTGCAATTGCTCACCTTCACCATGACCAGTCTTGTCTTGAAAGGCTTGTCGGTTCGAATCGCCAGAGGCGAAATGGCTGCTGCCATCTATGCCGCCAGCGTTGCAATCAGCGTCGGGTTTCTCAACTCGGCCTGCATGACGCCGTCGACCTGATTGCCAGCTATCGAAAGGAGTATTCGATGAGACGTAGTTCTATAAAGCTGGTCCTGGCCAGTACTTTGCCGTTGGCGCTTGCTGCATGCAGCAAGTCCGAGGAAACGGTGGAGGTCAACACCCAGCAGACGTTCCCGACCGTTCAGGCTTGCGTGGAGCAGAAAGTCCCGGTGGATATCTGCTCGGATGCCTACATGAATGCCCTGGCGGACCATCGGCGCATTGCCCCGACGTACGACAGCGCCGCTGCCTGCGACGCGGACTTCGTGCCGGATTACTGCCAGCAGACTTCAGACGGCAAATTCATGCCCAAGCTGGGCGGCTTCGAACTGTCGTTGTCTGGCGAGGTTCCCAAGTCCCAGGTCGCTGCGGCTCAGGCACAGGGCGGCGGTGAAGGTGGCGGCGGCGGAGGCGGTTTCAGTGGCACCAGCCTGCTGACCGGTTTGCTGATCGGCAACATGCTCAGCGGCAATATGGGCGGCGGGCGCTATTACTCGCAGCCGATCTACCAGACCCGCGACTCCCGTGGCGCCTACCAAAGCTCCACGCTCTCGAAGCAGATCGAACAGGGCAAGACGTTCGGTCAGTCGACGCAGGCCCGCTCGAGTTCGACCGGCAGTTATTCGCAAAGCACCCTGGGGCGTAATCTGGGCAAAGGCTCGTCGGTATCGTCGTCCATTTCCCGTGGCGGTTTCGGCAGTCAGGCGAGCGCGCGCAGCGGTTGGGGCGGCAAGAGCAGCAGCGGCTCCAGTTTCGGCGGCTGACAGGAACGTTATCCATGAAAAAAATCAGCATCGAAGAGCGCCCGGACTGGCGTGCGACCGCCGAGCGTGAGGGATTCAATTTCCACACCATCGACGGCGAGCGTTACTGGGATGAGCGCGCGTACTACCAGTTCACGGAAGAGCAGATCACCCGAGACATCGAAGCGCCGACCCAGGAGCTTCATGCGATGTGTCTGGATGTGGTCGAAAAGGTAGTGGAAAGCGAAGAGCTGCTGACCCGGCTCGCGATTCCTCCGGCGTTCTTCGATCTGGTTCGCACTTCCTGGAAGGAAGGCCATCCGCATCTGTATGGCCGTTTCGACTTCAGCTACGACGGCGTCAATCCTGCCAAACTGCTGGAAGGCAACATGGACACGCCGACCTCGGCTTATGAAGCGGGGGCGTTTCAGCTGATCTGGCTGGAAGAACAGATCGCCCGTGGCGTTTTGCCTGCGCGAGCCACGCAGTTCAACTCAATGGCCGAAGATCTGGTGCGCGCTTTCGCAGCGATCAAGGACGGCGGGCCGTTCTATTTCTCGGCCATGTCCGGCTCCATTGAAGATCGTGGCACCACGGATTTCCTGCGCAAGATGGCCGAACATGTCGGCATCGAGACACGTCATATCGACATTGAAGACATTGGCCTCACGCCGGACGGTCGCTTCGTCGATCTTGAAGGCCGCTGGATCGAGCGCATTTTCAAACTGCATGCGTGGGAACATGTATTCCATGAGCCCCACGGCCAGGCCATTCCGGGCTGCGATACGCAATTCATCGAGCCGGCCTGGAAATCCATCATTTCCAACAAAGGCATCCTGCCGCTGCTCTGGGAGTTCAACGAAGGACATCCCAACCTGCTGCCATCCTTTGTCGACCAAGACCCGCGCGCGCCGGTGCCCAAGGGCTGGGTTCGCAAACCGTACTTCTCCCGGGAAGGCGCCAACATCGAAATCCGCACGCCCGGCGATCAGGTGATCTTCGAAGACGGCCCCTACAACGACGCGCCCTACATCCTGCAGCAATTCGCCCCGCTGCCAAAATTTGGCGACAGCTACACGCTGATCGGCTCATGGGTGGTGGGCGACGCCGCATCCGGCATCGGGATTCGCGAAGACGACAGCCTGATCACCAAGGACAGCAGCCGGTTTCTGCCGCATGTGGTGCTTGACTGAGGTTGGGGTTATTTGCAGCGAAGCTGATTTTTAAGTCCCAAATAGGGAACAAAAGGTCCCTTTCTGGGACCTCTTAACGTTGAGACAGTTTTCTTGATGCGAATGTGGTGCACTAACTTCCCGCGAGTCAGTGGCCCAGACCGACCGCGTTATCGTTCTTCGCGGGCAAGCCTCGCTCCAACGAGTTGAGTGTTTGCTGCGTGACAGCGCGGTGTCTGCACGACAAGACGCCTCTCATCTAGCGTCAGACCCGAAACCCTCCGGCACGCCCTTCACCTTTTCCGTATGATTACGCGCCCATTCCTGTAAGAAAGAACCCTTCATGCCATTTGTTGTTTACCTCCTGGGCCTTACGATTTTTTCGCTGACTACGGCCGAGTTCATGATTGCGGGCATGATGCCGTCGCTGGCGGCGGCGCTGGATGTCTCGGTTGGGCAGGTTGGTTACCTGATTTCGCTGTACGCCGTCGGCATGGCTATTGGCGGGCCGGTATTGACTGCTTTGGTGCTGGCGCTGCGTATGCAGAACAAACCGGCGTTGTTCTGGTTGCTGATGCTCAACGTTGTGGGTGCCGTGCTGGCTGCGATGGCGCCGACGTATGAGGTGCTGGCTGTAGCGCGGGTGTTGATGGGCGTTGCCAGTTCGGCCTGCATCGGTGTATCGCTGACTATCGCCGCACATCTGGTCGAGCCACACGCTCGAGGCCGCGCCGCCTCTTTCGTCCTTGGCGGGCTGATGTTTTCGCCGGTGCTGGGCGTACCGGCAACCGCGCTGATCGAGCAGCACTTCGGCTGGCGCGCCAGTTTCTGGGCGATTGCCGTGCTGTCGATGATCTGCACCGCCGTGGTTGCGCTGCTGGTTCCTGCTTCGAAAAGCCGCGCGGTGGTCAGCCTGGCGGCGGAGTTCAAGTCCGTCCTGAACGGCAAACTGTGGGCGGCCTACGTCACCAGCGGCCTGATCATTGGTGCGACGTTCACGGCATTCACTTATTTCTCGCCGATCTTCACCGAGGTCACCGGCTTCTCGGCGGCCTCGATTCCATGGATGCTGGCCCTTTACGGCGTCGCCAATATTGTCGGCAACATGGTGGTCGGGCGCCTGGCCGACCGGCATACCTTGCCCGTGCTCGCCGGTGGTTTGGCCTTGCTCTGCGCAGGGCTCGCGGTTTTTGCACTGTTCGCGGAAAACACCGTGGTCAGCATCGGCGCCTTCTTGGTCATTGGTTTGACGGGGGTGTCGCTGAATCCGGCGATGGCGGCGCGAGTCATGCGTGCGGCCTCGCCGGGACCATTGGTCAACACCATGCACACTTCGATCATCACCGCAGGTCTGGCGTTGGGCACTTGGGCGGGGGGAGCCGGTATCGACGGAGGTTACGGCTTGCGTTCGCCGCTGTGGGTGGGCACGGCGCTGGCGCTGGCTGGGTTGCTGAGCCTGGCGCCGTACCTGGTCAGCCGTCTGAATCGGCCTGTGATGACTGAGTGTCCACAGGCCTGATCCGTTTACATCCTGAAGCGAATGACCAACTGATTAAGCCCGACCGCCAACTGCGACAATTCGCTGCTCGCGGCGGAAGTCTGGTTGGCGCCTGCGGCGGTCTGCACCGACAAGTCACGAATGCTGGTCAGGTTGCGGTCAACTTCCCGCGCAACCTGCGCCTGCTCTTCAGTGGCTGATGCGATGCTGATGTTACGTTCGTTGATCTGCACGATTGCCGCTGTGATGTCGGCCAGGGCGTGACCCGCCGCCTCGGCGATGTCCAGGCTGGCACGGGCGCGCTCACTGCTATGACTCATCGCGCTCACGGCCTTGCTCGCGCCGCCTTGAATCGATGCGATCATTTTCTCGATCTCGGCAGTGGACTGCTGGGTACGATGCGCCAACGCCCGAACCTCATCGGCAACGACCGCAAAGCCACGTCCGGCTTCACCGGCCCGCGCGGCTTCAATGGCGGCGTTGAGCGCCAGCAGATTGGTCTGGTCGGCGATACCGCGAATCACATCCAGCACGCCGCTGATGCCCTGGACCTGAACCGCCAGCCCGTCGATCTCTGTGGCGGTCACGCCGACGGCTTGATGCAGCTCATGAATCACACTGACCGTTTCGTCTACGCGTTGACGACCATGGGCCGCTGACTGACTGGAATCCTGCGCTGCGGTGGACGCCAGCACGGCATTACGCGCCACTTCTTCAACCGCTGCGCTCATCTGATTGATGGCGGTGGCGGCCTGATTGATTTCATCGTTCTGACGCTGCACACCGCGCAAGGCGTCTTCGGTCACTGCTGTCATTTCTTCAGAGGTCGATGCCAGCTGATTCGAAGAATCACCCAGTTCGCCCAATGTTTGTCGCAGGTTCTGCTGCATGATCGCCAGCGCCGCGAGCAGTCGGCCCGGTTCATCGCGGCCGTCGGCAGCAATCGGCTTGCTGAGGTCGTTGGCAGCAATCTGCTCGGCAATCGCCAATGCTTTGGCGATGGGTGCCGTCAGGCTGCGGGTGAAGAGCGCGGCCAGCGCCAGAGTGGCAGCCAGTGCCACCAGGATTGCGGCGATGGTGACGTTGCGAGACTGCGAGTAAGTCTCATCGGCCGCCGAATCGGTCTGCGCCACGCTGACATCGACCAGACGAGAAACCTCGTTGATGTCCTTGGCCAGCAGCTCGGCTGCCTGGGTCATTTCGCCGGTCGACTGGGTCAGGGCGGTAATAACGTCTTCACGTTTCTGGGTCACGGCATCCAGATAGCGCGCATGCACACCCAGATAACTGGTCATGTTCCGCGTCATGCTGGCGAACGCCTGCCTGCCTTGGTCGCTGGTCATCAACGGCTCAAGCTTGCGAACGTCAGTTTCAAGGCCGCTGCGTGCGCCCATGACTTTTTGACGCGCAGAATCGGCGGTGTCAGCGTCCTTGGCCATACGCAAGCTGCCGTTCCACAACCGGATGGTCAGCAGATCGGCTTTGATCCCGTCGACCGCCTGCACCGTTGGCAACACATTGTCTTGCAGCTGCTCCCTGGACTCTTTCAGGCGCGAAGACTGGGCAAGTGAAAACAAGCCGAAAACCGTCACCAGCAAGGCAAAAAAGCCGAAGCAGAGCAGTGAGCGGGGTGCGATGTTGAGGTTTCTCAGATTCATGCCAGGGCCCTGCGGAAATGGAAAAGCGATTACAGACTATCGACATGAAACGTTTCAGCTTGAGAAGAAATGAAACCCGATGGATGGAAATCCTGCGCCAGGCGATTGGTGTGAACCTTGCAGAAGCCCTGTTCAAGCGTTCGGAACAACGGAAACCTGACGCTGCGCCACTTCCCACATATACGCACCGACGTGCTCTGCGAGGAGCAATGTCATGGAGACAGTTTTGAGCACCCTCGAAGAAATTGCAGCAAACCTAATGGCGCTCGAACTGCGGGCGGACCGAACCCAGGCAAAGCTTTTCGCACTGGATGACGCGGGCTGGGAAGAACTCATGCCGAGGTCCAGAGCCGAAGCCCCTGACTATTTCCCGGCACAGACATTCGCCCCGGATCTGCTTGTGCAGATGCCGCCACGAAGCAAGATCACGGTATTGCGTCTGATAAAGGGTGGGCTGTCCTGAGGCCATGACTCGGCATTTTGCTTAGCGTAGGGTTGTTCAAGTTCAGTTAGATTGAAGCAGCAGTAATGGAGCGTCCGGACGACACTCCATTACCTTGGTGTTGGTCTGGAGACAGCTGATAAGCAACGAGCTGATTTCCCGACACCTACCCCTCGTCAAAAATTCAGCGCGGGTTCGGCGCATCATCAAACTCGGCGTTATCGACATCAACGTCAGTCATGTCCTGCTGCGCGTCGGCATCGTCATCGCTATCTAGCGGCACTGCGCCTTCGTTATCCGGCAACTCATCCACACCCGGTTGATCACTTGGGTTCAGATCAGTACGCCCAGGGCTCAACGGATCGGGAGACGTCGGAACCGGATCATCACCCCCCATTGCGCCTTGCAGTTTTGTATCGGTTTTCATAACCACCTCCGTTGCTTGCGCTTGCGTGCATGGTTGTTGGAAGTCAGGGAAGGGCACTGGTTCGGGGTATTTTCTGGGGGGATGGCTGAGTTGCTGAAGAATCGCTAGTGGTTGTGCTTTATTGAAGGATCGCCAGATTGGCGATACGTTTGGTTCTCTAAAAGTCGCCAGCTCATTAAATTGCTTTGCTGGAGGAGTGGAATTTATCGCATCCATGAAACGCCCCCGCGTGCAGGCCGTGCAGGCACGTCCGGGTTTTATGCTGGTCCTCACATTTGTTGATGGGCAGCGTTTTCACTTGGACATGAGTCAGGACGTCGCCAACTACCCCGGCCTGAAACCCTTGCAGGATCGCAAAGCTTTTGCCAGTGCAAGTCTGGGGGATGACGGTTGGACGGTTGAGTGGCCTCAGCTCGACATTCAAATTGGCGCAGATACGCTTTACCTAAGCCTCAGTCCCTCGACGCTTTTCATGCTTTAAATTTAAGAATCCTCTGACAGACCCCGCCCTCCAAACCTTGTTAAAACGGAACATCTCAACCACGTCCAAGCCAACAAGGAAGCGGTCAGGTGTTCTACCTCAAGAATCTTTATTGGAAGCGCTGGATCAGGCGGCACGGCTGCAAGCTGGCTCGTGGGCTGCTGTCGGTGCAGGGCAAAACCGAGCTATTGATCGAAGTGGGCGTCAGGCTCGGTGACGTGGATATTACAGCCAGCTGCGTCAGGGTTGGCGCTCACACCTACATACGTAGCGGTAGCCATCTATCCCTGGTGTCATCTATCGGTCGTTTTTGCTCCATCGGCGGCGATGTTTTTATCGGTCAGGAGAAGCACACTCATCCAACCAATTGGCTGAGTACCCATCCGTTTCAGTACACTAACTCGCCACTGTCTTATCACGCGCCAACCGAGCTGACTGTCATCGGGCACGACGTGTGGATCGGGCACAGCGCGACGATCATGGAAGGCGTGACGGTCGGTACCGGGGCCGTCATAGGAACCGGAGCGATGGTCACGAAAGACGTGCCGCCTTATGCGGTAGCCGTCGGCGTTCCGGCCAAGGTTGTGAAATATCGATATCCGCCAGAGGTCGTTGAGCGATTGCTGGCGTGCAAATGGTGGGAGATGGCTGTTGAGGATCTGCACAAGCTACCGCTGGATGATTCAGTGGCGTGCCTCCAGATGCTGGAAACAGCGCCGCGATTTGCATTGAGCAGGTTTCAGTTAATGAAGGTCACGCGGAAAGGGGTCGTGTTGTTGTGCCTGTCGGATTGATCGCCACTAGTGATGGATCGATAGGGTGTACGGCCGCGACGCATAAGGCTGATGCCTGTATCCGACATATATAAAGGAGAGGTGTTATGCGTACCGTCTCAATTTTCAAAAACGGTAAAAACCAATCGATTCGCTTGCCTGATGATATGGCTTATGAAGGTATTGATGAGCTGGAGATCACTCGCATTGGGGACACGATTACCCTGCGGCCAGTGCGTCCGAGCTGGCTGTCACTGGCTGAACTGCCTAAGGCTGATATGGACTTGCTGCAAGATCGGCCGAGCGTTTTCATTGATGAAGGACGGTTTGAGTTGTAAATGCCGCTACGGAGTCCAGCATGGAAAGCTAGCGCTTATTTCGTGTGAATGGTGGTTGCGGGCAGTCAGAAATGCGCGTGGTAGCGAAAATCAAGGGGGCCATTTTTTGGATTTTCCGTTGTGAAAACAACATTCAGAAGCCAAAACGGCGAAAGCCGCGCAATGCGCGGCTTTCAAGATGGTGGGCCCACACGGACTCGAACCGTGGACCAAGGGATTATGAGTCCCCTGCTCTAACCAACTGAGCTATAGGCCCTCAGTAGGCCGCGGATTATAACGGCGGTTTCGCGGCTGTGCTATCCGAATAGTCTGAAAGACTCATAAGAAGAAACCGCGCGCTGAATTCGTCAGGGTGCAGCGGAGGGCTGATCAGGTAGCCCTGGATCTGTTCGCAGCCTTCGTCGGTGAGGAATTGCCGTTGTTCCACTGTCTCGACGCCTTCGGCGATGACGGTCAGTTGCATGCTGCGGCCCAAGGCGATGATGGCTCGGGCGATGGCGGCGTCGTGGGGGTCGTCAGGCAGGCCGCGGATGAACGATTGATCGATTTTCAGGATGTCCAGTGGCAGGCGTTTGAGATAGCTCAGCGAAGAGTAGCCGGTGCCGAAGTCGTCGATGGCGAGTTGTACGCCGAGTTTTTTCAGTTTGTGCAGGACGCTAAGGGCTTCTTCGGCCTGGCTCATGATGAAGTTTTCGGTGATTTCCAGTTGCAGGTAGCCGGGTTTCAACTGGTTTTTCGACAGCAGCTGTTCGATGCGCGCCAGCAGGTTGGGTTGTCGCAGTTGTGCGCCAGCGAGGTTCACCGACAGCGAGCCAAACGGCTTGTAGGTTTTGTTCCATTCGCACATTTGCTGGCAAGCCTGTTCGAGCACCCAGTCGCCGATTTGCAGGATCATGCCGTTCTCTTCCGCCAACGTGATGAAGTGCTCGGGATGCACCTCGCCAAAGGTGGGATGGGTCCAGCGCAAGAGGGCTTCGGCGCCCACCAGTTTGTGGGTAATCAGGCTGACTTTGGGTTGGTAGCTCAGGCTCAGTTCATTGCGCTCGATGGCTCTGCGCAGTTCATGTTCCAGCGCGATGCGCTCGCTGGCCTGGGAGGTCAGGTCGCGGGTGTAGCTTTCTACTCGATTGCGACCTTTGGCTTTGGAGCGATACATGGCGGCGTCGGCGTTTTTGACGACGGTGGCGACGTCTTCGCCATCAGTCGGGAACAGGCAGCTGCCGATGCTGGCGCTGATGAAGAACTCGTGTTCGCCGGCCTGGAAGGGCGCGGTGAAGCAAATCAGCAATTTGGTCGCGATGATCTCGGCGTCACTTGAGTTTTGCAGCCCCGGCAGCAGGATGATGAATTCATCGCCGCCAAGGCGCGCCACGGTGTCGATGTCTCGCAGGTGTTCCTTGAGGCGCTGGGCGATGCCTTGGAGCAGCAAGTCGCCGACCGGATGGCCGAGGCTGTCATTGATATGTTTGAAGCGGTCCAGATCCAGGAACAGCACTGCGCCGAGACTGTTGGATTCCAGGCTGTGAATCAGCGCTGCCTGCAGACGGCTCTCAAAAAGGGTGCGATTGGGCAGGCCGGTCAGGGGGTCGTGGTGCGCTTGATAATCGAGTCGAGCCTGCGCGTGCTTGAGGCTGGAAATATCCGCGAATACCGCGACGAAGTGGGTGATGAACTGATCCCTGTTTCGTACAGCGCTGATCGTCAGCCAGCTTGGGTAAATCTCTCCGTTCTTGCGGCGATTGCTGATTTCGCCCTGCCAATGACCTTCGGCGGTGAGCTGATACCACATGGCCGCGTAGAAAGCGCTGTCGTGCAGTCCGGACGCGAGCAGCCGAGGCGTCTGGCCGATGGCTTCGTGTTCGCTGTAACCGGTGATTTCACTGAAGGCCCGGTTGACGGCGTTGATGCGTTGGCGGGTATCGGTGATCAGCACACCTTCGGCAGTGCTCTCGAAAACGGTGGCGGCCAATTGCAACTTTTCCTGCATCTGCTGGCGCTCGGTGATGTCCCTGGCGATGGTCAGCATGCAATCTTCGCCGGCAATCAGCAGCGGGCGCGAGGAGATCTCGCATACCCGGATCTGGCCGTCCTTGCGCCTGATGTGGCTGCGAAAGTCGCGAACATAGCCATCCCGGTTCAAAAACTTCAGCAGTTGTTCGCGCTCTTGCAGATCCACCCAGATTCCCATAGTGATGGTCGAGCGGTCGACTGCGGTGGCGCCGTCATAGCCAGTGATCCGGGTGAAGCCTTCGTTGACTTCAACCAGCAAGCCGTCGCTCTGGCGGGTAATCAGCATGCCGTCTGGCGAGGAGTGGAACGACTTGGCGAACTTCTCTTCCGACAACTGCAACTGCTGCTGGGCCTGCTTGAGCTGCGTGATGTCGCGAACCACGACCACCACGGCCCGAGTGGAATCCAGATCGAAAGGTTCAGCGGACAGCAGCCCGGAAAAGGTCTGGCCGTTCTTGCGTCGAAACGGCATTTCAAGGTTGCGGATACTGCCGCTTCGCAGGCGCTCAAGCAGGCCCGGACCAATGCCGGGAACACCCCAGATATTGAGTTCGGTGGGGGTTTTGCCGATCACTTGCTCTGCGCTGAGTCCGATTTGTTCGACGAACGCTTTGTTGGCTTCCAGAAAGCAGCCGTCGCTGAGGCGGGCGATCACGAGGATATCCGGGCATTGGGCGAACACCGAGGCGAACTTCTCCTCGGACAGGCGCAGGGCTTCCTCGGTTTGCTTGGTCTCGCTGATGTCGATCATCAGTCCGCGCATCAAGGGCTCGCGGCCGTGACGGATCAGGCTGACGATATCGCGAATCCAGAACATTCGGCCGTCGGCGCTGAAGACCCGATAGTCGACGCTGTGATCGTTGCCGTTGTGGGTTTCCCTGTCGCAAAGATGTTCGGTGTGGGGGAGGTCATCCGGGTGAACAATGCTGCGCCAGAAGCCGGGTTCCATCCATCTGGCGAGCGGATAGCCCAGCAATCGTTCGGCCTGAGGCGAGACGTAGTTGTAGGTGTAGTCGCGGACGTTGGCTTCCCAGGCAATGGCCGAGAGGCTTTCTACCAGGCCGCGATAGTGATACTCGCTGCTGCGCAGTTCCTGTTCCAGGGCGACCCGGCGGGAAATTTCCGAACTGAGCTTTCGGTTGGTGCGAACCACGATCGCCAGCACCGTGGACAAGAGCAGCAGGCCGGGCAAGCCGTAGAGTAGAAAGTTCTCCCAGAATCGAGGGCGTTCAGGGCTTCTACCTGTGCGGACGGCCTGATCCACTGTGCTTTGCGGAGCGGTAGCGCTGGCCAGGAGTTCGTCTTCGTGAAAAACCAGTGATTTCAGCGTTGATCTTTGAAACTCCGGGACGGGCGAGAGCGTGCTGATGGCTATGTCGAGGTCATGACGAACGCTGGACCAGATACGTTCAGGATCTGTAAGGGTCAATGCGTTGGCAACGAACGGCAGGCCAATCAAGGAAGTAAAGATAATGGCCGGCAGTCGTGACATGGCAGCCTCAAGGGTCGCAGATAGCATGAGACGAGTGTAGCCGTACTGAGAAAAGCGTGACACGGGATGTAAAACTTATTAGCCAGAATGCAAAACCCCCAGCAAGGCCGGGGGTTTTGGTGTCAGCTTGTAAGCTTATTCGTCAAGGAACGAGCGCAGATGCTCGCTTCTTGTCGGGTGACGCAACTTGCGCAGAGCCTTGGCTTCAATCTGACGAATCCGCTCACGGGTCACGTCAAATTGTTTGCCTACCTCTTCCAGCGTGTGGTCGGTATTCATATCGATACCGAAACGCATACGCAGGACTTTGGCTTCCCGGGCAGTAAGGCCCGACAGCACTTCGCGGGTTGCTTCTTTCAAGCTTTCAACGGTAGCGACATCGATTGGCGACTGCATGGTCGAGTCTTCGATGAAGTCACCCAGGTGCGAATCTTCGTCGTCACCGATCGGGGTTTCCATGGAGATCGGCTCTTTAGCGATCTTCAATACCTTGCGGATTTTATCCTCAGGCATTTCCATGCGTTCGCCCAGCTCTTCCGGGGTCGGTTCGCGACCCATTTCCTGCAACATCTGCCGGGAAATACGGTTGAGTTTGTTGATCGTCTCGATCATGTGTACCGGGATACGAATGGTACGGGCCTGGTCGGCAATCGAGCGAGTGATCGCCTGACGGATCCACCAGGTGGCATAAGTCGAGAACTTGTAACCACGACGGTATTCGAACTTGTCTACCGCTTTCATCAAGCCGATGTTGCCTTCCTGGATCAAGTCGAGGAATTGCAGGCCACGGTTGGTGTACTTCTTGGCGATGGAGATAACCAGACGCAAGTTCGCTTCAACCATCTCTTTCTTCGCGCGGCGGGCCTTGGCCTCACCGATCGACATGCGACGGTTGATGTCCTTGATTTCGGCAATCTTCAAGCCTGTCTCTGTTTCCAGAGCGGTCAGCTTTTGCTGGCAACGCTGAATATCAGGTTGCAGGCGACCAATGGCTTCAGCGTATTTGCTTTTGCCTTTGGCCAGCGCCTCACTCCAGCTTTCGTCAACTTCGTTGCCAGGGAACTGGCGAAGGAAGTCAGCGCGGGGCATACGTGCATCACGTACACACAGCTGCATGATGGCGCGTTCCTGAGCACGCAGGCGCTCAAGTGCACTGCGGACACGCTCGACCAGACCTTCAAACTGTTTTGGAACCAGTTTGATCGGCATGAACAGCTCAGCCAGTGCAACCAGCTCGGCCATTGCCAGCTTGTTGCCACGACCGTGCTTTTTCAGGGCCTTGCGGGCGACTTCCATCTGATCGGAAACGGCGCCGAAACGCTGTTGAGCAATGACCGGGTCCGGACCGCTTTCGACTTCTTCTTCGTCGTCAGTGGAATCGTCCTTCTCTTCCTCTTCCTCGTCGCCTTCAGCAGCCTTGACTGTTTTAGGGTCGACAGGCGGCGGCACCTCGGCTGGCGGCGCAATGCCGTCATCCGGGTCGATGTAACCGCTCAGGACGTCAGAGAGGCGACCGCCTTCGGTCGTGACACGTGTGTACTCGGAGAGAATATGGTCGACCGTGCCAGGGAAGTGCGCAATTGCGCCCATCACTTCACGGATACCTTCTTCGATACGCTTGGCGATTTCGATTTCGCCTTCGCGGGTCAGAAGTTCGACCGTACCCATTTCACGCATGTACATACGCACAGGATCAGTGGTGCGACCAATGTCGGTTTCAACCGCTGCCAACGCTGCTGCCGCTTCTTCTGCGGCTGCTTCGTCGGTGTCGGCATCGGCCAGCATCAGGGCGTCCGCATCCGGGGCACTCTCGTGTACCGGGATCCCCATGTCATTAATCATGCGGATGATGTCTTCCACCTGCTCGGGATCTGAAATATCCTCAGGCAGGTGGTCGTTGACCTCTGCGTAAGTCAGATACTTCTGCTCACGACCCAGGGTAATCAACTCTTTGATACGAGACTGCTGTTGCGCTTTTCCGGACATAACACCCTATCCACTGAAGGTCTTGGCGGGCAAAAAACAAGCCGAGGATTATACCCGAGCTATGACCTCACGCGCCAGTTGAGGTCGGGGTTTGTGCAGGAACATTACGAATTAGCAGGTCACGCAGCTGAATTTTCTCTTCAGCGCTCAACTCGGTCTGACGTGCCTTCTTGATCAGATGTTCCAGGCTACGCTCGCGTTGGCGGGCGGATAAACTAGTTATAGTGTCGAAAAACTGCTGTTCAAGGTTATCGGCCTCGATCAGCCATTCCTTCTCTGCCAGTGCTCGCAACAGGCGACCTTGTTCGGTGCCGTGCCAGCGTGCAATCAATTGCAGTGATCTTAAGTTGGGGTTTTTTTGCAAAGCTTCAAGCAAAGCCACCAACAATTGTGCATAAATGTGATCTTCTGCCGCGAAATGACTGGCATCTTCGACTTTTGCTGCCAGCTCCGGATGATGCAGTAACGTCCGTAAAGCTGTCAGTGTTGGTGGTTCGACGGTGGTCGGCGTGCGCGGGACACGTGGTTCGTAGTCAGGTCGCTTGCCTTTTTTGTCCCACGGCTTCTTTTCCCACTTTTTCTGGCCCTGGCCGGCGGCTTTCTTCGCCGTCCAGTCCTGCTGTCCTTCATACCCGCCGGGTTGCTGATAATCAGCATAGTCGGGCATTGCGTCATAATCGATGTTCGGGTCGTAGCTGGGTGGCGCTTCAGCGGGAGCGTTCTGCACCAACTGACTGACGGCCTCGCTGTTGAGTCCGGTTATTTCCGTGAGGCGCTGACGCATCAGGGTCTTGAGGTTCGCGCCGGGCACTTTGTCGATCAGTGGCGCGGCAAGCGTGGCCATGTGGGCCTTGCCTTCCAGCGAGCGCGGATCGGCTTCCTTGGTCAGCTGCTCGAAGAAGTAATCGGCCAGCGGTTGCGCATGTTGATTGATGCGCGCCTTGAACGCATCGGTGCCTTCGGAGCGCACCAGGGTGTCCGGGTCTTCGCCTTCGGGCAAAAACAGGAAGCGGGCGCGACGTCCATCCTGAAGGCTGGAAAGCGTCGCTTCCAGGGCGCGCCATGCGGCGTTGCGGCCAGCCTGGTCGCCGTCGAAACAAAACAGCACGTTCGGTACCACCCGGAACAGGCGCTTCAAATGTTCTTCGCTGGTGGCGGTACCCAGCGTGGCGACCGCATTGCGCAAGCCTTGCTGGGCCAGCGCGATGACGTCCATATAGCCTTCGACAACGATGATTTCGTCGAGGCTGCGGTTGTGCTTGCGCGCTTCGAACAGGCCGTACAGTTCCTGGCCTTTGTGAAATACCGGAGTTTCCGGTGAGTTCAGGTACTTGGGCTTGTCGTCGCCCAATACCCGGCCACCAAAGGCAATGACTCGCCCGCGACTGTCGCGGATCGGAAACATCACACGATCACGAAATCGGTCGTAACGTTTGCCGGTTTCCGCGTTTTCAATCAGCAGTCCGGCATCAATCATGGCTTTTTGCTGGAGCGTGTCGCTGCCCAGATGCTTATGCAGGTTATCCCAGCCGGGCGGGGCAAAGCCGAGGCTGAAGTCCCGAGCGATTTCGCCGGACAGGCCGCGGCCTTTCAAGTAGTCCACCGCCGACTTGCGGGTCGGATGACTCTTGAGTGCCTGGCGGTAAAATTCCGCTGCGGCGGTCAGTAGCGGATACAGCGGCGAGTCGGTCGGTTGGCGGGGTTTCTGGCCTTTGACGCTCTGCTCGCGGGGTACTTCCATGCCGGCGGCTTTGGCAAGGTCTTCGACGGCCTGGGGGAAATCCAGGTTGTCGTGATCCATGATGAAGCCGAGGGCATTGCCGCCCGCGCCGCAACCGAAGCAGTAATAGAACTGCTTGTCAGGGCTGACGCTGAACGACGGTGTCTTTTCTTTGTGGAACGGGCAACAGGCGCTGTAGTTCTTCCCGGTTTTCTTCAATTGCAGACGTGAGCTGACAACATCGACGATGTCGGTGCGGTTCAGAAGGTCGTCAATGAAGCTCTGAGGAATAAGCCCGGCCATGGAATTCTCTTCATCAAGCGTTTCGCCGCGAACATCGTGGCGAATCCAGAATACAGCGACGGTTGGCTGGTTGGCAGATCATGCCTGAAAGACATGCGCCATTGAGCACCAGTGCCGACTCATCATTATCTGGAAGAGTAGCTGCCAGCAAATCCACCTGTGGGTATCTATCTAGATCAGGTAGTCAGGGGCTTGGTATTTTTGTGTTCGGCTGCGGCTGCGAGTTGGACGTCGGCCTGCGGCCTCGGTTTTCGCTCTGCGGTCGAGAAGGACGCTGCCTTGGCTGAACTTCTTGCGAAGGTCATCAAGGCATACTCGTCATGCACCCTGATTTGCTCTCGTCGGTATCGACGAAATCAAAGTGGCCCGAATTCAGGCTGGACGTGCTTTGACGGAGTGTTTATGCCGGATGTGATCGCGTGTGCGACTCAAACAGCCTCAGTCAATGTAGCGTTATGCTGTGCTTTAACTGCCGCTAGCCCGGCTTTGAGGCCGGGCGTTGCAGAAGCTTGCGACGGACGTCTGTAAATTAATACAGGCGAACGGCGCGGCGCTGTTCGCGCTGTACTTTCTTGGCGTGACGCTTAACAGCGGCTGCTGCTTTACGCTTACGCTCAGAAGTCGGCTTCTCGTAAAATTCGCGGCTACGAACTTCAGCCAGAACACCGGCTTTTTCGCAGGAGCGCTTGAAACGACGCAGAGCTACGTCGAAGGGTTCGTTCTCTTTAACTTTGACGGCTGGCATCCAGAGCTACCTTCATTTATTACCGGGGTCAACGCCTCGTGCAAAAACTGCACATAAGTACGTCGGTTTTTAAGGGTTGCGGATGTTAACCCCTCATTGAGAGGAATGCAAAGCCTCTGATCGAAAACCGCTGGTCGGGGCCTTGGGTGGCGACTATTATGCGCGCCTTCGAATTCAGCCTCTACAAGGCGCAAACCCATGCTAGTACTGGGATTAGAAACTTCTTGCGACGAAACCGGCGTCGCGCTCTACGACAGTGAGCGCGGCCTGCTTTCCGATGCATTATTCAGTCAGATCGACTTGCACCGCGCCTACGGTGGCGTGGTGCCAGAGCTGGCTTCGCGTGATCACGTCAAGCGCATGCTGCCCCTGATTCGTCAGGTTCTGGCCGACGCCGGTGCGGTCGCCGAAGATATCGATGCCATCGCATACACAGCAGGGCCGGGGCTTGTAGGCGCGTTGCTGGTCGGCGCTTCCTGTGCTCAGGCACTCGCATTCGCCTGGGACATTCCGGCGCTGGGTGTGCATCACATGGAAGGCCATTTGCTGGCGCCGATGCTCGAAGAGCAGCCGCCCGAGTTCCCGTTCGTCGCTTTGTTGGTTTCCGGTGGTCATACGCAGCTGGTTCGCGTTGATGGCATCGGCCTGTATCAGCTGCTCGGCGATACTCTGGACGACGCTGCAGGCGAGGCATTCGACAAGACTGCCAAGATGATGGGCATGCAATATCCCGGTGGTCCGGAGATCGCAGCATTGGCAACCAAGGGTGTGGCGGGGCGTTTCGTCTTCCCAAGGCCCATGACCGATCGGCCGGGTCTGGATTTCAGCTTCAGCGGCTTGAAAACCTCCGCCCTGAATACCTGGCAGCAGTGCCAAAGCGCTGGGGACGACAACGAGCAAACCCGTTGCGACATCTCGCTGGCCTTCCAGACGGCGGTGGTGGAGACTTTGACCATCAAGTGCAAGCGAGCCCTCAAACAGGCCGGGATGAAGCGCTTGGTAATCGCTGGCGGCGTCAGCGCGAACAAGGCGCTGCGCACCTCACTGGAAAAAATGCTCGGTGATCTGCACGGCAATGTGTTTTATGCGCGTCCTGAATTCTGTACCGACAACGGCGCGATGATCGCCTTTGCCGGTTGCCAGCGTTTACAGGCCGGGCAGAAAGAAGATTTGAGTATCACGGTGCAAGCGCGCTGGCCAATGGAGCAGTTGTCCGGGCTGTAGGCCACGCTTTGCCAACCTGAGCGGTGTTCACCGGGCGCATTCAAAAATGCCGTTCGCGCCCTGCGAACAGGTCGCGTAGATTGCCTCGGTGGCGCCAGACGATCAGTAGCGTCAGCACGCTCATGGGCAGCAGCGCCAGCGGTTCTTTCCAGGCCAGCAGTGGCAGGGTCAGCGGCGTCGCAATCAACGCAGCCAGCGAGCTGGTGCGGGTCATGTAGAACACCAGCGCCCAGGCGCTGATTGCCAGGGCCGCCGCCGGGGCATACAGGCCCAGCAGCATGCCGGCCGCCGTGGCGACGCCTTTGCCGCCGCGAAAGCGGAAGTACAGCGGGAAGAGATGGCCGAGCACGGCGCAGAGTCCGATCCAGGCTTGTTCCCGGGGATTCATGCCGCAAAGCCCGGCAATGAGTACCGGGATCAGGCCTTTGCACAAGTCGCCGATCAAGGTGAGGATCGCAAGCTTCTTGCCGGCCAGGCGCAACATGTTGGTGGCGCCGGCGTTGCCGGAACCACTGGCACGCGGGTCCGGGCTGCCAGTGAGGCGGCTGAGCAATATGGCGAAGGACAGCGAGCCAAGCAGGTAGGCGAAGATCGCCAGTAACCAAAACATGCTAACCATTCCGGGCGAGGAAGCCCTGATTCTAACGGCGCATCGCGCCCTTGTCGTGCAGTGGAGAGTAAGTGCTTGGACAGAGTTTTCATCGAAGGTCTGGAAGTTGACACGGTGATCGGCGCCTATGACTGGGAGCGCGGCATTCGCCAGTGCCTGCGTCTGGACCTGAGCTTCGGCTGGGACAACCGGCCCGCTGCTGCCGGCGATGATCTGAGCAAGGCGCTCGACTACGCCAGCGTCTCGACGCGCATTCAGGCATTTGCCGAGCAGGCACAGTTCCAGTTGGTCGAGACCTTCGCCGAGCGTTTGGCCGAAGTGCTGATGAGCGAATTCAATATCCCTTGGTTGCACCTCAAGCTGACCAAGCCCGGCGCTGTTGCGGCAGCTTCTGGTGTGGGCGTGGAGATCGAGCGCGGATGTCGCTAACCCGGATTTACCTAGGTCTCGGCAGTAACATCGAGCGCGAAAAGCACCTGGTTGCGGGGCTCGAAGCGCTGGACGGATTCGTCAGCGAAATCACTTGCTCGCCGGTGTTCGAGAGCCTGCCGGTGGGCATCAAGAGCGGCCCGTTTTTCAATCTGGTGGTGACCGGTCTGACCGATCTGCCCTTGATGGAACTGGACCGCCGCCTGAAATTCATCGAAGCCGACAATGGCCGCTACGCCCCGGAGCGCAAGGGTTTGCCGCTGGATATCGATGTGTTGCTGTACGGCGATCAAGTCGGCAACTTCGACGGTTTGATCCTGCCTCGGGCCGAGATTCTCAAAAATGCTTTCGTGCTGTGGCCTTTGTCGCTGATTGCGGCGGATCGTTCGCATCCTGGTGTAGGCATCTCATTCGAGAAGCTGTGGGCAGATGCGCAGATCGAGCAAGAATTGTGGCCGGTGGCGTTCGAATGGCGGGGCGGGCAGTTGACGCCGGAAGGGTTGTTGCAGGCGTTTCCCCGGCAATAAATACGATTCTGTTGGAGCGAGGCTTGCCCGCGAAGAACGATAACGTGGTGGATCTGGTCCATCGAGGCGTCTGGTTCGCGGGCAAGTCGGAATCGCCGCCCGCTCGCTCCAACGGAGCTGTACACGTTCTCAGCTGTTGTACTCCGCCTTGTAAATCTTCAGCGCATCCAGCCGCTCTACCTTGAGTGCTTCGCCCAGTTCCTGGCCCTTAAGGCCTTTCTCCAGTAATGGCTGGACCGAAACAGCGCGTGCCGCCTGGGCCGAGCCGCGCAGGTAATCGGCTTGTGGATAACTACGCTCCTCGAAGCCGTGACGTCCCCGCGCGTCCATCTCGCAAGCCACGATGAAATCTTCGAAGCGTTGCGGGCGGCGATAGACGTCGAAGCTGTGCAGCAGGTCCAGCAAGGTCGAGGGTTTCAGTTCAAGGGCGCGGTGGCCATGGGTGTGATATTGCCCGACCAGCAACGCCAGTTCCTGACATTCCCTGGGTACCCGAAAGCGCGTGTTCATGGCCTTGATCAGGCGCAGGCCAGTGTGTTCATGGGCGATATGCCGTGGCCAGTCGGCCTCCGGCGTCAGGCCTTTACCGACGTCGTGCAGCAGGCACGCCCAGCGTACGCTCAGCGGTTGTTGGTGTTTGGCGGCTTGTTGCAGAACGCTGAGGACATGCACGCCCGTGTCGATTTCGGGATGGTGGGCCTCCGGCTGCGGGACGCCGAACAGCGCGTCGATTTCCGGCAGCAGCTCTTTCAGCGCGCCGCATTCACGCAGCACTTCGATGAACACCTGAGGCTGGCTTTCCATGAGTGCGCGGGAGATTTCTTTCCAGCTGCGTTCGGGTGTCAGCGCTTCAAGTTCCCCTGATGCGCTCAGTTGGCGCATCAACTCCATGGTCTCTGGGGCGATGCTGAAACCGTCTGGTGCATAGCGCGCGGCAAAGCGTGCGACGCGCAACACACGCAACGGATCTTCGGCGAACGCCGGAGATACGTGACGTAAAATTCGCCCTTCAAGGTCGTGTTGGCCGCCGTAAGGATCGGTCAGATTGCCGTCTTTGTCTTCGGCAATGGCGTTGATTGTAAGGTCGCGGCGGATCAAATCTTCTTCGAGGGTGACTTCCGGGCTGGCATGAAAAACGAAGCCGCCATAACCGCGTCCGCTTTTGCGTTCGGTGCGGGCGAGGGCGTATTCCTCACCGGTAAGCGGGTGCAGAAACACCGGGAAATCGGTGCCGACCGGGCGATAACCCTTGATCAGCATTTCTTCAGTGGTCGCGCCAACCACGACCCAATCGACATCGGTAACGGGTTTCCCCAGTAGGCGATCGCGAACGGCGCCGCCAACTTTATAAATCTGCATAAAAAACCTCCGTAAGCGCGACAGGATAAACCTTGCGTCGCCCTCGCGGAGGTAAAACCTAATCAATATCAGCCAGCGTTCAGAAAAGCACGCTGGCGGATCTGGCTCCTAGAGGTGAACTACCGCCAAATCAAGCCGGGGATATTCACTGTCGTGCTCGCCCCGGGGTGGCACGTGATGAGTCTTCACGATCTGGTCGCCTTGCACGGTTTCCAGATGAATATCGAAACCCCATAGCCTATGCAAATGTTTGAGTACCTCGTCGGTCGAGTCGCCCAATGGTTTACGGTCGTGTTGCTGGTGGCGCAATGTCAGTGACCGGTCGCCACGGCGATCAATGCTGTAGATCTGGATGTTGGGTTCGCGATTGCCCAGGTTGTACTGGGCCGCCAGGGTTTCACGAATAATCCGGTAGCCGGGTTCGTCATGGATCGCAGGCACCAGCAGATCGTCTTTCTGATCGTCATCCATGATGCTGAACAGCTTCAGGTCACGGATGACCTTGGGCGACAGGTATTGCAGGATGAAACTCTCGTCCTTGAAGCTGCTCATGGCGAACTTCACTGCGGTCAGCCAATCGGTGCCGGCAATGTCGGGGAACCAGTGGCGATCCTCTTCGGTGGGCTCCTCGCAGATCCGCCGGATGTCGCGATACATCGCAAAACCGAGGGTATAGGGGTTGATCCCGCTGTAGTACGGACTGTCGAAGCCGGGTTGATAGACAACGCTGGTGTGGGACGTCAGAAACTCCATCATGAAGCCGTCAGTCACCAGGCCTTCGTCATACAAGTCATTCATCAGAGTGTAATGCCAGAACGTTGCCCAGCCTTCGTTCATCACCTGGGTCTGGCGCTGCGGATAGAAATACTGCGCGATCTTGCGCACGATTCGCACGACCTCACGCTGCCAGGGCTCCAGCAATGGCGCGTGTTTTTCGATGAAATACAGAATGTTTTCCTGCGGCTCGGCAGGGAAGCGTGCGTTGTCCTCCTTGCTGTATTTGTCCGCGCTTTTCGGAATGGTGCGCCACAGATCGTTGATCTGTTTCTGCAGATGCTCTTCACGATCCTTCTGGCGACGACGTTCTTCTTCCGCCGAGATCGGATAAGGGCGCTTGTAACGGTCGACGCCGTAATTCATCAGGGCATGGCAGGAATCGAGCAGATCCTCGACGGCGTCGATGCCGTGGCGCTCTTCGCATTGCATGATGTACTGCTTGGCAAACACCAGGTAATCGATGATCGAGCTGGCGTCGGTCCAGGTGCGAAACAGGTAATTGCCTTTGAAGAAGCTGTTGTGGCCATAGCAGGCGTGGGCCACGACCAGGGCTTGCATGCAGATGGTGTTTTCTTCCATCAGATAAGCGATGCACGGATCGGAGTTGATGACGATTTCATAGGCCAGACCCATCTGGCCGCGTGAGTAGGATTTTTCCGTGCTCAGGAAGTGCTTGCCGTAGGACCAGTGGTGATAGCCCAACGGCATCCCCACCGAGGCATAGGCGTCCATCATCTGTTCAGCCGTGATGACTTCAATCTGGTTGGGGTAGGTATCCAGGGCGTAGCGGTCCGCAATACGGCTGATCTCGCGGTCATAGGCCTGGATGAGTTCGAATGTCCACTCTGAACCCGTGGAGAGGGGTTGGCGCTTCTGCTCTCTAGCGGTCATGTCACTAACCTGCGCTGGAAGAGTTCACGGAATACCGGATAGATATCACCGGCAGAGACCAGCTGCTGCTGGGCAAACGTATCGGCAAAGGCTTCGCCGATGCGCTCGTATTCGAACCACAAGGCCTGATGTTCCCGTGGGGTAATTTCCACGTAAGTGTAGTACTGCACAAACGGCATGATTTGCTTGATCAGAATTTCGCGGCAGATTGGCGAATCGTCGTTCCAGTTGTCGCCGTCCGAGGCCTGGGCGGCGTAGATATTCCATTCGTTGGTTGGATAGCGTTCAGCCATGATCTCCTGCATCAGTTTCAATGCGCTGGAAACGATGGTGCCGCCGGTTTCTCGTGAATAGAAGAACTCTTCTTCGTCGACTTCCCGGGCGCTGGTGTGGTGGCGGATGAACACCACTTCAATCTTGTCGTAATTCCGTTTCAGGAACAGATACAGCAGGATGAAGAAGCGCTTGGCGATGTCCTTGGTCGCCTGGGTCATGGACCCGGAAACGTCCATCAGGCAGAACATCACAGCCTTGGAGCTAGGGTTGGGCTGTTTGACCAGCAGGTTGTATTTGAGGTCGAAGGTGTCCAGGTAGGGCACCCGTTTGATCCGCGCCCGCAGCCTTTCGATTTCGACTTCCAGCTCTTGAATGTCGCCGAAATTATCCGGTTCTTCGCGCTTCATGCGCTCAAGTTCGCTGATTGCTTCCTTAAGCTTGCCACGGCTGCTGCCGGACAGCGCGATGCGTCGCGCATGGGCTGAACGCAAGGTGCGGATGATATTGATGCGCGAGGGATTGCCCTCATTGCTGATACCGGCCCGGACTGTCTTGAACGTGTCGGTCCCGGTCAGATTGCGTTTAACCAGATTGGGTAGTTCGAGATCTTCGAACATGAATTCCAGAAACTCTTCCTGAGTGATCTGGAATACGAACTCATCCATGCCTTCGCCGGAATTGCTCGCCTTGCCTGGGCCTTTGCCGCCACCGCCACCTTGTGGGCGAGCGATATGTTCGCCGGTGGTGAATTCTTTGTTGCCGGGATGGACCACCGTCTGCTTGCCGCCACGACCATGGTGAAGCACCGGCTCGTCAATGTCGCGACCCGGAATGCTGATTTGTTCGCCGTGCTCCATGTCAGTGATGGAGCGCCGGCTGACGGCTTCTTCAACTGCTTTTTTGATGTGGTCACGGTAGCGCCGCAAAAACCGCTGGCGGTTCACCGTGCTCTTGTTCTTGCCATTGAGACGTCGGTCGATCACATAGCTCATAGGCCCCTCCGGGGAGCTTCAAGTCGTAAGCCTCAAGCTGCAAGCGAATGCGCCGTCAACTCCCAAGTCCGGGACTCAACCGCTTTTCCCTTGCAGCCTGTAGCTAGAAGCTTGCAGCTGCTTCACTGCGACTTCCGGACCCGTAGGTACCATTCGGAAAGAAGCCGTACCTGTTTGTCGGTGTAGCCCCGCTCGACCATTCTGGTAACGAAGTCGTTGTGTTTCTGTTGATCCTCTTTGCTGGCTTTGGCGTTGAAGCTGATGACCGGCAGCAAGTCCTCGGTGTTGGAGAACATTTTCTTCTCGATCACGACACGCAGCTTCTCGTAACTGAGCCAGGTTGGATTTTTGCCATTGTTGTTGGCGCGGGCACGCAATACGAAGTTGACGATCTCGTTGCGGAAATCCTTCGGATTGCTGATCCCGGCCGGTTTCTCGATTTTTTCCAGTTCTTCGTTCAATGCCACGCGGTTGAGGATTTCTCCGGTCTCCGGATCGCGGTATTCCTGATCCTGAATCCAGAAGTCGGCGTAAAGCACGTAGCGGTCGAAGATGTTCTGGCCGTATTCGCTGTAGGACTCAAGGTACGCAGTCTGGATTTCCTTGCCGATGAACTCGATGTAGCGCGGCGCCAGATATTCCTTGATGAAGCGCAGATAGCGCTCGCGGGTTTCGGCCTGGAACTGTTCCTGCTCGATCTGCTGTTCGAGTACGTACAGCAAGTGCACCGGGTTGGCGGCGATTTCGTGCGGGTCGAAGTTGAAGACCTTGGAGAGAATCTTGAACGCGAAACGCGTGGAAAGGCCGTTCATGCCCTCATCGACGCCAGCGTTGTCGCGGTATTCCTGGATCGACTTGGCCTTTGGATCGGTGTCCTTGAGGTTCTCGCCGTCGTACACGCGCATCTTGGAGTAGATGTTGGAGTTTTCCGGCTCTTTAAGGCGCGACAAAGTGGTGAACTGCGCAAGCATTTTCAGGGTGTCGGGTGCGCAGTGGGCCTTGGACAGCGAGCTGTTGAACAGCAGCTTGTCGTAGATTTTGATCTCGTCGCTGACGCGCAGGCAGTACGGCACCTTCACGATGTAGATACGGTCGATGAAGGCTTCGTTGTTCTTGTTGTTGCGGAAGCTGTGCCATTCCGATTCGTTGGAGTGGGCCAGCAAGATGCCGGTGAACGGAATCGCGCCCAGGCCTTCGGTGCTGTTGTAGTTACCCTCCTGGGTGGCGGTGAGCAGTGGGTGCAGCACCTTGATCGGCGCCTTGAACATTTCGACGAATTCCATCAGGCCCTGGTTGGCCCGGCAGAGTGCGCCTGAGTAGCTGTAGGCGTCGGCATCGTTTTGCGGGAATTCTTCCAGCTTGCGGATATCGACCTTGCCGACCAGCGCGGAAATATCCTGGTTGTTCTCGTCACCTGGTTCGGTTTTGGCGACGGCGATTTGATTGAGGATGGATGGATAGAGTTTTACGACTTTGAACTGGCTGATGTCGCCCCCGAACTCAGCCAGACGCTTGGTCGCCCAAGGCGACATGATGGTGCTCAGGTAGCGTCGGGGAATACCAAAGTCTTCCTCGAGAATCGCCCCGTCTTCAGTGGCGTTGAACAGCCCCAGCGGCGACTCGAAAACCGGCGAGCCCTTGATGGCGTAGAACGGCACTTTTTCGATCAGTTGTTTGAGTTTTTCAGCCAGCGATGACTTGCCGCCACCGACCGGGCCGAGCAGATACAGGATTTGTTTTTTCTCTTCCAGGCCCTGAGCGGCATGGCGGAAATACGACACGATCTGATCAATGCATTCTTCCATCCCGTGGAAGTCGGCAAAGGCAGGATAGCGACGGATCACTTTGTTGGAGAAGATTCTCGATAACCGAGAATTGACCGACGTGTCGACCAGCTCCGGTTCGCCAATGGCCAGCAAGAGGCGTTCTGCCGCAGACGCGTATGCGCTGCGATCCTGTTTACAGAGCTCTAGATACTCCTGTAAGGAGAGCTCCTCCTGGCGTGTCGATTCAAAGCGTTGTTGGAAGTGGCTAAAAATACTCATGACGTCACCTCGCTCGATACGTAGAGCCGGCGGCGGATCGTCAGTCGATGCTGGCAGCAGCTGTGAATCCAGTTGCCGTTTACCCCCCAGAACACCATAAAAGTAGCTACCGATGACCCACGCGCCGGTGTACCGGCTCTCCCCTGATTACGGATGGCCTGAGGCTAAGGATAGTTCGGAATCGGAAAGATAAAGAAGGGATGAACAATAAGTCAGGCCAACCGTTCGTCAGTTGGCCCGCCAACCCCCGCAGGACGCGGGATCAGCTGTAATAAAAAATATTTTTGCTCAGCCTTGGGCTGTTTCAGTCGGGAAGGTGCTGCGCCATAGCTCGAATCCGCCGTCCAGGCTGTACACATCCGAGAAACCCTGGCTCACAAGGTAGGCCGCAGCGCTCTGGCTGGAATTACCGTGGTAGCAGACGACCACCAGGGGTTTGTCCAGGTCGGCTTCGCGGATGAAGTCCGAGATGGAGTGGTTATCCAGGTGCAGTGAATTGGGTATGTGGTTGCTGGCGAATGTCTGCGGGTCGCGTACATCCACAAGCACAGCGCCTTGTTCGCGCAAGGCTTGAGCCTGTTCGGGAGGAATGCGTTTGAACTCGGTCATGTCTGGCTCCTGTTTGTGGGTGTATTGATTCTAGCGCCCGGCCGGGATGACAGGACTTTGGGTAATGGTCCTGGCGGTACCGGATTCTGCGTTGCCCTGGGCGTCGCAATCGCAATGATGCCGTTGCAGCGTATCGACATTGAGCAGCGTCATGGCTGAACCCCAGACGCAGCCGGTGTCCAGAGCGAAGACGCCGGGCTCGTTACAGCGGCCTTCCAGCGCAGCCCAATGGCCGAAGATGATCTTCACGTCCCGGGTCTTGCGTTCCTTGTGGCTGAACCATGGGGCATAGCCGGGCAGGGCGGTATCTGCACCTTCCTTGCCTTTGAGGTCGAGCTTGCCTTCGCTGGTGCAAAAGCGCATACGAGTGAAGTAATTGGTGATCACGCGCAGGCGCGTCACGCCATGCAGTTCGCTGTCCCACTTGGTGGGTTCGTTGCCGTACATGCCGTCGAGGAACGGCTCGTAGAGCAGATCGTCATGCAGAGCGGTTTCGACTTCAGCCGCGTGCTTGAGCGCTTTCTTCAGCGTCCACTGCGGCGGGATGCCCGCATGCACCATCGCGACGTTACGCTCGGCATCGTAATGCATCATCTTTTGCTGGCGCAGCCACGCCAGCAGGACATCGCGATCCGGCGCGTCGAGAATCTCGCGCAGGGTGTCGCCTTTCTTCAGGCGCTCGATCTTGCGTGACACCGCCAGCAGATGCAGGTCGTGATTGCCCAGTACGCAGATCAGGGACTCGCGGATGTTGTACAGGAACCGCAAGGTCTCGAGGGATTGCGGGCCGCGGTTGACCAGATCACCCACCAGCCAAAGACGATCTTTGGCCGGGTCAAACTGCACATGGTTCAGCAGGCATTGCAGCGGTTCAAGGCAACCTTGCAGGTCGCCAACGGCATACACCGCCATCAGTGCAGAGCCCCCGGCACAGCAAGGCGGAACGGCGCGATCACGGCGTCGAAGCGTTTACCGTCTTCGGCGAGCATCTGGTAAGTGCCCTGCATGTTGCCGACCTTGGTGGTCATCACTGTGCCACTGCTGTAGGTGTGGCTTTGGCCGGCATCGATCAAGGGTTGCTGACCGACGACGCCATCGCCGCGCACTTCCTCGACATGGCCATCACCGTCAGTGATCACCCAATGCCGGGACAGAAGCTTGGCAGGTAACTCGCCGCTGTTATGCACAGTCACGGTATAGGCGAACGCAAAACGGTTCTGATCGGGTTGCGACTGTTCTGCGAGGAAGCGCGTGACGACGCTGACGTCGACCTGGTAACGGGAATCAGACATGCAGTAGGCCTTGAAAGCAAATGCGAATAAAAACCGGACATTCGGATGGCTCAGTCTAGGACATGTGGGCGGGATAGACTAATCGCCCACACGTCCGGCGTGCATCAGGCCTCGACCGGCTTCTCGCTGAGTTTGTCTGCCAGGCGCACAAACGCGGCCAGATCCAGTTGCTCCGGACGCAGGCTGCCGTCCACGCCAGCGGCGGTAATGTCGTCGCTGGTGAGCAGCAACTTGAGCGTGTTGCGCAGGGTCTTGCGCCGCTGATTGAAGGCTTCGCGGACGACGCGTTCAAGCAGGCGGTGATCCTTGGCTGGATGCGGCAGGGTTTCGTGCGGGACCAGACGAACAATGGCCGAGTCGACTTTCGGTGGCGGATTGAACGCGCCTGGACCGACGTTGAACAGATGTTCCACCCGGCAGTGGTACTGAACCATGATCGACAAGCGACCATAGTCGCCTCCGCCGGGGCCTGCCGCGAGACGCTGAACCACTTCTTTCTGCAACATGAAGTGCATGTCGCGGATCAGGTTGGCGTTTTGCAGCAGATGAAAAATCAGCGGCGTGGAGATGTTGTAGGGCAGGTTACCCACCACGCGCAGGCTGTTGGCCGGCGCGTTGAGGCTGGTGAAGTCGAACTTCAGCGCGTCGCCCTGATGCAGGTTGAAGTTCGGCTTGTTGCCGAACTGGTGAACCAGGATCGGGATCAAGTCCTTGTCCAGCTCAACCACATCCAGTTGCGCGTTACTGTTGAGCAGGCCTTCGGTCAGGGCACCCTGGCCCGGCCCGATTTCCAGCAGGCGGTCTTCTGGCTTTGCACGGATGGCGCGCAGGATTTTGTCGATCACGCCAGCGTCGTGCAGGAAGTTTTGCCCAAAGCGTTTGCGCGCCTTGTGTTGGAATTGCTCGGTCATGAATGGGTCTCGGCCATCTGATAGGCGGTTTCCAGGGCGACTCGCAGGCTGCCGGTGTCGATTTTGCCACTGCCCGCCAGATCCAGCGCGGTGCCGTGGTCGACAGAAGTACGAATGATCGGCAGGCCGAGGGTCACGTTGACTGCGGCGCCGAAACCTTTGTATTTCAGCACGGGCAAGCCCTGGTCGTGGTACATCGCCAGCACTGCGTCGCAGTGCTCCAGATATTTTGGGGTAAACAGAGTGTCGGCGGGCAGCGGGCCACGCAAATCCAGGCCCTCGCTGCGCAGA
Source organism: Pseudomonas syringae (assembly GCF_001698815.1). Taxonomy (GTDB): domain Bacteria; phylum Pseudomonadota; class Gammaproteobacteria; order Pseudomonadales; family Pseudomonadaceae; genus Aquipseudomonas; species Aquipseudomonas syringae_A. Next base: position 7,555 of record NZ_LGSI01000005.1, on the reverse strand, counting down.
CGCTCCAGAGTAGGTTCGATGATGTCGATTTCTTCGCGGCCCAGATGTCCGCCTTCGCCAGCATGCGGGTTCAGCCCGCACACCAGGATGCGTGGACGCGCGATGCCGAACTTGTTGACCAGATCGGCGTGCAGGATGCGGGTTACGCGCTCCAGTCGCTCGGCAGTGATCGCATCGGCCACGTCGCGCAAAGGCAGGTGCGTCGTCACCAGCGCGACACGCAAGTCGCCGGTCGCCAGCAGCATCACCACCTGTTCGGTGTGAGTCAGCTCGGCAAGGAACTCGGTATGTCCGGAAAACGGAATGCCGCTGTCATTGATCACGCCTTTATGGACCGGCGCGGTGATCATGCCGACGAAATCGCCGTCGATGCAGCCTTGTCCGGCACGGGTCAGTGTTTCCACGACGAACGGGCCGTTGGCCGTGTTCAGCTGGCCGGCCACGACAGGCCCGCGCAATGGCGTATCCCAGACGTAAAGGCTGCCGACTGGCGAAGGCTGATCCGGGAAGGCATCGGGCGTGACGCAAATCAGGTTGACGGCCACGCCCAGTTGCGCGGCCCGCTCGGTGAGCAGGTCGCGGCTGGTAATGGCAATCAGGGGGTGCGGCTGAGGCTGCGTGGCGAGCAGCAGGCAAAGGTCAGGACCAATGCCGGCCGGCTCGCCGGGTGTCAGAGCGAAACGCTTTGGTTTCACTGCGCAGCCTGGGCGGCGCCAGGGAGCTTGATTTCAACGTAGGCTTCGTCGCGGATCTGACGCAGCCAGGTTTGCAGCTCTTCATCGTATTTGCGGTTACGCAACACGGTCAGGGCTTGCTGATCACGGGCCTGGTTGGTGCTGTCAGTGGCGCGACGGCCAAGGACTTCCAGAACGTGCCAGCCATAAGAAGTCTTGAACGGCTTGGACAACGTGCCTTGCGGCGTGTCGTTCATCACCTGACGGAATTCTGGAACCAGCGAGTTAGGATCAACCCAGTTCAGATCGCCGCCGTTGAGTGCCGAGCCCGGATCTTCAGAGAAGCTCTTCGCCAGTTCGCCGAAGTCATCGCCATTCTGGATGCGGTCGTAGATTTTCTGCGCCAGACGCTTGGTTTCTTCTTCGCTGCGGATCTCGCTTGGCTTGATCAGGATATGACGCACATGCACTTCATCGCGCATTTGAGCCTGGCCTTCACCGCCGCGTTTTTCCAGCAACTTGAGAATGATGAAGCCACCTGGAGTCCGTGCTGGAGGCGTTACGTCGCCAATCGGCATGGTCCCGAGCATGTCACCAAACGGCGGTGGCAGTTGAGCGGCTTTACGCCAGCCCATGTCGCCGCCTTCCAGGGCGCTTTCGCTGGCGGAGTTGGCAATTGCCATCTGACCGAAGTCAGCGCCTTGCTTAAGCTTGCCGTAGAGGTCTTGAGCCTTGCGGGCAGCGGTCTGGATCTGGTCCGAAGAAGCGCTGTCCGGCGTGGCGATCAGGATGTTGGCCAGATGGAACTCTTCCGACAGCTGAGCCTTGCCCTGGCCGGAAGCAAGGAAGTTCTTCACTTCCTGCTCGGAGACCTGGATGCGCTCGGCAACCCGGCGCTGACGCACCCGGCTGATGATCATTTCGCGACGAACCTGCTCGCGAGCATCGTTGAAGGACAGCCCGTCACGGGACAACGCGGCGCGGAACTGGTCCACGCTCATGTTGTTGCGCTGGGCAATGGTGCCGATGGCCTGGTTCAGCTCTTCGTCGGTGATCCGGATGCCGGAGCGTTCACCGATCTGCAACTGCAGGTTTTCCAGGATCAGACGATCCAGAACCTGCGGCTGCAGTGCTTCTGCAGGTGGAACGCCCGAACCGCGTTTGGCAATGGTCTGTTGAACCTCGCGGACACGTTGGTCCATCTGGCTTTTCATGATCACGTCGTTATCGACAATGGCCACCACGCTGTCCAGCGGCTGGACCGCAGCATGCGCTGCAGTCCCCAGGAGTAACGCGCCCAGCAGCAGCGGGCGCAGACAATCAGAAAGCTTGGTCTTCACGTTCACGATAACCTTGAATGCCTTTGTCGAGGAAACTCTCTACTTTGGCGCCGGTAACGCCACCAAGTCCCTTCAACACAATTTGTAGGAATACGCCGTGGTCGCCTTTCTCGTTCTGAGGAGCGTCCTGGCTGAACTCGTCGTAGTCGACCCAGTAGCGGCTGATCAAACGCAGTTTCCAGCAGCAGTTGTCATACTCGAAGCCACCGAAGGCTTCCAGCGTGCGGTCGCGGTTGTAATCGTACTGCCAGCGGCTGATGGCGTTCCACTGCGGCACGATTGGCCAGATAACCGAGAAGTCATGCTGCTGGATCTTGTAGTAGTCCTTGACGTAGTTCGCGCTGCCCGGGGTGCCGTAATCGCCACCACCCACGCTCCACTTGCCGGTAGTCTGGTCGTAACGCACCAGGTCATTGCGGTAGCGGTAGCCGAGGTTGACGACCTTGTTCGGGTTGTCTTCCGGCTGGTAGTGGAACATCGCGCTGCCGGAACGAGTGCTGTGGCTGTCCGGATCCCAGTTGAAGTCCGAATTGACACGCCAGTCGCGGTTGAAGCGGTATTCGTATTCCAGTGCATACGGCGAGACGTTCGCTTGTGCGTCGTCGCGCGTCTTCCAATCGATACCCGGCAGCTGGACCTTACGATCGGCGAAGTACAACGCCTGACCGATGCTGAAACGTTGACGTTCAAAGCCGTTGTCTTCGATCCAGCGGTTGGTGATGCCCAGAGACAGCTTGTTTTCGTCGCCGATGCGGTCGGAACCGACGAAACGGTTGTCACGAAACAGCGACGCATAGTTGAAGGTCGTTTCAGCCGAGTCGAAAACCGGAATATCGGTCTGGTCTTTCTCGGGAACATAGAGATAGAACAGCCGCGGTTCCAGGGTCTGGCGGTAGTTCTTGCCGAACCACTGCGTGTTGCGGTCGAAGTACAGGCCGCTGTCGACGCTGAAGATAGGCACGCTGCGGTTTTCGCTGCTGTTGAACTCTTCGTCGGCGAGCAGGGTTTGCTTGCCGCGACCATCCAGATCCAGTTGATACTGGGTGTAGACGTATTTCAGCTTCGGCGTCAGGAAACCGTAGGTCCAGTCCATCGGCAAGCTTACCGATGGAGCCAGATTCAGACGGTCGCCGTTTGCACGAGCCAGGCCGACAACGTTGGTGTCCAGACGAGGGCTTGCAACGCCGTCCTGGTCAACGTAGTTGCCAGTTTCCAGATCGCGATCAAAGCGAACCAACTCCGTCTCGTAGTTGAAGTGCAGGCCGCCCGGGGTGTAAGGCAGGGCACCGTTGAAGGTGATCTGCGGCAGGCGGTTGTACGGGGTGATGTTGGCGACGGTTGCCAGCTTGTAGGCCTGGGCGTTGACGGCTGCCGTGTAGGTGTCACCACGGTAGGTCAGGGAACCCTGCTGGTTGATGTAGTCGCGGCTATCGACGCCGATCTGATCGCTCTGCAAATCCTGGAAGTAATAAGGATCGCTGACGTCGGTGTAGTCGACCTGAGTCAACCAGCGCGAGTCGAGGCCACCCTTGTGCTGCCAGTTGATCATCCAGCGGGTTTTTTCGTAGTCGCTCTGCAGGCGGCGTTCGTCTTCATCATCGTTCAGGTAAGCGCCGCCGAACTGACCTTCGCTGCTTTTGGTCAGGTAACGGAATTCGCCTTCCATCAACAGGCCACGTTTGGCCATGTAACGAGGATAGAGCGTGGCATCGTAGTTCGGTGCCAGGTTGAAGTAGTAAGGCGTAACCAGCATGAGGCCGGTATCGCTGCCAGTGCCGATGGTCGGCGGCAGGAAGCCTGACTGGCGACGGTCGTCGATCGGGAAGTAGATATACGGCGTGTAGAGTACCGGTATGTCCTTGACCCGAAGGGTGACGTTGGTCGCGGTGCCGAAACCGGTCGCCGGGTTCAGCGTGATGTTGTTGCCTTTGAGCGTCCACGCGTTGCTGCCCGGTTCGCACGTGGTGTACGTACCGTCCTTCAAACGAATGATCGCGTTCTCGGCACGCTTGGCGTACAGGGCATTACCGCGAATATTCGATTTGTGCAGCACGTACTCTGCGTTGTCGACCTGGGCTTCGCCGGTGTCGAGTTGCAGCTCTGCGTGGTCGCCGACGATCAAGGCACCGTTGTCGCGCAAACGGACATCGCCGTTCAGCTCGCCACGGTTTTCGGTCTGATGAAGGCTCGCTTCCTGAGCCTGGACCTGCATGCTGCCCTGACGCAATACAACGTCACCGGCGAGCGTGGCGATCTGCTCTTCCTGCTGGTAGCGAGAAGCCTTGGCGCCGATGAACATCGGCGCTTCGCTCATCTTCGTCTTGTCGTCCATGCCAGGCCGGATCGGCTCGACATAGGCGCCCGAGCAATAAGGACCGGTTTCGGCCAATTGCGCAGGAGTCAGTTTTTCGCGAGGAACCCAATCAAGGTGGCTGTAGTCTGCACTACGCGACTTCAGGCCTTTGCCCTTGGCTTCGGTTACCAGTTTGGTGGTAGCGGCAGCAGGTTCACTGGTGGAGCCACTGTCCGAAGTGACCGTGCCGTTGGAACTGACCGACGTCGTGCTATGCACGGGCCGCGGAGGCAATTCGAGGGCGTTGGTTTTCGGCGCGCAATCCCAGGCGCCCGAAGCAGACACTGAACAGTCATACTGTTCCGCTGCGACCGCGAACTGAGTGGCAAGAGGTTGCATCGCCAGCAAACTGCCGGTTACGAGCAACGGAAATTTTTTACGAAACGCGGGGGATTTCAATGCCATCTTATTAATCCGGGCTTCCTGCGCGCCATCTGCCCGCGGGGGGGCCGCACGCCTCTCGATGGGCTGAAAAAGATGTCGGATAATAAAGCATGACCCGCTTGACGGCTAGCGCCGTCGGAGACCCTTGCAATGCCAGATCAAGATGTACGCCTGCAACACCTCGAAACTTGGCTCGATGAGCAACTTCCCGCGCTGTTCGCGGCGCAAGGCTGGGGCGCGATTCCCCCGGCCACGTTGACTGCGGCCAGCAGTGACGCGAGTTTTCGCCGTTACTTCCGTTGGCAGGGGGGCGAGCGAACTTTTATTGTGATGGATGCCCCGCCACCCCAGGAAAACTGCAAACCCTTCGTGGATATCGCACATTTATTAAATAAATCAGGGATTAATGTTCCGAAAATTTATGCCGAAGACCTGACGCAGGGCTTTTTGCTGCTCAACGATCTGGGTCAGAAAACCTGGCTCGACGTGCTCAATGCAGACAACGCCGACGCTTTGTTTGCCGAAGCGCTCGATGCGCTGCTGGCTTTTCAGCAGTTGCCGATGGATGCGCCGTTGCCCAGCTATGACGTGGCATTGCTGCGTCGCGAGCTGGAGTTGTTCCCGCAGTGGTATGTCGCTCGGGAGTTGGGCATCGAGTTTGACGCGGAACAGCAGGCCATGTGGCAGCGAGTCAGCGATCTGTTGATCAACAGCGCGCTTGAGCAGCCCAAAGTGCTGGTCCATCGCGACTATATGCCGCGCAACCTGATGCTCAGCGAGCCCAATCCCGGCGTGCTGGATTTCCAGGATGCGGTGTACGGCCCGGTGACCTACGACGTGACGAGTCTGTTCAAGGATGCGTTCCTCAGCTGGCCTGAAGAGCGCGTGCAAGGCTGGCTGAAGCTCTACTGGGACAAGGCGCAGGCCCTGGGCATCCCGGTGCAGGACGATTTCGCCGCGTTTGTGCGTGCTAGCGACTTGATGGGCGTGCAGCGGCATTTGAAGGTGATCGGGATTTTCGCGCGCATCTGCCATCGTGACGGCAAGCCGCGCTACCTGGCCGACGTACCGCGATTCTTTGCTTATATAGAAGCGGTGTTGTCCCGGCGTCCCGAGCTGGCTGAACTGGGTCAGTTGCTGACCTGCCTGAAGCAGCCGGTGCCGCAAGCTGTATGAAGGCCATTGCTGCAAAGACGATGACTACAAGAAGGTAACGATTGTGTTGAAGAGGCTTGCATGAAAGCGATGATTCTCGCTGCGGGAAAAGGCGAACGGATGCGCCCGTTGACCCTGCACACGCCAAAACCCCTGGTGCGCGCTGGCGGCGTGCCTCTGATCGAATACCATTTGCGCGCCCTGCACCACGCCGGGTTTCACGATGTGGTGATCAACCACGCGTGGCTCGGTCAGCAAATCGAGGATTATCTGGGTGACGGGCAGCGCCTGAACCTGAATATTCGCTACTCCCCGGAAGGTGAACCGCTGGAAACCGGCGGCGGCATCTTCCGCGCCCTGCCAATGCTGGGCGACAAGCCTTTTGTGGTGGTCAACGGCGATATCTGGACCGACTACGACTTCGCCCGTTTGCGCATGCCCATCGCCGGGCTCGCGCATCTGGTGCTGATCGATAACCCTGGCCACAACCCCAGCGGTGATTTTGCCCTGGTCGACGGGCAGGTTCGCGATGACGACTCGGCAAGCTCGCGGCTGACCTACAGCGGCATCGCCATTTTGCATCCGCGACTGTTTGCCGGTTGCGAGGCCGGAGCGTTCAAGCTGGCGCCGTTGTTGCGGCAAGCCATGGCGCAGGGTCAGGTCACCGGTGAGCATTTCAGCGGGCGCTGGGTGGATGTTGGTACTCACGAGCGGCTGGCTGAAGTCGAGCGACTGCTTGCGGTGGGCGGCTGATGTTGTGGCCGGGCACGTTGCTGGGGGCGGGCGCAGGTTATCTGATCGCCAGCATTCCGGGCGCCATGCTCGGCGCATTGCTGGGGCAGGCACTCGACCGACGTCTGGCCCTGCAAAGCTGGGCCGAACTGCGCGCTCGATTGGGCGGTCGGCAGGTGCCCCGCGACGATGAACTGCTGTTCCTGTTGCTGGGGCGGTTGGCAAAACGCGATGGCCGTGTCGTCGAGCAGCATATCCAGCAGGCCCGCGTGGAAATGCGTCGGCTGGACATGAGCGAACCGGCGCAGCGCCGCGCTATTGCGGCGTTCAACCGGGGCAAGGACGGTCGCGATCATCTGCGCGGTTACCTGCGGCGCTTCCAGACCCAACCCCATGCCGCCGAAGGTTTGCTGCGCGCCTGCTGGCGCATGGCCTGGGCCAACGGCAGGGCAACACGCAACGAGCGCGAGCTGATTGTGCTGTGGGGCAAATGGCTGGGTTGGCCAGCAGCGAAAGTCGAAGCTCTGGCCGCTGAACATGACACCCAGAGAAAGCCGCTGACCAGCAAGGTCAACGACTATCAGCACGCACTGACGTTATTGGGTGTGCAGGCGGATTCCGAACCTGCGCATATCAAACGCGCCTATCGGCGTCTGCTCAGTCGCAACCACCCGGACAAGATCGCCGGTTCCGGCGCGAGCCAGATCCAGGTCCGCGACGCCACCGACCGCACTCGGGAATTGCACAGCGCCTATACCTTGATCAAGGAACGGCGCGGGTTTCGGTGAACGTTGCGTTGCCCGCGATTTCTGCATTGCTTCAGTAGGACCGGACTTGTCCGGGAAGCGTTGGTTCGGGCAATCGAGGTGGGTCAGGTAGATCACGGTTGCTCGGCTGGCCAATCGGGGACAAGTCCC
>NZ_LGSI01000042.1 GCF_001698815.1 Pseudomonas syringae | reverse complement strand
TCAGACAGATTGAGGTTGCCTTCTTCGGGGACAAGTCCCCTCCTATGTATGGACTCGCCCACACTTTCAACCTGCTTTTGAACACTGCTACCCGGTTGCATCTATGTATAAGGCCTGTTCGAGGAAGCATCATCGGCTTCTGGCCAACATTGGATAAGCTCGCGGTATGCCGATTACAGTAAGGCCTCAAAGGGCCAGTAGGAGGGCAGGCATCTATCCGCGACGGTCTGACCTGGGGTCAATGTTCTTCAGCAGCGGTTGAGGTGACTCAGCACCCCGGTGGCAGAACTCTGTCGATTAATGGCTCATCGTCGCCTCCTGGCAACCCGCTGGCTGGCGACGATAGGTCTGATCATTTTGCAGCAGCACCCAAACGATCCGCAGGTTGCGGTTGGCCAACCGTACCGCGGCTCCTTTTTGACCGTGGCGACTTAACCAGCGCCGCAAGCGGTGGTCATCCGGATGCTCCGAATCAGGCCGCACCTGCCTCAATACCGCGTGTGCCCCTTGAATAGCCAAGCTGCGCAGGTAGGCATCACCGCGTTTACACATTTTTCCCAGTCGAACTTTTTGCCCACTGCTGTTCTGTTCGGGCACCGTGCCGAAGTAGGCAGCAAACATTCGGGCATTGGCGAAACGCTCAGGCTCAGTCTGTTTGGCCAGAAGTGCCGTGGCGATGATCGGGCCGATACCGCGTACTGTCATCAGACGCTTCGCCGTCTCGTCTTCGCGCGCGGCAGCTTCCAGGCGCCCCGTCAGTACCTCGATGCGTTCACCCAGATGGCTCCACTCTCCCAGCATTTCAGCGATCAGTTCGCGCAACAGCTGCGGCAGTGGCTGGGTGGCATCTTCCAGTATTCGGGGGACATTTCGGCCAAGGATCGTTGCCCCCTGCGCCATGGCAATGCCATGTTCGAGCAACAAACCGCGCATCTGGTTACCCATTGCGGTGTGCCGCCTCACGTACCCTTGCCGGGCTCGATGCAGGGCCTGCATAGCCAATTGCGCTGTGCTTTTGATCGGCACTGCCGCAATGTTTTGGTCTCGGCCTGCGCGCAATATTGCCAGTACATCGTTGCGATCATTCTTGGCGCCGCTGCGGTGGTCGGCCACGTGTTGCGCCGGCAGAATTCTCGCCAGCTTGCCTTGTGTCTGGAGCAATCGCGCCCAGGCCTGCGCACCAGGGCCTGTTTCCATCAGCACCGTCACGCCGTTCGGCAGCTTGTGGAGGAACAGCAGAAAGGCTTCGCGTGACTTGATTCGGGCTTCGTAAATGACTTGGCCAAGGGCATCTTCCCCGGCCACCTGGAACACATTCTTGGCAAGATCTACCGCCACAGTCGAACACACAGACACATCGACTGGAGACGAATGAGTTTTGGTCGTATGCTTTTTCATGGGCTCGCCCTCGCTGTCGTTGGCTTCTTAAGAATGCCACCGTGGCGCTACAGACGCCTCGGCTTGGGCGAGTCCATCCAATTAC
>NZ_LGSI01000028.1 GCF_001698815.1 Pseudomonas syringae | reverse complement strand
AAGGGGCACACGCGGTATTGAGGCAGGTGCGGCCTGATTCGGAGCATCCGGATGACCACCGCTTGCGGCGCTGGTTAAGTCGCCACGGTCAAAAAGGAGCCGCGGTACGGTTGGCCAACCGCAACCTGCGGATCGTTTGGGTGCTGCTGCAAAATGATCAGACCTATCGTCGCCAGCCAGCGGGTTGCCAGGAGGCGACGATGAGCCATTAATCGACAGAGTTCTGCCACCGGGGTGCTGAGTCACCTCAACCGCTGCTGAAGAACATTGACCCCAGGTCAGACCGTCGCGGATAGATGCCTGCCCTCCTACTGGCCCTTTGAGGCCTTACTGTAATCGGCATACCGCGAGCTTACCCAATGTTGGCCAGAAGCCGATGATGCTTCCTCGAACAGGCCTTATACATAGATGCAACCGGGTAGCAGTGTTCAAAAGCAGGTTGAAAGTGTGGGCGAGTCCATACATAGGAGGGGATTTATCCCCGAAGACGCTGACCTGGCGGACATCAATGTCGCCTGAAACACCCCTTCGCGAATAAATTCGCTCCTACAGGGTACTGGCGCTCATTCAACGCCCACAAAAAAGCCCGCATCGCTGCGGGCTTTTTTGTGACTGCGGTAAAGGCTGTGCTTATTTAGCACGGCCTTTGTAGGAACCGCCGTCACGGGTGTCGATTTCGATCCGGTCACCGATTTCGATGAAGTCAGCAACTTGCAGCTCGGTACCGTTGCTCAACTTGGCAGGCTTCATCACCTTGCCGGAAGTGTCGCCACGAGCCGAACCTTCGGTGTAGTCAACTACACGTACGATGGTGGTCGGCAGCTCTACGGAACCCAGGCGCTCTTCGAAGAAGATCGCTTCGCAAACGTCGGTCATGCCTTCTTCAACGAATGGCAGAACGGCTTCGATGTCTTCAGCGTTCAGCTCGTACATGGTGTAGTCAGTGGTGTCCATGAACGTGTAGGTGTCGCCGCTGATGAAGGACAGGGTCGCTTCTTTGCGATCCAGGATCACGTCATCAAGCTTGTCGTCAGCGCTGTAAACGATCTCGGTCTTGTAACCGGTCAGCAGGTTTTTCAGCTTGGTCTTCATGATTGCGCTGTTACGACCGGACTTGGTGAATTCAGCTTTCTGAACCAGCCAAGGATCGTTTTCGAGACGAATCACGGTACCGGGTTTGAGTTCTTTACCAGTTTTCATTGCGTATATCCGAATTTGGATGGAAGTTGCCGAGGCTCTGTACGAGAAACCGCTTTCCCGTGGGGCGGAAAGGTCTTTTTCGTACAGAGCCTAATCTCAAGGCCGCGTATCATACGAAACTCCACAAAACAGTACCAGCGCCGCAGCAAGATCAGCGTGCGAGGCCTGTTCCAGACACCAGCGTTCGGCGTGGTTTTCAATTTCCGGCCATTGCTGCGTCAGCGCCAGCCAGCTTGCACTGCCATCGCGCCCGGCATTCCAGGCCCGCCAGAAATCGGTCAGGGCCTGTGCCGCAGGCTGCGAGAGCCCCGCAAGGTATAGCTCAAGAAAGGCATCGAGCTTGGCCCAATGCGCATCGTCGTCCTGTTCATAGATGTGCCAAAGCAGCGGTCGCCCCGCCCATTGCGCACGCACGAAAGAGTCTTCTCCGCGCACGACGTTGAAATCGCAGCACCATAACAGCCGGTCGTAATCCTCCTGCCTGACGAACGGCAACACCTGAACGGTCAAGGCGCCACGCTTTTCCAACGCGCCGGCCTGCAAACCGTCGACACCCAGCCAGCGCTGCAGATCGCCGAGGATGCGGCCTTCCGGAACCAGCAGATGAGTGGGTCGGCTGTCAGTCGACAATACATCCAGCCAGCCGCCCAGGCCTGGATTCTCATAAGCGAAAATCGAAACAAGCCGGGCACCCGCTTCAGGCAAGACCGCCAGTTGTTTGAGGAAAGCTCCTTGTGCTGCCTTGTCATGCTGAAACGCCTGACGCGCTTCGATCAGGCCGCTCTCCCGTAACAGGCCACCGGTCGTCGGACGAAACCCTGGAAAGAAGAAAAACTTGCGCAAGCCATTGGACTGCACCGACGGCAAACCATGGCAACCGGTGACCCATTCCTCGGCGCTGAGGTATTCCAGGTTCACCCACACCGGCCTCGGCGAGCATTGCAGGATGGCTTCGGTGTACGCAGGCGGTAATCGGCAGGCAAATGCCTCGACGATCACGTCAGCGACTTTCACTGGCTGCCATTCCTTGGGCCAGTGGTGAACGCTGACGCCCTCCTGCCATTGTTGCGCCGCATGGGCATCCGCCGTCGGACACAGACGCGTGAAAGCCTGCAGATCATCGACCCACAAACGCACCGCCACGTCGTGCTCGGCCACCAGTTGCCGGGCCAGGCGCCAGGTCACGCCGATGTCGCCGTAGTTATCGACGACGCTGCAAAAAATGTCCCACGAGGCTTTCATTCCCGGCTCCCTGCGGCCCAATAATCAAAAACGCTGATTGTCCGCCAGAACAACCCGCATTCACCAGCCTTAGGTCATGGCACAATCGCTATCACCTGCCGTCAACGCCGAGAACACGTCATGCCACTTTCAAGTCGTCGCGAGCTGAACGTCTCAGTCCATCCATTGAAGCTGATCGCCTGTATCGCACTGGGCATCTGGCTTGGCATCGCTGCGGTGGTGTTGACCGGCGTGCTGGTGTTGCGCGCCATGCCCGAGGCGCAGACTCAGGCGGTGAGCAACGCGGTGACTCGATTGAGTGCGCCAGCCGCCGCGCCAGCCGAGTCGGAAAAGACCATGTTCGAGAAGTACGAACAGAATCTGCGCGAGAGCGAAGCGCGGCAGGCCATGGAACAAACCCAGGAGCAGCAGCAAAAAAGCTTCAGTGCGCCGAAATGCAATTTCTGGCTGCAACAAGACCGAACGGCGCCGAGCGACAAGAGCCGCGCCAATGTGATTCAGTTCTGCGGATAGACCATGAACAAGCAAACCGTCCTGCAAGCGATCATCGACAAACTCAAGGTCGATCTGGGCGTTGCCCAGCGGGCCGCGCAGACCGCCTACGAAACCGCGACCCACGAAGAGAACATCGCCGAGAACAAGTACGACACCCTCGGCCTTGAAGCTTCGTACCTGGCGGCAGGCCAGGCCCGACGAGTGGAGGAGATCCGGCAATCGCTGCTGCTTTATCAGAAATTGAGCCTGGCGCCCTTCGATGAGCAACAGGGTATCCAGACCGGTGATCTGATAACGCTGCAAACCGAGACCGGCGCAGAACAGCATCTTTTCCTTGGCCCGGATGCCGCCGGTCTGAAGATTCGTCTCGAAAACGCCATCATCACGGTGATCACGGCCCGAGCGCCTCTGGGCCAAAGCCTGCTAGGCAAGTTCGAAGGAGATGAGCTGGAAATCACCGTCAATGGCAGCAAGCAATCGTTCGAAGTCACGCAGATAGTGTGATCAGCTATTCATTTACAGGGTTGATCGCTCCAGCTTTTTCTGGGTATGGTGGGCCGTCGCCACCAAAACCCGTGACCGGGACTGAATAGCCGGAAGCAAGGACTTAGTAAGTAGGAGATATTTCATGACAAACGTCATTACTTTCCCTGACGCCCATGAACGTGATCACCTCAAGTCAAGTGACCATCCTGGGCTGAGATACCTGAACAAGAAAGAGCGACTGCTGATCGACCAACTGCGTCAGACCAGCCATGCAGGACGCCAGTACGTCTACGACTACGCGAGCATCATGCACCTGTCCAAACCGCTGCATCCTGAACCGGTGGATTAAACACCGAGCATGTGGGACCGGATCCCCGTCAGTTCAAGACGTTCAGCAATCATTCAGCCCTCCTGAAGCACCAGACCTGCACAAGCGCCTATAGTGGCCGCATGTATTGGTTATCAGGAATCCGTCATGAATACCGCAGCGCCTGGGCCCGCTTCGACCGAGCCCACTGTAAAAACCGTCGACCATCTGCGCTTTCACAAACGTCACGCGCACTTGACCAGCACCTTCGGCAACGATTCGTTCGCCCTCAAGGCGGAAGCGTTCGCCCGGTTTTTCGGCACGCCGACATTCCTCGGTGCGCAAACCGTCATCGTCCTGCTCTGGATTGCCTGCAATGCTAGCGGCCTGACCCATTTCGATATCTACCCGTTCATCCTGCTCAACCTGGCGTTCAGCCTGCAATCGGCTTATGCCGCGCCGCTGATCCTGCTCGCCCAGACGCGTCAGGCTGCGCGGGATAAAGCCAATGCCGACGCCGACGCTCAGCACCGCGAAGACCTGGCTATCGCCAACGAGCAGCGGCTGGCGATGGCTGCCGAAAACGCGGCACAGATGCTCACGTTGCTGGAGCAGAACACCCGATTGACGGAGCTGACCAAGGCCCTGACTGAACGCATCGAATCGCTGACGCAGGACATGCACAAGCATTTCGTGAAGCGCGAAAATGCCAACTGCACAAAACCAGCTCAATAATCCGAGCTGCGTACAGGCGGCCCGGCCAACCTCAATCTGCCTGACGGCACTTCATTGCCTGCCCATCCCTTCGAGGACTAGTCCTCTCCCACCAAAGCAACGCGTACTCCTGTGGGAGAGGACTTGTCCTCGATAAGGCGTTTGAGAATGAAATAGGCGTAAACCTGTTTCAGAACTAGACAGTATTCAGAAAAACTTCCGACTCAGCGCTGATCTACGCTTTTGTGGCAGTACAGGGAATCTTTATATTGCAACCATAATTAAACAGCAGGATTATGGTCGTGATTTTTCAGGATTCTTGAGTGCCCAACACGGAGTCAATGCCATGCAAAACTTCTCCCGCGACGAAAAAACCGCCCTTTGGCTGGAAGAAGAACAAGCCATCCGCGCCAGCCTCGGCCCGGCTGGCACCACGAGCCTGGCGGAAGTGGCCCTCATGGAGCCGACGGACTTTCTCGATCGCATCAAACGCGGCGAACTGCCCTGCCCGCCCATCGGCGAATTGATGGATTTCATTCCGCTGCGCTGGTCGCCGGGCGAGTTCATCTTCCAGGGCACTCCCGATGCCCGGCATTACAACCCGCTGGGCAGCGTACATGGCGGTTATGCCGCGACGCTGCTGGACTCATGCATGGGCTGTGCGATTCACACCCGGCTCAAGAAAGGCCAGGGCTACACCACCCTGGACCTGCGCATCAGTTATGTCCGCGCCCTGAGTCATGGCACCGGTCCGGTTCGCGCTGAAGGCAAAGTGCTGCATATCGGCCGCTCCACCGCCTTGGCCGAAGGGCGTTTGTACGACGTCGATGACCGGCTCTACGCCATCGGCAGCACCACTTGCATGATTCTGGACATGAACAGGTAAGGCAGCAATCAACAGGAACGATATCGACTCGACACTGACCAAACAGACACGTCATTCGTGATTGCCAGGCAATTATCCCTTTCCGGTTCCACTGTTTTTCCTCAAGGACCAAGCCGGGATACTGGATCACGTCTTATCTTTCATCTTCACGGAGTACCGCAATGACAGTTCCAGCATTTGGCCTTGGCACCTTCCGTCTCAAGGATCAGGTCGTCATCGATTCGGTCACCAACGGTCTTGAAGTCGGCTACCGCGTCATCGATACCGCACAGATCTACGGCAACGAAGCTGAAGTCGGCCAAGCCATTGCCGCCAGCAGCGTTCCACGCGAAGCGTTGTTCATCACCACCAAGATCTGGACCGATAACTTCGCCGCCGACAAGCTGATCCCGAGCCTCAAGGAAAGCCTGACCAAGCTGCAAACCGATCACGTCGACCTGACGTTGATCCACTGGCCATCGCCGCAGGGCAAAGTCTCGGTGCGCGAGTTCATGACTGCGCTGCTGGAAGCCAAGCAGCAGGGTTTGACCAAGCAGATCGGCATTTCCAACTTCACCGTTGCCCTGATGCAGGAAGCCATCGCTGCGGTCGGCGCGCAAAACATTGCCACCAACCAGATCGAACTGCACCCGTACCTGCAAAACCGCAAGGTTGCAGAATTTGCCAAAGAGCATGGCATTCAGATCACCTCGTATATGACCCTGGCCTATGGCGAAGTGCTGAAGGACCCGGTCATCGAGCAGATCGCCAAGCGTCATGACGCGACTCCGGCTCAAGTGACGCTGGCCTGGGCCATGCAACTGGGCTACGCGGTGATTCCGTCATCGACCAAACGCGCCAATCTGCAAAGCAATTTGAAAGCCTGCGACCTGAAGTTGAGCGACGAAGACATGGCGCAAATTGCCGCCCTGGACCGTGGCCATCGCCTGACCAGCCCGGCCAGCCTTGCGCCGCAGTGGGATTGATCTGACAGGGTCGAGCGATGGTGCAGCAAACATCGCTCGATCCGCCTTACTGCCAGCCGAAACGACGACTGTAGAAGCCTTTTACCGCCTGGGTCAGCGCCATGTAAGCCAAGAGGATCAACGGCAGATACACGAAGTACATCAGCGGCAAAGCCTGCAATTTGAAGTAGCCGGCCAAAGGTCCCATGGGCAGGAAAATCCCGACCGCCATGATGACCCCGGTCATGATCACCAGCGGCGTCGCGGTACGACTCTGGATGAAGGGAATTTTCGGCGTGCGGATCATGTGGATCACCAATGTCTGGGTCAGCAGGCCCACCACAAACCAGCCGGACTGGAACAGGGTTTGATGTGCTGCCGTATCGGCGCGGAACACGAACCACATCATCAGGAAGGTGATGATGTCGAACACCGAGCTGATCGGACCGAAGAACAACATGAAGCGCCCAATCTCGCCAGGCTGCCAGCGTTGTGGCTTCTTGAGCAGTTCTTCATCGACGTTATCGAACGGGATGGCGATCTGCGAAACGTCGTAGAGCAGGTTCTGCACCAGCAGATGCATCGGCAGCATCGGCAGAAACGGAATGAATGCGCTCGCCACCAGAACCGAGAAGACGTTGCCGAAGTTGGAGCTCGCCGTCATCTTGATGTACTTGAGCATATTGGCAAAGGTGCGCCGCCCCTCCAGCACGCCCTCTTCCAGCACCAGCAGGCTTTTTTCCAACAGAATGATATCGGCCGCTTCCTTGGCGATATCCACCGCCGTATCAACCGAAATGCCAATGTCCGCCGTGCGCAGTGCGGGCGCATCGTTGATGCCATCGCCCATGAAACCCACCACATGGCCATTGCTTTTGAGCAGGCGGACGATGCGTTCCTTGTGCGCCGGCGTCAGGCGGGCAAACACGTTGTGGGTCTCGACGGCCTGGGCCAGCGCCTGGTCGTCCATGCGCTCCACATCGCTGCCCAACAGCAATCCCTGTTGCGCCAGGCCGACTTCGCGGCAAATCTTGGCGGTGACCCGCTCGTTGTCGCCGGTCAGCACTTTCACCGTCACCCCATGTTCGGCCAAGGCCTTCAAGGCCGGGGCAGTGCTTTCCTTGGGCGGGTCCAGAAAGGCCACATAGCCGATCAGGGTCAGCGCCTGTTCATCGGCGACGCCATAGCTATTTTTCTGCGCCAGAGACTCACGGGCGGCGACCGCCACCACCCGCAAGCCTTCGTCATTCAAGCGGGCGGTGACGTGCCGAACCCGCGCCAGCAAGTCGGCATCGAGCGGCTCGATAATGTCGCCGTGCCGCACCTGAGTGCAGACGCTGAGGATCTCTTCCACGGCGCCCTTGCAGATCAGCAGATGGGACCGGTCCGACTGCGCCACCACCACTGACATTCGACGCCGGGTGAAGTCAAAAGGGATCTCGTCGACCTTGGCAAACGCCGTCGCCACATTCAGTTCACGATGCACGTCCGCATGCTCCAGGACCGCGACGTCCAACAGGTTTTTCAGTCCGGTCTGGTAGTAGCTGTTGAGGTAGGCCATGTCCAGCACCGCGTCGGACTCCTCGCCCCAC
The DNA here is from genome assembly GCF_001698815.1 of Pseudomonas syringae. Lineage (GTDB taxonomy): Bacteria > Pseudomonadota > Gammaproteobacteria > Pseudomonadales > Pseudomonadaceae > Aquipseudomonas > Aquipseudomonas syringae_A. Next base: position 14,599 of record NZ_LGSI01000028.1, on the reverse strand, counting down.
ACATCCACATGCCGCTCCAGGAAGATGCGGTCCTGGGTGAGGGTTCCGGTCTTGTCCGTACACAGCACATCCATCGCCCCGAAATTCTGGATGGCGTCCAGGCGCTTGACGATGACTTTCTTGCGCGACATGACCACCGCGCCCTTGGCCAGGGTCGAGGTGACAATCATTGGCAGCATTTCCGGGGTCAGCCCCACTGCGACCGACAACGCGAAGAGCACCGCCTCGGTCCAGTCCCCCTTAGTGAAGCCATTGATGAACAGCACCAGCGGCGCCATGACCATCATGAAGCGGATCAGCAGCCAGCTGACCTTGTTCACCCCGGTCTGGAATGAAGTCGTCGCCCGGTCAGTGGCGGTGACCCGCTGCGCAAGTGCGCCGAAATAGGTGCGATTGCCGGTGGTCACGATTACGGCCGTTGCCGAACCGGAGACCACATTGGTGCCCATGAACAGAATGTTCTGCAGGTCCAGTGGCGTGCTGGCTTCAGCTTCCTGCTGGCAAACGAATTTCTCCACGGGCATGGATTCACCGGTCATGGCCGCCTGCCCGACGAACAGGTCCTTGGCGCTCAGCAAACGGCAATCGGCGGGAATCATGTCCCCGGCAGACAGGTGAATCAGGTCGCCGGGTACCAATAACCGGATTGGCAACTCGATGCGTCGGATGCGCTCGGACAGGCCGCCACCATTACGCTGCTGATTTTCAACCTGCTCCCCCGGCTCCAGCCTGCGCAGGACCGTGGCGGTGGTGCTGACCATGGCCTTGAGCGCATCGGCCGCCTTGTTGGAGCGAGCTTCCTGCCAGAAGCGCATCAAGCTCGACAGCACCACCATCGTGGAGATCACCACCGTGGCTTCCAGGTCGTCAGTCAGAAACGAAATCAACGCCAACAAGGTCAGCAGCAGGTTGAACGGATTGGTGTAGCAGTGCCAAAGGTGCCGCCACCACGGCAGAGGCTGCTCGTGGGCCACCTCGTTCAGCCCCACCTGTTCGCGGCGCATCGATGCCTGGCTTTCGCTCAAGCCATCGGCGTGGCTGTGCAAATCGGCCAGCAGGTTTTGCGGGTCGCTGCGGGACGCTTTGCTCAGCGTTTGCGCCAAGGTATCGGGCACTTCGCGGCTGACGCTGGCGGGCGCGATGCTTTCGAAAATCGTCAGCCGCCGAAAATGCCGATCAATGTGACGGCTGCGCAGAAAACTGGCGAAAAACTCTTTCAAGAAGGACATTTTCAAGGCTGTCTCCTTACTGCATAACAGGAGAACCACGCAGGTACCGCCGTCGTGCCCAACCTTGAGGCAGGGCACAGCGCGGCTCGCCTGTCACAAGACAGACGCGTCCGTACAGCGGGCAAACGCAGGCGCAACAACGCCGCGATCAGCTGCTGATCATTTCAGTATCGATGAGGAGGCTTCGAAGGGACGGCCACAGGGGACCGGTTACCAGGGATGCCGTTTCTCGCCTTGGGCAAGATAACGGCAGGAGAGACGCTGCGCGTTAACGTGCCAAGTGTGTGCAGGCTGCAAGAACCTGCCGACTACTGTCACTCGAACATGTACCCACGTGGGTCTCCATTGGGGGGTTGTGGCGCGAAGCATACCCTTGGGTTTTGGCCGGGTAAACCGGGGTTGCCCGATAAAAACAGGCAACGCTCCGGTTGTTCAGGAAGGGTTCAGATTGCCGGTCTGCACCGACGATGATCCGGATGCCTAGCCCACCGCCAACACCCGTTCCAGCACCGAAGCGCCACGATTACTCTGGGCAATGCTGGCATACAACGACGCCGCGATTTCGTCAGCGCGAATCGGCAGCACTGACAACAATGTGTCGCTCAAACCATGGCTGGCTTCGCAGAAACCCTGCATGTAGACCGATGCCTGGCAGCGCGCATCAGTCTTGATCCGGTAATCGCGGGACACTTCGAAATCGCCCATATACTCAGCCAATGGCGCCAGCAGGTGGCGATGCAGTTGGCGCTCGTAGCCGGTTGCCAGGACCACGGCATCGTAAACCTGGGTTTTGCTTTCGTTGCTGGCGAGATTACGCATCACCATTTCGACCCCCTGCGCCGTAGCCGTGGCGGTTTCCACCGTGGTCAGGCTGCGGAAGGCGTGGCGAGCAATGCCGCTGACTTTCTGTCGATAGAACACACCGTAGATGCGCTCGATCAGATCGATGTCCACCACCGAATAATTGGTGCTGTGGTATTCGCGGATCATCTGTTCGCGTTGCGCGCCGCCCTGGCTGAACATCAGGTCAGTGAATTCCGGCGAGAACACTTCGTTGACGAACGGGCTGTCATCAGCCGGTTTCAACGCCGAGCCGCGCAAAATCATGTCCACCTGCACCGACGGGAAACTGTCGTTGAGGTCGATGAACGCCTCGGCTGCGCTTTGCCCGCCGCCGATAATCGCAATACGCATTGGCTTGCCGTTGACGCACGCCTGTTTGGCCATGCGCTCCAGATACCGGGAATGATGAAACACCCGAGCATCCTCCTTCAGGCCCGCGAACGCCTCGGGAATGCGCGGCGTACCGCCGGGGCTCACCACCACTGAACGGGAGGTGCGCACGTGATGCTGGCCTTGCGTGTCGGTGGACAGTACTCGCAGCGCCTCAACCTTGTTTTTGTGCAGCACCGGCTCGATGGCGGTGACTTCTTCGCCGTAACGGCTTTGCTCGCCGAACTGCCCGGCGACCCAGCGCAGGTAGTCGTTGTACTCCATGCGGCACGGGTAAAAAGTGCCGAGGTTGATGAAGTCCACCAGACGCCCGTGCTGCTTGAGGTAATTGACGAACGAGAACGGGCTGGTGGGATTGCGCAGGGTCACCAGATCCTTGAGAAAGGAAATCTGCAGCTCGCTCTGGGTCACCAGGGTGTTGCCGTGCCAGCGGTAATCGGCCTGTTTGTCGAGGAACAACACGTCCAGCGCTCCGGCCACCTCGCCGCGCTCCTGCAAGGCAATCGCCAGCGCCAGGTTGGAGGGGCCGAAGCCGATGCCAATCAGATCGTGAACCACGGCAGATGCAAGAGCCTGTGTCATTCCAGTGTCCTCGGAAGGTGTTGCGCACTCAATCGGGATGGCCAGCAAGGTGGCCTGTTGCAATAGGGAACGAGGGCTGTGAAATAAAATTTAACAATCCGCCGCACGAGCAAGAAGGTATTCCGTAGGACCGGCTTCGGCCGGGAGGGCAAAAGCTCTGGCAACGCATGTGCTGCGAATGGGCGGGCCTCCTCCCGGCTGAAGCCGGTCCTACGGTTGCTCCGTTTGCCACCCGATATCACCTTAAATTCCCGCCCCCCGGTCACGTTTACCACTCAGTCCCTTGCCTTTGACGGTCATCCATTGCATGAAACCGCCCCGCTCCGCCCGACGTCTGCTGCTCATCGCCCTGTGCCTGCTTCCCGTTATTGCCTACGCGACCTGGCAAGCCCTGCCTTCTGGCCGGGCTGATCTGGCCACGGTGCAGGTGGTGCGTGGCGATATAGAAAGCAGCGTCACGGCATTGGGCACCTTGCAGCCGCGTCGCTATGTGGACGTCGGCGCTCAGGCTTCGGGGCAGATTCAGAAGATCCATGTGGAAATCGGTTCGCAGGTGACCGAGGGCCAGTTGCTGGTGGAGATCGATCCTTCGACGCAAAAAGCCCGCCTCGACGCCGCGCGCTACGCCATCGAAAACCTCAAGGCCCAGTTGCAGGAACAGCGCGCCGAACACGACCTCGCCCGGCAACGTGCGCAACGCCAGAAAACCCTCGCTGCGGGCGGCGCCACCCGTGAAGAAGACGTGCAGAGCGCCGAGGCCGAATTGCGCCGCACCAAGGCCCGCACGGAAATGTTTCAGGCGCAGATTCTCCAGGCCCAGGCCAGTCTGCGCAGCGACGAAGCCGAGCTGGGCTATACCAAGATTTATGCACCCATGAACGGCACGGTCGTCGCGCTGGACGCTCGGGTCGGTCAGACGCTCAATGCCCAGCAACGCACGCCGTTGATCCTGCGCATCGCCCGCCTCTCGCCCATGACGGTGTGGGCCGAAGTTTCCGAAGCCGACATCGGCCACGTCAAACCGGGTATGCAAGCGTACTTCACCACCCTCAGCGGTGGCGGGCGGCGCTGGCCGAGCACGGTGCGGCAAATCCTGCCGATTGCGCCGATCCCCCTTGAACAGCTCAGCCAGGGCGGCGGCAGTCCGGTCGCTGCGGGCAAGGGCAGCAGCGGTCGCGTGGTGCTTTATACGGTTTTGCTGGACGTTGAAAATGACGATCAGGCGCTGATGGCGGACATGACCGCACAAGTGTTTTTCGTCGATGGGCAAGCCCGGCAAGCCTTGACCGTGCCCGTCGCCGCGCTGCAACCCGGCCGTGACAGCCAGCGCCGTACGGTTCAGGTGGTGGCGAAAAATGGCGACATCCAGCAACGGGAAGTGCGTACCGGAATCAGTGATCGGCTGCGTACCGAGGTGCTCGAAGGCCTCGATGAAGGCGACTATCTGCTACTCGGCCCGGCCAGTGGAAGTGGCGACTGATGAGCACGCCATTGATCGAGCTGCAAAGCCTGCGCAAATCCTACGGCGGCGGCGACACGCCGCAGGTTGATGTATTGCGCGGCGTGAACCTGGCGATTTTTCCCGGCGAGTTCGTGGCCATCGTTGGCGCTTCGGGTTCCGGTAAATCAACCCTGATGAACATCCTCGGCTGCCTTGACCGGCCCACTAGCGGCCGCTATCTGTTCGCCGGGGAAGATGTCGCCGGGCTCAACAGCGACGAACTGGCCTGGCTGCGGCGCGAAGCGTTCGGCTTCGTTTTCCAGGGTTATCACTTGATCGCTTCCGGCTCGGCCCAGGAAAACGTCGAGATGCCAGCGATCTATTCCGGCATGCCCGCCAGTGAACGCCACGCCCGAGCTGCGGCCCTGCTGGAACGCCTGGGCCTGGCCAGCCGCAGCGCCAATCGACCGCATCAGTTGTCCGGTGGCCAGCAACAGCGGGTATCGATTGCCCGCGCCTTGATGAATGGCGGGCACATCATTCTCGCCGACGAACCCACCGGCGCCCTGGACAGCCACAGCGGCGCCGAAGTCATGACCTTGCTGGATGAACTGGCCCTGCAAGGTCATGTGGTGATTCTGATTACCCACGACCGGGAAGTTGCGGCGCGGGCCAAACGGGTCATCGAGATTCGCGACGGGGAAATCATCAGCGACACGGCCCAAGGCGCAGGCCAAGGCTCAGCCGCGCCTGAACAGCCGGTGTCCGGCAGCCTGCAAGCGGTGGACTTGAAGCAACGCCTGAGTCAGGGCAGCCAGGATCAGGGGGCCTGGAAAGGCGAGCTGGTCGAAGCAGTGCAAGCCGCGTGGCGGGTGATGTGGATCAACCGGTTTCGCACGGCGCTGACCTTGCTCGGCATCATCATCGGCGTAGCGTCGGTGGTGGTCATGCTCGCCGTAGGCGAAGGCAGCAAGCGCAAGGTCATGGCGCAAATGGGCGCGTTCGGCTCGAACATCATTTACCTGAACGGCACGGCCGCCAACCCGCGCGCGCCGCAAGGCATCGTCAGCCTGGGCGACGTAAAGGCGCTGGCCGTGCTGCCGCAGGTTCATAAGGTCATGCCGATCAATGGCAATTACGCCGGTGTGCGTTTCGGCAACATCGATCAGCGGGTCTATGTCGGCGGCAGCAACACGTCGTTCCAGAGCATCTTCAACTGGCCAATGTCGGCGGGCAGTTTCTTCACCGACGCCGATGAAGCCTCCGCTGCCGCAGTCGCGGTAATTGGCGAACGGGTCAGGGAAAAACTGTTCGGGCAGGTCAATCCGCTGGGGCAGTACATCCTCATCGAGAATGTGCCGTTTCGGGTGATTGGCGTGCTGGCGACCAAAGGCGCCAGTTCCGGCGACAAGGACAGCGACCTGCGCGTGGTGGTGCCCTACTCCGCCGCCAGCGTGCGTCTGTTCGGCAACGAAAACCCCGAATACGTGGTGATCGCCGCCGCCGACGCGCGCAAGGTCAAGGACACGGAAAAGGCCATCGACCAATTGCTGCTCAGCCTGCACAACGGCAATCGCGACTACGAATTGACCAACAACGCCGCCATGATCCAGGCCGAGGCCAGCAGCCAGAACACCCTGTCGTTGATGCTGGGGTCGATTGCGGCGATTTCCCTGTTGGTGGGCGGCATCGGCGTGATGAACATCATGCTCATGACCGTTCGCGAACGCACCCGGGAGATCGGCATTCGCATGGCCACCGGCGCACGCCAGCGGGACATTCTGCGCCAGTTCCTGACCGAAGCCGTGATGCTGTCGGTGGTCGGCGGTGTCGCCGGTATCGGCCTGGCGCTGCTGATCGGCGCAGCGTTGCTGCTCGGCAAAGTGGCCGTGGCGTTTTCCCTGAGCGCCGTCGCCGGAGCGTTCGCCTGCGCGCTGGTCACCGGCGTGGTCTTCGGTTTCATGCCCGCCCGCAAGGCCGCCCGCCTCGATCCGGTCGCGGCGCTTACCAGTGAATAGTCCTTTGATGAAATTCAGACTCAGTCTTCTGACCTTGTGCGTGTTGCTCGGCGCTTGTGCCAGCCCCGCCCCGCCGATCAACAGCGGGATCGACGCGCCTGCTGCCTGGCAATCGCCGTGGACCGCCGCCGACCGCCAAACCGGCCAGCAATGGTGGCAACAGTTCGACAGCCCGCAACTGAACCGGCTAATCGAACAGGCGCGAGCCAGCAGCTACGACCTTGCCGCAGCCATGGCGCGGGTTCGTCAGGCCCGAGCGGACAGCGTCATCGCGGGTGCTTCCCAGGTCCCGGAAATCACCGGCGGCGCCAACGCCAATCGACAACGCTTGATCAGCGGCAAAGGCTACCGCCAGCTCGATGCTTACGAGGCCGAACCCACTGCGAAGTTTTTCGATATCAGTTTCAGCGCCAGCTATGAAGTGGATTTCTGGGGCGGCAACGCAGCGGTACGACGCAGCGCCGAGCATAGCCTGCAAGCCAGCGAGTTCGATCAGGCCACCGTCGAGCTGACGCTGCTCAGCGCCGTGGCCGACAGCTACGTGCAAAGCCTGGCGCTGGACGAACAAGCCCGCATCGCCGAGCTTAATCTGGCCAATGCGCAGCACGTATTGGCGCTGGTGCAGACCCGTTTTCAATCCGGTTCAGCCACGGCGCTGGATCTGGCGCGACAGAAAAGTCTGGTCGCCGGTCAACAGCGGCAAGTGCCACTGATTAGGCAACAGGCACAGGAAGCGCGCATCACCCTTGCGACCTTGTTGGGCCAGCCGGTTCAGCAGCTGACCTTGGAAAACCAATCCTTCGAGCACTTGAACTGGCCCGACGCAAGCCCCGGCCTGCCCAGCGAGTTGCTCAGTCGCCGCCCGGACATTGCCAGCGCTGAAGCCAGGCTTGTCGCTGCTCAAGCCAACATTCAAGTGGCCCGCGCCGCGATGCTGCCGAAACTGACCCTCAGCGCGAGTTTCGGCTCTGGTGGCGACGTGGCGTCGGACATCCTGCGCAGTCCGTTCTATAACCTGGGCGGCGGGCTGCTGACACCGATCTTCAACAACGACCGCCTCAGCGCCGAACGCGACAAGACCATCGCCCGTCAGCAAGAACTGCTGGAAACCTATCGCGGCGCAATCATCAGCGCCTTCGCCGACGTGGAAAAAGCCCTCAACGCCATCGACGGGCTGGACCAGCAACGGCAATGGCAAAGCGAAGAACTGCAACAAGCCCAACGTGCCTTCCAGATTGCTGAAAGCCGTTACCAGGCCGGTGCGGAAGATATGCTCAGCGTGCTGGACACCCAACGCACGCTGTATCAGGCCCAGGAACAGAACGTCCAGCTGCGGCTATCGCGGCTGCAGGCGAGCGTTGCGTTGTACAAGGCGTTGGGGGGTGGGTGGAAGATGTGAGGTGATCGGTTGTTGGAGCGAGCGGGCGGCGCTTAACCCGTGGAACCGGATTTATCCGGGAAGGCGTCGGCTCGAGCAACACATCAGCGGCGCCTGAACCTCCTTCGCGAACAAGTTCGCTCCCACAGATTTGGACCCGCAAGGGCGGCGCTGAACCCGTGGGACCGGATTTATCCGGGAGGGCGTCGGCTCAGGCAACACATCAGCGGCGCCTGAACCCCCTTCGCGGGCAAGCCTCGCTCCAACGGAAATCGCTCGGGCTTTTGATGTTCGCTTTTGATGTTCGCTTTAACGTGCCGCGATTCCGCAGGCGTCACCAAACGCGCGTCGGGAGGCTGAGCGCAGGTGTCGTGGGGTGGGGCGACCGGCATGGATGCCGGTCGAGCGCCGTTGCGCCATGGATGGCGCGTCGGCGCGTACCCACACCACGGCACCGGAGTCGAAGGAACCGCTGCGAAGCAGCGGCCGGACGTCAGCGCAGATGGTTTCGTCCTTTTGCCGAAACAAAAGGACTCGACCGTCAGGGCGAAACCTCAATAAGCCGCGCCGCGAATGCTGTTGGCGCCACCCGATTTGAAGCGCTACACCCGCCTCACCAAAACCACCTCTTCACCGAAATATTGCGCGCATACCACGGCCGTCTCGGCACGCGGCGGAACAGGTTGGCGATTTTCTTTTCGTCGCCGAAGGTAATCTTCAACGCCAGCTTCATGACTTCCGGGTCCATCTCCATGCTTTTACTGGGGTCGACACCGGGCGCGGTGCTGCAACCATGGGTCAGCGGGCCCAGCCACGGATCGTCGATTTCCACCCAGCGGCCCGGCGCGAACCAGTGCACACCGTTGACCATCAAGCGCTGCACTTGCCCCGGATGAAAGCGCTCGTGGGCGCGAAACCAGTCTTCGATACGATCATCGATCCAGCCATGAAACCCCCAGAACACCGGGTTCACATGGGACGAAAACGGGTCGCCCAAAAAGTCGTTTTGCGCCTCATACCAGCGTGGGGCGAAGTCGGCGGGATCGCGGGCCATGGGCACCGGCTGACCATTGGACGGATCGCGCGGTACCGACGCCCAACGCATGTGGAGCCAGTCGTGCAAACCCAGTTCCACCTCGGAACCGAACTGGCCGAGGGTCAGCTTCGACAGGTAACGCGGGTCGCGATAACGGGATTCCCAGACTTCGAAATTGGTGTGGTAGGTCTCGGCGCTTTTCACGTCGCTGACCCACTGGCTGTATTCGTCGTCGCCAGACGCACGCCAGGTCGGCGGCAAGGCGCAGCCGTCGTGGTTGTCAAAGTAACGGGCGAACTCCAGGCGATCGCGTTGCAATTGCGGCTGCGGCAGGGGGAAGCGTTGCCACGATGGCAGCTCCTGCATCGCCCGTGCCGAACCCAGCATGTGCCGGTGCATGAAGAAAAAATCCACGCCCGAGCCGTTACGATCCTTGCGCGGCCCGCGTGCGTCACGCTCCTTTTCCCGCGGCCCCGGCTGCCAGCCGATCCCGCGCAGGGCGTCGCGCTTGCTCTCGGACAGTTTGTGCCATTTGTCCCGGGACGCGTGCCAGAGTTGGTGGAACAGGCGATGTTCCGGGCTGATCAGCATGGCGAGTAACGGCGGCTCAAGGCCGATGCGCTCGCGGGCTTCAGGGAACAGACGCTTGACCGCCACGAAGCGATTGTCCAGTTCGATCAGTGCAGGGTCGCGATCCAGCCGATAAATGCGCCCGCTGAGCGTTGCGCTGCCCGCGTTGCCGAACGCGGCCCAGACTTCATCAAGTACAGCGGTGAATTCGTAGGCGGGCGTTTCGTCCTGCGCATCCGCAGAGGTCAGGCGCCAACTGAGCGTCGCGCCGTTGGCCACGGCGAGATCACCGAGCAGGCTGTAGCGCGGCGCAGCGGCGCCACGCAGATTCGCGCCGGTATCCAGCAGACCACGAATGCCCCGACCACGCGGGGCGATGTCGAGAAACATTTCCAGCCCATCCCGGGGCAAGCCGTCCAGCCCGGCGTCGGAGCCTTCGAGATGAATATCCCAGACGCCCCGCAAGGTATCCGCCAATTGCCGGCCAGCAGCGTCCGCCACATCAAAGGATGCTTCGCCGGGAGTGATCGGTTCATCGGGGCCTTTCAACTCGCGATGCGCGTAATAGGCAGCCGGCACCGCAGCGCCGGTCAGTGCCAGGCCCGCCAGAAAGCCTCGTCGAGAAATCGTCATCGCCCTACCTGTATCAGCCCTGAAACGGGCGTTATCCAAGCTAGAACGTTGGATTGGCGGGGAAATTTAAGGTGAAGAAGCGTTGAAACCGTGGGAGCGAGCTTGCTCGCGAAGGCGTCAGCCCGGATACCGAGTTGTGTCAGGTAGATATCCATTGATCGGACTTACCCATTCCCGGATAAATCCGGTCCCACGGGTATTCCACCCGCCATGGCATCCCGCCTAAATTTCCCCACCAACCACTCGTTCCTCCCAGATAGCAAAGCCTGCACTTCTACGGCTGATTCCCGGGATCGCAATGAACAGAAAAGCGTTATACATCGGCCTGCCCCTGGCGCTGGCTGTGACCATTGGTGCGGCCACAGTGGCTTGGGAACTCTGGTTCAGCGGCTATCCGAGCTACCCGCTCAAGGTCATGAAACAGGCCGAAGCGTTGCAGGAACGCATCGTCTCGTTCGACAGCCACATCACCCTGCCGCTGAGCTTCGGCACCGAAGGCAAGGAAGCGGACAAGGACGGCAACGGCCAGTTCGATCTGGTCAAGGCCGGGCGTGGACGCTTATCCGCAGGGGCGCTGACCATCTTCGGCTGGCCGGAAATCTGGAACGGCGACAACGCCCCTCACCGCCCGACGCCAGGCTTCGTCGAAGAGGCGCGCAATCAGCAGGAAATCCGCTACAAGGCGATTTCCGGCATGGTTCGCGACTTCCCCAATCAGGTCGGCATCGCCTACACGCCCGATGACATGCGCCGCTTGCAGGGCGAAGGCAAATTCGCAATTTTCATCAGCATGCTCAATGCCTATCCCTTGGGCAACGAACTGAACCTGCTGGATAAATGGACGGCGCGCGGCATGCGCATGTTCGGCTTCAGCTACATCGGCAACAACGACTGGGCCGACTCGTCACGCCCGCTGCCCTTCCTCAACGACACCGCCGACGCCCTCGACGGGCTGTCCGACATCGGCAAGCAGGCGGTACAGCGCTTGAACGATCTGGGCGTGATCATCGATGTCTCGCACATGTCCGACAAAGCGTTGGTGCAGGTCAGCCAACTGAGCCGCACGCCCATGGTCGCCTCGCATTCGGTGCCGCGCGCCATGGTGGATATCCCGCGCAACCTCAGCGACAAGGACATGCAGCTGATCAAGAACAGCGGCGGCGTGGTGCAGATCGTCGGTTTCCCGGCGTACCTCAAGCCGTTGAGCCAGGCCAGCCAGGACAAGCTCAATGACCTGCGCGCCCGCTTCGATCTGCCGCCGCTGCCCAACCTGGCCATGGCGCTGATGCCCGGCGACCCGGTGATCGCCGCGTGGTCGGAACAAAAATTCGGCCAATACGCCAGTGGCCTGTACGCAATTCTGGATGACGAACCCAAAGCCAGCCTCAAGGACTTCGGCGACGCTATCGACTACACGGTGCGCAAGATCGGCATCGATCATGTGGGCATCGCTTCGGACTTCAACGAAGGCGGCGGGCTCAAGGGTTGGAAGGACGTCAGCGAGAGCCGCAATGTCACCGCCGAACTGCTCCAGCGCGGCTATTCCGAAACCGATATCGCCAAGTTGTGGGGCGGCAATTTCATGCGCGTCTGGCAACAGGTGCAAGACGCCGCAAAACCGCTTTGACACGCCTTTTTCAGACAACGAGACGATGCCATGAATGTATTTGCGTCACGCAAAATCGCCACGCTGCTGGGTGCGGCCATGCTCGCACTGCTGTTGCCCGGCATGGCCCAGGCGGCCACTCCTGAGGCTAAACCAGGCAGCGTATTCAGGGACTGCAAGGATTGCCCGGAACTGGTGGTGTTGCCGGCGGGCACCTTCAGCATGGGCTCGCCTGAAAATGAAATCGGCCGGCAACCCGATGAAGGACCGCAGCATGACGTGACCTTCAAGAAACCTCTGGCCATCAGCCGCTTCCAGGTCCTGAGCGGCGAGTGGAACGCTTACCTGCGCGACACCGGCTACGCGATGCCGGACGGCGACAAACGCCCCGGCCGCGAATGCATCGCTGGCAAGCCGCGCTACACCATGACCAATCGCCACCCGGCGGTGTGCATGGACTACAAGGAAGCCACCGCCTACGTCGCCTGGCTGTCGAAAAAGACCGGCAAGGCTTACCGAATGGTCAGTGAATCGGTGCGCGAATACGCGGCGCGCGGCGGCACTTCCGGGCCGTTCCCGTTCCCGCTGGATGAAGGCAAGGAATACAGCATCGCCAAACATGCCAACACTTACGGTCCGGAAGACGGCTTCAGTTTTGCCGCGCCAGCCGGCAGCTTCGCGCCCAACGCCTTCGGTATGTACGACATGCACGGCAACGTCTACGAGTGGGTCGCCGATTGCTACAACGACAGCTACAACGGCGCCCCCACCGACGGCAGCCCGTGGCTGACCGGCGACTGCACCTTGCAAGGCATCCGCGGCAACGACTGGACCGAAGCGCCGATCTTCTCCCGCTCCGGCAATCGCAATAACCTGCGCCCGTACCTGCGCGGCGACTGGCTGGGGTTCAGGGTGGTGCGGGATTTGTGAGACGGGTGTCGGGGCTGTACCTGAGCCCCGTAGGACCGGCTTTAGCCGGGAGGGCGAGAGTTCTGACAACAGAGCTGCACTGAATAAGCTGGCCTCCTCCCGGCTAAAGCCGGTCCTACGAATGCGTGTGTGCCCGTGTCAGGCGCATTCCGAACACCCAATCAACCGCCCCCGCTAAATCCCCCGCCTCATCACTCGTTCCTTTGCACTGACAACCCGTCATTGTCTCGACCGAGGTAGCCCATGTCCGCAGCACCGCGCAGCGCCCTACGTGAACTCTTGAGCCTGCTCAAGCCCTATCGGCCCATTGTCATCGCTTCTGTCCTGCTGGGCATCATCGGCGGGCTGAGCGTTACGGCGCTGTTGGCCACCGTCAACCAGGGGCTGCACAGCGACGGAGGCATGAGTCGCGGGGTCGTCATCGCGTTCGCCTGCCTGTGTTTGCTGGCGCTGCTGAGTACGATTGCGGCGGACATCGGCACCAATTACGTCGGCCAGAACATCATCGCCAAGTTGCGCAAGGATCTGGGCGCCAAGGTGCTTTCCGCGCCCATCGAACAGATCGAGCGCTACCGCACGCACCGCTTGATCCCGGTGCTGACTCGCGACGTCGACACCATCAGCGACTTCGCTTTCGCCTTCGCGCCGCTGGCGATTTCCATCACGGTCATCGTCGGTTGCCTGGGTTATCTGGCGGTGTTGTCCTGGCCGATTTTCCTGATTACCCTGCTCGCCATCGGCATTGGCTGCGCGGTGCAGTTCGTCGCCCAGTCGAAAGGCATCAAGGGTTTTTACGCCGCCCGCGAAGCCGAAGACAATCTGCAAAAGCACTATTCGGCGATTGCCGAAGGCGCCAAGGAACTGCGCATCCATCGCCCGCGTCGGCATGCCATGTTGACCAAGAACATTCAGGGCACCGCTGACCACATCTGCGACACCCATGTGCGCTCGATCAATATCTTTGTGATCGCCAAGAGCCTGGGCTCGATGCTGTTCTTCGTGGTCATCGGCCTGACGCTGACCCTGCAAAGCCTGTGGCCCAGCGCCGACCCGGCGGTGATGAGCGGTTTCGTGCTGGTCTTGCTGTACATGAAAGGCCCGCTGGAAACCCTGATCGGCAACCTGCCGATTGTCAGCCGCGCGCAGATTGCCTTCCGGCGCATCGCGGACCTGTCAGAGCGCTTCTCCTCGCCGGAACCGCACTTGCTGCTGCAAGCCGCCGACAAGCCCGCACCGAGCATGGATCATCTTGAATTGCGCGACGTGCAGTACGCGTTTCCGCCTGTGGAAGGCAGCGCACCATTCAAGCTTGGCCCGGTGAACCTCAGTATCGAACCGGGGGAAATCCTGTTTATCGTCGGCGAGAACGGCTGCGGCAAGACGACGTTGATCAAACTGCTGCTGGGCCTGTACACGCCGCAACAGGGCGAAGTGCGCCTCAACGGCAACAAGGTCGACGCCGAAGGGCTGGATGACTATCGGCAGATGTTCACCACGGTCTTCGCCGATTACTACCTGTTCGACGACCTGGTGCAGAACGACAAGGCCCTGCCCAGCGATGCCACGCGCTATCTGGAACGCCTGGAAATCGCCCACAAAGTCAGCGTCCGCGATGGCGCATTTACCACCACCGACCTGTCCACCGGCCAGCGCAAGCGACTGGCGCTGATCAATGCCTGGCTGGATGAACGGGCGGTGCTGGTGTTCGATGAATGGGCGGCCGACCAGGACCCGACCTTCCGGCGGATTTTCTACACCGAACTGCTGCCGGACCTCAAGCGCCTGGGCAAGACGATCATCGTCATCTCCCACGACGACCGCTATTTCGACGTCGCGGACCAACTGGTACGCATGAGTGCCGGGCAGGTGGTGAGCGAGCGGGCGATGGCTTGATCCACACGTAACAGGAACCCGGTAGGACCGGACTTGTCCGGGAAGGCAGT
>NZ_LGSI01000059.1 GCF_001698815.1 Pseudomonas syringae | reverse complement strand
AGAACAGCAGCGGGCAAAAAGTTCGACTGGGAAAAATGTGTAAACGCGGTGATGCCTACCTGCGCAGCTTGGCTATTCAAGGGGCACACGCGGTATTGAGGCAGGTGCGGCCTGATTCGGAGCATCCGGATGACCACCGCTTGCGGCGCTGGTTAAGTCGCCACGGTCAAAAAGGAGCCGCGGTACGGTTGGCCAACCGCAACCGCTGCTGAAGAACATTGACCCCAGGTCAGACCGTCGCGGATAGATGCCTGCCCTCCTACTGGCCCTTTGAGGCCTTACTGTAATCGGCATACCGCGAGCTTATCCAATGTTGGCCAGAAGCCGATGATGCTTCCTCGAACAGGCCTTATACATAGATGCAACCGGGTAGCAGTGTTCAAAAGCAGGTTGAAAGTGTGGGCGAGTCCATACATAGGAGGGGACTTGTCCCCGAAGACGCCGGTGCAAGCGCTGAAGATTTTCCTCGGCAGGCCCGACGCTTTCCCGGACAAGTCCGGTCCTACCTGATTTGTGCACGCCCGGTAGGAGGGGACTTGTCCCCGAAGACGCCAGTGGATCAGGAGGTGGTGCCTCCAGTTAAGGATATGTCTTTCTGTGTCTGCGATAACCCCAGGCTATCGGTGTATCTGATGTTTTGAGTAGACGCCGAGGTCATAGCTTCCCACACTCGACCCAAGATTTGCCGACGCCCAAGTCGGACGAATCGCTCAAAAAACAATTACAAGAAATAGAGGTTTCACTATGCGAACCGCATCCCTTCGACGCGCGTCCCGTCTTCTGTTCGGCTGCTCCCTGCTTTGTGCCAGCGCCCTTCCCGCCATCGCCAACGCCTGGCAACCGGACAAGAATGTCGAGATCATCGTGGCTGGCGGTCCTGGCGGCGGCACCGATCAGTTAGGCCGTCTGATCCAGTCGATCATCACCACCCACAAGCTGCTCGACGTGAACACTATCGTGCTCAATAAAGGTGGCGGTAACGGCGCCGAAGCCTTCCTGGACCTGAAAATGTCTGAAGGCGATGCCGACAAACTGGTGATCGGCACCAACAACATCTATCTGCTGCCGCTGGTGTCCAAGCTCGGTTATCAATGGCAGGAATTGACCCCGGTTGCGGCCGTTGCCGAAGACGACTTCATCCTCTGGACCTACAAAGACGCGCCATGGAAAGACGCGAAAAGTTTCTACGAGACGGTAAAAGCCGATCCCTCGAAACTGCGCATGGGCGGCAGCCAGTCCAAGGACGTCGACCAGACCCTGACCCTGCTGCTGAACAAGACCACCGGCAGCAAACTGGTGTACATCCCGTTCAAAAGCGGCAGTGAAGCCGCCACGCAGCTGGCCGGCAAACACATCGCCGCCAACGTCAACAACCCGAGCGAAAGCATCAGCCAATGGCGCGGCGATCAGGTGCAACCGCTGTGCGTGTTCAGTAAGGAACGCATGGGTTACACCGAAAAAGTCGCCGGGGATAAATCCTGGGCCGACGTGCCGACTTGCCGCGAACAAGGCCTGGGCGTCGATCAGTATCGCTTCCCGCGCACGGTGTTCATGCCGGGCAAAGTCACTGCCGAACAGCGCACGTTCTATATCGAGCTGATGCGCAAAGTCTCCGAGGCGCCTGAATTCAAGGCGTATGTCACTCAGAACGCCCTGGTCCCGACCTTCCTGGAAGGCGATCAATTGACCGCTTACATCCAGCAGGACACGGCCCGCGTCACGCCAGTGTTCAAGGATGCCGGCTGGTTGCGCGACTGATTTGACCCACTGCCGGGCATTGGCCCGGCAGTTTTCTCGGGAGGTGATTCTCATGCCCCATTCTTCTGCAACATCCGCGCTGGTCGGCACCCGTTGGGTCGAGCTTGGCCTCGCGCTGTTCACCCTGCTGCTCGGCGCAGTGGTGATGTACGGCAGCCTTGAACAAGGCATCGGCTGGGGCGATTCCGGCCCGGAGCCGGGCTACTTCCCTTTCTACATTGGCCTGCTGTTGAGCTGCGCCAGCCTGGGCAACATCGCCCTGACGCTGATTCGCTGGCACGCGCTGAGCGTGGCGTTCGTCAGCCGCGAACAGTTTCGTCAGGTGTTGTCGGTGTTCATTCCGATTGCGCTGTTTGTCGCGGCCATGCCGTTCACCGGCATTTACCTGGCTTCGGCGGTCTTCATTGCCTGGTTCATGTGGCGTGACCGGGTTCGTGCCAAGCCTTACGGCAAGCTGATGATCTGCACGGTGTCCGGCGGCGCGGTACTGGCCAGCTATCTGATTTTCGCCTTGTGGTTCAAGGTGCCGCTGCATGCCGGGCCGTTCGGTGACTGGCTGGCCATGGCCGGGAGATCACTGCAATGAGCGAGTTCGATTCCCTGCTGCAAGGCATGAACCTGATTCTCACCCCCGGCCATATCGGCCTGATGGTGATTGGCGTGCTGCTGGGCATTCTGGTCGGCGTATTGCCCGGCCTTGGCGCGCCCAACGGTGTCGCGCTGTTGCTGCCATTGACCTTCACCATGTCGCCGGTCTCGGCGATCATTCTGCTGTCCTGCATGTATTGGGGCGCGCTGTTTGGCGGGTCGATCACCTCGATTCTGTTCAATATTCCCGGCGAGCCGTCATCGGTGGCGACTACGTTTGACGGCTACCCAATGGCCCGCGAAGGTCGCGCTGCCGAAGCATTGACCGCCGCATTCAGCTCGGCGCTGATCGGCGCACTGGCCGGTGTGTTGCTGCTGACCTTTTTGTCGACGCGCATCGCGGCGTTCGCCATGTCGTTCAGCTCGCCGGAGTTCTTCGCGGTGTACTTGCTGGCGTTCTGCACCTTTATCGGCATGAGTAAAAACCCGCCGCTGAAAACCATGGTGGCGATGATGATCGGCTTCGCCATGGCCGCCATCGGCATGGATACCGTGTCCGGCAACCTGCGCCTGACGTTTGATCAACCGATCCTGATGACCGGGATCAGCTTCGAGGTCGCGGTGATCGGTTTGTTCGGCATCGGCGAAATCCTCTGCACCGTTGAAGAAGGCCTGGTCTTCCGAGGCGAACATGCGCGCATCACGCCGATGGTGATCTTGCGCACCTGGGCGAAATTGCCGCGCTACTGGCTGACCATCGTGCGCAGCACGTTGGTGGGCTGCTGGATGGGCATCACGCCGGGCGGGCCGACCGCTGCCTCGTTCATGAGCTACAGCCTGGCGCGACGTTTCTCGAAGAACCGCGACAACTTCGGCAAAGGCGAACTCGAAGGCGTGATCGCCCCGGAAACCGCCGACCATGCGGCCGGCACCAGCGCCCTGCTGCCAATGCTGACTTTGGGCATTCCAGGTTCGGCCACGGCTGCGGTGATGCTCGGCGGCCTGATGATCTGGGGCTTGCATCCCGGCCCGACCTTGTTCGTCGAGCAGCATGATTTTGTCTGGGGCCTGATCGCCAGCATGTATCTGGGTAACGTCGTCAGCCTGATCGTGGTGCTGGCCACCGTGCCGCTGTTTGCCTCGATCCTGCGCATTCCGTTCTCGATCATTGCACCGATCATCATCATGGTCTGCGCGATTGGCGCGTACTCGGTGCATAACTCGCTGTTCGATGTCGGCCTGATGCTGGGGTTCGGCGCGCTGGGTTATCTGTTCAAGAAACTCGGTTACCCGATTGCGCCATTGGTATTGGCGGCGGTGCTGGGCGACAAGGCCGAAGACGCCTTCCGCCAGTCGATGCTGTTTTCTGACGGGCAACTGGGCATTTTCTGGTCCAACCCGCTGGTCGGCAGCTTGACCACGGCGGCGCTGTTGATGCTGTTCTGGCCGCTGATTTCCGGCGCTATCCAGCACGCAATTGGCTGGCGCACGCGCCATCCGGCTAAACCGAAATCGATTCTGTAAGCAGCAAGGGGCTGGCAACGGCTGACGTTTCTTGTCAGTCTCGCGCCAGTCCTTCTTGCGAGCCCTCTTCCATGACCCGAATTCCCGACGCCAATGTAATTCACAGCCGCCTGCGCTTGCGCCAGTTGCGACTGATGCTGGCGTTGCAGGAGTTGGGCTCGCTGCGCCGCGCCGCCGACAACATCGGCATGACCCAACCGGCCGCCACCAAAATGCTCCACGAAGCGGAGGACTTGCTCGGCGTCGAGCTGTTCGAGCGCCTGCCACGCGGCATGCGCGCCACGCCGTTTGGGGAAACCGTCATCTATTACGCGCGCATGGTGTTTGCCGAGCTGAGCGGCATGCGCGAAGAACTCGTCGCGCTGGAATCCGGCAACCTCGGCCGGGTTGCAGTCGGCGCCATTCCGGCGCTGGCTTCGGGCTTGCTGACCCGCACCATAGCCGACTTGAAGAAAAGCCACCCGCGTCTGTCGATGAGCATTCAGGTCGACACCAGCGACGTGCTGGTCCAGGCGCTGTTGCAGGATCAACTGGACGTGGTGCTCGGGCGCATTCCCGGTGGTGCGCGCGCCGAAGAACTGTTGTTCGACAGCCTCGGCGAAGAGGAACTGTGCGTGGTCGCTGGCGCGCAACATCCCATGGCCAAGGCGACCCAGCTGAGTTGGGCAGAGATGCAGAACATGACCTGGGTGCTGCAGCAACATCCCAGCCCGATGCGCTCGATCATCAATCAGGTGTTTCACAACGCGCGGGTCGATATCCCCAGCAGCATCGTCGAAACCACCTCGATCATGACCCTGCTGTCGCTGGTGCAGCAGACCGACATGCTTGGCGTCACGCCGCTTTCAGTGGTTGAAGACTATCCGGGCCGCGATCTGTTGGCCGTGCTGCCGATCAAATTCGAAGCGCGCCTGCCGCCTTACGGCCTGATCACCCGCCGCCATCGCATTCAATCTTCGGCGATGCAGGCATTCATTCAGTCGGTCAAGGCCGAACACGAGCTGGTTCGAAGCTGAATCCAGTGCGGATAATGGCGAACTAATACCTACCGAAACATCTCTACTTATCCGTCGAAGCTTCGCCGCATAACGTCACCCATTTCGCCAACCCGGATAATCGGACTGGCGGATACCCGACCTAGCAGCGAAACTCATTAAAGGATAAGCAGAGGATTCCCACATGCTATGGAAAAAAGGTCGCCGCAGCGACAACGTGGTAGATGCGCGAGACAGCAGTAGCGGCGGCGGTGGGATGCGCTTGGGTGGCAAAGGATTGGGGATCGGCGGCATCGTCATCATTGTCGCGATCGGCCTGTTGACCGGCCAGGATCCGATGCAGATTCTCGGGCAGATCACCGGCCAGCTGAGCGAGCAACCTGCGGCGGTCCGCCCACAAACCACCCAGGCGCCACCCGCCAACGATCAACAGGCCGAGTTTGTCCGTTCAATTCTGGGCGACACCGAAGACACCTGGCGCGCAGTCTTCCAGCTTAACGGTCGCCAATACCAGGATCCGAAACTGGTGCTGTTTCGCGGCCAGGTTCAGTCAGCGTGCGGTTTTGCGTCGTCGGCCAGCGGCCCGTTCTACTGCCCGGCAGACCGGCAGGTCTACCTGGACATGGAGTTCTTCCGGGAAATGTCACAGCGTTTTAAAGCCGCAGGAGATTTCGCACAGGCCTATGTGATTGCTCACGAAGTAGGCCATCATGTGCAGACGTTACTGGGTGTTTCAGATAAGGTTCAGGCAGCCCGTCAACGGGGCCAGAAAATGGAAGGCACTAATGGGTTGCTGGTGCGCCAGGAACTTCAGGCCGACTGTCTGGCAGGTGTCTGGGCTTTCAATGCGCAAAAGCGTTTGAACTGGCTCGAACCCGGTGATATTGAAGAAGCGCTGAACGCGGCCAACGCCATTGGCGACGACCGTTTACAGCAGCAAAGCCAAGGCCGCGTAGTACCCGATTCGTTCACGCACGGGACCTCCGCTCAACGGGTTCGCTGGTTCAAGACCGGCTTCGCCCAAGGCCAAATCAATCAGTGCGACACGTTCGCAGCAAAGAGCCTCTGATCACATGATGAAACCGCTTCTGGTCCTGTCGTTAAGCGCCCTTCTGAGTTTTGCAGCTCATGCCGAGGATCAGGCGGTCAAATCAATCAGTCCGGATCGTCTGACCATTAATGGCGTGCAGGCCACGCTTGGCCTGAGCCAGGAATGGCTTCGGCCCAAGCCACAGATCGAGCGCGCGGTCATCGTCCTGCATGGCCGTTTGCGCAACGCCCAGACCTACCTGCGCAGCATCGAGCGCGCGGCCAACCAGTCCAAGCAACGCAGCAAGACATTGCTGATCGCGCCGCAATTTCTCAATGAGAAGGACGTGGTCGCTCACCACCTGGCGGACAATATCCTGCGCTGGCACGGTAACGACTGGATGGCGGGCGACACCGCTGTCGGGCCGAAGCCGGTCAGTTCGTTCATCGTCATCGACCATATCCTGCGCCGCCTCAGCGACAGCAAGTTGTACCCGAATCTGAAGGAAATCGTGATTGCCGGCCATTCCGGCGGCGCGCAGGTGGTGCAGCGCTACGTGATGCTTGGCGGCAAGGAAGACGTGCTGCTACGCAAAGAAGGCATCAAGCTGCGTTATGTGATTGCCAACCCGTCCAGCTACGCCTGGTTCGATGCCGAACGGCCATTGCCGGTAACAGCGGCGCAGTGCCCTGGCTTTGATGATTGGAAGTACGGTTTGAAACACATGCCTACCTATGCGGGCAAAGTGAACCCGGCCGACATCGAACAGGGCTACGTCAAACGTGATGTCACGTACTTGTTGGGTGAACTCGACACTAACCCCAATCATCCCGCGCTGGACAAGACCTGCGGCGCCGAAGCCCAGGGCGCGTTCCGCCTGGCGCGTGGCCAGAACTACTTCAACTACCTGACCAAGCGCCACCCGGAAGGCCTGAACCAGCGTTTGATCATCGTGCCGAATGTCGGCCACAACGGCGACGGCATCTTCACTTCGCCGGAAGGTCAGGCGGTGTTGTTCAAGCCGCTTTGACTTTACCCGTTGGAGCGAGGCTTGCCCGCGAATCAGAATTTCAATCGACGTATTTATGTCGCCTGAAACGGCCCCTTCGCGGGCAAGCCTCGCTCCAACGGAATCGGGATAAATCCCGCTCACTGAACAGCGCATATCCCCTGTAGGAGCGAATTTATTCGCGAGGCGGCGGGTATGCCGAGCACATCGTCAGCGCTTGCCCGGGCGTCTTCGGGGACAAGTCCCCTCCTACAGGGCTACGTTGCCCCTGTAGGAGCGAATTTATTCGCGAGGCGATATTCCTCACAACGCAGGACCTGCGCCTCGCCAACAAGTTGGCTCTTACAGGGTTCAGCAGGCGCCGCCAAATTACGGTTTTTTTGCCGTGCTTCAGGCCAACAACCCGCGCAACTCCACACAATCCTGCGCATGCCAGTCGGTCAGTTCCGGCCATGGGTTTTCCGGCAGATTGACCAGAATGGTGTGGGTTCCGGCTGCGCGGCCGCAGTCCAGGTCGAAGCGATAATCACCGACCATGACCATTTGCGACGGCTCGACCTGCCAGCCGCGCGCCAGATGCAACAGGCCTGCGGGATCGGGTTTGTGCGCGGCTTCGTCGCGGCCAAGAATATCCTCCAGCGCAAAACAGTCCGCCAGGCCGATAGCGTCAAGGGTCACGTGCGCCAGCTCGCGCGCATTGCGGGTCAGGATGCCGAGCCGATAACCACGCCCCGCCAGATCACGCACCAGTTCCACCGCGCCCGGCGCCGCTTGCGAACCCAAGGCCAGTTCGCGCTCGTGCTCCAGCAACCAGGCGTGCTTGGCCGCAGCGATATCCGCGGGCAATGCCGCCAGATGACCGAGGATGTCGTGATCCTGCGGAATATCCAGCGCCCGTTTGATCGCTGGAAAATCATGCACCGCGAGGGTCAGGGTGCCGTCCATGTCGAACACCCAGTGGTGAATTCCGTTCAGGTTCATACCCAATCCTTGCGATGGCGAATCAAGCCTTCCTGGCTGACTGAAGCCACCAACTGACCGGCGCGGTTGTAGACGCTACCTCGGGAAAACCCACGGGAATTGCCCGCCCACGGGCTGTCCATCGCATACAGCAGCCAGTCATCGGCGCGCAGGTCGCCATGAAACCACAGCGAATGGTCGAGACTGGCCACTTGCATGTCCTTCTGCCAGACCGTCTTGCCATGCGGCAGCAGCGAAGTGGTCAGCAGATTGAAGTCCGACGCGTAGGCCATCAGATATTTATGCAGCGCGGGAACATCCGGCAGCGTGCCATCAGCGCGGAACCAGACATACTTCACCGGCTCCGCAGGCTGCGGATTGTAAGGATCGGACGCCGTCACCGGACGAAACTCAATCGGCTTGGGGCAGAGCATCTTGTCGCGCATGTGCTCGGGAATCAGGTGCGCGCGTTGCTGGAGCAACTCCAGCTCCGAAGGCAGGTTTTCCGGGCCGACCACCTCAGGCATGGAAGTTTGATGCTCGAAGCCCTTCTCGTCGTACTGGAAGGAAGCGCTGCAGGTGAAGATCGGCTGGCCTTTCTGAATGGCCGTGACCCGACGCGTGCTGAAACTGCCGCCATCGCGCACCCGATCCACCTGGTAGACAACCGGCAAACCGGCATCGCCGGGGCGCAGGAAGTAACCGTGCAGCGAATGCACGTGGCGCTCGTCCTCTACGGTCTGGCTGGCGGCCGACAACGACTGGCCCAACACTTGGCCACCAAACAACTGACGAAAGCCAAGGTCCTGGCTGCGGCCGCGAAACAGGTTTTCCTCAATGGGCTCCAGAGTCAGCAGCTCGACCAGATCATCCAATACTTGGCTCATTCATCATTCCTCAACCAAAACTTGATCGCCCGTTCAGCGCGACAAAATTGAAATGATACAGAAATTAACGCAGCGCTCCCGATCAAGCTTGCAGGGTTTTCAGCCATTGTTGGCGATTGATTCGATATAGCACGTGGGGCCTGAGCGGATGCCCTGGCGCAAGTTTCGGGTGCTCGAAGTTTTCCGCAGGATCGCTCTGCATGCCGATGGCCTGCATGACTTTTTGCGACGGCAGGTTGCTGACCGCGGTAAACGACACGATCTGCTCCAGCCCAAGGCGCTCGAACCCACAACCCAGAGCGGTCCAGGCCGCTTCACTGGCGTAACCGAAGCCCCAATGCTCGCGAGCCAGGCGCCAGCCGATTTCCACCGCCGGGGTGAAATGCGCCTCGAAACCCACCACGCAAAGGCCAGTGAAACCAATGAACTCACCGCTGTCCTTACGCTCCAGCGCCCACATTCCAAAGCCCAGCTCCGCAAAATGCCCACGCACGCGTCCGATTAGTGCCGCGCTTTCCAGGCGAGTCAGCGGCGCTGGAAAATAGCGCATCACCTGCGGATCGGCGCACATGGCGGCAAATGCTGGCAAATCGTCATCTCGCCACTGGCGCATCAACAGTCGTGCGCTCTCGAGCTTGAGTATTGGCTCCATCGTTTGCTCCTAGACAGCCTGTCTGACCAATCAGTGTATAAGTCGGCCGGTGTTGCGCTCGGTTGGACCGCAAAGCTGGGCGGATACGAGCAATGCTGGCACTATCCGGCTTCGACCTCTCAACGGACGCAAAATGTCCCTGCCGCTCATCTATCACGAGGATTACAGCCCGGACTTCCCGGCTGACCATCGCTTCCCCATGGATAAGTTCCGCCTGCTGCGCGATCACTTGATCGACAGCGGCCTGACGACCGATGCGCAACTGTTGCGTCCGCAATTGTGCTCGAACGAGATTCTGGCCCTGGCCCACGATCCGTCCTACATTCGCCGCTATATGGAAGGTGATCTGTCCCGGGAAGACCAGCGCCGCCTCGGCCTGCCGTGGAGCGAAGCCCTCGCCCGCCGTACTGTACGCGCGGTCGGCGGCTCGCTGCTGACCGCCGAAAAGGCTCTCGAACATGGCCTCGCCTGTCATCTGGCGGGCGGCACCCATCACGCGCATTACGATTATCCCGCCGGTTTTTGCATTTTTAATGACCTGGCGGTGATCAGCCAATACCTGCTGCAGAGCGGCCGCGTGAGCAAGGTGCTGATTTTCGATTGCGACGTGCATCAGGGCGACGGCACGGCGCGGATTCTGGCGGACACCGAAGACGCCATCACCGTCTCGCTGCATTGCGAAAAGAACTTCCCGGCCCGCAAGGCCCACAGCGACTGGGACATCCCGCTGGCCATGGGCATGGGCGATGAGGAGTACCTGAAAGTCGTCGATGATCTGCTCAACTATCTGCTGCCGTTCTATAAACCAGATCTGGTGTTGTATGACGCGGGTGTCGATGTCCATCAGGACGACGCCCTCGGCTACCTGAAACTGACCGACGCGGGTGTGGCCGCACGGGACGAAGCCGTGTTGCGCCACTGCCTGCACCGGGACATCCCGGTCATGGGCGTGATCGGTGGCGGCTACAGCAAGGATCGCCAAGCCCTGGCGCGCCGCCACGGGATTTTGCATCACAGCGCGCAGAAGGTTTGGGTTTCGCAGGGGTTGTGAGCGGTATGCCACACGATTTTCAACACGGGTAGGAGGGGACGAGTCCAAGTCTACCGGTTTGCACGAATCGGTAGGACCCGACTTGTCCGGGAAAGAGGTCGGCGCAGATACCGGGCTGGGTCAGGCTGTATGATGCTGGTCAATCCGACGCCATCGGGGACAAGTCCCCTCCTACCGATTGCGTGTTGAGCGAAATCGGTAGGACCGGACTTGTCCGGGAAAGAGGTCGGCGCAGATACCGGGCTGGGTCAGGCTGTATGATGCTGGTCAATCCGACGCCATCGGGGACAAGTCCCCTCCGACTGAGATGCCTAATCCGCCATGACCAGCCCCGCCAGCAAATCCCAATCCTCAGTCGCCATCATCGGCGGCGGCCCTGCTGGCTTGATGGCCGCCGAAGTGCTGAGTCAGGCGGGGATCAAAGTCGATCTGTACGACGCCATGCCGTCAGTGGGCCGCAAGTTTCTTCTGGCCGGTGTCGGCGGCATGAACATCACTCACTCGGAACCTTACCCGGCGTTTTTGTCGCGCTACGCCGAACGTGCGCCGCAGATCGCGCCGATGCTGCGCAGTTTTGGTTCCGATCAGCTGTGCGAGTGGATTCACGGGCTGGGCATCGAGACGTTCGTGGGTAGCACCGGTCGGGTTTTCCCCACCGACATGAAGGCCGCGCCCTTGCTGCGCGCCTGGCTCAGGCGACTGCGCGAGGCCGGCGTGGCGATTCATACACGGCATCGCTGGTTGGGCTGGGACGCGCAAGGTCATTTGCGGATCGCCAACGCTGACGGCGAAACGTCGATCAATCCTGATGCCGTGCTGCTGGCGCTGGGCGGCGCGAGTTGGGCGCGATTGGGCTCCGACGGCGCGTGGCTGCCGTGGCTGGAACAACGCGGGGTTAGCGTCGCGCCGCTGCAAGCGGCCAATTGCGGCTTCGAAACAGGCGGCTGGAGCGAGTTGCTGCGCAGCAAATTCGCCGGTGCGCCGCTGAAGAACATTGCCATGGGTCTGCCCGGTCAGGCCGCGCGCCTGGGGGAATGTGTGCTCACCGAAACCGGCGTCGAAGGCAGTCTGATCTACGCGTTGTCGGCGCAGATTCGCGAGCTGATCAATCAGCGCGGGGCGGCGACAGTCTATATCGACCTGTTGCCAGGCAAAACCGTATCGATCATCGAAAAATCCTTGGCCCGACCTCGTGGTTCCCGCTCGATGTCCAAGCATCTGCACAGTCAGTTGGGGATTGATGGGGTCAAGGCTGCGCTGCTTCGGGAACTGGCCTCGAAAGAGGCATTCGATAATCCCGCTCAGCTAAGCAAGGCACTGAAAGCCCTGCCACTGAAGCTGGTCAAGGCGCGACCGCTGGACGAAGCAATCAGCACCGCAGGCGGCGTGACTTTCGAAACCATGGACGAACGCCTGATGCTCAAGCCATTGCCCGGCGTGTTCTGCGCAGGCGAGATGCTCGACTGGGAAGCACCCACCGGCGGCTATCTGCTGACCGCCTGTTTCGCCAGCGGCCGCGCAGCTGGATTGGGGATGGTGGAGTGGTTAAATACTGAACCGCAGACCTGACGTCATCCCGGTAGGACCGGACTTGTCCGGGAAGACGTTGGTTCAGGCAACGATGCCCGATCAGATAGATCGAGCGTCCCGCCCGATCTCTTCGGGGACAAGTCCCCTCCT
>NZ_LGSI01000015.1 GCF_001698815.1 Pseudomonas syringae | reverse complement strand
AAAGCGTCCAGCATGGCCACGCCATCCGGTCGGTTGGCGAAGACGGTTTTGGAGCGTTCTTTCGAGACCCGCAAGTCCGGGCTTTGACAGCGCTGACGACGCAACGCCGAATCACTTTCCAGACGCTGCAATCGAGCCCCGCTCAGCTGCACTTCGCTGAAGCACAGCTGCGTGTCGACCGGTCGATCATTCCAGTTGGAAGGTAACCAGATGTCGTCCAAAGCCTTGCCGGTAGCGAGGCGCGCTTCGTCGCCGTATCCCTCGCCCTCGCGAAATTTCTCCAGCTCGATATCGTGATAGGTGGTGCGCTCGTCGCTGATCCGGACTTCCAGTTCACGCCACAGCCTGCCGTCGACGAAGACATAAATAAACCCGGCGCGGCACAACACGGGAGTGCCATGATCGTGAGCGCTGTTGACGCCGGGCAGGGCCACAAACGGTAGCACCGGGACGATCTGGTTCCACTGCTGATCGAGTTGCCTCTGCGTAATGCGGGTTTCCGGGAGCGGCAACAGGATCGGTTTGCCCTGCGTGGTCTCGACCTCCAGCATCAGGCGATGTTGGGGTTCGCCAGACCAGTCCCAGACATGCAACTGGCTTGGCGCACACATGTAAGCGGTGACGGCTTCGGGACGGTCCTGCGCGGTAACTGCATCCAGCCGTTTGCTGGCGTCTTTCTCGTAGAAAGCCAGGCGTTGGGTCGAAGGATGATGCGTGCCAACCACCTGAACGATGAGTTTGTTGATTTCGCAGCACGGGCCACGGCTCAGGGTGCCAACGGGATTGGGCATGTCAGGACTCCTGTCCGGTCGAAGGTTGTTGCAGATGGGATTGCAGGTAAACGGAGTGCTCTTGCTGCTGGCGTTCCAGCGCTTGCTGCTGGCCGCTGCTCAAGGCTGATTGATGACCAACAGCCAGTGCCTGCCACTCGTTGGCCGCCGGGTTTTCCAGCGCGTGCCACTTCATCTGCCCTGTCGCTTTATCCGGCCAGCTGCCGCCATACCAGCTCAGGTGCGTCAGCGGTCCCAGCCAGAACTTCAGTTCGCCGGCGGTACATGCGGGGAAGAAATAGCTCGCAGTAGTGGGGTTCGAATAGCGCAGCACGCCCTTGCGGTTTTGGTCGAAGTTGACGAACAGGATCTGCCGCAAATGAGCCAGCACTTCGGTTGTCGAATGTTCGCTGTGCAGGATCAGGCCGGGCCATTGCTCGGGGACTTGCTGGATCGCGGCGAACAGTTTCGACCCGTCGTCCTTGACCAGCAAAGGGCTCTGCTCGTCATAGGCCGCCAATGGCGTTGAGTCGAAGAGCCGGGTCACGTCAGGCAGCGCAACCTGCCGATAAAGGTTGGGTAGCAGATGCTCGGTGCGCTCCAGCAACAACCACGCGTTCATTGCTTGCCTCCCGCGCCCAGTGCTTGCGCGCATGGGCAGTCCGGCAATGGGCATTCCATAGGCGTCTTGCCTTGCGGCTTCTGGCATAGTTCGACAATCGGCGCATCACCCGCCAGCAGCGCGGGTAATGCCGCGCCGATGCCCTGGCTGTCCGGTGGCAAAGAAGCTGACGCCGCGAGCGCAGTCTGTTTTGCAACGGCCATCGGCATTCCAGGCACTGCGGGCAGCCCCGGCATTGGCGAGCAGCCCAGGAAAATCGGCACGCTACTGAAAATCCCTACGGGTGTGATATTGATCCACTGCCCTCCCGCCTTGATGGTCGCAGTCATGCCCGCATCAATAACCACGTCCAGCTTCGAGTTGAGATGCACCTGTCCGGCTGCACTGACCAGATAACTTGATGCACTGATGTGCTGATTGCCCACCACCGTCAGGGAATCGTCCGCCAGCACCTGCGTCTTGCGCGGTCCGAGGGTCAGGTGATGTTCTTCACCTTGCAGTTCATGGCTGGACAGCCCGGTGACCAGGACGCTGCGCTGGTTGTCGACCTGGATCGACTGGTCGTTGAGCACATGCTCTTTCCAGTCGCGTTGCGCGCGGATGGCGATTTCTTCCTGGCCCTGGCGATCCTCGATTTTCAGTTCGTTATAGCCACCGCCGCCGGGGCTGCTGTGGGTCTTGAGCAGGGTCTGGGTTTTCTGCGCGGGCAGGTCCAGCGGCACACGGGTGCTGGCGTTGGGCAGGCAGGCCTGCACGTAAGGCTGGTCGGGATCGGCCTCGAAGTAGCCGACCACCACTTCCATGCCGACCCGCGGAATCATCGCCGTGCCGTATTGATCGTGGGCCCAACCGGTGGCGACCCGTAGCCAGCAGCTGGCGTGTTCGTTTTGAACGCCTTCGCGGTCCCAATAGAATTTGACCTTGACCCGGCCATAGGCGTCGCAATGGATCTCTTCGCCCGGCGGGCCGCTGACGATGGCGTGCTGGCTGCCGAGGATGCGCGGTTTGGGGTGTTTGAGTGGCGGGCGAAAGGGCGTCAGGCCGGGGATCGCTTCGAAATGGTTTTGGTAGCCCTGGCTGAACTCGCCGGGCTGCGCGGCGCGGTCGCTGTACTCTTCCAGCACTTGCGGCTGTTTGCCTTCATGGACGACGGCGGTCAGCAGCCACTGGGCATTCCAGTCGTCGCGGGGATGTTCGGCGAGGGTCAGCAGATGGCCGCTGAGCAGCGCCGGTTGATCGCTTTTACCGCTGGCCAGTTGATAGTCGCTGCGATGCCGTTCCAACACGGTTTGCGCCTGGCGGTCGCCGATCTGCCGGTCATTAAAGGGGGCCGGATAGCGGTAATCCTCCAGGTCCACGCGCCCGTCCGCCAGCTTCGCACTGGCGCGCATGTCGATCCCGGGTTGTTCGAAATCGTAAGTCTGGCGGCTGACTTTGCCGATGCGGGTGGCGAGGCGCACGCCGAAGGCGTTGATCACCGGTGCCTCGGCCACCAGTCCGTTGCCTTGCAGGTAGGCCGTAGGATTTTTCAGGTTGGGCAGTGCGACAGGGTCGTCGGCGAAGATCAGCAGATGACGATCGCGGCTGTGCTCAAAGTGGAAGGACAGGCCCTCTTCTTCACACAGGCGGCGAACGAAATGCAGATCGGTTTCGTGGTACTGGGTGCAGTAGTCGCGCGGCGGGCAGGTCTTGCTGCTCAGACGGAACGCGAACTCATCGGCGAGAATGCCGTGGTCCTTGAGCACCAGGGCGATGATCTCCGGCACGCTTTGGTTCTGGAAGATCCGGTGATTGTGCCGATGTTCCAGGCGCAGCAGATTCGGCACCAGCCGGATGAAATAGTGGGTGAAACGCTTGCCGGAATCGCCCTGGGCGATTTCGCCGATCTGCCCGTGCAGCCCGTTGCCCAGAGCGTCAAAAGCCAGAAAAGCCTGCCGATGCAGCACGTCTTCAAGCGCTAGATTGGCCCGCTCGCTGACCAGTTCGATGCGCACGCTGAAAGGCCGGCTGACGGCCTCTTTGGCAGTGAAACTCAGGACGCGAAGCCGATGCTCAACCCCCGCGATATCCAGCGTGAAAGTGGCTTGATTGGCGGGGGTGGGCATGGGCAAGTCCTTGGCCTGGGGAAAGGCAAAACTTTGCGCAAAGACCGCTAGCGTGTAAGTCGGAATCGATGGGTTTTAGTTGTGGGATTTTTCCTAAAGAGGCTGCGATTCATCCCGGCTTCGGATCTGAGGCCAAACATTCTCCAAACGAAACCCCCGCCGCGTTGCCTAACGTATTGACCCCCATCGCAACGGAGACTGCTCACATGACTAAGGAATCGAAACGCGAAGACCTGGACCACAAACCGGAAAATGCCGGCAAGGTTGGCGAGGACAACAAGCGGCTCAATCAGCAGGGTGAGCAGGCGCGCCCCGCTACGCCGCCCGATCCGAAGCAGCGTCCGAAAGACGCTTGAATCCTTCGGTTCAGAGCAGGCCTTGCTCGGCGCAGACTTTGACGATCTGTTCGCGAAACCAGGCATTGGCTTCATCCTGCGTGGCCTGTTCACTCCAGACCATGTTCAGGGTAAAGCCGGGCAAGTCGGCGGGCATCTCGCACACTGCAACCCAAGGTTCATTGCCCAGCAGGGTCTGGATACGACGAGGCATGGTCAACACGAAATCGGTGCCGACCACCATTTGCAGGGCGGCAGTGTAGCTGCTGGCACGGGCCATGATCTGGCGCTGCATGCCTTTGCGCTGTAGCCAGGCGTCCACCTGATTGGTATCGGACGTCCAAGTCACCGGGTAAACGTGAGGCCGCGCCGCAAAAGCTTTGGCGTCGATGGCGGCCGTCGCTGGCGCGAACTCGCGGTCCATGACGCAGACCAGATCATCCTCCAGCAGGACTTGGGACATCAGCCCTGTAGGAATGCGCTCGAAATCCGGACTGAAACACAGCGCCAGATCAATAACGTTGTCCCGCAGGCCGTCAACCGGCAGTTCTTTTTCAAGGGTGCGGACTTCGACGGTGACCGCGTAGCCAGAGGCAATGAAACTGCGCATCAGATGGGGTAGCACCAGCAACTGGAAAAATTCCGGCGCACAGACGGTGAACATGGTTTGGCGGTTCGCCGGATCGAACAGTTCCAGGCCGGATTGGCACAGTTCGAAACGCTGCAGGATCAGCAGCACATGACCATGCATGGCGCTGGCCTTGCGAGTCGGGCGCATGCCATTGCGGGTGCAGATGAACAGTTCGTCGTCAAAGTGAGTGCGGAGCTTTTTCAGGCTGTTGCTGACAGCAGCCTGGCTGACATCCAGCACGTCAGCCACCAGGGTGAGGTTGCGTTGCTCGTACATCGAAACGAAAACCGTCAGGTCCTGAATATCCACCTTTTTCGGCACATTATTGTTGTTGTGCATGGACTACTTCCAGACGCCGCGACCGGGAAATCAGGTCAGCCCGAAGACAATAACATCAAAGTGCAATCACGCTCCATCTAGACCTTAGGCGTGTCGACGCTCACACCGAAAGCCGTCGGCCCGGGCGGCCGCAACCTCTTTGACCCCTTCTACGCCCAGCCACCACGCGTGCCCGCGGCTCGGGTAATCCATATAGAACGGCTGCCCCATTTGCGGCGTGGTGATGGAGACATTTTTCTCCCACGCCAGGGCAAGAATTCGGTCGAACGGTTCATGCCAGGCATGCATCGCCAGGTCGAACGTGCCGTTGTGGATGGGCAACAGCCATTTTCCCCGCAGGTCGATATGCGCCTGGAGGGTTTCTTCCGGCTGCATGTGCACGTTGGGCCAATCGACGTTATAGGCGCCGGTTTCCATCAGGGTCAGATCGAACGGACCGTACTGCTCGCCAATGGTCTTGAAGCCATCGAAGTAGCCGGTATCGCCGCTGAAAAAGATCCGCTGGCGCTCGTCATGCATGACCCATGAGGCCCACATGGTGCGATTGCCGTCACGCAACGAACGTCCGGAAAAATGCTGCGCCGGGGTCGCGACGAAGTGCATGCCATGCACCTCAGTCGACTGCCACCAATCCAGTTGTCGCACCTTCTCGGCAGGCACGCCCCACTCGATCAAGGTATCGCCTACACCCAACGGCGTGAGGAAATGCTCGGTCTTGGCCATCAATGCCTTGATGGTCATGTGGTCCAGGTGGTCGTAATGATTGTGGGAAAGGATCACCGCCTTGAGCAGTGGCAATTCCTCAAGGCTGATGGGTGGCTGATGAAAACGCTTCGGCCCGGCCCATTGCACCGGCGAAGCACGTTCGGCGAAGACCGGATCGGTGAGCCAGAAAACGCCATGCAATTTGAGCAGCACCGTGGAGTGACCCAGGCGAAACACACTGTTGTCCGGCGCAGCGAGCAATTGCTGGCGCGACAACGGCTGGACCGGAATTTCGCCGGCTGGACGTGTGAATTTCGGCTTGTTAAACACCGCATCCCAGAACACTCCCAGCGTCCGGAAAAACCCCAGGCGGGTCATGGACGCCTTGTTGCGATAGCGGCCTTCATGCTTCTGCAAGGTCGGCAAGGCTTGGGCTGGCAAGGTCGGATTGGTTTTGGCCATGATTTGCTGACTCCTGGATAGTTTGTCAACCCTGTCGAGCCATTAAACACTGGCGACAGTGACAACGATGTGTAACAGTGTTTTACACTACACGGTGTAGTTTTAAGCTTGCATGAATCAAGATGACAAGTAAACTGCTGAGTGTAATTTTCTCTAAACGCCTGTTTGAAGCGAGACCTATGACTGCTCCCCTGCGACTCACCGACCGAAAACGCGAAGCCATCGTTCTGGCAGCCATTGCCGAGTTTCGCGAGCACGGTTTCGAAGTGACCAGCATGGACCGCATTGCGGCGCGGGCAGAAGTGTCAAAACGCACGGTGTACAACCACTTCCCAAGCAAGGAAGAATTGTTCGCGGAAATCCTTCAGCGCCTCTGGCACCGGATCGGCGAGCTGCCTGACTCGGCGTATCGGCCCGGTGTCGACCTGCGCCAACAGCTGCGTGCCATGTTGCAGAGCAAAATGCGCACCCTCAGTGACAGCAATTGTCTGGATCTGGCCCGGGTAGCCTTGGGCGCAACCATTCATTCGCCGGAGCGCGCCCAGGCCTGGCTGGCGCGCCTGGATGAGCGCGAGGAAACCTTCAGCGCCTGGATTCGCGCCGCTCAGGCCGATGGCCGAGTAAAAGCCGCCGACCCGACCTTTGCCGCCAACCAGATGCATGCCCTGCTCAAAGCCTTTGCGTTCTGGCCTCAGGTCACGTTCAACGAACCCGTACTGAGCGCCGACAAGCAACGCGATGTGATCGAATCAGCGCTGGATCTGTTTCTCGGCTGGTATGAAATCCCGGCCGAATCCAGGGTCGAACCGACTTAAACCTCGCCTCCGGCGACCCGCTCGACGATGGCGCGACGCTGGGCCATCGCTTGCCGGCCGCGCTCCCGCGCCAGGGCGAGCACTTCGGCTGGCGCGGTATCGGGATGACCCGCGTTGAACGGCGGCGCGGGGGCATATTCAAGTTGCAGCTGGACCGTCTGGGCATGCAGTGCATCAAACAATTCGCTGGCCAGGGTCAGGGCAAAATCGATGCCGGCTGTCACGCCGCCTCCGGTCATCAGGTTGCCATCGCGCACCACTCGCTCGTGCACGGCAATCGCGCCAAACTTCTCCAGCAAGTCATGTGACGCCCAATGCGTCGTCGCGCGCTTGCCTTGCAACAATCCCGCAGCCCCCAGCACAAGCGCGCCGGTACACACCGAGGTCAGGTATTTCACGGTCGCGCCCTGCCGCTTGATAAACGCCAGGGTCTCGGCGTCCTCCAGTAACACATCGATGCCCTTGCCACCGGGAATACACAGCACATCCAGCACGGGGCAGTCGGCAAAAGTCTGCGTCGGTTGCAACGCCAGGCCGGTGCTGGACAGCAGCGGGTCGAGATTTTTCCACACCAAATGCACGCGCACATCGGGCAGCGTCGCGAATACTTCGTAAGGGCCGGTCAGGTCCAGCTGCTGCACGCTTGGGAAAACCAGCAAACCTATATGAAGGGTCATGGGTAGCTCCGTTTCAAGATTGATATCAGAAGTGGACGCATCTAAAGTAGCCCGTCAGGATTTGGCGGGTGCGCCATACAACCCACCAATCACGCCAATTTTCTCCCGATTTTCTTCGATGAGTGCCAGCATGACCGACTCGCCACAGACCGTGCACATCCTGGCATTCCCGAACGTGCAATTGCTGGACGTTTGCGGCCCCTTGCAAGTCTTCGCCTCGGCCAATCTCCAGGCGGCTCAGCAAGGCATGCCGCCCGCCTATGCGCTGAAGGTGATCGCCGTCGCTCAACACGGCGTGGAGTCTTCCGCTGGTCTGGGCCTGCAAACCTGGCCGTTGCCGGATGCCGACGAGCCCACCCATACCTTGATCGTCGCCGGTGGCCGTGGCGTGCATGTGGCCGCAGCCGATCCCCAGTTAGTGCATTGGCTGCGAATTCGTGCGCAAAGCGCTCGGCGCGTGGCATCGGTGTGTACCGGGGCTTTCCTGCTGGCGGCCACCGGATTGCTGGATGGCCGTGCGGTGGTTACCCACTGGAACAGTTGCGAAGAACTGGCGCGGCGTTATCCGGCACTGCGCGTTGATCCTGATCCGATCTTTATCAATGACCAGCACTTCTGGACGTCTGCCGGGGTGACCGCCGGGATCGATCTGGCCTTGGCGCTGGTGGAAGCGGATCTGGGCCATGCCATGGCGCTGGCGGTCGCTCGGGACCTAGTGGTGTTTCTCAAGCGTCCGGGTGGCCAATCGCAATTCAGCAATGCACTTTCCTTGCAGACCAGCGGCGGCGATACACGGTTCGCCAGCCTGCACGCCTGGGTCAACGAACATCTTGCCGGTGACCTTTCAGTGTCGACGCTGGCGGCGCAGGCTGGAATGAGTGAGCGCAGTTTCGTCCGCCACTACCGCGCCCAGACCGGCAGCACTCCCGCCAAGGCCATCGAACAACTGCGTGTCGAAGCGGCGCGTCGCCTGCTGGCGGATAGCTCGATGCCAATCAAACGTATCGCCGCGCGCTGCGGCTTTGGCACCGAAGAAACCCTGCGCCGCAGCCTTCTGCGAGCGCTGGCGGTGACGCCGCAGGCTTATCGCGAGCGGTTCAGCAGAGTTTGAAGCTGGATGTTGCGCTGTAGATACTCTGTTGCAGAGTATTGGAATCGCACACATATCCACTATCCCTGCGGGAGCGAGCGGGCGGCGTTCCGACTTGCCCGCGAATCAGACGCCTCGGTGACCCAGCGCTACCGCGTCATCGTTCTTCGCGGGCAAGCCTCGCTCCAACGGGTGCNGCGAATCAGACGCCTCGGTGACCCAGCGCTACCGCGTCATCGTTCTTCGCGGGCAAGCCTCGCTCCAACGGGTGCCGGTGTTTGCTGCGCGACAACGCGGCGTCAGGACGACGGGGGATCTCCCACAGGTGAAATGAAGTGCACCCCACGTTGGCTCCCTAACCAAAAGAAATTAACTTTCATTTATTGATATCTATTTAAGTTTTAGTGTAAATTAATTTCATAACGAAAACAGAGATAACAATAATGATTACCTGTGATCGCATCACCTGCTGCACCTTTGCTCCGTCTTGCGAGCCTTTAGCGATACCTCTGCCGAGATCTTCTGGAACGCCGCTGCCTTGATGGGTTAACGCCCACCGAGTTGCGCTTTTCATACCTCCCTCTTGAGCAAGGAACCGCTGTATGCCGCCCTCCTCTGGCCTGTCGCTGCTGATTTACGCTGCTGTCGCGATCATCGCCTTGATTGTCCTGATCGCGCGCTATCGTCTTAATCCGTTCATTGTCATCACGCTTATCTCCATTGGCCTGGCGCTGGTCGCCGGCATGCCAGCCACCGGCGTGGTCGCAGCCTATGAAGGCGGCGTCGGCAAAACCCTTGGGCACATCGCGCTGGTGGTGGCGTTGGGCACCATGCTTGGCAAGATGATGGCCGAATCCGGCGGTGCCGAGCAGGTGGCGCGCACGCTGATCGACCGCTTCGGCGAGCGCAATGCCCACTGGGCGATGGTTTGCATCGCATTCCTGGTCGGCCTGCCGCTGTTCTTCGAAGTCGGCTTCGTGCTGTTGGTGCCGATTGCCTTCACCGTGGCGCGTCGCGTCGGGGTGTCGATTCTGATGGTCGGCTTGCCGATGGTGGCTGGCTTGTCAGTGGTGCACGCATTGGTGCCGCCGCATCCCGCCGCGATGCTGGCGGTGCTGGCGTATCAGGCGTCTGTGGGGCAAACGCTGTTCTACGCGATTCTGGTCGGCATTCCGACGGCGATTATCGCAGGTCCGCTCTACGCCAAATTCATCGTGCCACGTATCCAGCTGGCCGACGAAAATCCGCTGGCCAAGCAGTTTCTGGACCGCGAACCGCGCGCGAAACTGCCCAGCTTCGGCCTGACCATGACCACGATTCTGCTGCCGGTGGTGTTGATGTTGCTGGGCGGTTGGGCCAACCTGATCAGCACGCCGGGCAGCGGCTTCAACAGCTTTCTGTTGTTCATCGGTAACTCGGTGATCGCCCTGCTGCTGGCGACATTGCTGAGCTTCTGGACGCTGGGTATCGCTCAGGGCATCAGCCGCGACTCGATCCTGAAATTCACTAATGAATGCCTGGCTCCCACCGCGAGCATTACGCTGTTGGTCGGCGCGGGTGGCGGTTTGAATCGGATTCTGGTCGACAGTGGTGTGACCAACGAAATCGTTGGCCTGGCTCAGGATTTCCATCTGTCACCGCTGCTCATGGGCTGGTTGTTTGCGGCCTTGATGCGCATTGCCACCGGCTCGGCAACAGTGGCAATGACCACCGCATCAGGTATTGTCGCCCCCGTTGCGCTCGGGCTTGGCTATCCGCACCCGGAACTGTTGGTGCTGGCCACCGGCGCAGGCTCGGTGATTTTTTCCCACGTCAACGACGGTGGTTTCTGGCTTATCAAGGAGTATTTCAACATGACCGTGGCGCAAACCTTCAAGACCTGGACGGTGCTGGAGACGCTGATTTCCGTGATCGCGTTCGCCTTCACCCTGGTGCTGGCGCAGGTACTCTGAGTGGACATTCTTTACCAGATCCGCGCGCGCCAGGACTCGTTCAGTGCCGGTGAAGGACGCATCGCCAAACTGATCCTCAGCGATGTGGCCTTCGCCGCCAGTGCCAGCCTGGAAGAACTGGCGGCGCAGGCCGAAGTCAGCAGCGCTACCTTGTCGCGGTTCGCCCGCAGCATCGGTTGCCGTGATCTGCGCGACCTGCGCCTGCAACTGGCCCAGGCCACGGGCGTCGGCAGCCGCTTTCTGAACCCGGAACGCGCACCCGAGCAGTCGGCATTTTTCACCCAGATTGTCGGCGATATTGAATCGACATTGCGTCAGCACCTGGCGGGCTTCGATGAAGCGCGCTTCGCGGCGGCGGTGGCGCTGTTGAGTGGCGCGCGGATGATCCACGCGTTTGGCATGGGCGGCTGTTCCAGCCTGTGCAGCGAAGAATTGCAGACCCGACTGGTCCGCCTCGGCTATCCCATCGCCGCCTGTCGTGATCCGGTGATGATGCGTCTGATCGCCGCCACGCTGGGTGCCGAGCAGAGTCTGATTGCCTGCTCACTGAGCGGGCGCACCCCGGAACTGCTGGAAGCCGTGAAGCTGGCGCGCAGCTATGGCACGAAAATCCTGGCGATTACCTTGCCCGATTCGCCCTTGGCGCAGCTAGCGGACGTGCTGCTGCCCCTGCAAATCGCCGAAACCAATTTCATCTACAAACCCACGGCAGCGCGCTACGGCATGCTGCTGACCATCGACGTGCTGGCCACTGAACTGGCCTTGGTCGCCCCTGAAGAAAATCAGGAACGACTGCGGCGGATCAAGCTCGCCCTTGATGACTATCGCGGCGGCGAAGATGGCTTGCCGCTTGGAGACTGAATCATGCTTTACGACCTGATCATCCGCGATGCGCTGGTCATCGATGGTAGCGATACCCCCGGCTTTCGCGCCGACGTGGCCATTCGTGAAGGACGCATCCAGCGTATCGGCAGCCTCGACGGCGTTTCCGCCAGCGAAGAAATCAATGCGGCGGGCCGCGTACTGGCACCGGGTTTTATCGACGTGCATACCCACGACGACACCGTGGTGATTCGCAAACCCGGCATGTTGCCCAAGATTACCCAGGGCGTGACCACCGTGATCGTCGGCAATTGCGGGATCAGTGCGGCGCCGGTGAAACTGGCGGGTGATCCGCCTGATCCGATGAACCTGCTGGGGACGGCCGACGCGTTCGTCTACCCGCGCTTTATTGATTACCGCAACGCCGTGGACAAGGCCCGCCCGGCAGTGAACGTCGCCGCGTTGATTGGCCACACGGCGCTGCGCAGCAACCACATGGCGGATCTGCTGCGCACCGCCACCGCCGAAGAAATCAGCGCGATGTGCGAGCAACTGCGCGACAGCCTGGAAGCCGGTGCGCTGGGGCTGTCCACTGGTCTGGCCTACGCCTCGGCCTTCAGCGCCGAAACCGATGAGGTCAAGCAGTTGGCCGAAGAGCTGACGGCGTTCGGCGCGGTCTACACCACGCACTTGCGCAGTGAATTCGAGCCGGTGCTGGAAGCCATGGATGAGGCGTTCGCCATTGGCCGTCACGCCAAGGCGCCGGTGGTGATCTCGCATCTGAAATGTGCCGGCGCGGGAAACTGGGGGCGCAGTCCGCAACTATTGGCGGCCCTGGAAAAAGCGGCGTTGGATCATCCCGTGGGTTGTGACTGTTATCCGTATGCCGCCAGCTCTTCAACGCTGGATTTGAAGCAGGTCACCGATGCCTTC
Source organism: Pseudomonas syringae (assembly GCF_001698815.1). Lineage (GTDB taxonomy): Bacteria > Pseudomonadota > Gammaproteobacteria > Pseudomonadales > Pseudomonadaceae > Aquipseudomonas > Aquipseudomonas syringae_A. Next base: position 51,985 of record NZ_LGSI01000015.1, on the reverse strand, counting down.
CGCATCACGATTACCTGGTCGACGCCGCATCCGGATCAGGGCGGCCGCGACTTGCAGGACATCGCCGCCGACTGGAATCTTTCGCTGCAGGACACGGCACGCAAACTACAACCCGCAGGCGCGGTGTACTACGGCATGGATGAGCAGGACGTACAAAATATTCTGCGCCATCCGCTGTCGATGATCGGCTCCGACGGCTTGCCGGAAGACCCGTTTCCGCACCCGCGTTTGTGGGGCGCATTCCCCCGCGTGCTCGGGCATTTCAGCCGCGACCTTGGCCTGTTCCCGCTGCACACAGCCGTGCACAAGATGACCGGGCTTTCTGCAGCGCGTTTCGGGCTGCATGAACGCGGGCTGATTCGCGAAGGTTATTGGGCTGATCTGGTGTTGTTCGACCCTGAAACTGTGCGCGACATCGCGGACTTCAAAAACCCGCAACGGGCAGCCGAAGGTATTGATGGCGTGTGGATCAACGGGCATTTGAGCTATGCCGATGGCAAGGCTCAGGGTGAACGGCAAGGCAAATTCCTGCCGCGTGAAGGGTCGTTGGTGGCGGGATTCACGAAGGCCGAATGATTGTTGGAGCGAGGCTCGCCCGCGAACAACGATGACGCGGTGGATCTGGGCAAGCGAGGCGCCTGATTCGCGGGCAAGCCTCGCTCCTACAAATCATCAGCCCTGCACAACACCTCGGCATTCACCAAACCCGATGGACACCTGGCCTTCGCGCTTGCAGCGGGCGCGCAGGATTACTTCATCGCCGTCTTCAAGGAAGCGCCGTACTTCGCCGCTCGGCAAGGTGACGCTATTTTTGCCGCCTTCAGTCATCTCCAGCAGGCTGCCGAACTGGCCGGCCTGCGGGCCGGACAACGTGCCGGTGCCGAACAGATCACCGGGCTGCAACTTGCAGCCGTTGACGCTGTGGTGGGTGACCATCTGCGCCAGGGTCCAGTACATATTCAGCGTGTTGCTCAGGGCCAGGCGCTCGGCGGGCAAGCCTTGCGCCTTCATCTGCCGCGTCTGCAGGAGGACTTCCAGTTCGATATCCAGCGCACCGCTCTGTTGATCCGCTGCATCAAGCAGATACGGCAGCGGCTGCGGATCGCCATCAGGCCGTGCGGGTTGCGGGCTGCGGAATGGCGCGAGGGCTTCAGCCGTCACCACCCAGGGCGACACTGTGGTGGCGAAGCTTTTCGACAGAAACGGACCCAGCGGCTGGTATTCCCAGGCCTGGATATCCCGCGCCGACCAGTCGTTGAGCAGACATAAACCGGCAATGTGTTGCGGCGCCTCGGCGATATCGATTGCCGCGCCGCTGGCATTGCCCGGTCCGATCCACACACCCATTTCCAGTTCGTAATCCAGTCGCTTGCAGGGACCGAACTGCGGCACGTCCTGGCCCGGCGGCAGCGTCTGGCCGTTGGGCCGTTTGACTGGCGTGCCCGAGACACACAGCGTCGAGGCGCGACCGTGATAGGCAATCGGCACATATTTATAGTTGGGCAATAGCGGGTTGTCGGGGCGGAACAGCTTGCCGACGTTCATGGCGTGATGAATGCCAACGTAGAAATCGGTGTAATCGCCGACCCGCGCTGGCAGGTGCATCTGGCACTCGCTCATCGGATGCAACAACCCATCGGTTGCTGCTTGCAGGCGCGCGCGCTGCGGGCTGTTTTCATCCAGCAAATGCAGCAATTCACGACGCAACGCCTGACGTGCACCCGCGCCCAGAGCGAAGAAATCATTCAACTGATCGCGGCTGACGGCCTCGGCGGCGGCGCGGGCGGCACCGTTGAAAAAACCCGCTTCGAGTGCGGCCTGCAGATCAAAAATCGAATCGCCGATGGCCACGCCGCCGCGCGGAGTCAAACCTGGGCGACTGAACACACCCAAGGGCAAATTCTGCAACGGGAAATCAGCGTGGCCGTTGGCGGACTCGATCCAGCTGCGAGTGTTTGAAGAAGCATTCATTGCGGCATTTCCCTGTTGAAAGTCTTGGCCATGCCGGTCCAGCAGGCGTCGTAGTCGGGTTGCAGTTGCGGGCATTCCAGCGCGAACTGGCTGGGGCGCAATACCTTGCCGGTCTCGAACATGAAGGCCATGGTGTTTTCGATCTTGTGCGGTTGCAATGGTGCGGCGACGGCTTTTTCCGCCGTGGCGTTATCCGGCCCGTGGGCGCTCATGCAGTTGTGCAGCGACGCGCCGCCCGGCATGAAACCTTCGGCCTTGGCGTCGTAGGCGCCGTCGATCAGGCCCATGAATTCGTTCATCAGATTGCGATGAAACCATGGTGGGCGGAAAGTGTTTTCCGCCACCATCCAGCGCGGCGGGAAGATCACGAAATCGATATTGGCTTGGCCATGCACAGCACCCGGCGCAGTCAGCACGGTAAAAATCGACGGATCGGGATGGTCAAAACTCACCGTGCCGATGGTGTTGAAACGGCGCAGGTCATATTTGTACGGCACGTTATTGCCATGCCAGCCCACCACATCGAACGGCGAGTGATCCAGCTGCGTCGCCCATAGCTCGCCAAGGAATTTCTGCACCAGCAGCGTCGGCTCGTCGCGCTCTTCGAACCAGGCGACCGGCACCTGGAAATCCCGGGAGTTGGCCAGACCGTTGCTGCCGATAGGCCCGAGATCCGGCAGACGCAACGCGCTGCCGTGGTTCTCACAGACATAACCCCGAGCGCAATCGTCCAGCAGCTGTACGCTGAATTTCATCCCGCGCGGCACCACGACGATTTCCTGAGGCTCGACGTCCAGCATGCCCAGTTCGGTGACGATGCGCAGGCGACCCAGCTGCGGCACGATCAGCCATTCGCCGTCAGCATTGAAGAACGCCCGTTGCATCGAAGCATTGGCCACGTAGTTATAAATGCTGACGCCTTCAGCCTGCTCCGCCGACGCGGTGCTGGCCATGACGTGCAGGCCATCGACGAAGTCTGTCGGCTGCGTGGGCAGATCAAAGGCGTTCCAGCGCAGGCGGTTGGGCGTGATCTGGCCCATTTCGCCGCCAGCGATTTGCCGGTCCAGCCGCTGATAGCAAGGATGGCTGGCGGAAGGCTTGATGCGATACAGCCAGCTACGCCGCGCTTCTGCGCGGGGCACGGTGAACGCAGTGCCGGAGAGCAATTCAGCGTACAGGCCCAGAGCATGTTTTTGCGGGGAGTTCTGGCCGACCGGCAACGCGCCGGGCAGCGCTTCACTGCTGAACTGGTTACCGAAACCTGTCAGGTAATTCAGAGACTCGGCGTGTGGATGAGTGAACATCTCGACCTCTTATTGTTTTTTCAGGTTATGCGAAACCGAATAAACGTAATTCGATTACGCATAACGTAATTTGAGTTTGAAACCGGGTCAAGCTATAAAGCAGCCTTCTCAGACCGGCGCACCTGTGTAATGACCGTTGAAATCGAAAGCCCCGCAGGCGGACGCCAGCAAAAGGTGCAAGCCGCCGAAGTCGGCGTGGGTATCCTCAAGGCGCTGGCTGAACTGGCGCCGTCGACCTCGTTGTCCCGGCTTGCCGAGCACGTCGGTATGCCCGCCAGCAAAGTGCATCGCTATTTGCAGGCACTGATCGCCAGCGGTTTTGCCGAACAGGACGCTGTCACCAACCACTACGGCTTGGGGCGCGAGGCGTTGTATGTCGGACTGGCGGCGGTTGGGCATCTGGATGTCCTGAAAATCACGGCGCCGCATTTGGCGACCCTGCGCGACGAACTCAACGAAACCTGTTTCCTGGCGGTGTGGGGCAACAAGGGGCCGACGGTGGTGTATGTCGAGCCTTCCAGCGGCGCGGTGACGTTGGTAACCCAGATCGGCTCGGTGCTGCCGCTGCTTGGTTCGTCCACCGGGCTGGTGTTCAACACCTTCCTCAACGCCAGCGAAACCGCCGAGTTGCACGAACAGGAATGGGCCGCCCTGAACACCGGGCAACGGCAGATGATCGAACAGCATGTGCAGGACATTCGCAGCACGGGCGTGCATCAGATTCATGGCTTGCTGATGGCCGGCGTCAACGCCGTTTCCTCCCCGGTGTTCACCCTTGGCAACAAACTGGCTGGGGTGATCACCATGGTCGGTTCGGCATCGGTGTTCACCGGCGCCGTGCAGGCTGATGCCGCGCAACGCCTGCGGGCGACTGCGCAAGTGGTCAGTGTCAGGATGGGTGGGGATGTTGGGTTGTTTGCACATTGAATTGGAACTGCACAAACCTTGTAGGACCGGATTTATCCGGGAAGACGTCGGTGCAGTCAGCGAGATAGTCGGAGCCTGTCCCGGCCTCTTCGCGAATAAATTCGCTCCCACAATTTAGCGCCTACAGGTCCGGCTTTAATCCGCCGTCAACACCCCACGCTTGATCTGATCACGCTCGATAGATTCGAACAGCGCCTTGAAGTTGCCTTCGCCAAAGCCGTCGTCGCCCTTGCGCTGGATGAATTCGAAGAACACCGGCCCCATCAGGGTTTCCGAGAATATCTGCAGCAGCAGACGCCTTTCGCCGCCGTCTGACGTACCGTCGAGCAGAATCCCACGGGATTTGAGTTCCGCTTCCGGCTCGCCGTGATCGGGCAGACGACCCTGGAGCATTTCATAGTAGGTTTCCGGCGGTGCGGTCATGAAGCGCATACCCAGGGCTTTCAGGACGTCCCAGGTCTTGATCAGGTCGTCGGTGAAGAACGCCACATGCTGAATGCCCTCGCCGTTGAACTGCATCAGGAACTCTTCGATCTGCCCCGCGCCCTTGGAGGACTCTTCGTTCAACGGAATGCGGATCATGCCATCCGGTGCGGTCATGGCCTTGGAGGTCAGGCCAGTGTATTCGCCCTTGATATCGAAGTAGCGCAGCTCGCGGAAGTTGAACAGCTTCTCGTAGAAGCTCGCCCAGTACGCCATGCGCCCGCGATAAACGTTGTGAGTCAGGTGATCGATGAATTTCAGGCCCGCGCCGACCGGATTACGGTCCACGCCTTCGATGAAATTGAAGTCGATGTCATAGATTGACGTGCCTTCGCCAAAGCGGTCGATCAGATACAACGGCGCGCCGCCAATGCCCTTGATCGCCGGCAGGTTCAGCTCCATCGGGCCGGTGGCGATTTCCACCGGTTGCGCACCCAGTTCCAATGCGCGCTTGTAGGCCTTGTGCGAATCCTTGACCCGGAACGCCATGCCACACACCGACGGACCATGCTCGGCCGCGAAGTAGGACGCAACGCTGTTCGGTTCATTGTTGAGAATGATGTTGATGCCGCCCTGACGGAACAGCGCAACATCCTTGGAACGGTGCGTGGCGACTTTGGTGAAACCCATGATCTGAAACACAGGCTCAAGGGCATTGGGCGTTGGTGAGGCGAATTCAATGAATTCAAAGCCCATCAGGCCCATCGGGTTTTCGTATAGATCAGCCATGGTCTGGCTCCTTGCAGGAAAGTGGAATTCTGTTTGTCAGATCACTTTCCAGCGGGTGGCGCGCAGGGGATTCCACGCACGCTACGCGCGAGGAAATCACCGAAAAGCAGTTGCAGGCCGAGAATTTTCATAAGGCCAAGACTACTCCGGCTTGTCGGATTGCGCATCGGGATGCGCTTGTTGGAATGCCCGATGTTCCAGGGCCAGTTGCTCAACCCGGACAATGCGCGGGTATGGACTGAGGTCGACATTGAAACGTCGAGCGGCATAAACCTGGGGCAGCAGATAAACATCCGCCAGGCTCGGCGACTCGCCAAAACAGTAACCATGCTCGCCGATCATTACCTCGACGGCGGCGAATCCCTGATTGATCCAGTGACCGATCCAGGCACCCACGTCGTTCTCGTCATGACCCAGGCCACGCAGGCGATTGAGCACCGAAACATTGTGCAGCGGATGGATATCACAGGCGATCAACGCCGCGATTGCGCGCTGGGTGGCGCGAATCTCCAGGTCCGCGGCCAACAGCGGGCGCTCGGGATAGCGGTCTTCAAGGTACTCGATGATCGCCGGAGATTGCGTCAGCACCCGGCCATTATTCAGGCGCAACGCTGGCACGCGGCATTGAGGGTTGATGGCTTTGTATTCAGGCTTGAGATGCTCGCCGCCATCGCGAATGAGGTTGACGGGGATCGCCGTGACGTCCAGCCCCTTCAAGGCCAGCGCGATACGTACCCGGTAACTGGAAGTGGAACGGTAATAAGTTAAGAGGTCCACGGCGCAATACACCATTGTTGTTATTTTCGTAATCGGCTTACGTAATGCGTAAATTGCGGGATTGACGGGGTGCTGTCAAGCGGAGGCGGACGGGGTCGACTCCGCCGCTCGGTAGGACCGGACTTGTCCGGGAAGGCGTCGGGGCTGACAAGGAAGTTCTGCAGCGGTTGCACCGGCCTCTTCGGGGACAAGTCCCCTCCTACCGGTTGTATGGCTCGGTAGGACCGGACTTGTCCGGGAAGGCGTCGGGTCTACCAGGGGAGTTCTGCAGCGCTTGCACCGGCCTCTTCGGGGACCAGTCCCCTCCTACCGGTTTGTATAGCTCGGCAGGACCGGACTTGTCCGGGACGGCATCGGGTCTGCCAAGGAAGTTCAGCAGCGCTTGCACCGGCCTCTTCGGGGACAAGTCCCCTCCTACCGGTTTGTATAGCTCGGTAGGACCGGACTTGTCCGGGAAGGCGTCGGGGCTGCCAAGGAAGTTCTGCAGCGCTTGCACCGGCCTCTTCGGGGACACGTCCCCTCCTATCGAGTTTCATCAGACCCCACCCACAATAAACCGGAGGAGTTCAAGCCCACCCTTCCAGCCGTAACGTCGCGCGCACCAGGCGTTGTTCCTCGTTTTCGATCTCGCGCAGGTTCTCGCAGATGCTTTGAATATGCGCGACAGCCGCCTTGCGTGCCTGCTCCGGTAGACGCCCGGTGACGGCGTTGTACAGCCGCGCGTGGTGGCGGTCGATCTGGCGTTTCTGGGGTTCGCGGTGGTACAGGTTGTTGACCGACGCGAACACCGTGTTGAGCAACAGGTCAGTCAGCGAGCGCAGGGTTTGTACCAACACCGGATTATGCGACGCCTCGCAGATCGCCAGATGAAACGCATGATCCAGGCGGGCATGGCCGGACGCGTCCAGCTCACTGGCATGGGCGGCGACCAAAGCCTCGTAGCTGCGGGTGATCAGGACAAAATCGGCATCGGTGCCGCGCAAGGCCGCCAGTCGCGCCGATTCACCTTCCAGCAAACTGCGCACTTCGAACAGGTCGTACAGCGTGCGCGGTTGCGAGCCGAACAAGTGCATCAACGGTGAAGTCGACTGATGGCCATTCATCTGCGCAACGAATGAGCCTTTGCCCTGCTCGGTTTCGATGATGCCCCTGGCGCGCAACAGCTTCAGGCCCTCGCGCAGGGCGGTGCGCGACACACCGAGCTTTTCCGTGAGCCGCCGCTCGGAAGGCAATAGCTGCCCGACCTTGAGTACGCCATCGACGATCAAGCGTTCAATACGTTCGCAGACCACATCGGCGACTTGCGGCGCTCGGGGTTTTACAGTGTTTTGCATACTTCACCTACTGGTATGACCAGTTGATACGCACAGATCGATAAAATGCTCGTACAACTTCAAGCCATTGTTTTTATTTATTTATTTTTGACAATTCAACCAGAACACGATGAAAAACTGGTTCGACCACTGTTTACGGTGATAGACAGTAAAGCCCGCGCAGCCAATGATGCAAGTCAGCTGTTCATTGCCTGATTGAGCGCTCCTGTTTAAAAAACAAGCAGTCCACTATAAAAACAACGCAGGGTCAGAAGCCCATCATGAATATTCTCTACGACGAACGCGTTGACGGCGTTCTGCCCGTCATTGACAAGCAAGGCTTGCTGCAAGACCTGCAACGCCAATTGCCTGATCTGGACATCCTGCACCGTCCCGAAGAACTGCGTCCTTACGAGTGCGACGGGCTGTCGGCCTATCGCACCACGCCGATGCTGGTTGCCCTGCCCCGCCATCTGGAAGAAGTGCAGACGTTGCTGAAGATCTGTCACCAGCGCCGCGTGCCGGTGGTAGCTCGTGGCGCGGGCACCGGACTTTCCGGTGGCGCATTGCCTCTCGAAAAAGGCGTGCTGCTGGTCATGGCGCGGTTCAACAAGATTCTCGACATCGACCCCGCCGCCCGCCTGGCCCGTGTACAACCGGGCGTGCGCAACCTGGCGATTTCCCAGGCCGCCGCGCCGTTCGATCTGTATTACGCGCCGGACCCGTCGTCGCAAATCGCCTGCTCCATCGGCGGCAACGTCGCGGAGAACGCAGGCGGTGTGCATTGCCTGAAATACGGCCTCACGGTGCATAACCTGCTCAAGGTGGAGATCCTCACGGTCGAGGGCGAACACATGACGCTAGGTTCCGACGCGCTGGATTCGCCGGGTTTCGATCTGCTCGCGCTGTTCACCGGCTCGGAAGGCATGCTCGGCATCATCACCGAAGTCACCGTCAAGTTGCTGCCTAAACCTCAGGTCGCCCGGGTGTTGCTCGCGGCATTTGATTCAGTGGAAAAAGCCGGTCGCGCCGTGGGCGATATCATTGCCGCAGGGATCATTCCCGGCGGGCTGGAAATGATGGACAACCTCGCCATTCGTGCCGCCGAGGATTTCATCCATGCCGGTTACCCGGTAGATGCCGAAGCCATTTTGCTGTGCGAACTGGATGGCGTCGAAGCCGATGTCCACGACGACTGCGCGCGGGTTCGGGAAGTGCTGACCAACGCTGGCGCCACCGAGGTGCGTCAGGCCAAGGATGAAGCCGAGCGGGTGCGTTTCTGGGCCGGACGCAAGAACGCCTTCCCGGCAGTCGGGCGGCTTTCGCCGGATTACTACTGCATGGACGGCACCATTCCGCGCCGGGAATTGCCCGGTGTGTTGCGCGGCATTACCGCGTTATCGGAAGAATATGGCTTGCGCGTCGCCAACGTGTTTCATGCGGGCGACGGCAATATGCACCCGCTGATCCTGTTCGATGCCAACCAACCCGGCGAGCTGGATCGCGCCGAGGCATTGGGCGGCAAGATCCTCGAACTCTGCGTGAAAGTCGGCGGCAGCATTACCGGTGAGCACGGCGTCGGCCGCGAGAAAATCAATCAGATGTGCGCGCAGTTCAACAGCGATGAGCTGACGCTGTTTCATGCAGTAAAAGCCGCATTCGATCCCGGCGGCATGCTTAACCCTGGCAAGAACATTCCGACCCTGCATCGCTGCGCTGAATTCGGCGCCATGCATGTGCACATGGGCAAGCTGCCCTTCCCTGAACTGGAGCGTTTTTGATGGCCGCCGACAATAACTTCCAGGGCCGGGATGTCAGCGAGCAACTGCTGGAGCAGGTCAATCAGGCGCTGCAAAACGCTACGCCGCTGCGCATTCAGGGCGGCGGCAGCAAGGCTTTTCTCGGCCGTGAAGTGGCTGGGGAAATACTCGATATTCGCGCCCATTGCGGCATCGTCAGTTATGACCCCACCGAGCTGGTGATCACAGTGCGCGCCGGTACGCCCTTGAGCGAACTGGCCGCCGCGCTGGACGCGGCCGGGCAAATGCTGCCCTGCGAGCCGCCGGACTTTGGCGACGCCACGGTGGGCGGCATGGTCGCGGCAGGATTGTCCGGTCCGCGCCGTCCATGGTCTGGCTCGGTGCGCGACTTCGTGCTTGGCACGCGGGTGATTACCGGGCTCGGCAAACACCTGCGGTTTGGCGGCGAAGTGATGAAAAACGTCGCCGGTTATGACCTCTCACGCTTGATGGCTGGCAGCTTTGGCTGCCTTGGCGTGCTCACCGAAGTTTCCCTCAAGGTACTGCCCAAGCCCCGGCTGTGCAGCAGCATTGCTCTGGAAATGGACAGCGAACATGCCCTGCGGCGCCTGGCCGAATGGGGCCAGCAACCGATCCCGATCAGTGGCGCAAGCCACGACGGTCGTGTGCTGCGCCTGCGTCTGGAAGGTGGCGAAGGTTCGGTGGCTGCGGCTCATGAGCGTCTGGGCGGCGAACAATTCGACCCGGCGTATTGGCAGGAACTGAACGCGCAACGCCTGGAGTTTTTCACCAGTGGCCTGCCCTTGTGGCGCTTGTCACTGCCCAACAATACTGGCGTGCTGGATGTGCCGGGCGCGCAACTGCTCGATTGGGCGGGCGCCCAGCGCTGGCTGAAATCCGACGCTGACGGCGCGACGATTCGCGCGATTGCCAGCGCCGCCGGTGGCCACGCTATCTGCTACAGCCATGGCCTGGAAGACAGCCCGTTTCACCCGCTGCCTTCGCCACTGCTGCGTTATCACCGCCAGTTGAAGGCGCAACTCGATCCGCACGGAATCTTCAATCCGGGCCGGATGTACGCGGAGATCTGAACCATGCAGACCACCCTGAGCGACAAAGCCCGCCAACTGCCCCGCGCCGAGGAAGCCGAAAGCATTCTGCGCAGTTGCGTGCATTGCGGTTTTTGCAACGCCACGTGCCCGACTTATCAGTTGCTCGGCGATGAACTGGACGGCCCACGTGGGCGGATCTATCTCATCAAGCAGGTGCTGGAGGGCAACGAAGTCACGGAAAAAACCCAGCTGCATCTGGACCGCTGCCTGTCCTGTCGCAACTGCGAAACCACCTGCCCGTCCGGCGTGGATTATCACAACCTGCTGGACATCGGTCGCGCCGTGGTCGATGCCGCCGTGCCGCGCCCATTGGGCCAGCGCCTGCTGCGGGAAAGCCTGCGCGCCGTGGTGCCCAACGCGGCCTTGTTCAAATCCCTGACGCAACTGGGCAACACCTTTCGCCCGTTGCTGCCCGGCAGCCTGAAAATCAAACTGCCGTCGAACATTACGCCAGCCAAGGCGCGGCCTGCGGTCCGCCATGCGCGCAAGGTGTTGATGCTCGAGGGCTGCGTGCAACCTGGCCTGTCGCCCAATACCAATGCCGCCACCGCGCGGGTGCTGGATCGCCTGGGCATCAGTGTCACGCCCATCGCCCAGGCCGGTTGCTGTGGCGCGGTGGATTATCACCTCGATGCGCAAGAGGCAGGCCTGAACCGGGCGCGGCGTAACATCGACGCATGGTGGCCAAGTGTCGAGGCTGGCGCCGAAGCCATCGTCCAGACCGCCAGCGGCTGTGGAGCTTTCGTCAAGGATTACGGGCACCTGCTCAGCGGCGACCCGACCTACGCCAGCAAAGCGCAGCGCATCAGCGCGCTGACCAAGGATCTGGTTGAAGTGCTGCGCGAGGAACCTCTGGAAAACCTCGGGGTTGCCAGCGACCTGCGTCTGGCGTTCCATTGCCCCTGCACGTTGCAGCATGCGCAGAAACTCGGTGGCGCCGTGGAAAGCGTACTATCGCGACTCGGCTTCAACCTGACCGCCGTGCCGGACGCGCATTTGTGCTGTGGTTCGGCCGGTACTTATTCGATCACGCAACCGGAGCTTTCCAAGCGGCTGCGCGACAACAAAATGAACGCCCTGGAAAGCGGTCGGCCAGAAGTCATCGCCACCGCCAACATCGGCTGCCAGACGCATCTGGCTGGCGCAGGCCGCACGCCGGTACGGCACTGGATCGAACTGATCGAAGAAGCATTGCACTAAACAATAATCGCCTATAACAGCTCGCCCATCACAACCTTGTGGAGACACCGATGAAAACCAAAGCTGTCCTGACCCAGACCGAAGTCACCCAGATCCTCGCCGCCGCGCGCACCGAAGCCAACAGCAACAGCTGGGCGGTTTCCATCGCAGTGGTGGACGATGGCGGTCACTTGCTGGGCTTCGAACGCCTGGACGGTTGTGCGCCGATTGGTGGCTACATCGCCATCGAAAAAGCCCGCACCTCGGCGCTGGGCCGTCGCGAATCCAAAGGTTACGAAGAAATGGTCAACGGCGGCCGCACCGCCTTCCTGTCGGCACCGCTGCTGACCTCGCTGGAAGGCGGCGTGCCGCTGATCGTCGACGGTCAAGTGATCGGCGCAGTGGGCGTGTCCGGCGTCAAGGCTGACCAGGATGCGCAAGTGGCCAAGGCCGGTGTTGCAGCGATTGGCTGATTCTGCCTCGCCTCTGTTGGAGCGAGGCTTGCCCGCGAATCGGTATTTCAGTCGACCTGGTTATCGCCTGAAATAAAGCCTTCGCGGGCAAGTCGGAACGCCGCCCGCTCGCTCCTACGGATCGTATTCCAAACAGATGGCCAAGCGTAGTTTGCCCCCCCCCACAACCGGAGAACCCCAGATGACCGATTTCGTCCAATGCCAACGCCTGAAGGTGGCGGTTAATCTGCAACGCTTCGTCAACGACGACGTACTGCCCGGCACGGGCCTGGATCAAGACGCTTTCTGGGCCGGATTCGATGCGCTGGTTCACGAACTGGCGCCGATCAACCGCAAGCTGCTCGCCGAACGCGACCGCCTGCAAACCGAACTGGACAAGTGGCACAAGGCTAATCCCGGACCGATCAAGGATATGCCGGCCTACCGCACCTTTCTCGAATCCATCGGCTATCTGCTGCCGGTTCCGGCGCAGGTCGTAGCGACCACCGCCAACGTCGACATCGAGATCAGCGAGCAAGCTGGCCCGCAACTGGTGGTCCCGGCAGTCAACGCCCGTTATGCACTGAACGCCGCCAACGCGCGCTGGGGTTCGCTGTATGACGCGCTGTATGGCACCGATGCAATTTCCAGCGCCAACGGCGCCGACATCAGCGCCGGTTACAACCCATTACGCGGTGCGAAAGTCATCGCCGCCGCCCGTGCCTTGCTCGACGAAGCAGCACCGCTGCTCAAAGGCTCCCACGTCGATGCCACCGGCTACAGCGTCGCAAGCGGCGAGCTCAGCGTAACCCTGGCCGATGGCAGCCAGACGGCCCTGCAACAGCCGGAAAAATACCTCGGCTATCAGGGCGACCTGAATCAGCCCAAGGCGATTCTGCTGAAGAATCATGGCCTGCACATCGAGATCCAGATCGACCCGCAAAGCCCGATCGGCAGCACCGATGCGGCTGGCGTGAAAGATCTGCTCCTGGAAGCGGCCGTCTCGACCATCATCGACTGCGAAGACTCGGTGGCCGCTGTGGATGCCGACGACAAGGTGTCGGTGTACCGCAACTGGCTGGGCTTGATGAAAGGCGACCTGACCGAAGATCTGGTCAAGGGTGGCAAGACCATTACCCGTCGCCTCAACGCTGACCGCCAATACACTCGTGCCAGCGGCGGCGAAATCAAACTGCATGGCCGTTCCTTGCTGTTCATCCGTAACGTCGGGCACTTGATGACCAACCCGGCGATTGTCGACGGTGAAGGCCACGACATTCCCGAAGGCATTCTCGATGGCGTGATCACCAGCCTCATCGCATTGCACGACCTGCAACGGCGCGGCAACTCGCGCACCGGCAGCGTGTACATCGTCAAGCCGAAGATGCACGGGCCGCTGGAAGTAGCGTTCGCCGAGCAACTGTTCAGCGGCATCGAAGACATCCTCAAGCTGCCGCGCAACACCTTGAAAATGGGGATCATGGACGAAGAACGGCGCACCAGCGTCAACCTCAAGGCGTGCATCAATGCGGCTTCGGCGCGGGTCGCGTTCATCAACACCGGTTTCCTCGACCGCACCGGTGACGAGATTCACAGCGCCATGCAGGCAGGTCCGATGCTGCGCAAGGGCGACATAAAAAACACACCATGGATCAAGGCTTACGAGCGCAGCAACGTGCTGGTCGGCCTGGCGTGCGGCTTGCGTGGTCGGGCACAGATCGGCAAAGGGATGTGGGCCATGCCGGATCGCATGGCGGACATGCTCGAACAGAAAATCGCCCACCCGAAATCCGGCGCGACTACTGCCTGGGTGCCCTCGCCAACCGCCGCGACCTTGCACGCGCTGCATTATCACAAGGTCGACGTCCGGGCGATTCAGGAGGATCTCGAACAGGTCAGCCTGAACAGCGTTAGCGAAGAAATCCTCAACGATCTGTTGACCATTCCGGTGGCGGCAGAGGCCAAATGGAGCCCCGAGCAGATTCGCGAAGAAGTCGAAAACAACGCCCAGGGTTTGCTGGGCTACGTAGTGCGCTGGGTCGAGCAAGGCGTTGGCTGTTCCAAGGTGCCGGACATTCATAACGTCGGCCTCATGGAAGACCGCGCGACCCTGCGCATTTCCAGCCAGCACATTGCCAACTGGCTGCATCACAACGTCATCGACGAAGGCTTCACCCGCGGCGTTCTGGAACAGATGGCCAGAGTGGTGGATAAGCAGAACGCGGGTGACGCGCAGTACACGCCGATGGCGGCTGATTTCAAGAAATCAGTGGCTTTCCAGGCGGCGTGTGCGCTGGTGTTCAAGGGTCTGGAACAGCCGAGCGGCTATACCGAACCGTTGCTGCATGAGTTTCGGTTGGCGTTCAAGAAGGCGCAGTAACCGAAGGATTCGTGGGAGCGAGCTTGCTCGCGAATCGGCCGTAGGAGCGACTGTAGGAGCGACTTCAGTCGCGAGCCTCTCATTCTCATCAATTGCTCTCCCGGCTAAAGCCGGTCCTACAGCAAGCTCGCCCCCACCGATTGTTATCCTAAGAACTCTCCCGCACCACCAACTCAAACCCCAGGTCCACTTGGGGTTGTTGCGCAATGCCATCGATCAAACCCAATAACAACTGCGCGGCGCGTTGCCCGACTTCTTCGCGTGGGGTGCGGATCGAGGTCAGGCGCGGGACCATATGCGCCGATCCCGGCAAATCATTGAAACCGATCAGCGACACCCGCTGCGGAATCGCAATGCCATGGCGCAATGCCTCCAGCGCAGCGCCCTGGGCCAGGTCGTCGTTACAGAAAAATACCCCGTCCACGTCCGGATGCTCAGTCATCAACTTCATGAACAACTCGCCACCCAGCCCGATCGACGAAGGCAGCGGCGTGGAGACTTGCAGTTCAGGGTCGTAGACGCCCTCTTCCTCCAGCGCCCGACGAAATCCCTGCCCCCGAAGCAGCACACGTGGGTCAAGCTGCGCGGCGATGTAAGCCAGACGCTTGCGCCCTCGTCCCAATAGATGTCGCGCCGCCTCGGCCCCGGCCTGTTCCTGGGAAAAGCCGACACAATACGCGCCGCTGACGGTATCCAGTTCCATCATGTGCACGCAGGGCACGCCGCTGGCGGCCAGCAATTGACGCAACGCAGGCGTGTGGTCGAATCCCGTCAGCAACATGCCGCGCGGCCGATTCGCCAGGTAATTGCGCAGCAGGTTTTCCTCTTCCACAGGTGAGTAGTGATAGTTGCCGATCACCACTTCCAGGCCGCGGGTGCGCAATACGTTTTGAATCGCTTCCAGGGTTTCGATGAACAACTGGTTGGACAGCGATGGCACCAGCACCACCACCGTCTGGCTTTGCGAAGAAGCCAGCGCTCGCGCTGCCGGGTTGGCAACGTAGCCGAGCGTCTGCGCCGCCGCGCGGACTTTTTCGACCAGCTCGGGCGCAACCGTGGTAACGCCGCGCAAAGCACGGGATGCCGTGATGGGAGAAACAGCCGCCAGACGTGCGACTTCGTTGAGGGTCGGACGACCGGTGGAACGGGAACCAATGCGTGTCATGCGTTGCCAACTAACATAGGAATAAGCAAGGGGGTTGCCAAAAGTGGCGAATGGGCTCTAAGGTAGCGCTGTCTCACGGCCCCTACAATGCTTATTCGCAGGTCACGCAACTGACGCGAGTAGCTCCGATGACGACCGATGCAACTAAAACAATGACAAGAACTGGAAGCAGGCCTGACTGTATTTTTGTCCAAGACGACAAAGACAGCGCTGTCTCCGGAAGAGGTGGAAAATTGTGACAACTGCGAATTCTGCAATTACCGCCCTCGTGGTGATGGGTGTTTCCGGCTGCGGCAAAAGTGTCGTCGGCGCTGACATTGCCCAGAAAAGCGGGGGTCGCCTGATTGAAGGCGATGCCTTTCATCCGCCAGCCAACATCGAAAAGATGAGCGCTGGACATCCCCTCAACGATGAAGACCGTGCCGGCTGGCTGACCCGTCTGGGCGAAGAAATGGCCACCGCCCTGAGCAACGGTGAACATCCGGTGCTGACCTGCTCCGCGCTCAAGCTTATTTATCGTGAACGCCTGCGCCAGGCCGTGCCGGGCCTTGGCTTTGTGTTTCTGGAGCTGACCAAGGAAGTCGCCACCGAGCGCTGCTCGCATCGACCGGGCCACTTCATGCCTGCCAGCCTGGTCGATAGCCAGTTCGCGACCCTCGAACCTCCTTATAGCGAAGATCGCACTCTGGTGGTCGATGCAACACAACCGATCAGCTCAATCGGCACGCAAGCCGCCGACTGGTGGAAAGCGTCTAAAGCCGACTAAAGGCGTGAGCGCGAAAGACAGCGCTGTCTCATCGCCGAAACAGGTCGATGTGGCAGCGCCAACAGTAGCTCCATAAAAAACAATGACAACCGGAGAGACATCCAATGTTCGGCATGAGCCATGACACGTACCTGTTGGTCGATGCGGTGGTAACCATCATCGGCCTGATTTTGTTGATCACCAAGTTCAAGGTCCACCCTTTCATCGCGCTGACGATTGCCGCAGGCTTTCTCGGCCTGACTTCCGGCATGCCGGTGGACAAGGTGATGAAAGCTTTCCAGGACGGCTTCGGTGGCGTACTGGGCTTCGTCGGTATCATCCTCGGCCTGGGCACCATGCTCGGCAAGCTGATGGCCGACTCCGGTGGTGCAGACCAGATTGCCCAGACCCTGATTCGGGTGTTCGGCAAACAGCGCGTGCACTGGGCGATGATGTTCGCCGCGTTTCTGGTGGGCATTCCGTTGTTCTTCGAGATCGGCTTTGTCCTGCTGATTCCGCTGGTCTACATCGTGGCGCGTCGCACCGGCGTGTCCATCGTCAAGATCGGCATCCCGTTGCTGGCTGGCCTGTCTGCAGTACACGGCCTGGTTCCGCCGCATCCGGGTCCGCTGCTGGCCATCGGGATCTTCGGTGCTGACATCGGCAAGACCATTTTCTACGGTCTGCTGGTTGCCCTGCCGACCGCGATCATCGCCGGTCCGATCTACGGCAAGTGGATTTCCAAGTATGTACCCGGTACGCCATCACCTGAACTGATGGAACAGATTGGCAAGGAATCCAGCAGCGACAACCTGCCTGGCTTCGGTATTACCCTGGTAACGATCCTGCTACCGGTGTTCCTGATGCTGCTCAAGACGTTCGCCGATATCGTGTTCCCGGACGGCAATACCTTCCGCATCTGGATGGACTTCATCGGCCACCCGATCACCGCCCTGCTCGCCGCCCTGCTGCTGGCGTTCTACACCTTTGGCGCGGCCCGTGGTTTTGATCGCACCAAGATCATGAAACTGCTGGATCAGAGCCTGACACCGGTTGCAGCCATCGTGCTGATCGTCGGTGCGGGCGGTGGCTTCAAGCAGATGCTGGTGGCCAGCGGCGTGGGCGACCTGATCGGCCACATGGCGGTGCAAGCGCAGATCAACCCGATCATGCTGGCCTGGCTGGTGGCAGCGGTGATTCGCATCGCGACCGGTTCGGCAACCGTGGCGACCATTACCGGTGCGGGCATCGTCGCGCCGGTAGTTGGTCTGATTCCGGGCGTCAATCGCGAGCTGCTGGTGTTGGCGACGGGTGCGGGATCGCTGATTCTGTCTCACGTCAACGACGCCGGTTTCTGGCTGGTGAAACAGTACTTCAACATGACCGTGACCGAGACGTTCAAGACCTGGACCGTGATGGAAACCATCCTGTCGGTAGTGGGCATCATCTTCATTATGTTGTTGTCGATGCTGGTCTAAGTCCGGCTCTCGCCCGCTCCCACAGGACTCATGCTGAATCGAGATCCTGTGGGAGCGAGGCTTGCCCGCGAAGAGGCCAGTACAGGCTACGAAGCTGCCAACGAGAAATGACGCCTTCGCGGGCAAGCCTCGCTCCAACGGGGCGGTATTGCAGCCCGAAATTCAGGGTGCGGCACAGCAATAACCGAAAATCTCAACGCTTCATCCCGATCCGCTTGCGCATATCCGCCGTAATCGTCTGTTTCACCTTCGCATACCCCGCCCACGGATCGTCCTGATCCGCCAGCCGTTCCATGAAATTCTGAATATTCCAGCCATTGGCGCCTTTGAGCTGGGCGACTTCTTCGCGCACAACCGGCACTGAAATCGGCAATCCATCCCGAGTACGGGCCGAGAATGCGCAGATCGTGGTGGCACCCTGGCTGTTACGCAGGTAATCGATGAAGATCTTGCCGACCCGATTCTTCGGCCCGGATACTGCGGAAAATCGCTCCGGCAGCAACTTCGCCATATGCGTGACGATGGCCTGGCTGAAAGCCTTGACCTCGTCCCAGCCCGCCTTGGGTTTGAGCGGCACGACAATGTGAATGCCTTTGCCGCCACTGGTTTTCAGGAACGACTTGAGGCCCAGCTCATCGAGAATGGTCAGGGTCAATTGCGTGGCTTCGACCATATATTTCCAGGGCAAGGCCGGATCGGGGTCAAGGTCGAGGATAAAGCGGTCAGGATGGTCGAGATCCGCCGAAGTCGCATTCCAGGTGTGCAGTTCGATGGTGCTCATCTGCACCGCGCCAATCAGCGCCTCGGGGTTGTCGATGATCATGATGGGCTGGCCAGCGTGCTCCTTGCCGAGACTGATCAGTCCTGGAATTGCCAGCTTGTCGGCGTTTTTCTGGAAGAACAGCTCCCCGGCGATACCTTCCGGCGCCCGGACCAGCGCAACGGGCCGGTCCTGCAAATGCGGCGCGATCCATGGGAAAACCTGAGCGTAGTACTGAGCGAGCTGCATTTTCGTCGCGCCGCTGCTGGCATCGATGACCCGCTCGGGATGGGTGATGCGGATCTTGCCGTCGCCGGAAGCTTTTTCGGCAGCTTTGGTTTTAGAGGGAGCAGCTTTCGCGGATTGGGTCGTGTCTTTTTTCGCGCTGCGGGTTTTCGGCGTCTCAACCTCGGCTGCCGGCTTGGCCTGTTCCTCACTGATCTGCGTGGCGGGCTTGTCGTCGCGCAAGCCATGGAACACTGAATGGCGCACCGAACCTTCCCGAGTCATTTCGGCAAACGCCACTTCGGCCAATAACTCGGGCTTGAGCCAATGCACGTTTTTGGCTTCGAACCCGGTGGGTGGATTGACCACCGGCGCAGTCTTGACCTCAAGAGGTTTGAGACGTGCGTGAATGCTGCGCAGCGTGGCCTCGTTGAAGCCGCTGCCGACTTTGCCCGCGTAACGCAATTCGCCACTGTCAGCATCATGCAGCCCCAGCAGCAAGGCGCCGAAAGCGCTGCGGCTACCCTTGGGGTCACTGAAGCCGACCACCACGAACTCTTGGCGATGCTTGCACTTGAGCTTGATCCAGTCCGAGCTGCGTCGGGACTGATAAAGACTGCCAACGCGCTTGCCGATCAAACCTTCCATCTTCATCTGACAGACGCTGTTGAGCATGTTGTCCGCCGACTCGCTGAAGTCCTCGGAGAAACGCAGCGCGTCATCGGTGCCGCGTTCCAGAACTGCCGCCAGCGCGGCGCGGCGTTGTTCGAGCACCACCTCGCGCAAATCCACGCCATTGAGATACGGCATGTCAAACAGATAAAACACGATGCTGTCGTGACGCCCGCTTTCAAATGCATTCTGCAGCGCCTGAAAATCCGGCATACCCTCTTCATCGGCGACCACCACTTCGCCGTCCAGCCAGGCGGACTCCAGGCCAAGGTTTTCCAAGGCCTTGGTCTGACGCGGCATTTTTGCGCTCCAGTCATGGCCGTTGCGGGTAAACAGCTGGACCTTGCCCTTATCGATGCGGGCCATGATGCGGTAGCCGTCGAACTTGAGCTCATAGCGCCAATCACCGTCGGGTGCACTTTCCACCAGCGTCGCCAGTTCCGGCTTGATGGTTTCCGGCAACTGGGCGACTTGAGCGCCGGTCAGGGCAATGGCGGGTGGGGTTGTGGCCCTCGCGTTCTTTTTTGCAATTTGTTTCGGGGGCTTTGCTGAGGTTTTATCTGTGGCGCGCTGCTTTGCGATCAAGGTGCGCTCGCTCAGGACACTATCCGGCTGGTCCTCGACAATGTCGTATTCGGCCTTGGCGCGGGCGAAGGAATCGTTGGATTTGATCAGAAACCACTGTTCCTGCTTACCCTCCAAATGAGTGCGGACCAAGTTCCACAGGCCGCCGAGCTTTTCCCCTTCAAGCTGAAACTTGAGCCGGCCTTTTTCATACGCGGCCGCAGGATCGCCCTGAGGAATCCAGACGCCGCGATCCCAGACGATCACATCGCCCGCGCCGTAATGACCTTCCGGAATATGGCCTTCGAAAGCAGCGTAGTCCAGCGGGTGGTCCTCCACATGCACGGCCAGGCGCCGCACGGCAGGGTCCAGGCTAGGGCCTTTGGGTACGGCCCAGCTCTTGAGCGTTCCGTTTATTTCCAGGCGAAAGTCATAATGCAGACGAGTAGCGTCGTGCTTCTGGATACAGAATTGTAGGGCATGCTCTAAAACCTCTTTCCTACGAGACTTAGCGCCTTTTTCTCTGTTATTGCCAGAAGGTTCCGGCGTAGCTTCAAAGTCACGCCTACGCTGATACTCATCCAGGGATCTGTTCATGGTTCACCTCTGCGCATTGCAATAAAGAGCAAAGCAGTCGGTGATAGTTCAGCGCCGGGGAATGAAAGCTTTGTTAGCCCCCCAGTAAACTCGGGCATTTGCAACCAAAAACAGGCAGAATTAGCGTACTCACCACGTCAGTGATTCAAATACCCGTGACAGAAGAACGAGCCAAGGGAATTAAATTCACCCCGGCACCGTCATACTGATGGACGCATTTGGATGTACTCGGCAATATTCACCACGCAAAGGCAAACGCCAGCTTCTTGGTAGAGGCGTTTCAAGAGGCCATCAAGGAAAAGATTATGTTGATACTCACCCGCAAAGTAGGCGAAAGCATAAACATTGGTGACGAGATCACCGTCACGATTCTTGGCGTTCAGGGTCTTCAGGTCCGGCTAGGCATCAATGCTCCAAAAAATGTTTCTGTGCATCGTGAAGAAATCTACAAACGCATTCAGGCGGAGCTTGCGCCCAACCAAGACCCACAATGAATTCGTAGCGTCACCCAAATTCAAGCCGACCTGCCTCATCGTTGCGGGCAGATCGGCCGCACGGCGTCCACTATGACGCCGTTTTTTATGCCTGGGATTCAGGTATTTGCGGGAGCGACCGCAACGGTGGGAGCGAACTTGTTCGCGAAGGCGATACTCCAGATTGGCTACGGCCCGTTGGAGCGAGGCTCGCCCGCGAAGGCGTCGTTTCTGGTTTGAAGCTTCGGCGGATGTACCGGCCTCCGCCAGCAAGTTGGCTCCCACAACGCATCTCCTACCATTTGTCTGACTTCCAGAACTCTGCGAAAAAATCACCCCTCCATCTCAAGTAAGCATTGAGACCGACGCTGAGCCCGTAGTCCGCGCTGTCGTTGTGAGCTGAGCTCGTCTTCTTTTGGTGAAACCGAATGGACGGTGAATAAAAAATGAACACAACTTCTGAGAACTCGACTGGCAATACCCAACATAAAAGCGCGCCGCCCGAAGAACATCTGCAGCACTTGCAGGATGATGCCAAGGCGGCTCTGGAGAGTGCCAAGGAGCACGGAACGGCACAGTTCGAGCAGTATCGGGACACCGCTGCCGAACAGATCAATGCGCTGGCGCAAGGGGCCCAATCCGCTGCGGAACAAATGGAGGGCAGCGATACCCTGGGGCTCTCGCATTACGTCACTGACATCGCGCAAAACATGGCGACCCTGGCAGACAACTTGCGGGGCAAAAGCGCTGACGAATTGTTGCAGCAAGCGGGCAAACTGGCGCGGGACAATCCAGCGCTGTTTCTGACCGGTAGTGTGGCGCTGGGCTTTGGCCTGTCGCGTTTCCTGCGGGCATCGAGCCCTTCGCCAACGTCTTCGTCAACCTCCCCGGTGAAGTCCTCCGGGCCAGGAGATTCGGCGGGCGAGCGTTACCAGACGGGAATCAATCCGGCCATCGCCGCTGACGAAGAGCTGCCCGTCACGCCACCGCATACCGATGACGTTTATCACAGCGCCAGGCCAGGCATTCTGGACCGCTCGGCAACGCCCGACGCGGCAGGTCCCGCCAGCTCATCGGGTGCGTACGTACCTACCGATCCGTTGGGCAGCTCTGCGACCTACCCCGACACCGATGCCTCGGCCCACCAACCGGACGAGGTGCCTAAAGGCGGTTCTTCCAGAGGAGACCTGTGATGGCCACAACACCCAATATTCCTCCAACCGGTTCTGAGAACGAGACCTCGGTGCTCGGCCTGATCCGCCAGCTGGCCCATGAGGTACCGGCGCTGGTCACCAAGGAACTGGCCCTGGCCAAAGCCGAACTCAGGGAAACCGTCGAGACCACCAAGGCCGGTGTGGCCGCAGTCAGCGGCGGTGCCGTCGTGATGCTGGCGGGTTTGATCATCGTTTTGCTTGCCGCGGTGTACGCGCTGGCGATGATCATGCAGCCCTGGCTCGCCGCGCTGATCGTCGGCGTAATGGCCATGGTCGTCGGCTTCATCATGGTCCAGTCAGGTAAAAAACAGTTCGAAGCCTCGAACCTGAAGCCTGAACGCACGGTTAACTCATTGCAAAAAGACAAGGAAGCCATCCAGAGGAAAGTCTCATGAGCATTGAAAGCAGCTTTGAAACGAAGGAATCCTTTGCCGTGGAATCCGAAAAAAGTCCGGAAACCCTGGAACGGGAAATCGACGCCCAGCGTTCGAGCATCGGCAATATCGTCGATGCCCTGGAAAGCAAATTCTCCCCCGGCCAGCTGGTCGACCAGGCCTTGGCGTATGCCAAAGGCAATGGCGGGGAGTTCTTCGGCAATCTGGGCAACACGATCAAGGCCAATCCGGTGCCGACCGTCCTCACCTCGGTTGGCCTGTTGTGGCTGATGCTGGGTCAGAATCGCAGCCCCGCACCCTCTTCCGCAGCTACTGGTTCCGGGGCTTCCAGCCTCGGCCATCTCGGCGAGCGGCTCAGTGACATGGCTCACAATGTGACCGACTCACTGGGCAATGCGCGCAGTCGTATTGAGGAGACCGCCCATCGCATGAAAGACAAGGCCAGCGATGTGACCGACAAGGCCAGCAACCTGACCGGCAGCGTCAGTGACAAGCTCTCGTCCGCCGGACAACGGCTGAACATGGGCAGTCACGACGCCAGCGACGCTCTGCAGGAACAAGCCCGGAAGGCGCAGTCGAGCTTCAACTACATGCTGCGTGAACAGCCATTGGCCCTGGCCGCCATCGGCATCGCGCTGGGCGCAGCAATAGGCGCGGCGTTGCCTGCGACCCAACGGGAAAACCAGTTGATGGGTCAAGCCAGCGATCACCTGACCGACAAGGCCAAGCAGGTCGCGACCGAGGGTTACGACAAGGTCAAGGAAGTGGGCGCTGATCTTGCGGGCCAGGCCAAATCGGTCGCCTCATCAGAAAGCACGGGCAACATGGAGTTCAGCAGCCCGAGTAAAACCGCGCCCAATGCGGGTACCGGTCTGGGCTAAACAAAAAGCCACCAGCACGGGTGCGTAAAACAGGAATCGGGCCGTAATGGCCCGATTCTTTTTACCTATCCCGTCATTTAGGACTGGTGAGTTGCTGGACGATCTTGTCCTTGATCTCCAGGCGTTTTTCCTTGAGTTTTTTCAGTTGGTCATCGCTGATATTGCCCGCTGAACCGGATTCGGCATCGAGCACGCCAGTATCTATCTGGCTGTAATCAATGAGCAGCTTATTGAGTTTCCCGTCGGTTTTCGTGCGCTCGGCAACCTGCTCCCTGGTAAGCCCCAAATCCTTGTACAAATCGTGTTTGACCGGCATAGCGACACCTCTCTTCTGACTGCGATGATCTTAAAGATATGAGGCTGGGCGTTGCCTTAGGTTCGATGCAATCGTCATTGCTCGCGCAGACGCCGCGCTTCATAGGCCTTCAAATGAGTGTAGGCAAACTCAAGCAGTGACAGCTCGCCCGATGCCACGCCCTGTGCATCACGCCGTGCCAGCAAGTCACCGAGGACGTGCTCGGCCTCCGTGGGAGCCCCGCGCTCGACGTCGCGCAGCATCGACGCCATCATTTTCGAGCCCGGCGCAGTGAGCATTTTCAACAGTCGCTGACGAACCGGTTCACGCAATGGAAAGCCGCAAGCCGCCGCAACGCTGGCGCATTCTGCGAACAACCTGACGATCAACGGTTTTCCATCGGCGACCAATACATCGCCGAGACTGGCACGCATGGCGCAGGTAATACCGGCACCGCTGGCGATGAAGCACCACTTTTCCCACATTTCCTGCACGATGAACTGGCTGAGATTGGCCTCGAAGCCAGCATCGGCCAGGGCTTCGGCGACGCGCAGGATGCGCGTGGTCAAGGCGCCGCTCAGTTCGCCAAACGACAGCTGATTGGTGTCATTCAAATGCAGGATCGCACCCGTAGCGTCCCGGTCCAGGGAAATCAGGCACTGGCCGCCCAGCACGTTCGCGCCATCGAAACGCGCACAAAGCCGGTCCAGATGAGCCATGCCGTTGAGCAACGGCAGGATTGCCGTGTCGGGACCGACTGCTGCAGCGAACGAGTCCATGGCCGCATCGAGGTCGTAAGCCTTGCAACTGAGAATGATCAGGTCATAGGCATCGCCAAGCATCTGCGTCAGCACGTGGGGGGGCGATGGGTACTGGATGTTGCCCAGCGGGCTGCGCACCACCAGACCATCGCGATTCAGCTCCTCGGCGCGGCCGGGACGCACCAGAAAGGTCACATCGCGTCCGGCCTCAAGCAACCTGCCACCGAAATAACCGCCTATCGCTCCTGCCCCAACGATCAGAATCCGCATGATGTCGTTCTCCTGTCAGTCTGCTCGCCCACCCAAGTATCGAGAGTAATGGATGTACAACCGCTGCTCAACGAATGATCAATAGCGAGGTGATAACGCAGGATAAAAAAAATCCCGAGCCGCCCTGAAGCGCTCGGGATTTCTTCTGACCGTGACTGTCCGGCGTATCAGCTATTGGCGCTACTCAGGCCCGGAAACAGAAACGGCAGCCCTTCTTCCAGTCGCTCCGCCAGACTGCGGCTCGGAACCACAAGCTCGGGCGCAGGCTGTTGCAGCCTTGCAATGACCGATTCGATGACCACCCGGCTCGCGTCGTTGTGGAACTGCCACACGCCATAAATGCGTCCATCAAAGGATGGCTCGCTGCCCAACCGAGGATCAATGCCCAGTCCGGATCCGAGCCCGAACAGATGCAAACCGTGCAGGCGCATGCCGGTGGTATCCATGGGGCAGCCCGCAGAGTCAGAATCCACTCCACCTTTGACTTCGCGCAGGGTGATAAGCGTGCCATCCGAATAGCTCATGGTGGGCAGATTCGGCTGATAACCCGTGCATTGCACCACGGTATGCGACTCAAGCAGCGCCTGGGCAGCCGCTTCGTAATCTCCCGGCGCACCGCCTTGGGTCTGGAACGCCTGGACGCGCACGCCGGTCTTGCCAACCCGCGCGTGCTCAATGACCGCACGACCCACATCCAGAGCGCGGTAGCGCAGGCCACCGGAACGATTGATCCTGCCGGACACCGGGCAGACATCTTTGACTGGATCGAATGTATAACCAGCAGCTGCCGCCAGTTCAGCACTTTCGTAGAACAGGCGAATCGACGAGCGATGGATCAGGGTGATCTCCTGCAAGCCGGCAAATTCAAGGGCATCGGCCAGATTCTCGAGCATGGAAAAGGCACTGTGCGAACCGCCGACCACGGTGACCCGTCCGGAACAGGCCAGCGCTGGCGCAAAGGTTTCGCGCAGCTTGACGGCGTTCATACGCAGCAGTTCATCGGCGCTTTTAATCGTGGCTGACGGTGACACCGGCAAACCTTGCTGCGCGAGTCCCTTCACCAGATGCTGCGGATCCTGCCGACCTCCGAGGTTGAGCACCAGCGTACGGCAGCGAATACGCCGCGTGCCACCGTAAGCCTGGACACAGACGAAGAATTCGTCGTTATCGCGCACCACTTCAGTGATGGTCGTATTGCGCCAGAGCCTGGCTCCGTAATGCTGGACAATAAAGTCCAGCACCAGCCTGGAAGCCTCGGCCAATAACTCGCCAATATCCGACAACTGCGGGGCATGTTGGGCCTGGCGACGGATGCGCCAATAGGCAGGCGAATGCTCAAGCGGAGCAAAGACGTCCCGCAAGGCTGGATCGCGCAGACATTCGAGGATCACGTCGCCGACCGAATTCGCCGTAATGCGGTACTCACCGAGGCGGCCCGTCCCTGGGGAGGCACTGGCATCGACAATGATCAGCCCGTCTTTGGTCAGTTCGGCCAAGGTTCCGCTTTTCAATGCGTTGAACAGCAGGCCCATGCCCGCTGGCCCGGCGCCGCCAATCACACAACCGCAAGAAGTTTCCAGATAATCTCCAAACATAATGCCGCTCCATAGTTTGATCGACGAGTTAATACAATCCAACAGTTCCTGAGCAGTCCGTTGTTGCAAGGGCCACTGCACTTTCCTGGGGCTGAACAACGCCCTGCCGTTTAATGGGCATACAAGAAAGCGTGTCGCATCGATCTAGCATCGGCTGGCCGACTTTGAATACACATATGCAAGGGATGCGGCAATTATTCACCACTGCAAAGCACCTTGTTACTGCCCTGTACAACGCGCAGACAAAGCTACCGCCTGGTGCAATCTGGAGGCTGTTTGGAGTAAGAACTAAGTACACACAAGAAACAAATGACGGCTGAACTCGCCGCTCGCATTTTTGCTCAACAGGCCCGCACAGGAACGGCGGAGACGCTACCGCTCGGCAAGATCGCCATAAATCAATAGCTTAGGCAGAGTGCCCGTAACCAGCGCCCGGAAAACGATGTCCGGGATGGAGAGATAATTCCAAATATTACTGCAAGTGTCAACTTTTCGGTAAATGTACAAAATCAGACACAATAGCTTGTAACCAATTGATTATAATCGTATTTATTTTTTGACGGTGGATTCACCATCCAAAAAATCAAAGAAGAGCACTGTCTCGCATCATTATATTTTTAGTTGGGTAAAATTTAATTAACCAAACACCAGCGCCGGTAAGTTGACGAATAGGAATTCAACTCTGCTTGCATACCCGCCAGCGAGGCCTGGAACCTTTTATTCCATAACTTTGACGCGCGATGAGAAACAAGTGCAACACCCGTTACTTCTAGCGTATGGACTCGGCATCTAAGGTGCGTCCAGTTCTGCAGAGACGAGTCACTAAGGGCTGTCGATCAATGGTGCTACCTGTCGGTGCCGAAGACAGAACTATTCAGACTGGCCAGTATCAATCAATTAACGAAGGAGAACGGGTGTATTCAAGGGGTACCACTATGAACACTGACAAAGACCAAACAGGCATCGCCGAAATCGACTATTCACGCGATACCCTGTTTGGGCCGATCCCGATGCAAGCCACCTGCCGGGTTCGCTTGACTACGGTGGAGCACGGCGGAAACCGCTTGCGGGAGCTGACGATTCTGGGTGACGTGCCTGATTACCTGTCCAAATCGACAGTGATCCGGGTCGCTCTGGACGGCCGTATCGAGGCAGGACCGATCCGCGACCAGTTTTCAGTGCGTGACGCCGATGAAGCGCAGTTTAAATTGCTGTTTGAAAATGAACACCGGCGTGAGACGCGCTGATGGGTGACGCCCGGCTCGCTGACTGCCGCGGGCTTGGCATCGGCATGGAAACGTTGTGGCCGCCAGCACCTACAGCGAGCTTCGTCTGCGGGATTACCCGTCGCAAACCTTAAGGTCAGATGACTGACATGTGTATCTGATCTGTAACGGCGGGGCGTTTAGAGGGATTAAATCATGATTTAACTTGATGCCAGCACAACATATCGTACAACTAAAAAATTATAAGCAGCCCCGCCGACCGCAAAATAACTTTTTGCCGGGCAAAAAAAAGCCGCTAGCTCAGCAAGTTGCTTTTAAACATCGCGGCGTTTACAAGGTGTCAGATACTTTTCATCTAACCGACGGAACGTACCTGCATCTGCAAGTGTCCAGCATGCTCCAGATCGTAGCGCAGCTCAGCAACAAGCTCCGCGATAGCCCGACTGGTGTTAAGTCGATCCAGCGATATACCGGTAACAAGAAGTTCTACCTGACCGGTCTTGGGGTCGGCGATTTGCACCGTCATGGTCGAGCGCGGCGCAACGCTGCAAGTGCAACGTAAAGGCAGGAAAGCCCCCTCGATAATGCTCCGTAATTCGAGGGTGGAAAGTCGGTAAGCAAACATGCGTATCTCCTTATCGCTGCGGATCGGCGAACAAGTCGCAGCCGGCAGCATTTTTGTTGATCCAGAGGGTTGAATATCCTTGGCCTGACAAGTAAATGTCGCCATTTATTTGAGGGCATGATTCTTTATACGCTGCACGTCGTTACCTTCGCAACTTTGTTTTCAGGTGTAACAAGTTGTTAAGTTATTGAACTTTCAGAGAATCCAATAGGAGAAACGATTCACTCAACACGGTTATTTGTTCTTCACCTGACTTGGATCAAGCCAGGTGAGTATTCATATGTCAGAAAAAACATCCAATTGGATAGATACAGGTCCGCTCAGCACTCAATCGGAGCTGCGAGGCAGACGGAAATGAATCAGCGCGACTCGACCACCCTGCTTGTCCCGGCGCTCATCCACGGCATAGGGCCGAAACCCCAGCTTCGGGTAGAAAAGCAGACCCGGCACGTTATGGTTATAGCAGGAGGCTGTCATCTCGGTGGCTTCGTGTTTATCAAATGCCAAGTCTTTCATGCAGCCGATCAGATAACGGCCGACCCCTCGGGACCTGGCTTTCGGCGCAATGATCACGTTGCCCAGCGAGCAGCGCCCGCGGAAATCGCTACGAGAAAAGTTGGCGTACCCAACGACTTCGCCATTCATTTCAATGACCGTGGAGTCTGAATGATTGTGCAGAGCATCCTTTAGCTGGGGCGGCGACAGCGGATAGATGGCACGGGGGAACATATAGAACAGCTCATCGACACTCTGTGGCAGTCCGCACACAACGGCTATGTCTTTTTCTTCCAGGGGACGATGTAGAAACATTTATAAGTAACCTCTCGAAAAATCAGGGTAACCACCTAGACACTATATGCGATATGGCAGGTTGCGCACCCGTGGGATGCGAATCCGGGAAAAACCCTTGCGCATCAAGCGCCATACGTCTGTGGGTAAGATGGAACAAGCCGAATCAAGTTCAGATGATCCGCCTGGATTCCCGCGAAGTAACACCAGACAAGGCCGTTCAGCTTCGCCTCGCAACCCCTTGAAGCGCCTGCGATTACCGCTCATGCATTACGCCTGCTGAAAACCGTACGACCTTGCAAAATGCATGAAGCCGAACACAGCTTTTATTTTCAACCAATTGAATTTATTGGAGTTTTGTTTTTATAAAACTGGCATAGAGGCTGCAATACTCCATTTGGAAAGATGTAACAAATTTATTCATGGAGTAGAACAACAATGATTTCATCCCCCGATACTTATGTAACTGCCCCGCAGGATTCGCAAAATCACTCAGGTGTATCCTGGGGTGCGATCTTTGCCGGTGCTGCTGGCGCCGCTGCGTTGTCTCTTATCCTCGTCCTGCTGGGCTTCGGCCTGGGCTTCTCTGCTGTTTCGCCTTGGGCGGACAGTGGCATAAGCGCTAAAGGGCTAGGCATTTCCACGATTATCTGGCTGGCGTTGACGCAGATCATTGCCTCAGGCCTGGGCGGCTACATTGCCGGCCGACTGCGTGTTCGCTGGGCAAATCTGCATGGTGATGAGGTCTACTTCCGTGACACGGCACATGGCTTCCTGTCATGGGCTGTTGCGACGCTGGTTGCCGCGACCTTGATCGTTGGATCGATCGGCAGCATGGTCAGCGGTGGCGTTCAGGCTGGCGCGAGCATGGCATCCGGCGCAGCCGGGGCGGTCACTCAGGTTGCCGGCAGTGCCGCCAGCAATACCAGCAGTCAGGATTACGGCTACTTCATCGACAGCCTGTTCCGTGACGATCGTCCGGCTGCCGTCAGCGATGACGCTGCCCATGGTGTGGTATTCCGCATCTTCGCCAAAACGCTGAACAATGGTGGCGCCATGGCTGCTGAAGACCGTACGTATCTGGCGCAGATGGTTGCCCAGCGTACCAACCTGAGCCAGGCCGACGCAGAGCGTCGTGTGGATCAGGTCTATGGTCAGGCTCGCCAGGCTGTTGAAGATGCCAAGCTGGCCGCCAAAAACGCTGCTGACACCGCCGCAAAAGTTGCTGCCTGGACTGCGCTGTGGATGTTCATCTCACTGCTGTGTGGTGCGTTCTTTGCCAGCTACGCAGCTATCTTCGGTGGTCGTCGTCGCGATGCTGTGACTTACACCGAAGTCCGCGCCTACACCACTACAACAACGGCTCGATAAGCCAGGAGAAAGACAATGCGCTCATTACTACTGCTGTTCCTCGGCGTGCCGATCCCGATCATCATCCTGATCGCGCTGTTCATGCACTGATGTGCTGACCGACTAAATAAAGAAGCCGTCTTCTCGCAAGTGAAGACGGCTTTTTTGTTGCCGTTGCGAACGCTAGCGGCTACCGCGCTTCAAGGCATGCCCAACCAGTTAGGCAATGCCAGCGAGATGAACGGTACGTAGGTCACCAGAATCAGGAACGCCAACAGGATCGTCAACCAAGGCATCGCTGCACGAATCGTCTGACCCAACGTCAGTCCGGTCACAGCCGACGTCACGAACAGGTTCAGCCCGACGGGCGGATGCACCAGTCCGATCTCCATGTTCACCACCATGATGATCCCCAGGTGAATCGGGTCGATACCCAGCTTCATGGCAATCGGGAAGAAGATCGGCGCCAGAATCAGAATGATCGCCGACGGCTCCATGAAGCTACCCGCCACCAGCAGCACGATGTTGACCATGATCAGGAAGCCGATTGGCGTCAGCCCTTCCGAGAGCACCCAAGTGGTGATCTGTTGCGGGATCTGTTCAGTGGTCAATACATGAGCGAACAACATTGCGTTGGCAATGATGAACATCAGCATGATCGTCAGCCGACCCGATTCCAGCAGCACCTTCGGGCAGTCGCTGAATTTCATGTCCTTATAGATGAACAAGGCAACAAAGGCTGAATACACCGCTGCGACTGCCGCCGCCTCGGTTGGCGTGAACATACCGCTGTAGATCCCGCCGAGAATGATCACCAGCAATAACAGGCCCCAGAACGCCCGTTGTGCGGTGTGCAGCCATTGGCGGAAGGTCACCCGTGGCTGGGCCGGCAACTTCTTGACCCGGGCGACGATGTAGATCACCACCATCAGGATCACGCCGAGGAGAATCCCCGGAATAACGCCGGCAATGAACAGCTTGCCCACCGACGTTTCAGTTGCGGCGGCGTAAACCACCATCACGATGGAAGGCGGAATCAGAATGCCAAGTGTGCCGGCATTACAGATAATCCCAGCGCCGAACTCCTTCGGATAGCCGGAACGTACCATGCCCGCGATGGCAATGGAGCCCACTGCCGCCACCGTGGCTGGCGAGGAACCGGACAAGGCCGCGAACAGCATGCACGCCAGCACGGCGGCGATAGCCAGGCCGCCACGAATATGCCCGACGCACGCGTTGGCGAAATCGATCAGGCGTTGCGCCACGCCGCCGGTGGTCATGAACGCACCGGACAACAGGAAGAATGGGATAGCCAGGAACGTGTAGCTGTCAGAAGTTTCGAATAACTTGATCGCCAACGAACTCAGAGAATCCTGGCTGAACATCAGAATCGACACCGCGCCCGACAAACCCAGGGATATCGCGATGGGCACCCCAAGGAACATGAACACGAACAGCAGCAGGAACAGACATATGACTGTCATCAGTGTTGCTCCTCGTTAGACTGCGCCAGTTTGCTGGCTTCGGCGGCTTCATCAGCCAGCCCGAGTCCGGTTTGACGATGGGTATAGATGCGCCAGAGGATTTCCAGATAACGCACCAGCACAAGGGTGAAGCCGATCGGCACGATGATCGCAATGTGCGACACCTGGATGCCAAAACGGTCAAGATCCTCGGCACCGATGTGAGCCGTGAATAGCGCAGACACCCACTTGTAACTGGCAACCACGAACAACCCTGCGTAGACGAGGCAGCACAGACAGGCAAGCATGGCCAACAGACGCTGCACCGGTTTGCTGGTGAGTTTGACCAGCGCGTCGACGCCCAGGTGGCCGGCAGTGCGCACGCCATAGGAGATGCCGAAGAAGATCAACCAGCCGAACAGCGCTTTGGTGAGGGCAACACTCCAGGTCATGCCCTGGGCATAACCCATCATGTGGTCGCCGATGTAACCGAAGAAGCCGCTCGTTACCGCCCATTGATCGCTCAGGGTATAAAACAGCGTGTAAATGTTGTTGAGCGCCACATAGACGAATGTCACCAGCGTCATAGCGGCCAGCAGGAAGGCAATCATGCCTTCCTCAAAATGCTCCCAGAGTCGCGTCAGCGAATGCATAGGAATTCTCCGTATATAGAGAGAGAGTGGCCATTCAGAATAGAATGGCCAGCTGCCTTGATTACGTCATGACGAGGGCGTTACAGGGCTTTGTTCGAATCGTCCGCAGCCTTGATCAGGTCGGCACCGATGTCCTTGGAGAACTCTTCCCAGACCGGTTTCATGGCGTCGCGCCATTTTTCCCGCTGCTCAGGGGTCAAGGTCACGATTTCACTGGTCTTGGAGTCGATGATTTTCTGCTTGGCCGACTGGTTGAGTGCTTCGGCCTGTTTGTTCACCTCAACCGAGACTTCGGCGAGGATTTTTTCCAGTTCGGTGCGCACATCAGGTTGCAGGCCGTTCCAGAACTTGGAGTTGGTGATCACCATGTAGTCGATCAAGCCATGATTGGACTCGGTGAAATACTTCTGCACCTCGTTGACCTTCTGGCTTTCATAGTTGGACCAAGTGTTCTCGGTGCCATTCACGGTGCCGGTCTGCAAGCCTTGATAAACCTCGGCAAAACTCATTTTGCGCGGGTTGGCTTTAAGTGCGACGAATTGGGCTTCAAGGATGCTTGACGCTTGCACCCGGAACTTCAGGCCACGGGCGTCCTTGGGCTCGACCATTTTCTTGTTGGCTGAAAGCTGCTTCAAACCGTTGTGCCAGTAGGCAAGGCCGTGAATACCCTTGTCGTCCATGGAGGTCAGCAAAGCCTTGCCCTGCGGCCCTTGCTGGAAGCGGTCGACAGCGGCGAGGTCGTTGAACAGGAACGGCAGATCGTAGATTTGCACCTGCTTGGTGTAATGCTCGAACTTGGCCAGGGATGGCGCCAGTAACTGCACGTCGCCCAGCAGCAGCGCTTCCATCTCCTTGCCGTCACCGAACAGCGAGGAGTTCGGGTACACCTCGACCTTCACTTTCCCCGCCAGACGCTCCTCGGCAAGTTTTTTGAACAGCAGCGCGCCCTGGCCTTTGGGCGTATTTTCCGCCACGACGTGAGCAAACTTGATAATGACGGGATCGGCGGCCTGTGCAAGCGATGCCACGGTCACAGCGGCGGCGCAGAACAGCGCCCTGGTCAGCTTCAACATTGATTTCACCTTCTTATTGTTGTGTAAGAGTCAGCCTCTACGGGCCTTCTTTTTCGAAGCACTAGTAGCAAGATGCCCAACTGTCTGTGTTTGTAGAATCAGCTTTTATGTAACCCCGCGTTTGGTTTAGCTGAATGCGGACATTTTGCACGGCAAACGTCGGATTTTTCAGCGGTTCACTCGGCATCATGCCGTCCTAGACGGGCTGCTGCACCATCAGCAAACGTTGCGCGCGAATCAGCACCGGCGCGTCGATCATCTGCCCGTCAAGTTGAAAGGCCCCTGCCCCGCTGGCTTTGTTGCTGGCGTCGACCACCCGCCGGGCCCAGGCCAAATCGTCGGCGCTGGGTGCCAGGGCCTCATGAATGATCGGGACTTGTTTAGGGTGAATGCACAACGCGCCGCCGAAACCCATGTCGTAGGCGTGACGAACCGAGCGGCGCAGCCCCTCGGGATCACCAATGGCCGGATAAACCCCGTCCAGCGGCGCTAACAATCCGGCGGCGCGGGAATGCAGTTGCACTGACATGCGCGATTGGTCGAGGACGAACGCAGCGGCCGCCGATCCATTATTCAAGTTCAGGTCCAGCGCCAGGTCCAGGCCGCCAAATGACAAACGCTCGACCCCCGGGCATTGGGCGATCTGCTCAACAGCCAGCAAACCTCTGGCACTCTCGATGATCGGCCAGATCGGCTTGCCGCCCTGCCACACCGCAGCAACCTGTGCAGCGGTTTCAACTTTGGGCAACAGCACTCCGGCCACGCCAGGCTGCTCGGCGCAGAACCGAAGATCCGCACCATGTTCGGCGTGGTCAGGCGCATTGACCCGCACCCACACGGCGGCCTCGGGATTGGCGGCAAGAAATGCCGCAAGGTTATCGCGTGCCTGACGCTTGAGGGGTTCTTCGACGGCATCTTCAAAGTCGACGATCACCGCATCGGCACCGGCAGCCAGCGCCTTGGCAAACCGCTCGGGTCGACTGCCGGGCACAAACAGTGCGGAACGGACGATGGGTTGCGGCATGGTGGTGTTCCTCATCAGTAAATTCATCGCAGTTCGTTGGAGGCTTGCCCGCGAATCGGCCGTAGGAGCGACTGTAGGAGCGACTTCAGTCGCGAGCCGCTCATCAATTGCCCTCCCGGCTAAAGNGTAGGAGCGACTGTAGGAGCGACTTCAGTCGCGAGCCGCTCATCAATTGCCCTCCCGGCTAAAGCCGGTCCTACAGCAAGCCTCGCTCCAACAGATTTTCGGGGGCGGAGCTGGAGGCTCAAACCACCCCAGCCGCCAGCAACCGCGCGTGGTCCGCCGCCGACAATCCCAGCTCATCGAGAATGCTTGCGGTGTGCTGCCCCAGCGACGGCACGGCATCCATGCGCGGGGTGAAGGCGGCATTGCGACCCGGCGGCAGCAGCGACGGCAGCTTGCCGGCCGGGCTGTCGACTTCGCGCCAGCCGTCCCGCGCTTTCAACTGCGGGTGGTCCCAGACGCCTTGCATGTCATTGACCCGGGCGTTGGCGATTTGCGCGTCTTCGAGCCGTGCAACCACTTCATCAACGCTCAGTTGCGAGAAACCGTCGACGATGATCTGACGCAGCACCTCCCGGTTTTCCGATCGCTTGAAGTTGGCCGAGAAACGTTCGTCGGTGATCAAGGCGCTATCGAGCAAGACTTTCTCGCAAAACAGCGCCCATTCACGTTCGTTCTGCAAACCGAGCATGATCGTACCGCCGCCCTTGGTGGGGAACGGTCCATAAGGATAAATCGTCGAGTGCGAGGCTCCGGCCCGTGGCGGTGGCGGCGCGCCGTTATAGGCGTAATACATCGGATAGCCCATCCACTCCACCAGGCTTTCCAGCATGCTGACGTCAATGCGGCTGCCGACGCCGGTTTTGCCGCGCAGCAACAGCGCGGAAAGAATCCCGGTGTAGGCGTACATGCCAGCGGCAATGTCAGCGATGGAGCAGCCGGCCTTGGCCATTTGCTCTTCACCCGGCCCGCCGGTTACCGACAGGAAACCGCCCTCGCTCTGAATCAACAGGTCGTAGGCTTTCTTCTTTTCATAAGGGCCGCCCTCGCCGTAGCCGGAAATATCGCAAACGATCAGTTTCGGGAAACGCGCATGCAGTGCCTCAAACGACAGGCCCATGCGCGCAGCGGCGCCAGGCGCAAGGTTTTGCACCAGCACGTCGGCCTTGCCCAGCAGCGATTCGAGAATATCCCCGGCTTCGTCGTGCTTGAGGTCCAGGGTCAGGCTTTCCTTGGAGCGATTGGTCCAGACGAAGTGCGAGGCCAGGCCATCGACGCGCTGGTCATAGCCACGAGCGAAATCGCCGCTGCCGGGACGTTCGATCTTCACCACGCGAGCGCCCATGTCGGCCAGTTGCCGGGTGCAGAACGGCGCGGCAATGGCGTGCTCCAGGCTGACGACGGTGATGCCGTCCAGAGGACGGGGGTTTTGTTCGGTCATGATAGCTACCTCTTGTCTCGTACCCCGTGGGAGGGGATTCATCCCCGAAGGCGTCGATGCAGCAACAAATTATCCGGGGCCTGTACCGGCCGCTTCCCGAATGAATTCGGTCCCACAAAGGCACGTTCGGCTCGGTATGCGCCTTAAATCAAATCGCCCAGCGTTTGCGCATCCCGCAAACCCCAGACTTTGTCGATCAACGCATGACCCTGTTCAGGCGTGCGTGCGCCGGAGAACGCCAGCAAACGCTGGAATTTGTCCTCCAGCTCAGGCCGCGACAAGGTATTGCCCGGATCGCCCTTGGGTTCGTCGATGGCGCCGATCAGCGTGCGACCGTCGGTGGTGGTGACGATCACGCGTCCCAGCCAGCGCGCTGGATAGGCCTGATCGACCTCGTCATCCAGCTCCATGCTGACTTTCTCGCGGAACGCCGCCACGGCCGCATCGGTCAAGGCGTGCTGCTGGAATTCAATCAGTTGCGCCTTGCCATGCACGGCGATCAAACCCAGCACCGCGCCCATGGAAAACTTCGCCTGGTGCACGGTGGTCGGCACGACAACCCGACCCAATACGTCGATAGCGCCCTGATGCACCCGCGTCACCACCTTGGCGATCTGCTCATGGCTCAGGCCTTCGCGCTGCATCAAGTCCAGCAAGGCGTCGGCGGCAGGATGGGTGTGACGGCAGGAAGCGTGAAACTTGAACGAGGTCTCGACCAACGCCCAGCGGCTGCCGAGGCGATCCGACAATTTGCTCGGGTCAGCGTCGCTGGACATCCCCGCCGCCATGCCCTGATCGCCTTCGAGGATGTTGCGTGCGCCGGTCAGACCGTCTTCGGTCATGTACGCCGCGAGCAAACCATCGGCCGCGGCCTTGGCGGTGTGCAGTTGTTTGGAGTCGGCAGCATCGCGCAGGAACTCCCACAAACCCGCCGCCTGAGTGCCGGCGTTGCCCAGCAGGTTGATGAACTGCTCCTTGTCAAAACCGAGCAACTTGCCCACGCCGACAGCCGCCGCAAGGGTGCCGACCGTCGCTGTGGTGTGGAAGATGCGGTAGTGGGAACGGCCCATGAACTCGCCGATGCGGATCCCGGCTTCATAACCGGCGACCGATGCCAGCAGCAGATCCTTGCCGGATTTACCACGATCCTGTGCCGCTGCCAGCACCGCCGGGAATACCACCGTGGCCGGGTGCAGCACTGAGCTGTTGTGCAGATCATCCTGCTCGACCAGGTGCGAAGACGCGCCATTCACCAGCGCAGCAAAATATGCCGAGCTGCTTTTGCCGTTGACGAGGATTTTCGCGGGGCCCTCGGCGGGGCCCATTTTCGCGGCATAGCGCTCGAACAACGGGATTGGCCGCGAACCCTGGCTGGCCAGCGCGGAGCCGACCCAGTCAAGAAACAAATCCTCGGTGCGGTCCAGCACGGAGTTGGGAATCTGCGAGTATTCGAGGTCGGCCAGAAACGCCGCCAAGGCTTGGGTATGGCTCATATTCCGGTCCTCAGAAGCTGCGTGGCAGTTCGAGCAAATGCTCGGCGACGTAGGAAAGAATCAGGTTGGTGGAGATCGGCGCGACCTGGTACAGACGGGTCTCGCGGAATTTGCGCTCCACGTCGTATTCGCAGGCAAAGCCAAAGCCGCCGTGGGTTTGCAGGCAGGCATTGGCCGCTTCCCAGGACGCCTTGGCCGCCAGGTATTTCGCCATGTTGGCGCTGGCCCCGGCGTTCTTGCCGCTGTCGTATTCCTCGCAGGCGCGCCAGCGCATCAGGTCGGCGGCTTCGATTTCGATGTGCGCTTCGGCAATCGGGAACTGCACGCCCTGGTTCTGGCCGATGGGCCGTCCGAACACCACCCGGTCTCGGGCATAGGCGCTGGCTTTCTCGACGAACCAGCGACCGTCGCCAATACACTCGGCCGCGATCAACGTGCGCTCGGCGTTCAGGCCATCAAGGATGTACCTGAAGCCCTTGCCTTCTTCACCGATCAGGCTGTCCAGCGGCAGTTCGAGGTTGTCGAAAAACAGTTCGTTGGTTTCGTGGTTGACCATGTTAGCGATGGGCTGCACGGTCAGGCCGTTGCCAATGGCATCGCGCAGGTCGACGAGGAAAATCGACATGCCTTCGGATTTCTTCTTCACCTCGGCCAATGGCGTCGTGCGCGCCAGCAGGATCATCAAGTCCGAATGCTGGACCCGGGAGATCCACACCTTCTGACCGTTGATCACATACTTGTCGCCCTGCTTGATCGCGGTGGTCTTGATCTTGGTGGTGTCAGTGCCGGTGGTCGGCTCGGTAACGCCCATGGATTGCAGGCGCAATTCACCGCTGGCGAGCTTGGGCAGGTAATAGCTTTTCTGCGCCTCGCTGCCATGACGCAGCAAGGTAAACATGTTGTACATCTGGCCATGAACCGTGCCGGAGTTGCCGCCACAACGGTTCACCTCTTCGAGAATTACCGAAGCTTCAGCCAGGCCCAGGCCCGAGCCACCGTATTCGGTGGGGATCATTGCCGACAACCAGCCCGCATCGGTCAGGGCTTTGACGAAGCTTTCCGGGAAGCCTTTTTCCTCGTCGATCTTGCGCCAGTACGCCGCGTCGAATTCAGCACACAAGGCACGCACGCCTTCGCGGATGGCATTGAAGTCTTCATTGTCATTGGGGTTCATCAATCTGCTCTCTTGAGTTCGCGCGCCAACAGCACCGGCACGGTCTGGCTAATGAGTGAGGTGTTCAGTCGAACAGCACTTCGGCGCTTTGCCCGACGCCGTCCTGATTGCCGGCCCACAGCTGCGCCTTGCCTGGCTCAGTGACGCGACCGCTGACAGTGAAAGGCGTCGGCACATTCAACGGACGCACGCCGCGATAGGCGAAATGGCGCAGACGCGCTTCGGGATGGGCGCGACAGAACGCACGCAGGTTCAGGGTGGCGATCATCGGTCCATGCACGACGAGGCCCGGATAGCCTTCGGTGCCGGTGACATACGGATAGTCGTAATGGATACGATGGCCATTGAAGGTCACTGCCGAATAACGAAACAGCAGGGTCGGCGTTGGCGTGACGACTTCGTTCCACTCACCGGTTTCGGCCGCGTCGCCACTGTGCAACTTCGGCGGATTCGGCTCGCGATAGACAATGTCCTGCTCTTCGCGGATGCACAGTTGGCCGTTTTGCGAGTAATCATGACGAACGGTGACGAATAGCAAGGCGCCAGTGCGGCCGTGCTTTTCTTCAATGTGGGTAATGGTCGACAAACGATGCGCATCGGCGCCGACTTTTAGCGCTTCGATGAATTCGACACGACCGCCGGCCCACATGCGATTGCGGTTGTCGGCCGGTGGCAGAAAGCCACCACGTGCCGGATGGCCATCGGTGCCCAGCAGCGACTCTTCAACCGGTTCCTGGAAGAAACACCACTGCCACAATGGTGGCAGCGCGTCGCCATCGGCTGGCGTGGCCTCACCGAACGTGGCCGCGATGCGTTTGATCAGATTACGGCTCAGATGGTCGTGAGCCTCTTCAGTGCGTCCAAGCCAGGCAGTGAAATCCTTCGGCGACTCTGCAGCGCTCATGCGGGTAACCCCTTAGCATTTGTTGTTATGCCGGGATCATGCAAGGCGCTGGGCATTCTGTGAATTTGCATTTGCGTAAGACCGCGTTCATATATGCTGAACACTGCTGACACCCATAATTCCAATAACTCTCACCGGACGCCACCCATGCATTTCGACTTGGCCGATCTACGCCTCTTCATTCACATCGGCGAATCCCCGAGCCTGACCCAGGGCGCGCGCCGCGCCTTTCTGTCACCCGCCGCAGCCAGTGCGCGGATCAAGGCGCTGGAAAGCCAGTTCGAGACACGCCTGCTGTACCGTGACAGCCGTGGCGTGGAACTGACCCCGGCCGGGCAACGCCTGCTCAAGCACGCGCGATTGGTCATGCGTCAGGTGGAATACCTGAAAAGCGAGTTCACCAGCTACGGCACCGATTCGGCCGGGCACATTCGCATCTTTGCCAATACCACGGCCGTCACTGAATTCCTTCCGGAAGTGCTGGCGGGTTTTCTCGCCCAACGGCCCGGCGTCACCGTCGATCTGCAGGAACGCCTGTCCCGGGACATCGTGCGTGGCGTGCTGGATGGCAGCTCTGACATGGGCATCATCGCCGGTCCGGTCGAAGCGACGGGTCTGCAGGTGATGCACTTCAGCACGGATCGCCTGGTGCTGGCGGTGCCGGTGGGCCACGATCTGGCCAGCCAAAGCCCGGTGACGCTCAAGCAGACGCTGGCTTTCCAGCACATCGGCTTGCATGAAGGCAGTACGTTGCTGAGTTTTTTGCGCGATCACGTCGAGCGCATCGGCCAACACCTGTCGTTGCGTATCCAGGTGTCGAGCTTCGAGGCGATCTGCCGCATGGTCGAAGCGGGTGTGGGCATCGGCATCATTCCCGAGTCCGCTGCAGTGCGCCACAGCCGCACCATGAACCTGGTGACGGTCCAGCTGGACGAACCCTGGGCGATTCGCGAACGCAGCATTCTGGTTCGCGAACTGGACGCCCTGCCCGGCACGGTCCGCGCATTGATTGCGACCTTGATGCCGGACACGGAGCAGCCTGGCGCTACGGCTGCGGACGCCTGAGAAACGGCAGCCCCGCCAACGTCAGCGCCACGCCGACCAATGCGCTGACGGCCAGCGGATCACCGAATTGCAGATACGCCCAAAGCATCGTCACCGGCGGCGTCAGGAACAACGCGCCGCTAACGCTTTGCAGGGTGAAGCGGCGCAGGCACAACCAGTAGAATCCGTAGCCGCCCAACGTCCCGAACACCACCAGCCAGAGCACACCCAAGCCAAAACCGCTCGCCATCACCGGACGCAGGCTGCCTTCCTGCAAGGCCAGCAGCACAAACACCGGCAATATCGCGCAGACCTGAATGAACAAGCCCACCAGACCCGGAAGTGGTGGGTGACGCGACCGTTTCTGATAGATCGTCGCCAGCGCCAGTGACGCCACGCCGAGCAGCGGCAGCGAGTACGCCCAGATCGACGCCCTGGAAAACTCCAGGCTGCTGCCACTGGCAATCAACATGCCGATCAGGCACAAGCCGATGCCCAGCCACTGCCAGCCACGCGTCGCCTGACCGGGAACAAAACCCGCCAGCAGG
Organism: Pseudomonas syringae; assembly: GCF_001698815.1. Classification (GTDB taxonomy): domain Bacteria; phylum Pseudomonadota; class Gammaproteobacteria; order Pseudomonadales; family Pseudomonadaceae; genus Aquipseudomonas; species Aquipseudomonas syringae_A. Next base: position 10,698 of record NZ_LGSI01000015.1, on the reverse strand, counting down.
ACGATGCTCAGCGGCAACAGGTTGGCGATTAACGAACTGGTGCCCGGCGCCACGCCCAGGGCGATGGATGCGGCGATGGGCGCAATGTAACCGGCGATGCCCAGCAACCCGACCACGCCCTGATCCGCCCAATTACGCCAACTCAGTTCGCGCAACTGCCGCCACACCAGTGGCAGCAACAACAAGGCCGCGAGCACGAATCGCCAGAATGTGGCGAGCATCACGCCGCTGTGCTCCGACACATAGCGATAGCCGATAAAGCCGGAACTCCAACTGAGCACCATGGCCATGAGTAGCAGACCGCTGATCACGTGTGCCGCAGTGAACTTTCGTAGGAGGGGATCTATCCCCGAAAGCGTCGCTGGCGCTGCACAGTAACTGGTGCCAGACACATCTCCTTTGATTCCCCTGCCTTGCGCATCCATCAGCCCTTCCCCTTTCCATCACATGAACCTGATGGTATGAATGACCGGGTGATTCAATCAAACGAGATGATAAGCATCACTCATGCAGGACTTCTGAACTATGCAAAGCACTCTGGATATCGACCTGCTGCGCACTTTCCAGGCGGTGGTGCGCTTCGAACAGTTCCTCGCCGCCGCGACTTTTCTCAACCGCAGCCCGTCGGCCGTGAGCCTGCACATTCGTCGCCTGGAAGACATCACCGGCGGGCGCTTGCTGGAGCGCGACAACCAGACCGTGACGCTGACGCCGCTGGGACGCCGCTTTGCCTTGCAGAGTGCAGAATTGCTGCAGATGCACGATCGAATGCTGGCCGGTTACAACGCGCCATCGGTCAGCGGCAAAGTCAGACTGGGGATCTCCGAGGAGTATGCCGGCGCGTTGTTGCAATGCACCCTGCCGCCATTGTCCGAAAAATTTCCTCACATCGAACTGGAAGTCGAAACGGCTTCCAGCGGCCGCCTGCACAGCCAATTGCAACGCGGGCAAATGGACCTGGCGTTGGTGGTTGAGCTGATGTATGCGCAAAACACACGCGAGCCGCCGTTATTCCGTTTTGGCACCACCGAGCCGGTCTGGGTCGCGGCCCACAGTTATCAGGCCGATCCTGACAAGCCGCTGCCGTTGGCGTTACACGGCAATGGTTGTCCGTATCGCAGCGTCGCCATCGACGCGCTGACTCGACTGGGTCGGCCGTGGCGCACCATGGTCATGAGCGCCGGCACCAGCGCGCTGGAAACCACGATTTGTGCGGGCCTGGTGATCGGCATCATCGACCGGGATCGGGTCAGCCCGCAGATGCGCATCCTGAGCGAAGAAGACGGCCTGCCGACCTTGCCGCTGCACGAACTGCAACTGGTCAAGGCTCCCGGCTCTCCCAGCGCGGCCTGTGAAGTGTTGATTCGGTTGATCGGCGATCATTTTCGGTTATGAGCACCCAATGAGTGAGGCGTTTGAATTGGAATTCATTCCGTAGGACCGGCTTTAGCCGGGAGAAAGTCGTACAAACGGTACATTTCTATCGTCTGTACGATTGTTCTCCCGGCTAAAGCCGGTCCTACGACCTCGTGGAGTCCCGACCAACCACCGCTGCAATATTCTGTAACCAACCGGTTAATCGGTATCATGACAACGTCGTTACAGTCGGCATTTGGCCATTTCGTTGGGGAACTGTATCCATGCCTTATTTTTCCCTGGCGCGCTTCAAGGCGCGCTGGTTCGCCTGGTCCTGCATGGCCCTGCTGATCGTCGGGCTGCCGGTGGGTTGTGCGGTGTTGCAGCATACCGAGCGGGAACTGGTGTTTCGTATCGAACCGGGCACTGCCAGCTGGTACAGCGGGCTGCCCGCCGGTGTGCAGGAGTTCGAGCTCAAGGCCCCGGACTTCGGCGTGGCGCAAAACATTCACGCCTGGTGGTGGCCGGCTAACCGCAAGGACGCGCCGGCGGTGCTGTATCTGCATGGCTCCCGCTGGAACCTCACCGGTCAGCTGTTTCGCATTGAGCAACTGCGCGCCCTGGGCTTCTCGGTGCTGGCCATCGACTATCGCGGTTTCGGCCAGAGCCAAGGGCGATTGCCCTCCGAAGCCACGGTTTATGAAGACGCACGCGTTGCCTGGGAACGCCTGAAACTGCTGCAACCGGACCCGCGCCAACGGCTTATCTACGGCCACTCATTGGGCGGCGCCGTAGCGGTGGACCTGGCCGCCGAGCTGGGCCGTGATACCCAGGACGGCAAGGAACCCGCGCAAGCCCGGGGGCTGATCATCGAATCCACCTTCACCACGCTGGCTGATGTCGCCACCGCAGTGGCCAATACTTCGTTGCCGGTGCGCTGGTTGCTGTCGCAGAAATTCGACTCCATCGACAAGATCGCCGAAATCCACATGCCGTTGCTGATTGTCCACGGAACCGAGGACCGCTACGTGCCATCGCGTTTCAGTGAGGAGCTTTTCGCGGCGGCCCAGGAGCCGAAGAAACTCCTGCTGGTGCCGGGTGGCTCACATAACAACAGCATGAGTCTGGGACGTCAGGCGTATGGTCAGGCGATTCAGGCGTTGTTCAGAGCCAGCGAGGCGCCGGCCCATGCAGCGAAATCCCCGGCGGGCGCCGAGGTTGCAAACCATTCCCCAGGCTGATCACTGTGGATCGATATGGCTCACGGTGAACGGCTTGCTGCGCACCACCACCTGCCCCGGATGACTGGCCGGCGCGACGCTGCCGTTCAGTTGCTTGAGCAATGCCTGCGGGTCTTCGATCGGCAAACCGGCCAGCTGCTGCGCCGGCAAGTTCCACCACTGGCTGGCCAGCAAGCCGTCGATGATGTCCTGCTCGAAACGATAACGCACCACCTGGGCCGGTGAACCGACGGCGATGGCGTAGGGCGGAATATCCTTATTGACCAGCGATTGCGCGCCAATCACCGCGCCGGTGCCGATGGTCACACCCTCCAGAATCAGCACGTCCATGCCGATCCACACGTCATGACCAATGGAGGTTTGCTTCACCCCATCGTGGTGCGGCGCAATACCGCCTAGCTGCTGGCGCAGGCCGACCAGCCCGCTGTGGGAAGTCAGCCAGCTCAGTGGATGGGATTTACGGTCCTGGCCGATGGTCACGTTCTTGGCGATCGAGCAATAGCGCCCGATGCTGGAGACGTCATGCAGCTCGGAGCCGCTGACAATATCGGTGTAGGCGCCGATGGTCAGCTTGCGGGACAGAATCTTGATCTGATGCAGCTTCACGCCATGCTCCAGCGTCAGCTCGGTTTCACGGCGCAGGCCTTTGATCCCGCTGTCCAGACGACACTTGTTCTTCGAAAGCGCCTTTTTCAGCTTTCTGTCCAACAGCGCTCGCTTGAAGAAATTCATGGTCTGGTTCCACAGATGATTGGTGAGCTGGTGGCGATTCCACGGCATGAGTGGAATTTTCCTACGCCAGCCTAAATGCCATCCCACACAAAGTCGGGAATCATCGCACAAGCCGAGCGAATCCCAAAAAGCTTGTTCACGGTACGAAGTTGTCGATTCGCAGACGGGTCATTCGACTATCCAAAGCTTCACCCGAATGAATGAACAACGACGAGGAACACGCCCATGAGCACTTATCCAGTCGCCCCACACGAACTCGACAGCCACCCGGTCGTCTCTCGGCAAGAGTGGCTGACGGCGCGTAAACAGCACCTGATTCACGAAAAAGACCTGACCCGCCAGCGTGATCAACTCAGCGCCGAGCGCCGCGCCCTGCCCTGGGTCAGGATCGACAAGGCGTACAGCTTTGAAGGTCCCAACGGCAGACAAAGCCTGAGCGAGCTGTTCGGCAATAACAGCCAGTTGATCATCTATCACTTCATGTTTGGCAAGGATTGGGAGGAAGGTTGCACGGGCTGTTCGTTCCTGACCGATCACATGGACGGCGCCAATTTGCATCTGGCGCACCACGACATCAGCCTCGTCGCCGTTTCCCACGCGCCATGGCAGCAGTTTCAGGCGTTCAAGCGGCGCATGGGCTGGCAGTTGAACTGGGTGTCATCGGCGGGCACTGACTTCAACCATGACTTCGGGGTGTCCGCCACGGCCGAACAGATCGCCGACGGCAGCGTCACCTACAATTACGAGCCTTCCACCGAGCCCTTCGAGGAACTGCCCGGCCTGAGCGTCTTCTACAAAAACCCGGCGGGGGAGATTTTCCACACTTACTCAACCTATGCCCGAGGCCTGGACATCCTGGTCGGCGCCTACAACTATCTGGACCTCACGCCCAAAGGCAGGAATGAGGTGCAAATCATGGACTGGATGCGTCTGCATGACCGTTATGAAGACCAGGACCCGACGGCGCCCCAGGCTTAGCGCGTCGCCACCACAAACAACCGTGGAAACGGCAACAGCACCGTGCCGTCTTCCAGTGCCGGATAGGCCTCGCTGATCGCGGCGAGATAACGTTCTAGGAACGCGCGCTTTTGCGTCTCATCCAGCGGTTCAAGATAAGGCCGCAATGCCGAACCCTTGAACCACTCGACCACCGCCGCATGGCCACCTTCCAGCGGATGAAAATAGGTGGTGCGCCACACGTCTACCGAACTGCAATGGCCCTTGAGCAGTGAGTAATAAAAACTCGCGTCATGGCGATCGGGATGTTTGACCGCCGCAATCTTGCTCGCCCAAGGGCCGTCCGCTGCCACTTCACGGGCCAGCCGATGGGCTGGCTCCTGCATATTGTCAGGCGTCTGCACCGCCAGGCTGCCACCGGGCGTGAGCTTGCTGACCAGGCGCGGATACAGCGCGGCATGATCCGCCACCCATTGCAGCGAAGCGTTGGCGAGAATCACATCCAGTGGTTGCGCGGGATTCCACGCCGCGATGTCGGCCAACTCGAAACTCAATGCTGGCAGGCGTTGGCGCGCGTCGATCAGCATGTTTTCCGAACTGTCCAGGCCGGCCACTCGCGCTTGCGGGTAGCGTTCAGCCAGCACTTGTGTCGAATTACCGGGGCCGCAGCCCAGGTCCACTGCCGTCTGTACGTCCTGCGTCCGGATCGCCGCGACCAGATCAACCACTGGACGCGTGCGTTGTTGCTCGAAAATTGAATACTGCTTGGCTGACCAGGACATGGCGGCTCCCGTGCTGTGTTGAGAAGTGGACCAGAGACTAAAACGTGCGGCGCCCGGAAACAATGTCCGGCCTGGATCAGCGGGATAAGAGCGTCTGCAACTCCAGCCCATTGCCCACGGCAAAACCGCTGGCGGTGTTATCGAAAATGCACCAGCTGGGGATGTTTTTTTGCCGCGATACGAGCAGGTCGCTGGCGAGTATTTCCAGCCGGGATGGTTCATAAGTGCTGTGGTAGATCCGAGGCGAACCGTGCAGGCGCCAGTAGCGAACGCCCGGCCAGCCGGCGGGAAGCGTGCCACCGGGGATCGGCGACGGATCAGCGGCGACCCGGCCAATTCGATGTTCCACCAGTAGATCTTCGGCGTTCAGCCAGCTTGCGTGCCGCGGTTCGAGCACCACATCACCGGAAAAACGCTCTCGCAAAGCCTGAAAGAAAACCTGTGCGGTTTGAGGTTCATAAGCCAGCGACGGCGGCAACTGAACCAGCAGGCAACCAAGCTTTTCGCCAAGCCCGCTGCACTGCGCCATAAACTCATCCAGCACTGCATCGCAATCCAGCAGGCGTCGTTCGTGGGTAATCAGCTTGGGCACCTTCACCGCGAAGCGAAAGCCGGCGGGAACAGATTCAGCCCAGCGCACGTAGGTTTGATGACGATGGGGACGGTAGAACGAGCTGTTGATTTCCACCGCGCCCAGGCGTGAGGCATAACGCTGTAAATGGGAGCCTTGTTCGTCAAACGCTGCCTTATGTTCCCGAGGCAGACTCCAGCCGGCGCAGCCCACATAAATGGGCGACGCCTGACGGTCGTGGCTGACTACCACGCTGGATTAGCTCGGCTCACCCGAGCTGTCATCGCCCGCAATATCGGGATCATCCGGCTCCACTTCATTGTCCTCGGCGTTGCGCACGTCATCGTCCGGACGCGCCTTATCATCGGATTCCATCGGATTGGGATTAGGGCCCGGGGATTGCGCAGCTTGGGTGTCGACAGGTCGAATGCTCATGATGCCCTCGCAGAATCAGATCAAATGGGAGTGACCTGATTTGGAAGCGGCAGAATGGCGGGAGTTCGGATTATTGGATGACTGGTGATGAACCTGTGGGAGCGTTCGGAGGTTACGACGGCCGCGAAGAACGATGATGCGGTAGATCTGGGCCATCGAGGCGTCTGATTCGCGGGCAAGCCTCGCTCCAACGAGGCCTAAGGTTGCCTTCGTTTCATCACGACACGTAACCATTGAATTGAAATGCACTTCGTTGGAGCGAGGCTTGCCCGCGAAGGCGTCAGTCCTGACACGGCGCTGTGTCAGGCAAACATCCATTAATCTCGCCGTCCTCTTCCCGGATAAGTAGGGTCCCACAGGCTATTCAACCGCGCAACTTGCCCAACCACTCAAGCGAAGTACGCCATAGGCAAATCCCCAGGAAATAGGCGGACATCGCGGACCAGACGATCATGACGGTCGGGCTTTGCGCCGGGTGGTCGATTACCAGCAAGGCGCTGCACACCAGCCAGATCGTGGTGACAGTGATGTTCAGTGGCATCAGGCGGCGGACGCGGAAGGGATGGAGGAATTTCATCCGCGTCAATGTCAGCAATGCCAGGCCGAAGACGGTCAGCAACGTCACCCACGAAGCGGGCGAGATGATGTAGACGCACAGCGCGACCACGTTCCAGGCGGCGGGAAAGCCCTGGAAGTAATTGTCCTTACTTTTCATTTCCAGGTTGCAGAAGCAGAACAGCGAGGACACCAGGATCACCGCAGTGCTGAGCAGCATGGTGTGATCCGGCAGGTCGATATAGCGATAGATAAACAACGCCGGAATGAACACGTAGGTCAGGTAATCAATAACCAGATCGAGCACTGAACCATCGAAGCCTGGCAGCACCGACTGAACATTGAATTTGCGCGCCAGGGAGCCATCGACTCCGTCTACCACCAGCGCGAGGCCCAGCCACAGCAAGCACGCCTTGGGCTGGTCTTCGAACAGCGCGATAGTCGCCATGAAGGCAATGACCACGCCGGTGGCGGTAAAAGCATGTGCACCCCAGGCTTTGAGCCAGGCCGTGCGTTGAGTCGATATCACAGGGGGAAATCTCCAGAAATAATACGGGCCGGGCATCATCATCGCCGATTTGTTACCGGAGCACTCAGCCAGCGTGCATGTATCGACCGGCCATCGGCCGATAAGGTTCACCAACCGGTCATCTGCGAGCAATCTCCAGGCCAGGGACTCGACCGCCGGGAAAACTTCCCCGTCGCGGTTGATATCCATTACCATGCCGCCCGTCGGTTCCCAAACGGGATTAATAGGGAATCCGTGATGGCCTCAGGGTCACAACCGGAACTGCCCCCGCAACTGTAGACGCTGAGCCGCTCCATCAATGCCACTGGGTTATCCCGGGAAGGCCGGAGCATGGCGATGACGCGTCAGTCAGGAGACCTGCCGACATCAGGGTTGCACGAGAGCGCGCCCTGGCAATTGACCCACCGGCGGGGTGTCCGGGGAGGACATCCGTCAGAATCGGTTCATCGCCGTTGCGTCCAGACCCTGCTCGACCGGCCCCGCCGCAGTCAGCAGCGGTGGCTGATGTGTTTCCTGCCCTTACACCGCCGTCCGGACATCCGTTCGAATGGAGATAGCCTTTCATGACGTTGCCTCGCCTTGCCGTACTGTTTGCCAGCCTTGGATGTTCTGCACTGGCGATAGCCGCCGGTCCGACGCACTACCCGCTGACGGTCGAGAACTGCGGCGTGCCGCTGACTTTGAAACAGGCGCCCGGCAAAACAGTCACCATCGGCCAGGCCGGCACTGAAATCCTCTACTCCCTTGGGCTGGCCGACAAAGTGGTCGGCACTTCGCTGTGGTTCAACGATGTCCTGCCGCAGTTCAAGGCCCAGAACGACCGTATTCCGCGCCTGGCCGATAACGAGCCAAGCTTTGAATCAGTGATTGGCAAACGCCCTGACCTGGTGCCGGTGCAGTTTGAATGGATGGTCGGCCCGCAAGGCGCGGTCGGCACGCGCGAGCAGTTCAGCGAGCTGAATATCCCGACCTACATCATGCCGTCGGACTGCGAAGGCAAAGACAATCTGGTCGGCGCCGACGGCACGCGCCTCAAGCCGTTCTCCGTGGAAACCGTATTCAAGACCGTGACGCAACTGGCGCAGATCTTCGATGTGCAGGACCGTGGCGACGAGTTGAGCGGCCAGCTGCGTGCCGGTTTGACCAAGGCTCAGGCCAGCGTCAAGGCCAAGCATTTGACCGACGCTTCGGCGCTGTTCTGGTTTTCCAGCGCCGACCTGCACATCGACCCGTACGTGGCCGGGCGCAAAGGCGTGCCGGATTTCATGATGAACACCCTCGGCCTGCGTAACGTGATCGAGTCCGATGAAGAATGGCCAACCGTTGGCTGGGAAACCATCGCCAAGGCCGACCCAACGGTGCTGGTCATTGCGCGTATGGATCGCCGTCGCTTCCCCGCTGACGATTTCCAGAAAAAGCTCGAATTCCTCAAGTCTGATCCGGTGACGAAAAACATGGATGCAGTGAAGCACAACCGCATCGTGATCCTCGACGCCGACGCCATGCAGGCTTCGGTGCGCATGTTTGACGGCATCAACGAACTGGCCAGCGCCATTGATCAGGTTGATCCGGGCAAATGAGAGCAGTGACCGGCGGTCAGGTGTTGCGCAGGGTCTGTCTGCACGCAGCGTGGGTGATCCCGGTGTTGCTGGCCGCGATACTGGCCGGTATCGCCATTGGCGAGACGCCGGTCAGCCTGTCGCTGGTGTTTCAGGTGCTGGCCAACAAGTTGTGGGGCGCCGGTTTCGTGCTGGACCCTATCGATGAAGGCATCGTCTGGAACTACCGCCTGACCCGCGCGCTGGTGGCTGCAGCCTGCGGCGCCGGGTTGGCGATTTCCGGGGTGGTTTTGCAGTCATTGCTGCGTAATCCGCTGGCCGATCCATACCTGCTGGGGATTTCAGCCGGAGCTTCGACCGGCGCGGTATTGGTGTCGATCATCGGACTTGGTGCCGGAGCCATCTCCTTGTCGATGGGCGCCTTCGCTGGCGCGGTTGCGGCGTTTGCCCTGGTCGCCTTGCTGGCGCGCAGCACCGGTGCGGTCAGCGGCAGCGGGCAAATCATTCTGGCTGGCATCGCCGGTTCACAGCTGTTCAATGCGCTGACTTCGTTTCTGATTACCAAGTCGGCCAGTTCCGAACAGGCGCGGGGCATCATGTTCTGGTTGTTGGGCAACCTCAGCGGCGTGCGCTGGCAGTCGGTGACATTGGCGGTGCCGGTGGTATTGATCGGGCTGGCTATTTGCCTGTGGCACCGTCGCGCGCTGGATGCGTTCATGTTCGGCAGCGATTCGGCCGCTGCGCTTGGCATCCCGGTGCGCCGCGTACAGGTCATCCTGATCGCCACGGTTGCGCTGGTCACGGCGGTGATGGTGTCGCTGGTAGGCTCCATCGGCTTCGTCGGTCTGGTGGTCCCGCACGCCGCGCGCCTGTTGGTCGGCGTGCGCCATGGGCGGCTGATCCCGCTCAGCGCCTTGAGTGGCGCGCTGTTCCTGATCGCCGCCGACGTGCTGTCGCGCACCGTCATCAAGGGCCAGGTGCTGCCGGTCGGCGTGATCACCGCGCTGATCGGCGCACCGGTATTTGCCATAATCCTGATCAAAGCCAAGGGTGGCCGATGAATAGCCTGCAAATGCCTGCACTTCAGACGAGCGTGATGGCGTGTTCTGACCTGAGCTGGTCAGTCAAAGGCAATCTGATCGTCAAAGGTGTCAGCCTGGAGCTGCAACGCGGGGAAACCCTGGGCTTGATCGGCCCGAACGGTTCCGGCAAATCCAGCTTGCTCAAGTTGCTGTCGGGAATCAGACCACCTGACAGCGGCCGGATTCAGCTCGACGGCGAGGCGCTGACCGACATGACGCGCCGTGACATCGCACAGATGATTGCGGTAGTCGAGCAACAGGCGGAGACCTCGGACGCCATCAGTGTGCTGGACGCCGTGGAACTGGGGCGCACGCCCTGGCTGTCGGCGCTGACGCCATGGTCCGTTGTCGATGATGAAATCGTTCAGCAGGCACTGGTCGATGTGGACATGGCCGACAAACGCAAGCGCGCCTGGCACAGCCTGTCCGGTGGCGAACGCCAGCGCGTGCACATCGCCCGCGCTTTGGCGCAACGCCCGCAAATCCTGCTGCTGGACGAACCGACTAACCATCTGGATATCCAGCATCAGCTGAGCATTCTGGGTCTGGTGCGATCGCTGCCGGTCACCACGCTGATTGCGCTGCACGACCTCAATCAGGCGCTGGCCTGCGATCGGCTGGCGGTGATGGACAAAGGTGAGCTGATTGCTATTGGCGAACCGGCCCAAGTGCTGACCTGCGAACTGCTGCGCAGCACCTTTGGCGTCGAAGCCCACTACCTGATTGATCCCCACGATGGTGCGCGAATTTTGCGGTTTCGTTCATAACCGCACAGCCCGAAAAAACACATAAGCCCCGTGGGAGCGGACTTGTCCGCGAAGGCGTCGGGACTGCCAAGGAAGATCCTCAGCGCTTGCACCGGCGTCTTCGGGGACAAGTCCCCTCCTACCGGGTTGTGT
>NZ_LGSI01000067.1 GCF_001698815.1 Pseudomonas syringae | reverse complement strand
ACCAGCGTCACCTGCTGGAACTGTGCGGCGCGCGGGCGCAGCGTTATCCGCATCACGCCAGCGCCTTGCTGGTGCAACAGCTGATTGTTCCGCACTCCATCGGCGGCAAGAAGAACCCGCTGCATCAGCAACTCGACATGCTCAAGGAAAAGAGCCGACTGGATATCAACCGCTTCACCGCCAGCAGCGAACGCGCCCAGCTGTGGCGTCAGCAGGAAATGAGCCAATCGCTGCTCAGCGAATGCCTGCAACAACGTCAGACTGAACAATGCCTCGCCGACCACCTGAGTCTCGATGGCTTCAAATACGCGGCGGCTTTTCATTTTGTCAGCCAGCTGTTCGTCACCTTGGCGCTGGGTCCGTCGGGCTATGACCCGTTGGCCGCCAGCGGCGACATCACCGACGCCATGACCGGCCTCAGCCTCTACAGCCCCGACGCCAGCGTCGGCCAACAGTGGATCGCTCAAGTCAGCAATGACCCGCAACATCCAATGCACCGCATGCTCTGGCCGGATGCCGGGCAACAGGATCTCGACGCGCCATATCAGGCACCCGCCAACCCGGATATCAATCAGGGCGACGGCACTTTTCGGGCGACGGAGCTGGCCAGCACCGAACAGGACAGTGTTGCTCCCGCTGGTGCGTACTCGACGATCGATGCAATGTTTTTGGCGAGTTTGCTGAAAAGCGGGGGCCTCAATACTACCCTGACCCTTGAAGCGAAGGCCGGCGCGGCTGCGCTGGTCGCGATCAATGAAAACCTGCAGGGCGCAATCGAAGCCGCCGAACGGGCGGTGCATGGCGCGCAGCATATTGCACTGCAAGACCCCGCCGCCAAACGCTTTCGACTAAGTGAAGCAGCGCATCGACGCAGCCTCGCCCAACTGCGCGGCATGCTGCCGGAAACCTTTGGCGACCTGCACTTCCTGTCTCTCGCTGACGCCCGGAGAAAGGATTATTACGTTTTCGGCCTCGACGACATGCCCGAAAAAACCGGCCGCTCTGCGCAGGTCTACGGGGTTTATCGCAACCAGAATGGCGTCATGAAATCCCCCGCTGAGGATCACGGTTTTGCTCGGCCGCAGCCGGATCTGCCGCCAGAACGAATCGTCATCGGCATCCCGCGCAACCACCGTACGGCCATGACGGTTAGCCGACTCAATCAACGGTTTAACGACGCTTGGCAACAAGACATGGCCAAGCGCGCGGCGGACAAGGCAGACAAGCTGAGTGGGCTGGAGAGTGCGATCAAGCTGCGGGATTCGATGCGGGACAGTACGGCTTTTCGGGTATTGGATTCGGTGCCGGTGGCGGGGCTGATTGTGGGGTTGGAGGTTTATAATTTAAGTAATGAGTTTGACGGATGGGAGCAGACGGTTAGGGAGAAGGAGGGGCTTCGTGGCTTTGTCGGGGTTGCGAGCGCGGGACTTGATTTGGCTATCGCATTCGAGGCGCTGACTGTGAAGCTGGCTGGTAGTAATTCTGTCTTGGCAGCTGGACGCAAAACTGTGCTTACCATTCCGGAAGCATTCGCAGAGCGGCTTCTGGGTCCCTTAAGCGAGTATCTAGTTAAGGAGTACAGCGCCCGCTTGTTCAGCCAGATTGGAGCAGGTTTGCTTTTTACCGGGATCAGTATTTACGACGCGTGGCATTCCTACAGGTGGGGTGATGATGCCTATATAGGCCAACTAGTCATGGCTTCTGGCGGGTTGACGGCGGCTTTGGGTAGTGTTGTCGCTGGGGGCAGCACCTTCCTTGGTTTGAGTCCTATGGGTTGGGCTGCGCTGTTATTGATTGCCACTGGCGCAGGACTGGCCTATTGGCTAGGCAGCAAGCCCATTGACGACTGGTTGAAACCCATTGACGACTGGTTGAAAAAAGGACCCTTTGGCGATGATCCTCATAACTCCGCGCCACACATGCAAGACCCTCAGAATGCCTTCTACTATCTGGTCAGTCTGTTCGCCGATATCCGAATCAGTATCGACCGCAACCCTGAATACGTTGCTGACGGCCTGCTGGATTTTCGCGCCACGGTACCTTTTCCGGTGCGCAGCGCCAATACGCGAATTCGTATTGAAAGTAATTTGAGCGGGTTATTGAATGGATCGGGCGAGCTGGGGACTCAGGCTTTCCTCAATCTGAAAAGCTTTGAAGTCTTTTTCGATCAATACAGCGATCGGAGCAAGACCAGCAGCTCGCAGATAGCTGTAACGCCAGTTGCCTATCGGCTATTGCCGGGCGCCTTGGAGCTGTTCGTCAAAACACCTTTTTCCTATAAGGCTGAACCTGCGCAAAATTTGCCGGAGGTCTATCACGTATGGCGCGTGCGCGCTCAATTGTCGCTGAATGACGGGCAGCGTACCTGGGTCTTTCCGGCGCCACCGCCCAAAGATCCAACCCCCTTCGGGTCGACTTACGCCAGACCCGATTTTGAAGTTACCAAACGGCTGTTCTGGGCCGACGAAACCGAGAATAGGGCGAAGACCGCGAAATGAGTACCCAGAAGACGCCTTACTATGCAGATACCGCTTATCGTTCAGACGGCATTCCTAAGCAACAAGCTTCAACGGAGCGGTCATGGCTCAGGCGTTTTGGCAAAAAGCGCTTACCGTGGGGGCGGGCGCTGAGCCTTGCACCGGACGCATTTATGCGACGGCGCTCGCCGAACAACCTACGTTTTCGTGAAGATATGCGTAAAGAACGCCAAGAGAAAATTGCGGCCGGTACTTACGTTCCCGCGCCTTACGAACATGTAGATTTTCATGATCGGCACGACCATGAGCGGTTCAGGTTTTCGCTCTGGTCTTCACGCTCCCAATTTTGGTCGTACTTGTATATTTTTGGGAAAGGGTGGTCTCTGATATTTACTCCCATATACATTCTTACTGCGCTTGCATTAGCAGCAAAGTCTCGCGAACCTTATTTCGAGGCATTATGGGGTTTGTTCGATGAAACGTTTTACGTGACGATGCTTCCGTTATATGTAGCATGGGCCGCAGCCTCATTAATCTTGAGGAAATTCCCCAAGCTCTGGGTAAAACCGTCCCGAGGCCCCATATGGGAACTAAACCGTCGCACCGGTCTGGTCACGCTATTCGACTACGACAATAACGGCGAGTACAAAAAGAACGGCACCATCGGCGAAATAACCGCGCCGTTTTATGAGTTCGACGCTTATCTTGAGTCGGCACCAGATCGGCAGGGTTCGATGAATCATGTGTTGTGCATTGCCCACCGTTATCGGGACATCGTGATCAATTTTTCGTCGCTAGTGAATCTGGATAATCGCTGGCAGATGCCCTGCGCGCTGTGGGACTTTCTGCAAAATTACATGGACACCAGTCGCCCGCTGCCGGATTTGCCGCGCTATGAAGAGTTTCGCCACCTGGACCCAACCACCGCCGCCCACGACCTGAAAACCGGCCGTAATCCACGCTTCTGGATCGATATGGACGACGAAACCTACAAACAGCAGCTCAGCCAGCTACTGGAAAACATCGACAACATCGACACCTTCAAACGCGCAAACTTGATGGCAAGGCATGTGCGGTATGTGGATTAGGAATGACGACGCTGAGTGATTTACACAGAATTAAATTAACCCCCACCCCACAACCCGCCTAAAATACCCGGCTTCGCTGCTTTCCAGCTTCAGCCCGCCCCGAGGCGTTTTTCGATGTCAGTCACTGCAACTCCCGCCCAGTCTGCCCAGGACCACCATGCCCAGTTTCTCGGCTTGCTGGAGAACAGCCTGTCGCAGAACTCATTTATCAAGCTGGTCCTGGCCAAATACGTCGGTGACGAAGCCGAGTTGCAGCGGGTGATCATCAAGCAGCTGACCGTCAAGGATCAGCCGTGTCTGTCGTTCGTCTATCGCTATAAGACTCGCGATATCACCAAGAATCTGCCGCTGGCCGAGGCTGTTCAGCTGATCGGTGGCTTGCTGCCGGAGTCATTCAAGAACGCGCATTTGCTGTCGCTGACCGACGAAGTGCAGTTCGAATACGGCAAGAAAGGTAAAAGCACGCTGTTCAAGAGCAAGGCCCAGCAAGAGCGTGAAGCGCCAACGGCCGGGCATGATCGGGAGAAGAAGCGTTATCTGGAGCTGACCCGGCCATTTCTCACCGATCTGGGCGTGACCAACAAACAGCATGAGCTGATCCCTTCCATGTCGCGCAAGTGGAAGCAGATCAACAAGTTCATCGAGGTGTTTTCCCACGCCCTGACGTCTTCGCCGCTCAAACTCGATCAGCCGATAAAAGTCGCGGACTTCGGTTCGGGCAAGGGCTACCTGACGTTCGCCATTCACGACTATCTGCGTAATACCTTGCAGGCCGAAGGGCAGGTGACTGGCGTCGAATTGCGCGAGGACATGGTCACGCTGTGCAACAACGCCGCTGCTCGGCTGGATCATCCCGGCCTGGTGTTCGAGTGCGGCGATGTGCGCAGCGTCGCGCCGAGTGCGCTGGACGTGATGATTGCCCTGCATGCCTGCGACATCGCCACCGATTACGCCATTCATATGGGCATTCGTTCCGGGGCGTCGATCATCATGTGTTCGCCGTGCTGTCATAAGCAGATTCGTCTGCAAATCCAGAGCCCGACACTGCTCAAACCCATGCTGCAATACGGTCTGCACATGGGCCAGCAAGCGGAAATGGTCACCGACAGCCTGCGCGCACTGCTGCTCGAAGCCTGCGGTTACGAGACCAAAGTGTTCGAGTTCATCTCGCTGGAACACACCAACAAAAACAAGATGATCCTCGCGGTAAAACGCGCCGAACCGCTCAAGTCCAGCGACATCCTGGCTCGCATCCAGGAACTGAAAACCTTCTACGGGATTCAGGAACAATGCCTGGAAACCTTGCTGGTGGCGGACGGTTTTATCAGCTGACTGTCAGCACAGTCTCGGGTTGTTGAGGTACGGGTCTTACGAGCGTGTAGGACTCGGCTGAAAATCATCCACCCCCGACATCTGTCGGATTCTCGCCGAGCCCGTCGGCGGGCAAAGTCCTGCGCTCCGAAGCTGGCGCAGAGAATGAATATTCAAGCGCTGGCGCCCTTTGCGCAGGTTCCAGCATGTCCATTCAGATCAGAAAGTCCCATCGCTTCTTATTGCTTGCAGCTATCGCCGCGTCGCTGCCGGGCTGCACCATCAGCGCTGCCTCGCAACACGACTATTCAGGCTTGCCCGATGACCCGTTCGCGGAGGTCGTGAGGCAGGTTCGAGGCGGTAGCCGCGATCTTTTCAACAATATCGAGCGCGGGCAGATCATCTCGCAACAATTTCTTCGCGGTAAGAACCTGGAGCAAATCCGAGCCTTGTTCACTGCGGCGCAAGGTGTCTGCGTGACGGGGACGGATGCCTCGCAGCTCGTGTGCGTGGTCGATCGCTGGTGGAAATACGCGATGTCTCGCTCGGCCGCCGATTCGAGGAACCGCTGCCTTCCGGGGATTCAGCTGAGGTACCGCTTCAGTTTCGATGAACCGAGCCAGCTGGCTGCGACCTGGTCAAGGTATGACTTCGATGTCATTCACCTGGCGCACTGCAACCGTACACGCACCATTCCCGGGTAAGCGCCGGTAGAGAACCTATCGGTTCCTTGAGTTGGATCAACCTCACGCTCGTTGCCAACGCTCATGCTGCAAGCATTCCCCCCGCCGGGTTGTTGTGCAATCGCTCGGCTGATCGTTAGCAATGAGGATCCGTCATGAGCAGCACTTTTTTCATCCCCTCCGTGAACATCATGGGCCTGGGTTGCCTCGATGAGGCAATGCAAGCCATCCGCAATTATGGCTTCCTCAAGGCGTTGATCGTTACCGATGCCGGCTTGGCCAAAGCCGGACTGGCCGCACAGATCGCCGGGTTGCTGGTGGAGCAGGGCATCGACTCGGTGGTCTACGACGGCGCCAAGCCCAACCCTACCGTCAGCAATGTTGAAAATGGCCTGGCCATGCTGCGCGAGCGGGAATGCGATTTCGTGATTTCCCTTGGCGGCGGTTCGCCCCATGACTGCGCCAAAGGGATCGCGTTGTGCGCCACCAATGGCGGGCATATCAGCGATTACGAAGGCGTGGACCGCTCCACCAAGCCGCAATTGCCGCTGATCGCCATCAACACCACCGCCGGCACCGCCAGCGAAATGACCCGTTTCTGCATCATTACCGACGAAGTGCGCCACGTGAAAATGGCCATCGTCGATCGCAACGTCACGCCGCTGTTGTCGGTCAACGACCCGGCGATGATGGCCAAGATGCCGAAGTCACTGACTGCCGCCACCGGCATGGACGCTCTGACTCACGCCATCGAAGCCTATGTCTCGACTGCCGCAACGCCGATCACCGACGCCTGCGCGCTCAAGGCCATGGCGCTGATCGCCGAAAACCTGCACAAGGCCGTAGTGAATGGCTCGGATTTGACCGCACGGGAAAACATGGCCTATGCGCAATTCCTCGCGGGCATGGCCTTCAACAATGCGTCCCTGGGTTTTGTGCATGCCATGGCGCACCAGTTGGGTGGCTTCTATGACTTGCCGCACGGGGTCTGCAACGCGGTCTTGTTGCCCCACGTGCAAAGCTTCAACGCCAGTGTTTGCTCCGCCCGCCTGAGCGACGTCGCCCACGCCATGGGTGCGGACACCCGCGGCCTGTCGCCTGAAGAGGGCGCCCGTGCGGCCATTGCGGCAATCCGCAGCCTGTCGAGCTCCATCGATATTCCGCCGGGCCTCACCGCGCTAGGCGTCAAGGAAGAAGACTTCCCGATTCTGGCCGCCAATGCTCTGAAAGACGCCTGCGGCCTGACCAACCCGCGACCTGCCGATCAACTGCAGATCGAAGACATCTTCCGTCGCGCACTCTGATCGCCATTGCCCGCGATTCGGCGAATCGCGGGCTCGAACTTCTCCAGAGGTCATTGATGAAAACCACCTCCAGCGCTATCTGTGAAGCAGCCGACCAACTCGCCGGGTTCGTCGGCTACCACCACAAGGCCCATCGCCATATCGTGCGCTTCAGCGAAGACTCCTTCGGCATGGACGTCGCCGACGACAGCATCACGCCTACCTGCGAATTCGTCTGGTCGCCGGCAGACAACGAACTCATGACCCTGAGCCGCGAACGCCTGCAACTGCTGCTCGAACAAAACATCGACGACCGCCTGCGCATCACCGAACCGCTGCGCGTCTACATGCGCCGGCTCGACCTGCCGGAAATCGTGGTGGAGCGGCGGGTGAAGGTTTAATCCAGCCTCCGTGGGAGCCAGCTTGTTGGCGAAGCGGCACCCCGGCGTGCTATCAACTATCGTCACACGTTGGCCGCAGGATCAATCCTGCGACAACTCACAAAAACGAATGCGGTTCCCAAACGGTCAGCCACCTCCAATACCCGTCCCCATCCCTGATCCTGCAGCGCCGGTTTGACATATTGATAGGTTTTGCGTGCCCGCTTTTCTTGCAACTCTTCGATATCAGTCACTGGCACACATCGTCGCCCCCGGCGAGCACTCTCGCGACGTTACAAAGTGGATACTTGATATTCGCATTCAGGATTGATTTTCATTTGGGCGAAATGTAACTATTGCGAATGCATGTCATTTACAGATTTACATTTCGGAGCATCAGCAGTTCATGCGCAAAATGTCCCCGCTGCCCACGTCCGCCCTTACGTTGATTACCTTGAGTATTCTCAACGGTGCCTTTGCGGATGACAGTACGTTGAATCTGCCATCCACGACCATCAACTCCACTGCCGAAGGCCAGGAAAGCGTGCAGGAGGGTTATCTGGCCCAGCCGAATACCAGCACTACACGGCTGAACCTCACTGCACAGGAAACCCCGCAAGGTGTGACCAGTATCAAGCGCGAGCAGTTGGACGATTTCAAGCTCAACAGTATCCGTAATGTGCTGGACAGCACGCCGGGTGTGAATGTGCAGAAAGTTGAAACCGACCGCACCTATTTCACCGCGCGTGGCTTCGATATCACCAACTTCCAGTACGACGGCATGGGAATGCCATTGATCAACGGGCTGTTGGTGGGCGATATCGACATGGCGCCCTATGAGCAAGTAGATATCCTGCACGGTGCCAACGGCCTGATGACGGGCAGCGGCAATCCGTCGGCCACGGTTAACTTCGTCCGCAAGCGCCCAACCTACGAAACCCAGGCCAAAATCGATGTGAGCGCGGGCTCCTGGGACAAGCGGCGGGTCGATATCGATCTGTCCGGCCCGCTGACCGAATCGGGCAATGTGCGCGGTCGCCTGATCTACGCCAATGAGGTGGGCAACTCTTACCTGGACCGTTATTCGCGGGAAAAGAACATTTTCAGCGGTATGCTCGCCTTCGACCTGACCGACAGCGACACGCTGACTGTAGGCTATGAAGACCAGAAGACCAATGCCAACGGCGCCAGTTGGGGCGCGCTGCCGCTGACCGATGCCAACGGCAAGTCGGTGCACTACAGCAGCACCAACTCGAACATCTCCCAGCCGTGGGTTTACTGGGATGTCCATACCACGCGAGCCTTCGCCGAGTGGGAGCATAGCTTCGCCAATGACTGGAAGTCGACTCTGACCCTGACCGCCATGGAGCACCGCGAAGACACCGAGATGTTCTACATCTACGCCAACAGCGCCTCCTCTACCGGATATACCGGCCTGGCCTCCAAGTACAAGGACAAGGACCGTGAGGTGGACGGCGACATCTCCTTCAGCGGCCCCTTCAGTCTCGGCGGGCGAGAGCACCAGTTGACCGTCGGGGCCAATGCGGCGCGCTCGCGTAATAGCGAAACCTCGCTGTATGGCACGTCCTCGTATTACACCTCGGTGTCGCTGGACGACGCACTGAGCGGTTCGATCCCCAAGCCCACTTATGACATCGCCAATGAGGCCGATACCTCCAGCTACACCGACCGCCAGAAGAGTGTCTACGCGGGTGCGCGTTTCAGCCTGACCGATGATCTGCACCTGATCACCGGAGCGCGCATGCTCAGCGCCGACAGCGACGGCGAGAACTACGGTTCAGGCCGGGACGTGCGTATCCATGGCAAGGTCACTCCGTACGCCGGCCTGGTCTATGACCTGACACCGCAGTACTCGCTGTACGCAAGCTACACCGAAATTTTCAATCCGCAGTACTACCTGAACTCCCAGGGCAAGGTGCTCGACCCGCTGGAAGGCAAAAGTTATGAAGCAGGGATCAAAGGTCACCTGCTGAACAACAAGCTGGATGTCTCGGCAGCGGTGTTCCATACCAAGCAAGACAACGTCGCCACTTATTCCGGGTACGATGCCAGCCTGGGCGGTTACTTGTATGAAGGCATGTCCTACAAAAGCAATGGTGTAGAACTGGAGGCGTCCGGCGAACTGGCGCCGGGTCTGCAGCTCAGAGGCGGCTACACCTACGTGTACATCACCGATGCCGATAACGACCGTGGACGCAAATTCATTCCGCGCCATGCGTTCGTTTCATCCATGACCTATAAATTGCCGATGGTGCCGAAGGTCAAGGTCGGTGGCAGTGTGAAATGGCAAAGCGAAATCCAGAGCGACGATACTCCGGCAGCGAATCAGAGTGCTTATGCGCTGGTGGGCCTGATGGCACGCTACGACATCGATCCACACTGGAGCACCCAGCTGAACATCGATAACCTCACCAACCAGAAGTACCTTCAATCTGTACGCTATGGCCAGAGCAATTACGGCGACCCACGCAACTTCACCGCGTCGGTCAGCTGGAAGTTCTAAGCCAGGATTTGCTTAGCAAAGTGCTACCAGCAAGCGCTCCAGAAACTGCTCGCAGGCCTGCAACTGCGCGAGCTCGACAAACTCGTCGGGCTTGTGCGCCTGCTCGATCGAGCCGGGCCCGCATACCACTACCGGAACGTTCAGACGCTGGCTGAACAAGCCGCCTTCGGTGCCAAACGCCACTTTCAAAGGGGGCGACGAGGGGGGAGCAAAGGACTCGATAAAACGCACTGCAGCCACCGCCGGATGGGTGTCCAGACCCGGATAGCTGTTGAGGTTTTCAATATCGATGCCAGCTTGCGGTGACAACTGACGAGCAGACTTGACCAGTGTTTGAGTCTCGTCCCGCAACTCGTCAATCAGTTGCTCTGGCGCGTCAGTCGCCAGATGACGTATCTCAAAATCCAGCACGCAGAGATTCGGTACGATATTCAGTGCTTTGCCGCCATCGATTTTGCCGACATGCAAGGTCGTGTAGGGGATGTCGTAAGCGTCGTCGCGATTACCCTGTTCACTCAGGCGCGTCTGAATTCGGCGCAACCCGGTAATGAAATCGGTGGCTAGGTGAATCGCATTTACCGAAAGTGGTGCCAGTGACGAATGGCCTTCCAACCCACGGCACAAGGCCCGGTAAGTAGCTTTGCCCTTGTGGCCTAGCGCCAGTTGCATGGAAGTCGGTTCGCCAACGATGCACAGGAACGGTCGTATGGGTGACTGTTCAAGAAAGGTCAGCAAACGTCGTACGCCTACACAGCCGATTTCTTCGTCGTAAGATAACGCCAGCTGCAACGGGCGTTTCAGCGGTTTGTCTACGGCGTCGAGCATGGCAATGACGGCGCAGGCGACAAAGCCTTTCATGTCGCAACTGCCTCGACCGTAAACGCGTCCATCGCTGACACTGGCGGCGAACGGCTCAACAGTCCACGCCTGACCGGCGACCGGCACCACATCGGTATGCCCGGATAGCAAAACACCGGGCTCGTTCGCCGGCCCGGTGCTGGCGAACAGATTGGCCTTCTTGCTGGTTTCGTCATGCACCAAGGTGCAGGCGATTCCCTTGGCTTCGAGCAGATGCTTGATGAAGAGGATCAGGTCCAGATTCGAATCGCAGGATACCGTCGCAAAATCGATGAGCTTTTCGACCAGGTCGAGGCTGCGCGGTGTAATCATCACACTCGACTCCCGGCCAGTTGCAGCCCTGCCGACACTTGAAGTTGCGTGAAGCGGGTAATGGCGAACGGCTCGATGGGGGTCGACGTCGCTCCGGTATCGATCAACTCGGCCATGACATCGCCGACGCCAGGGCCGAGCTGGAAGCCGTGACCGCAGAAACCGAACGCGTAATACAAACCATCCACCTGGCCGCTGGGGCCGATGATCGGAATATCATCGATAACATAGCTTTCGACGCCGCTCCAGGTCCGGATCACATTGACCCGGGTCAAGGCGGGGGCCAGCCGTTTGAGTTGCGGCAGCTGCATCAATAACCCCTTGGGTTCTGCTGGTGAGCGCAGGGTGTCCAGGTTCGGTTTGCTGCGATGACAGCCGCCGAAGATAACGTTGCCACGGGGAATTTGCCTGAAATAGATAACTTCTTCGTGCCGGTGCGAGAACACGCCGACCACTTCCTTGAACACATAAGGCAGCGGCTCGGTGACCGCCATTTGCGGGCCGTTAGGCTCCATTGGTACCGGTTCGCCAAACTGTGAGGACAAGCGCGAGCCCCAGGCGCCCGCGGTTACCAACAGTTTTGGCGCACGAAACTGCTCGCCCGAAACACTGGTGACATGAAACATATCAGCCACTTTATCGATCGTGCTGATTTCGGTGTTTTCTCGCAGGTCGACACCTTCACGCACACCCGCCCGGGCGAACGCCGGGGCCGCCAGACGCGGATTGGCGTGCCCGTCGAACGGTGCGTAGGACGCGGCCAGCACTTCGGGCCCCAGATACGGAAACCTTGCGCGCATTTCTGCACCCTGATAAACCGTCAGGCCCAGCTCGCTGGCTTGCGGAGCACTGGCGTAGGCTTGGAGCTTGATGATCTCGTCCGGGCGGAAGCACACGCGGATATGGCCGGAGGCGATGAATTCAAGGTCATCGTCGATCAGCTCTGGCAAACGCCCCCACAATTCGCGAGAACGATTGGCCAGTGCCAGTTGCGGCAGGAAGCGACCCTGGCGACGGACGTTGCCGAAATTGGTACCGCTGGCATGTTGGCCGACAAGACCGCGCTCCAGCAACAGTACCGAATACCCACGGCGACGGAGAAAGAATGCACTCGCCGCGCCCATGATGCCAGCGCCTACGATGATGATGTCGGCGTGTTGTTCACTCATGTTGCGTTCTCCACAGCAGGTTCGCTTTGCAAGGCAATGGTCAGCGGACGAACAGGTGCCTGGCCGCGCAAACGACCCACTTGTTCGACGGGCACTTCAGCCGCCAGAGCAATGATTTCGGCTCCGGCCTGAGCGCAATAACGGCCTTGGCAGCGGCCCATGCCGACCCGGCTGAATGCCTTGGCCCGATTGGCCTCGCAAGCCCCTTTCTGGCGCACCACGCCACGCAACTCGCCAGCACTGATGGCTTCGCAACGGCAAACGATAGCGTCGTCCGGCAGGTCCGCCGCTTGCTGGCTCGGCCACGGAAATGCTTGCGCCAGCCCCAGACGGAAACGCTCCAGCGTCGCGAGCGCGCTCTGTTGTTGCGCAATGAACGCATCGCTTAGCGGTCGTCCAATGTCGTGTAGCACAGTGGCGGCCACCAGACGGCCGGCCGCTTCCGCTGCATCGGCACCTTGCACGCGAGCGCCGTCACCCGCGGCATACACGTTAAGGGTCGAGGTGCGGTAATTCTGATCCAGGCTTAGCACCCATTGTCGGGTGGCTGCTTCGAATTCGAATTGGCAATGGGCAAGATCAGCCAGTTGGGTTTCAGGGCGCAAGTGATAACCCAACGCAAGCGCGTCGCAGTCCACACGCTGTGCCTTGCCATTACCATCGGTGAAGGCCACGCCGCTCACACCATTAAGCGCGTCACCCAGGATTTCCCTGGGCTTGATACCCATGTGCAAGGCCACCCCGGCCTGCTTCAAGGACAGCATCAAACGCATGCCGGTCAGCATCACGCCTGGACGCGCGAGCATTTTTGGTAGCGCCGCGAGGCGCAAGGTCATGGGCGAAGTGTCGAGCACGGCGGCAACTTCGGCACCGGCTTTTACGTATTGCGCGGCCACCAGATAAAGCAATGGGCCGCTGCCCATGAATACCACCTTATGACCAATCGAAACTGCCTGGGCTTTCAACGCAATCTGTGCGCCGCCCAGGCTGTATGTACCGGCGAGATTCCAGCCTTTGACCGGCATAAGGCGATCCGTGGCGCCGGTGCAGAGGATCAGTTTGTCGAAGGGCACGCTTTGTTGCACACCCTTGCATTGGGTCTGCAATGCGTTATCGGAAATGCCCCAGACTTGTGTGTCCGGACGGTAGTCGATCTGCGTGCGCAGGGTGTCAAAGCTGCGATGCAGGGCCAGCGCCTTGTCGGCCTCGGTGCCGTAAAGCTCGTTGTACGAACGTTTGAAACCTGGCGGTTGACGACGGTAAATCTGCCCGCCGTCCCGGCTGTTTTCATCGATCAGAATCGGTCGAATGCCTTGGCTGACCAGTATTTGCGCGCAACGCGTACCCGCCGGTCCTGCACCAACGATGATTACATTAGGTTCCATGGGACCTCCGGTTGGCGAGTCAGAATGCTCATGCCGCCCGCCACACTCGTACCGCACGCCCGCAGGCGCTCACCTGCTTCAGTCCAGACCCAACAGTCCTGACACGCACCCATCAGACAGAAACCAGCACGGTTGCTATCCCCGAATTCCGATTGGCGCAGCGTCGGCCCTGAAGTGAGGATAGCCACCATCAGCGTATCGCCGACCATGGCGTTGACCGGTTGACCATCGACCGACAGGGTGATGGCCGGCCTGGCTTGTTCACCCAGGCGCTTGAAGCGAGGTGTCATGAGGGCTCTCCTAGCAGAGCGGGCAGGGGACGCGATTGCAGTTTGATCAGTTGTTCGCCGCTGTGATGGCAGGCGACGTCATTGCCGCCGGCCATACGTTTGATCGACGGTGCGGTGAGGTTGCACACGCCATCAATGCGCACCGGGCAGCGATCCAGAAACGTACAGAGTTCGTTGTGGGGCAGGTTGTCAGTGAACGGATACGGCGTGCGCACGTGCAGCGGCTGCTCTTCGAGCCAGTGGGTGCGCAATTGCGGCACCGAATTGTTCAGCAGATGGGTGTACGGGTGCAGTGGCTGATGGCTCAAGGTCTCGCGATTGCCAACTTCCACCTGATGCCCGGAATACAGCACCACCACTTCATCGCACAGCGCTTTGACAGTCGAGATGTCGTGGCTGATGAACAGATAAGACAGTCCCAGGTCGCGGCGCAGTTCGCTGAGTAATTCCAGAATCGCGGCACCGACAATGGTATCCAGCGCCGAGGTGACTTCATCGCACAGAATGATCGCCGGTTCAGCCGCCAGTGCCCGGGCCAGGTTGACGCGTTGTTTCTGCCCACCGGACAACTGACCGGGGTAGCGTGTGGCGACACCGGCAGGCAGTTGCACCCGATCAAGCAGTTCAGCCAGACGACGCTGGCGTTGAGCGCCATTCATGCTGTGATAAATCTTTAGCGGTCGGCACAGGATCTGCTCGACGGTATGCGCCGGATTTAGCGCAGTATCGGCGTTCTGGTAGACCAGCTGGATGCGCCGAAACTGATCGGGAGTTCGATCCCTCATGGCGCTTGGCAACGCCTGACCATCGAACATCACCTTGCCCCGCGCCGGTGGCAACAGACCGGCAATGACTCGGGCGAGGGTCGATTTTCCGGAGCCGGACTCACCGATAATGCCGATGGCTTCGCCTTTGTGCAGGCTGATGTTGATATTGTCCAGAACACGAAAAATCGGGATACCCAAGTGTTCGGGACCATACCCCGCGATCAGGCTTCGAACTTCAAGCAGCGGTGTCGGACCTGCCGCGACGAATGGCGACTCCATGGCTGCTTCTGGCTGAGCGGCTCTGAGCAGGCATTGGGTGTAACTGTCTGCAGGCGTGGCCAGCAAGGGTTCGGTGTCGTTGCATTCGCGGACCGCACCATTTTTGAGGACCAGAATCCTGTCGGCCATTTGTGCCACGACCGCAAGATCGTGAGAGACATAGATCGCCGTGATGCCACGCTCCTTCATGACGGTCTTGAAAGTTCGTAAAACATCGATCTGGGTAGTGACGTCCAGCGCCGTGGTCGGTTCGTCGAGAATCACCAATACCGGGTCGGTGATCAGCGCCATGGCCGCCATGACGCGTTGCAGTTGACCGCCGGATACCTGATGCGGATAACGATCACCAATGGTTTGCGGATCGGGCAGCGCCAGTGCGTCAAACAGGTTGATGGCGCGCTTGCGGGCTTCGGCACGGCTCAGCAGGCCATGAATCAGCGCGCCTTCGATGACCTGATCCATCAAGCGCTTTGAGGGGTTGAAAGCTGCCGCCGCACTTTGGGCGATGTACGAAACCGTACGTCCACGCAGGGCGTGTAATCCTGCGTTGTCCAGATCCAGGACCTGGGTTTTATCGATACGAATCGAGCCACCGCTGATTCTGCAACCGTCACGCGCATAGCCGAGCAGCGACAACGCGATAGTGGTCTTGCCCGAACCTGATTCGCCAATCAGTGCGAGCACCTGGCCTTTGTCCAGTGCGAAATCCACGCCTTTGACGATTTCGGTTTCGCTACCGTCGGCAGCGCTTGCTACTACCCGCAGGTCTTTGACTTCGATTAATGCGCTCATGTCAGAAACCTCCTCGTCGGCGGGCCGAGAAGCTGTCGATCAACAGGTTCACGCCAATGGTCAATGTTCCGATACACAGCGCGGGAAAGATTACGGCAGGCGCGCCCTGGCTCAAGGCACCGATATTTTCGCGTACCAGCGAACCCAGGTCGGCGGCCGGTAATTGCACGCCCAGCCCCAGGAAACTCATGCCGCTGAGCAGCAGGACAATAAATACAAAGCGCATTCCGAAATCGGTCAGCAAAGGTGCCGTCATGTTTGGCAGCATTTCCACGGCTGCAATGTAGAAGCGGTTTTCGCCGCGAGTGCGCGCGACATGGACGTATTCCATTTCACTGATGTTCATCGCCAGGCTGCGGGCAATGCGAAAGGCGCCGGGCGTGTAGCCAATGACCGCCATGATGATCAGCAATGGCACTGATGAGCCAAATACCGAGACCATGACCAGTGCAAGCATCTTACTTGGCAGTGAGATCAGCGCATCGATGAGGCGGCTCAGCAGCTCTTCGATCCAGCGATTGGACAATGTGGCCAGCAAGGCAAGCGCGGTGCCGCAGGCGCAGGCCAGGATCGTCGCGGCGAGTGCCAGGCCGATGGAATAACGTGCACCGTCGAGGATCCGGCTGAGGATGTCACGGCCCAGATAATCAGTACCCAGCCAATGCTGCCAGCTGTAGGTTTCAAAGACATCGGCAGTGCCCATGCTGGCAGGGTCGTAAGGCGTGATCCAGGTCCCCAACAGGGCGATCAATAACCAGAACACCACGAGCACTGCACCAATGATGCCGCTGACGGGCCAACGCTTGCGGCGTCTGGCTTGTGGAGCGGTCGGCTTCATGAGGGCCGGGGTCAACGCAACCGGCTCCGGCACAATGGGCAATTGCGCAGGCTCAGTGTCGGGGTGTTGCTGAGTAGCGAGTACTTTGCTCATCGGTTTCTCAGCCTCGGGTTGGAGAGCACGGCGCAGATGTCGGCCAGGATCAGCAGAAACAGATAGGCACCGCAAAACATCATCGCGCAGGCTTGAATCAACGGCATGTCCCGGTTGGTCACGCCATCAACCATCAACTTGGCCAGACCGGGGTAATTGAAGATTGTTTCGACGATCACCGCGCCGCCGATCAGGTACGACAGGCTGACGGCGATGGCATTGGCAATCGGGCCTACTGCGTTGGGGAGCGCATGGGCGAGGATAGCGCGCACCGGGCGGACACCCTTGAGGCGTGCCATCTCGATGTAGGGTTTATCCAGTTGGTCGATCAATGCAGCGCGGGTCATGCGCGCCATCTGGGCGACGATCACACAACACAAGGTGGCGACGGGCAGGGCATAGGCGCGGATGAATTCCAGTGGAGAAGTAACGTCCTGGGCGAAGGTCAGTGCTGAGAGCCACTGCAACTTCACGGCGAAGAAAAACACTGCCAGGGTCGCGACCAGAAACTCTGGAATGGCGACCATGGACATTGTAAGTACGTTAAGAAGCCGGTCGAAAAAGCTGCCGCGAAACATGGCCGAACCGATACCGATGATCAGCGCCATCGGCACTGAGATCAGGGTGGTGACCCCGGCGAGCATCAACGAGCTGGACAGGCGCCCGCCGATCAGGTTGCTGATCGGTTCCTGGCTTGAAAGCGACAGGCCCATGTCGCCGTTGAGCAGGCCTGTCAACCATTTCAGATAACGCAGCAGCGGCGGTTTTTCCAGACCCATTTGTGTCCTGAGCGCAGTCAACTGCTCGGGTGTCGCAAATTGCCCGAGCGACTGTTGGGCGGCATCGCCTGGCAACAGCGAAGTCACGAAGAACACCATCAGCGAGACAATCAGCAAGGTCAACAGCAACCCACCGATACGTTGTCCCAGGATCGATAAAGTCTTGGAGTTCATGGCCGCGGCCTCCTGCGTCAGTGAGTCGAGGAAGCGTCAGGCATCCAGCCAGACATGTTCGGCGAACATGTACCCCATGAACCCGCCGACCGGAATCGCGTGATAGCCCTTCAGCTTCTTCGCAACACCATCAATGGTGCTGACGAACATCGGCACGGCGACACCGCTGTGCTGATTGATCAAGGTCTGCATGTCGGCGTACATCTGCTTGCGCCTGGATTCATCGCGTTCACCGCGGGAGACGACCAGCAGTTGATCGAACTGAGCGTTCTTCCAGCCCGACTCGTTCCAGGCGGCGTCGGATTTGAAGAACTGCGACAGCAGGATATTGGCGGTCGGACGCGCGTTGACGCTGCCGAAGCCCATCGGATCTTTCATCCAGTGGGTATCCCAGTAACCGTCGGCTGATACACGATTGACCTTCAGATTCAGCCCCGCCAACTTGGCGGACTGCTGCATCACCACAGACATTTCGTTGGCGCCGTCTGCCGTGGCAGAGGTCACAATGGGCAGGCTTATCCCGGACAGACCGGCTTTCTTGAGCAGGAATTTGGCCTTCTCCGGGTCGTAAGGGCGCTGTGGCAGTCCTTCGAAATAGTACGGTGTACCTGGCATGATCGGTTGGTCGTTGCCGATGACGCCGTAACCGAGGAACACTGACTTCAAGATGTTTTCACGGTCGAACAGCAGCTTGATAGCTTCGACCACGTCGGGATTGCTGAACGGTGCCTGGTTCACGCGCATGATCAGATTGGTGTAAGTGCCGGCGCTGGTCGCTTGCACCCAGGCCGTCTGGCTGCTGTCGATGCGTTTGGTCGAGCGCGGGTCGACTGAGCTGATCATGTGCACATCGCCTGCCAGAAGGGCATTGACGCGGGACGGCTCGTCGACGATGCCGATCAGTTCAATTTCGTCCAGGTACGGTTTGCCCGGTTTCCAGTAATTTTCGTTACGAATTGCGATGGTGCTTACGCCCGGCTTGAACGACTTACATTTGAACGGCCCGGTGCCATTGGCCATTGTGAAAGTAGCGGTGCCGTCAGCAATTATCAGGAAGTGCGACACGGCCATCACCGCAGGCAACTCGGCGTTGGCGGCAACCAGGGTTATCTGCACTTCGTCGGGGGCCAGGGCTTTGACTTCTGTGAACTGATCGGCCAGCGGTTTGGCTTTCGAACCGGTCAGCGGATCCTTGTGGCGCATCAGCGAGTACACAACGTCGGCCGAGGTGAACGGTTTACCGTCATGGAAGGTGACGTCTTTGCGCAACTTGATATTCCACACCAGGGCATCGTTGGTTTCGAACGACAGTGCCAGGCCCATTTGTGGCACCAGTTTTTCGTCGAAGGTGGTCAGGCCGTTATAGAACATGTAGTGGCGAACGTAATCAGTGGAAAACGCGCCACGCGCCGGGTCCAGCGTATCCGCCGTGGATGTGGACGTACCGGCAACACGTATCTTGCCGCCGCGCCTGGGTGTTGCTGCTGTTGTCGAGTCGTCGGCGAACACCGAACTGCTGGCACCCAACAGAGAACCTACACCGCTGGCCATCAGTCCTGCGCCACCAAGCAGTCGCATCGCGTCACGTCGGGACATGCCGCGATTGATCGCTTCGAATATGCCGACACTGACTTCAGAGCCTACCAGCAAGCTTCCTTCTTTTTTCTCGGTCATCTCATGGTTCTCAAGTAATGTTGAAAGTTGCCCAGCCCCGGCTGCTGACAGTGCGCGCCGGCCCTATATCCCAATCACACCGCGATGCGGCCCAGGCCGTAACGGTTTAATGCAAGCGGTCTTGCAGCTTGTAATACGCACCCACCAACGGCAGAAACCACGGCTTGCCGAAGTGGCCCGGAATCGCAGGCCAATCCAGTGAACGCCAAGGGTTCGCTTCGGTTTTACCTTCCAATACATCCACCATTACCTGGCCCATGTGCACGGACATCTGCACTCCATGCCCGCTGTAACCCATTGCGTAGAACATGCCGTCCTGCTCGCCTGCGCGGGGCAGCCGGTCAGCGGTCATGTCGACGATGCCCCCCCAGCAGTAATCGATACGGGTATTGCTCAGGCCTGGGAACAGCGCGTGCAGCGAGGTCTTCAGGATCTCGCCGCTCTTGGCATCCGAGCGCGGGTTGGACATGGCGAAGCGTGCCCGCCCCCCAAACACCAGGCGGTCGTCCGCAGTGGCGCGGAAGTAATTGCCGACGATGCGACTGGTCACATAGGTGCGGCGTTTGGGCAGCAACTGATTCATGACAGCGGCATCCAGCGGTTCGGTGGTGATAATGAAACTGCCCACCGGTGCAATCCGCCGCCGGAACCAGCTGAACGGACCAGCCTGCGAGCCGCCGGTGGCCAGCAGAAGCTGCCGGGCATCGATCACGCCACGCGCGCAGGTCACGCGAAACCCGCCGTCAGGCAGGCGCTTGATACTGGTCACGCCTGCTTGCTCGAAGACCCTGGCACCGTGTTTTACAGCTGCTTCGCCCAGACCTACGCCGAACTTGCCCATGTGCATCTGGGCACCGTTGTCCTGAATCAGCCCGCCAAAAAAGCCGTCAGTGCCGACTTCTTCACGAATACGTTCGGGACTGATCATTCGGACATTCGGGTCGACATCACGGCGAATCAATTCGCAGGTGCGAGCCAGCCCATCGTAGTGCCTGGCCTTGGCGGCGAGTTTGATCTTGCCGGTCTTGCTGAAATCACAGTCGATCTGTTCCTGGGTAATGACCGATTCGACTGTATCGACTGCCGAGGCATAGGCCTGGTAGAACGCTCTCGCGATTTCGACGCCGCGCTCCTGAACCATGCTGGCGTAGTCCTGCGCTACGCCGGTGTTGCAGTGACCGCCGTTGCGGCCGGACGCTTCACCGACAATGCGGCCCGATTCCAGCACCACGACGCTTGCATTGCGTTTGGCCAGGGTTAACGCGGCAGACAGCCCGGTGAACCCTGCACCGATGACCACTACATCGGCACGACCTTCGACCGGGCCTTGTGCGGCACCGGTGAAGGGTGGTGCGGTGTCCAGCCAAAACGATTCAGAAGCCATGCCTTACTCCTCGGCGGATACGCGTGTTACAGACCGACGATGGCGGCCAGGCCGCTGATGTCTTTGATCTCGTGGTTCTTGTAGAACGGCGTGCTTGGCTCATGACCACGGTTCACGAACACCTTGTTAGTAATGTTCATGTAGTCGGCGGGGATCAGGTCATAGCGGAAGCTTGAAGACACGTGCAGCACGTCTTCCGGACCGCAGCCCAGGTTATCGAGCATGTATTCGAACGCTGCCAGACGTGGTTTGTAGGCTTGACCGCCTTCAGCGGTGAAAACCTTGTGGAACGGCACGCCGAGCTTGTCGACGTTGGACATGATCTGGCTGTCCGAGGCGTTGGAGTAGATCACCAACGGGATCTTGTCAGCGATTTTCGCCAGACCTTCGGTGACGTCAGGGTGTGGGCCCCAGGTTGGAACCGCGTCGTAATAAACCTGACCTTCGTGGTCCTTGTACTCAATGCCCCAGCGTTTGCATGTGCGCGCCAGAGCCGACTTGATCACTTGATCGTAAGGCTGCCATGCGCCCAATACTTCATCGAAACGGTAGCCGTTGAAGTCCTTGACGAACGTATCCATTTGTTCTTTGGAGATGCGGTCAGCGAACATTTTGCGGGCGATCGGGCCCATCTGGAAGTTTGTCAGCGTGCCGTAGCAGTCGAAGGTGATGTATTTGGGGCGAACGATTGTCATGATGAGTTCCTGTTTAACTGCCGTTGTCGAGGAGCCTGACCAACCCGTGTCTGGATGAGGGTTTGGTTCGGGGGCACAAGCATTACAGCACCATCGTTTAAGCAGATGCCGTTTAAACCGCCCCCTGTCAAAACACAAATCACCGTTTTGAACCCCGCGCTCAGCATTGTTTGCCGAGCGCTTCAGGACAGGGCGAAAGCCAGGCCAGCCGGAGTTTTGTGCACGTTTGTGACGCAAGAACGGGGCCGCCCCGGCGTAGAGGGGCCGCACATGCAAAAAAAAGCGCCTGCCCCTTTCAGGGCTGACGCTGATCGTTGTGGTTTGCATGGCGGGAGCACCCACCTAGGGTGCAAGTGTCAGGCAGGAAGTGCCGTCAGCGCTCGCAACTCCGGATATTGCTCACACTGTTGCTCGAACAGTTGCTGGATCAAGTCACCCGCTGCGCTTTCCTGTGGCGCGACGGCCAGGTGCGCATCGAGCGCTTCGAACAGGCGATGTTTGAGGAAGTAGCGCCAGTTGACCGGCACGCTTGCCAGGCACTTGGTTAGTGCGGCGTAGCGTTCGCGGGTCCACTTTTGTTCGAAGGCGGTACGGAACGGACCGTAATTGAAATGCCCGTCCACTGCCTCCCGGGTGCAATTACGTAGTGCGGCGGTGGCGTCGACATCAATCACCTCGTCGACAATCGCCACGCCGTAGTCATCACGTGCCTGTTCCAGGGAAACATAGCCACACATCACGTCTTTGAGCACACGCTCTGGCGCGCGTTCGAACGGATTGCCGTAACCACCGGCGCCGGCACCGACCAGCCGGATTACATCGCCTGGCTGGCAGTTGACCAGGTCTGTATTGCCTAGCACTTCTGCATGGTCAGTGTCCGGGTTACGGGTGAAACGTGAGTTGGCGCCAGCCTGGCCGCCAAGCACGCCCCACGAGGCAAAACGGCTGCGGTCGCGGTTGCGCGCCGTGACCAGCGAACCGGGCGAAAACACCTGAAACTCCATGACCAGACCCAGACCGCCACGGTATTTTCCGGCGCCACCGGAACCGGGAGCCAAGCAGTAGCGCTTGACCAGAATCGGTACTTCGGCTTCGTTGATTTCTACTGGCGTGTTGCGCAGGAAGGCGTTGTTGGCACCCGAAGCGTCCGGACCATCGGCGAATGGCATGCCGCCTGCGCCGCCGCCAACCGGGCCTAGGGATGCCATGACCTGACGGCCGTCGCGACCCAGGGTCTTCACGCTCAGGATTGCCAGACCGCCTGCCGAACAGGCAGGTAACCGATCCGGCAATGCCAGAGAGAAAGCGCCGAAGGTCAGCATGTGAGTCAGCTTGCAGGTCAGACTGCGCATGCCCACCGCCGCCGGAGCCTGTGCATTGACCACCGTACCCTCCGGCAGGATGCAGCGCACCATCCGATACACTCCGGCATTGAGCAGGATGTCCGGCGAAAGCGTGTAAAGCACGTAGTTCAAACCCACCAGCATTAGCGCGTGGCGTTCATGGCCGCCGGTCGGGATATTCAGCGACGAGGCCAGTTGCGGGTCGCTGCCGCTGTAGTCCATCTCCAACTCGTCGCCCTGAATGCGCAGGGTCAGAGCGACACGCAATGGCTTGCCATTGACGCTGTCTTCATCGGCATATTCGGCGAAAAAGTATTCACCATCCGGCATTGCGCGGACCAGTGTGCGGGCTTGTTGCTCGCCGTAGTCGAGCAGGGCCTGCATGCCGGATTCAAAGGTCTCGATGCCGAAGCGTTCGATGATCTCCAGCGCGCGGCGCTCACCGGTCATCAACATGCCGATCTCGGCCTTGAGGTCGCCAAGGTTCTGTTCCGGGGCTCGGACGTTGATCGACATTATGTGCAGCAGGCTTTCGTCCAGTACGCCTTCGCGCACTATCTTGCACGGAGGGAAACGAATCCCTTCCTGATGAATCTCGGTCAAGGTGCGTGATAGCGATGCGGGTACCGCACCGCCCACGTCGGTGTTGTGGATGTGACCGCCTACGAAACAGACGATACGGCCTTCGTAAAACACCGGTTTCCACATCACAATGTCGGGGGAGTGTGTTGCGACATAGCCGCTGTACGGATCATTGGTCATGCAAATATCGCCGGGGCGATAGTCGTCGATCAGATCGATTACGGCCTTGTAATCCAGGCCTGTGTACCACGTGGCCCCCAGGGTTTTGGGTGATGCGAAGGTCTGGCCGTCCGGCGTCAGCATTGCGCAGGAGAAGTCCTCGGTCTCTTTGACGAATGTGGAGTGCGCCGTGCGGACCAGCGTATAAGCCATGCTTTCGGCCGCTGCGCTGCAGTAGTTGGCGAAAATCTGCAGAGCTGTCTTGTCGATTGACATTGATCAGACCTCAACGTTCACGTTGGTGAGAATGAGAGTGCCGTAGACGTCAACTCGCCCATTGAAACCAGGCAGCACGCAGGTAGTCGTGTCGTCCTGGGCGATGACCGCCGGGCCGTTGAATGTCTGCCCCGCCAGCAAATCGCTGCGCAGGTACAGTGGAACTTCGTGATAAGCAGCATCCAGCCAGACCTTGATGTGTGCCTGTACTTTCGGCGTGCCGGTGCCGGTTGCAATAGGCTGCAGGCGAGGTTTTGGTGTTTCTGCACTAATGACCAGCCGCAGGGCCACCACCTGAATCGGTGCGGCGGGATCGCTGTGGCCATAGAGTCGGGCGTGTTGTTCGTGGAACGTCGCCGTGAAGTCCGCCAGATTCCCCTCGCGCAATGCCGCGACGTTGACCGGAGTATCGATTTCGAAGGACTGGCCTTTGTAGCGCATGTCCGCCGAAACCTGGACCTGAGCACCATCCGGGTCATCGGTCTGGGTTTTAATCCAGTCCCGAGCGTCTTTTTCCAATGCATTCAGATCATCGGTCAGACGCTGCAGGCTAGCCACGGACAGGTCGTAATACGTGGTTTTGACGAAATCGTTACGCGTATCGGCAATCAGGCCGCCCAGGGCGCTCAATACGCCGGGGGTAGTGGGCACCACGACTTCGCGCATGTTCAACGCCCGCGCCAGGTGGCACGAGAGCATAGGGCCAGCACCGCCGAATGGAATCAGCGCGAAGATACGAGGGTCGATGCCGAAGCGCGAAACGATACGGCTGACGCCGGTGTACATGCCGGACACCGAGACGTTGATGATCGCTTCGGCGGTTCGCAACACGTCGCAACCCAAGGTTTTGGCCAGTGGTTCGAGCGCCTGACGGGCCGCCTGTTCGTCAACCTGAACAGCGTTGTAGCCCAGATCTGCCTGACCCAGAACACCCAGTACGGCGAAGGCATCGGTGATAGTGGCGCGAGTACCTCCGCGTCCGTAGCACACCGGGCCCGGGCTCGAACCAGCGCTTTCGGGACCGACTTTCAGCACGCCAAACTCATCAACCCAGGCAATCGAGCCGCCGCCGTCGCCGATCGACGACACCGATACCGATGGGATGTGGATCTGATAATCACCGATGTATTCGCCGGTCGCGTATTGCGGCTGACCATCGACGATCAGCGCTACGTCAGCGGTTGTGCCACCGATGTCGAGGCTCATGCAGTTAGGCAGTTCACACAGCTGCGCGATATAAGCCGCGCCGATCACGCCCGATGCGGTGCCGGACAGGATCATCTGCACGCATTGGGTCTTGCCGCTTTCGGCGCTCATGATGCCGCCGTTGGACTTGGTGACCTTCAACTCTGCCGGCACGCCCGCTTCGCGCAAAGCGTTCTGCAGCGAGCCCAGGTAATGTGCTACTTTGGGCTGCACATAGCCGCCGATGACAGCGGTCAGGGTGCGTTCGTATTCACGAATGATCGGCCAGACATCCGCAGAGCAGGACACGAAAAATCCGGGCATGGCCTTTTCAATGATCGCTTTGACCTGGTGTTCATGCATCGGGTTGCGATAGCTGTGCAGCAGAGAGATCACCACGCCTTCGCAACCCGAGCGGCGCAAACCTTCCACGGCATCGAGCACGCTATGTTCATCGACGGGGGTCAACTCGCCGCCGTCGGCATTCAGGCGACCATCGACACCATAGACCCGGTCCCGAGGAATCAATGCTGGCGGGCGGTTGGACATCAGGTGA
The DNA here is from genome assembly GCF_001698815.1 of Pseudomonas syringae. Taxonomy (GTDB): domain Bacteria; phylum Pseudomonadota; class Gammaproteobacteria; order Pseudomonadales; family Pseudomonadaceae; genus Aquipseudomonas; species Aquipseudomonas syringae_A. The sequence goes on along the minus strand of NZ_LGSI01000067.1, from coordinate 156,867 downwards.
TACATGTCCGGAATTTTCAGGCGGGCAATGTCCAGCACGTCTTCAAAATGACGAGTGGTGATCATGCCCAGACGCACCCCCTTGCGTTGCACCACGGCGTTAACGCCAACGGTTGTGCCGTGGGTGAAGTGCACCACATCGCGCGGGTCGATGCCGTAGCGCTCGGTCAAGCCTTGTATGCCTAGCAGGACTTCACTGCCGGGGCTGTCGGGCCGGGAAAACACTTTAAGGGTCTGCAAGGTCCCGTGTTCGTCATCCAGAACCGCGAAATCGGTAAAGGAGCCGCCAATGTCCACACCGATGCGTAGCCCCATCGTAATGCCCTCTGCTCAAATGCGTGTCAGGTAGGTTAAGGGGGCTGACATCGCAGCCGCGCCCCGGTATTGATTACAACATTCGAGCCTCAGCAGATGCGCCGTTATCCCGCGTCGGCCACATCACGAAAGATGGAATTCGAGCATGGCTGCAGCACGTCCTGCCGGGCGCTCGTAGCGCTGTCAATATTGGGCGATATCGATCAAGACACTCTTGAAGCGCAGGTTGGCTTCAAAGGCCGCACGGCCCAGGTCTTTGCCGATACCGGAGCGTTTGTAGCCGCCGGTAGGGATGATCCAGTCTGCCGAGCGCCCGTAGCGGTTGATCCAGACGGTACCGACTTCCAGCCTGCGAACGGCGCGCATCGCCCGGCCCAGGTCGGCGGTGTGCACACCAGCCGCCAGCCCATAAACCGGGTGGTCGGCCAGCGCGAGGCCTTCTTCTTCATCGTCGAACACTTGCACCGTAAGCACGGGACCGAAAATTTCTTCGAGCACCGCAGGATTGTTGGCGTCGACCCCCATTAGCAGCGTCGGTGCGTAATAGGCGCCGCCGTCGAGCGTGTCGAGCAACCTGCCACCGATCAGGACCTCGGCGCCGGCCTCGATGCCACGGCTCACGATGTTGTCGATGCGGCTGGCTTGCGTGGAGGAAATGATTGGCGCCAGGCTGGTGTCAGCGTCCCAGGTTCGACCTGGCTTGAGCAGTGCGAACGCGCGCTGGATTTCCGCGATTAGCGGCTCCAGGGCTGCTCGTTGAACGATGAGTCGCGATCCCGCTACACACACCTGGCCGGCATTGCCGGTGATGGATTTGGCAATGCTACGGGCAGTGCGGGTCAGGTCGGGTGCATCAGCAAACACCAGTTGTGGACTTTTCCCGCCCAGCTCCAGAGTCACCGGTTTTGGGCCACTCTCGGCGCACGCGGTCATGATCGCGGAGCCGGTAGTGGTGGAACCGGTAAAGGTCACTTTACTGATCTTCGGATGTCTGCAAAGGGCCGCGCCGGTGGTCCGGCCGTCGCCCTGCACAATATTGAAAATCCCGGCGGGCAGGCCCGCGACAATCGCCAACTCTGCAAGGCGCAGGCAGGAAAACGGTGTCATTTCCGAAGGCTTGAGCACCACGGCATTGCCAGCTGCCAGTGCGGGAGCGACTTTCCAGCAGGCCATGCTCATCGGGAAGTTCCAGGGTGCGATGGCGCCGATCACGCCGTATGGCTCGCTGATTTGCATGCCTATGTGGTCTTTCGCAGTCGCTGCCACGTCTCCACCGACCTTGTCGGCGAATTCGGCAAAAAAGCGCACACCCTCGGCTACCGATGGAACGTCCCAACCGATGGATTCACTGATGGGGCGGGTCGAACCAACCGACTCGAGCGGGGCGAGGGTCGCAACATCGGCTTCGATCAGGTCCGCCCAGCGACGCATGACCCTTGCCCGTTCACGGGGCGGGCGAGAGGCCCAGTCGCTGGTCTTGAATGCGCGCCAGGCATTTTCCACGGCCTCATCGACGAGGGCCTCGTCGGCAATCGGCAACCCGGCATAAAACTGCGCATCGGAGGGTCGCGCAATATCCATCAAGGCGGGTGCATCGCGGTAGAGGCCGCCGATGAAATGTGCACAACGCACGCTGACGTGCAATGGATTGAAAGATGTCATGGCGAACTCCGAGCGCGGGAAATAAAAACTTATGCTCCATCCTAGAAATATTTTCACGGCACATGCTGCCGAGTCAGGGGCGTGCAATGGCAGTAACTCCGTTGATTTTTTTACGCACCAGTTAAATCTGCTGAAAGTGCCTGAATGGGTATGTTTCAAGGCCTCAGGTAGGCGGGCAAGGGCCCGGAGCAAGGCTGGAAATATCGTCTGCGCAGTGCCAGAGTGCGCTCAACCTCTATCAGGAAGTTTGCTCATGTCCACGACCTTGCCCCATGTCGCAGTGCGTCTGCGACCTATGATCGATGCCGATTTGATCGCCGCTCATGCCCTTTCGCAAAAGCTCAAATGGCCGCATCGGCTTGAGGACTGGCAGTTCATGCACAGCGTCAGCAAGGGGTTTGTGGCTGAAGATGAGCAGGGGATTTTTGCGACGGCGTTTTGCTGTCTTCAAGGTGACTTCAGCACCGTCGGACTGGTGATTGTGGCTGACGAGCGCCAAGGACAGGGGGTTGGTCGCAAGATGATGAACCTGGCGCTCGAAGCCAGTGCAGGCACCACGGCCACACTCGCCGCTACCGCTGCCGGAACCCCGTTGTACGTCAGTCAGGGTTTCGTGGCCTACAACCAGTTACATCAATATCAAGGCACCGTACCTGCCGGGGTTGTGACCAGCGAACTTGAACCTGGCGTTACGTTACGTCTGCTGGACAGCCACGACCATGCGGCGCTGCTGGCCTTGGCATCGGCGGCCACGGGTATGGATCGGCAACCTGTGATGAGCGGGATTTTATCGATTGGTGAAGTAATCTGTGGCGTTGAACAGGACGGTGAATTGATCGGCTTTGCCGTGCTGCGACCTTTTGGACGCGGTAGCTGTGTCGGTCCGGTTATTGCCGAAACTTCCCGGCAAGCCAGAGCGATGATCAGCTCGCTACTGCAAGGCGCCGCTGGATGCTTCGTGCGCATCGACGTTACCCAAAACAGCGGTTTAGGGGGCTGGCTTGAAACCTTCGGTTTCACTGATGTAGGAGCCGCCGTACAAATGTCCCGCGGCCCGGCCCCCAAAGGCTCCAGCGCGTCTGAACAGTTCGCGGTGGTAACTCAGGCGTTGGGTTAGGTTCGTGCAGATTTGGTGGTCGCGAGACTTGCCCGAGAAGAATAGTGATGTCGCGATCCGGTTAGCCCGACCTTCAATGTATTCATTCCAACCCGTGCACTGCGGCGTTGGAAGAATATGGTCTGGACTTATGCGCAGGCACTGATCAATCAATCGGAGCAAACAAGGACGCGATAAAAGACGGCACCATTCCCGCCGGTCGTTGTGCAGTGGTAAAAGTCGTGGTCAGCGCTGATGACCTCGAATGCTGCCGCGTTGTACCTGTACAAGCATCAGCCGGTTGAGCATCAAAGACAGATCAACATCAGCAGTCGACCATTGGCCGAATAGATACTCGGGACTGTCGGTAAGCAACGTTTGTGCGGCATCGATCAGCTTGCGCGCTGCCGTCTCGGCAACTGGCGACAAGGGATCTGCTTTGAGGCCAAAGGTGGATCGTTCATGCCGAAGAGGCAGCAGGTCACTGCGCACCGGGGGAAGAAAACTTACTTAAAATACCTGTTTCCCGTGGGGCAACATAAAAACGGGAACGGCCTATGGGGAGGGCGACGGAATGTTCTCTTTCTCTCTAGTATCAGCTTGCCTACACGCAAACTGTCACCAAGCACGCTTGGTTTCACGCTGATACGCCTGAAACCCTTGAAAAAGTGGAGCGGGTGAAGGGAATCGAACCCTCGTTATCAGCTTGGGAAGCTGGAGTAATGCCATTATACGACACCCGCTCTGAGCGGCTGACTTTGTACCAGAATGGGCGGCTGAATTGAAGCGCTAATTTCCTGCCAGCCATTAAACCCGACTTATATCTACGGAGCCCATTCGCCGATTACGGCGTTGTTGCGCTGGCGAATGGTTCCCCGGCTCGGTCGAGCGTTGGGTTCAGAGGGCGAAGGCATGTTCTGTCTGGGCCTGTCTGTAATGGAAGGTCTGACGGCTGCGTGTTGGCGTTGGCGGTGTGAGGTAGTCCAGCAACGCGAAACGCGAGTCGCGGCAGGCGGCCTTGTGTTCCATGTCCAGGAAATGCCCTGTGGCGCGTATCGTCGTGAACGTGCTGTTTTTCACTACCCGGTCAAAGAGTCTGGCATCGGTGGGAGCTGTGTATTCGTCCCATTCGCCGTTCATGAACAGCACTGGCACATTGATGTTTTTTGCGGCGTTCAGGTACTCGTTCTGATCCAGGTTCAGGACGTGGCTGATGTGAAAGTGCATCTGGTCATATTCATGGGTTTCCAGGCTGCTGACGTGCCGGTAGTTGAAACGCTTGAACAACGGCGGCAAGTGTTTGCCAATGGTGTCATTGACCAGGTTGCCCACTTCATAACGCGCATGAGCACCCAGGTGCAGGGCGCCGCGCTCCAGATAATCACGCATGTGCTCGTTGACGACCGGCGAGAACGAACTGATCACGGCCTTCTCGATCCGTTGTGGTCGGAGCGAAAGCGCAACCAGCGCCGCCGCGCCGCCCCACGAGAACGACATGATGTGTTCGGCGTTGAAATGGTCGATCAGTTCCAGCAGGATCTGGCCTTCCGCTTCTTTGGTCAACGGCGTTGCGTTGACGTTGTGGGGCTTGGATTTGCCCGCATAGGGCTGATCGTAAAGCACCACGTTGAACTGGGGATGAAGGTTACGCACGGTCTGCGCAAATGACGCAGTGGTGGCCAGTGAGCCGTTGACCAGAATGATGGTCTTCTCTGCGGCATCTGCCCGATAAAACTCCGTGTAAACCCGAAACTGTCCCTGTATATCAAGCACAGCGATTTCTGGCCTCATATCGTATGTCTCCTGGCGTAAACAGTTTTGCGCGCAATCGAAATTGCACGAGTTTCGTGACAGGTTGGCATTCGCCTTAAGGGGCCCAGGTCGATCCGAAACTATCTGTTCGACAGGTATTGTTATTGGCGGGCGATTTGTCGGGAGCCGGGGCTCTGGTCGACAAAAGGATTTCTTAGAATACGTTCATGACTCATCGGTCACATGTGGACCGACGATTGGATTCAAGCAGGGGATAGGCAAACCCGCAAGTGCCGTTCGTACATTGAACGGCGCGGTCTGCCCGGCGGTAGGCGCTTAGCCGATAGCCGCGATTTCCGCAGGTTGCAACGCGCGGTACTGCCCGGGCTCTAGACCGGGGTCCAGGCTCAGGCTGGCCATGCTTTCGCGGTGCAGGCGCAGCACTTTGTTATCGAAGTGACCAAACATGCGCTTGACCTGATGGTAGCGTCCCTCGACGATTTCCAGTCTGGCCGAGCGCGGGGCGAGCAGGGTCAATCGGGCTGGCTGAGTGGTGATGTCTTCGAAAGCGAAGTAAAAACCGGCGGCGAATTTCTCGACGTAGCGGTCGTCGATAAGCTGTTCGGTTTCAACATAGTAGATCTTCGGCAACTTGGTCTGCGGCAGCGTTAGCCGACGCGACCATTGCCCGTCATTAGTGATCAGCATCAGACCGGTGGTGTTGAAGTCCAGCCGACCGGCAATGTGCAAATCGTGTTTATCCGGCTCGTCCAGCAGGTCGATGACGGTCGGGTGCTGCGGGTCGACGGTGGCGCTGACGCAGCCCTGAGGCTTGTGCAGCATGAAGTAGCGGGCCGGTTTGCCAGCCTGCAGGATTTCGCCATCAAACTCGACGCAGCTGAACTCACGCACATCATGGTGCGCATCGCTGATCACGTGACCATCCACCTTTACCCGTCGGCCTGCCAGAGCGAGGCGTACGTCCTTGCGATTGAAGCGCGGCAGGTTGCTGAGGAAACGATCGAGACGCATGGGTTTGGCAATATGAGTTGGGAAGGCGACAGGTTACGCGATCTACGAAGCGGATTTGTCAGCGGTGGCGTTTTCGATACCGGCGCAGCGTGGACACAGGCACGCTTTGGCGCGCACCTCTGGCGGCAGCGCCCCAATGATTGCCGGATCGATTGCCACCGAAAAACACCAGCAGGCCTGATCGGCGGTGCGTGGGTCCGCCAGGGAGCAGCGGTTGCTGGAACCGCATGCCGGGCAGCGGTCCGGATCGACGCTTGAAGTGCTCATGCGCTCGCCGTTTCCTCGGTAAACACCTGATTGCGCCCATTTTGCTTGGCGGCGTACAACGCGCGGTCGGCGCGGGCGATCAGGGTTTGCAATGTATCATCCTCTTGCAGTTCGGCCAGGCCGACGCTGACGGTGACTTGCAAGGGTGTGCCGGAGAAGACGTAGGTGTGTTGCTCGGCCAACAGACGAATTTTCTCGGCAATACGTTGGGCGCTTCTGGTGTCGCTGCCCTTGAGCAGGATGATGAACTCTTCACCGCCCCAACGACAAATGATGTCCGACTGGCGCAGGCAGCTTTTAAGATCCTCCGCGAATCCGGCCAGCACCTGGTCGCCCGCCAGATGACCATGGCTGTCGTTGAGTTGCTTGAAGTGATCCAGGTCCAGCAGCATCGCCGTGAGCGGCTTGGCCTCGCGTTGGGTGTCCTTGAGGGTTTTCGACGCCAGCAGGTCGAAGCCGCGCCGATTGGGCAGGCCGGTCAGGCTGTCGAGGGTGGCCTGGGTTTCAATCCTGTATTTGAAGCGGTTGATCAGGCGATGCAGCAGCAACACGACCACCAGCGTGACAATCAGGCAGATCAGCAGGTTCAGGTACAGCGATTGGCGAATATCGGTGAGCGCTGTGTCTTCGCGCTTGTCGACGAACAGGTACCAGTTCAGTTCGGGAATGAAGCGGATGTTGAGAAAGTGCTCGCGACCTTCTGACTGGTATTCATACGTGCCACTGCGCGGTTTGGGCAGTTGCTTGTGCAGCTCGCTCATGCTTGGCAACTTGTTGAGCGACTGGCCGATGGCAGCGCCATTCGGACCACCCTCGGCACCGGTCAGGACGATGCGCCCGAAGGTGTCGACGAAGTACACGCTGCGCTGATAACGCTGTTGATAGCGGTCGATCAATTTGATGACGGCATCGACCGTCAGCCCGACCCCGGTTGCGCCGATGAAGCGGTTGTCGTAGTCAAACACTTTGTAGTTGATGAAGAAGGTCAGGCTGTCTTTATTGGCCATGTCCGGGTCGACGTTGATCTCGTACGGCGAGGCCATGTCCCGGACGCGGTAATACCAGACGTCGCGGGGTTCGCGGGCGTCGATTTTCTTGAGCACGCCTTTGGCCTGGTAATACGTCAAGCTGCTGTTGGAAACAAAGAACGAGGTGTAGGCGCCGTAATGATCCATGACCTCTTTCAGATATCGGGTCATCTGGTCCGGATTGCGTTCGCCTTCCACGATCCAGTCGCGCATGAAGGTATCGCGGGCCATCATCGATGAGATCAGCACCGGGCGCACCAGATCTTTCTGGATCTCGGAATAGACGGTGTCGGACGTCAGCGGCAGTTCGGTGTTGATGATGTTGTCGCGAATAGACGCCCGCGACGCGTAATAGCTGAGCAATGAAGTGGCGAGAAAGCCGCTCCCTAAAAGAATCACTAACGTCACCAGCAACGACCGTTGTGAAGTAATAGCGGAGCGAAAAGGCATGGAGTGTCCGGAGAGAGGATAATATTCAGGGCTACATGCTAGCTTGCCGCCACTACTCACGCTATCGCGAATTTGTTCCGCCCGGCAGTGGTCCGGCTTTGTATGGGCAGCACCCTTGGTCATGGCGCAGGGTAAACATGCGCGGTACCAATCGTTGATTGAAACGCCGAGCATCGGCAGTGCAGCAGCAGGATCTTGTCGTAATGAATACCGTGCTCGAACAAACCCTTGAATAGTTCTTCCAGCGTTGGATCCGTCATGCCGAAGCGCTTTCTCACCGTCAGTACATCCATTGGCGTACGCACTAGTTGCCCGCTGAACGGCGATAGATTGGAATCGCGAACCACATGGCTGATGTACTGGTAACTCTCGTCATCAGGGGACTGGAATTTAGAGAGTTTGTAATTCTTGATCTTCCCCAACTGCGATGTGCCCGCCAGCAACTTGTCGGTGAGGGTGTAAGGGGACAGGCTGTTTGGCGCCGCGACCAGCGTGTTGGCCTGGTTGTCCAGAATGCCGAAGGGTTTTACGTGTTGCTGAATCACGCGATGCAGCGAGGGATCGATCAATGCATGCCCATGAGGTGCATAGACGCGCAGTTCGGTGCCGTTGGGGATCGGCGTGTTCTTGCTCCACGGCAAGTAATAGCCGTGAGTGCTGACCACCAGCGTTCGCGCCTTGCCCCGGTTTGATGTCCACAGAAGAAACTTGTGTGTCAGTTTCCATATTTTGACCGGCACTGTTGCGAAACGCGGATGGCCGGGGATATTCCAGGTTTTAAGCAGGCTGTCAGTCTCGAAGAATTTCTCCAGGCGGGTATGGCGAGTGTGCATCGACCTATTGAGCAGTGAACTAAAGCCTCGGGTCTTGTCGATCGCAGCGGCTGAAACTTTCAAGATTTTGCCGGCGCTCATGAGTTTGCCCAATGAGTGCAGCAACGCTGGCGTGTAAGGCGCCATTTGGAGAAAACCCAACGACAAGGCCGCGAGCATGGCCTGCCGTTTTTCTTCGTAGCGTGCGCCCGGCAAGTTCGCCGCTGCGATGTTCAGTGATACAACACCGATTTCCATGGCCAGCGTTGCGATCAACGCCGGGGTCAGCAAAAAGGACATGGGCGCCAGCAGGATCTGGAGATGATTGAGTTGCCGAGTCCAGTATTTAAGCAGCACCTCATTGGACGTCACGATAACGTCCTGCGCGTCCATTAATCCGTTCTGTCTTAGGGTTTCAGCCATATAGCGAAATGGCGAAACAGTCAGGTGTTTGATGCACAGTTTATGGGCCGCAGCAATATGAGCATCCTGGTTGTACAGCGTGTCGGTCCAGGGACGCAGTATCGATACCGGTTCTTCGGGATCTCGCTCGCCGGCCCATATCTGCAGAATATAGGTGAGCCGTCGGTGGTGGCGCAGCGGAACATGGTTCAGGACAGACTTGCGCCACTGTTGGTTTTTCGCAGCTTTTTTCAGGTATTGATCGATGGCTTCATCGCTGTCGAATTCGATGAAGGCTTTGTGTATGCCTGCCTGGTACAGAACCTTATGCGGTCGGCCAGGTTCCGACAGGATCAGCAGGCCTGGACAGTAGACTTCCTGCACGCCTTCAAATACGGAATGTTGCAGGTAAAAGCCCAGTACCGTCCGTTCGATTGCGCCACTGCGAGGTTTGACGTAGAGCTGTTCGAGGGTTTTTACAACAATGTCCAAACCGCTTTTGAAGAGCAGCCGTGATTTTAGGCTCAGCACGGCTTGCGTCATGAAACTGGTTTTAAAACATTCTTCGACACGGTCCTGATGCTGGCTCCAGAATCGCTCGACGCGGCGGGTCATGAGCGGCAGGAAGTCTATCTTCCGGATGTGATCTTCGATGGCCTGCGGGGAGACCGGAAGTTCCTGGATATTGGCCGCGTGGCCATTTTCAATGGGATCGATATACACCAGCGTGCGTGCGTCATGATCCAGATAACCCTCGGCGTGTTCCACCCGATAATTCTCTATAAGGGCCCGGCTCAGGCTGATTGGCAATCCCTCAGGCGTATTGAATTGGGTAACCGGAACGCGAGCGCTACCCAATGGCGTAAAAGACTTACCCCGGACATAACGAATAAATACCTGGTCCGGGTTTATATCCAAGCCATGTTCATCTTTCATTACGTTGCGCATGAGCCGCGCGGCGGTTTTCAGCGGCGATGGTATTCGCTGGAGGATGGTCGGGCGTATTTGCCAAAGATCGACGGCGCTGACTAGTTTCAGAGCAGGCTGGATTGGCTTGAGCCAATCAGTGCTGACTGAATCGCCCAGCAGATAACCAAGGGATAACTGCTTTTGCACAGTCGTGACCGCGGTAAAAATATCGCCTTCGATAATGCTCAATTCAACCTGCAGAACGCTCTCGTCCTCGGCTGAGTCGGGTGCCCGCGGCCCGCCGTGCTCGTTCAGCGCATTAAGCAGCATCTGGGTCATTCGTTGCGCGTCATCGCTGATGTATTCGATGGGCTCGGCGGCGCTCCCCGGTTGGTGGATAAAACAGTGTGAGGTGTTGTGCGATTTGAGCTGAAAGGCCCCCGCAACCCGGCGCCCGTTGAGGGACAACATACTGGCGCTGGACAGCGTGCCGGTTGCGGGTAGTTCAAGGCATTCGGAATTTTCGGGAAACGCTGTCAGGCCCAGGATATCGAGGCCCAGGCGATAACCATCCAGACTGACTCTTCTGCGTGAAAAGCGCGCGTGCAGGTCATGCAGAAACGACAGCTTGGCCAAGGCGCAGTAGGTCTGTTCGTGCCTGGCCCAAAAAGCCCTGGTCAGGGCCGCGTAACCGGTTGCCAACGGCGCGTTGAGAATCAAGTCCATGGCGCTGCTGGCGGTAAATTCTGGAAATGATTCATCCAGAACCCTGTCGTCCAGAGTGGAATTCATCAGCGCCAGCATGGCCGGTACATCGAACGAAATAATCGCCAGTTCCGTCAGGGAGATCTTTTTTGCATAGCGTTCCCGTCCATCACGTTCAATGGCGGGTTGATCATCATGGGTGAAGCGAATAAACAGCTGGTCAGGTTCCAGTACCTTGGCGGTACGCCGACGCAACAGCTGGATCAACTGTTCGCGAACATACTCATCCAGCTTCGGCGGGCAATCCATGTCCAGTTGATAAGCCTTGAGCAGCAGAGGCGAGCTGGCGATCAGTTTCGTCGCAGGGCTTCTTCGCAATGCCTTGAGTTTTTTCAGGTCGATTGCCGGGCTGCTGTCGGTCGAGTTCGAAGAGGGCGTTTCAGTTACTTTCATATTGGCGGGTAACTATTAATGACCCGCCAATATGTCATTCGGCACTTGCTTGTTTCGGGTAACTATCTATTGGCTCAGGCGTTCAGATAAGCGCGCCAGCCGCCCAGATGACTGATGTTGGTTGCCCCTTCAAGACCATAGGGCTCGCAGATGAATCCGCATTCCCAACTCCCGTCAGCCAGCTGCACTTTGCCCAGGCCCAACGGTGCCGGAATGCCGGTCAGGAAAGAACCCAGTTCGCGACTCGGCAGCTCCCAGACCTCCACCGCGATAGCCACGCCGTCCTGCTCGACCCGAACCATCCCTGGGCGAAACGGCGGGCCGCCCGCCAACGCATAGAGCTGATAATTCGATGAGCTTTGGGTCGCTTCCACCAGGCGCGCGCCGCGTTGCTTGAGCTGCCAGTTCAACGGCAACCCGTCCAGATGCGCGCCGCACACCACGATTCTGGCCATGTCATTGCGCGCGGTGCCGGCAGGTTTGGACAGGTGTCCGGCAAGCCCGCCAATCAAGGGCAATTCGGTATCGCGTTGCAGTGCGTCGGCGATGCCCAGCAAATACTGATCGGTGAATACCCGGCCGAACACCGTTACGCCCCACGGCATGCTGTTGTCCATGAACGCGCTGGGCACGGCAACGGCGGCGTAGTCCAGCAGGTTGACGAAGTTGGTGTAGTAACCCAGCTCCGAGTTGCGCAGCACGGGTTCAGCTTCCAGTTCCGCCGAGGTGACGGGGCGGCCGATGCTCGGCGTAACCACAAAATCCACGCCTTCCATGACACGATCGCAGATGGCCTTGAGTGCTTGCAGGCGGTACTGCGCCTTGAACGTTTCGACGCCAGTCACCAGCGGCGCTTTGCCCAGGACCGCGCGGATGACCGGCAGCACCGCTTCCGGGTTGCTCTGCATCAGTTCGCCAGCGACGCTGTAGCGCTCGGCAACCCACGGGCCGTTATAGAGCAGGCCTGCGGCTTCGAGAAATGGCGAAAGATCGATAGTGACCGCTTCGCCGCCCATGGCGGTCAGGCGGTCGATGGCATCGCCGAACAGCAGCGGTCCTTGTGGGCAACCGAAGTATTCGAGGTCCTGGGCGCGAGGCACGCCGAAGCGGAACGGTCGCGGCGCACCGAAGGCCGAGGCATCGTTCCATGACGGATTGCTGCGGCTGTATTCGTCGCGTGGATCAAGTTTCGCGACCAGGCCCAGCAATTGGCTGGCTTCCCGTGCGGTGGCGGTGAAGGTCGTGACGCAATCCAGCGTCTGGCAGGCTGGAACCACGCCTGCCGTGGAGATCAAGCCTTTGCTGGCCTTCATGCCGACCAGATTGTTCAAGGCGGCGGGCACGCGTCCCGAGCCCGCCGTGTCGGTGCCCAGTGCGAAGCTGCTGACGCCAAGGGCGACTGCCAGGGACGAACCGGAACTTGACCCGCCCGATGGATATTCCTTGAGCACGCTGTTGGGGCAGGCGCCGAACGGCGAGCGACTGCCATTCAAGCCGGTGGCGAACTGATCCAGATTGGTCTTGCCCAAAGGAATCGCACCCAGGGCAATCAGTTGCTCAACGACGGTCGCCGAGCGCTCGGGCTTATAGGTGTAAGCAACGCAGGCGGCGGTGGTCGGAATGCCAGCCAGGTCAATGTTGTCCTTGATCGAAAACGGCACGCCATACAGCGGCAGGTCGTTGATGTCCCGACCTTCCAGCGCGGCGAAGTAGGGCTCCAGCTCTGTCGGATCAAGCAGGTAAATGAATAGATGATATTCAGGGTTAAGCGCAGCGGCTTTTTCCCGCAGTGCAAGAATCAACTCGCGGGGCGTGAGGTTGCCGGACTGGTAGGCCGCGCGGACCGACTCCAGGCGCAGGTCGCTCAAGGTGATTTCAAGGCTCATGGCGAAATTCCATAAAATTGATAAGAACAGACCACATCAAACGGCTTCTATGACTACGACTCGCTGTCCCGCACGCACGGCCGAACCCGGTTGTACGCGCACGTCCCGAACCACGCCGGCGAGTGTCGCCAGCAGCGGGATTTCCATTTTCATCGACTCCAGAATCACCAACACATCGCCAGCGGCGACCTGTTGGCCCACCTCCACCTGCACTTGCCAGAGATTCCCGGCAATGTGACTGTCGATACTTTGTTCACCGGCACCGAGCGGTGCTTCATCGGTCAGCGGCGCCACCGCTTCATCGCTTTCGAAGTTGGCCTGGCCGCTGGCAATCCAGCGCTCACGCTCGGCCTGAAATGCGCTTTGCTGCTGGCTGCGGAAGGCCGCGATGCCTTCCGCTTCACTGCTTAAAAACGCCTGGTAGTCCGCCAGGTTCAAGGTGCTGTGTTCAATTTGCAGCGGATAGCGACCCAGCGGAAAATCCCGGCGAATGCGTAACAGCTCTTCGGCGCTGACCGGGTAGAAGCGAATCTGATCGAAAAAGCGTAGCAGCCAAGGCTTGCCATCGAAGGCCGCCACTTCCCGATAGCGATTCCACATCTGCAACGTACGCCCGACAAACTGATAACCCCCCGGACCTTCCATGCCGTACACGCACATGTACGCGCCGCCGATACCGACAGAGTTCTCCGCCGTCCAGGTGCGCGCCGGGTTGTACTTGGTGGTCACCAGCCGATGGCGCGGGTCCAGCGGCGTGGCGACCGGAGCGCCCAGGTAGACATCGCCGAGGCCCATGACCAGATAGCTGGCTTCGAACACCGTGCGCTGCACTTCGTCGAGGTTGGGCAGGTCGTTGATGCGGCGGATGAACTCCAGATTACTCGGGCACCACGGCGCGTCTTTGCGCACGGTAGTCATGTATTTCTCGATAGCCAGCTGACAGGCCGGATCGTCCCAGGACAGCGGCAGATGCACGATGCGCGACGGGACTTGCAGGTCCTTGGCCGCGCAGACGGCATCCCATTCTCCGGCGACGATCTCCAGCAACTGTTGCAGTGGCAATTGCTCGGGCTGGTAATGCACTTGCAGCGAGCGAATGCCCGGCGTCAGGTCAATCACGCCGTGCAGGTTTTTGGCCTCCAGCGCCTGCATCAGCGCATGGCCGCGAAAGCGCAGCACCAGATCCAGCTCCGGCGCACCAATTTCCAGCAGCAGATGGGTATCGCCGGAGAGCCGGGCCACCAGGCGCGTGTCGTCGCGGCCGATGTCGAGCATGATGGGTGAAAGCAGATCATCGCGTAGGACCGGCTTTAGCCGGGAGAGGGGTGTTACATTCGCAGCATTTGCGTCGTCGGTGAGATCTTCCTCCCGGCTAAAACCGGTCCTACAGCTAGCGTCGCCCGCGGCGAAAATATCCCGGGCAGTCTGGATGCTCACCGCTTCAAACATCACCTTATCGCCGGCCTTGAGCTGCCCCAATTGCCACAGATCGGCTTCGATAATGGTCACCGGGCAGACGAAGCCGCCGAGGCTCGGGCCGTCGGGGCCGAGGATGACGGGCATGTCGCCGGTGAAATCCACTGCGCCGATGGCATATGGATTGTCGTGAATGTTCGACGGATGCAGACCCGCTTCACCACCGTCGGCGCGGACCCACTCCGGTTTCGGGCCGATCAGGCGCACGCCGGTGCGGCTGGAATTGAAATGCACTTCCCACGCCGTGGCGAAAAAAGTCTGCATGTAACGCTCAGTAAAATATTCCGGCGCACCGTGCGGGCCGTAGATGACGCGAATTTGCCGAACATCCGCCAACTCCTCCAGCTGATCCGTTGCGATGTGCTGCCCTGCGCTGCGCTCAACCAATGGCGAAATGTGCAGCACATCGCCAGCCCGCAAGGCCCGGCCGCCATGACCGCCAAACTGGCCCAGCGTGAAGGTGCTTTTGCTGCCCAGATAATCCGGCACATCCAGCCCGCTACGAACACATAAATAGCTGCGCGCGCCCGCTCCAGCGATGGTGCCGAGCGCCAGACTGGAACCGGCAGCGATAAACAATGCGGTATTCATCAGCTGCATCTCACCGTCCAGCGTGATGGGGATCGACGCGCCAGTCACCGCAATCACGGCATCCGTGTTGAAGCGCAGCGACGGCCCGCTCATGGTGATTTCCAGCGCGGCGCAGCCTTCGGCATTACCCAGCAGGCGATTGCCCTGACGCAAGGCGCGGCTGTCCATCGGCCCGGACGGCGGCACACCGACTGCCCAATAACCCAGACGCCCCGGATAATCCTGAACGCTGGTCTGTGTGCCGCCGCTGAGCACTTCGAAGGTGTCGGCGTGATAGACCAGACCTTCCAGGCAGCGGGTCCACGGCTGGCCGCTGGCAAACGGGACGTCGGCGATGATCTGGCGCAGGTAATCGCGGTTGGTCTCGACGCCGTACAGTCGCGTGTCGCTCAAGGCTTTGGCCAGGCCAGCGCTGGCCCGCTCACGGTTCGGCGCCCAGCTGATGACCTTGGCGATCATCGGATCGAAGAACGGTGGAATCTCGCAACCGGCTTCAACCCACGTATCAATGCGCAGGCTTTTGCCGTCCACAGCGGGGAAGTTCACGGCGGTCAGCAAGCCAGGACTTGGCTGGAAATCCCGTCCCGGATCTTCCGCATACAGCCGCGCTTGAATGGCATGGCCGCTCGGCCTTAGCGCTGCCTGCAATTCGCTCAACGGCGGCAGGTCGCCAGCGGCCAGTTGCACCATCCAACTGACCAGATCGACGCCCCAGACTTGCTCGGTCACGCCATGTTCGACCTGTAAGCGGGTATTCACCTCCAGGAAATAAAAGCGCTGATCCTCGCTGTCGAAGACAAACTCCACGGTGCCAGCGCTGCGATAGTTGACCGCTTTAGCCAGCTTGATCGCCGCCATGCACAGCGCTTCGCCCATGCCTTCGGGCAGGTTCGGTGCCGGGGTTTCTTCGAGGACTTTCTGGTTGCGCCGCTGCACCGAACAATCGCGCACGCCCAGTGCGAGCACTTCGCCACGCCCATCGCCGAATACCTGAACTTCAAGGTGCCGGGCGCGCTGAATGTACTTCTCGATGAACACGCCAGCGTCGCTGAAGTTGTTCTGCCCGAGGCGTTTCACCGCCTCGAACGACTCGCTCAGCTCGGCGGCGCTGCGGCACACGCGCATGCCGATCCCGCCGCCACCGGCGGTGCTTTTGAGCATCACCGGGTAACCAATGATCTCTGCTGCGTGCAGCGCGGTGTCGAGGCTGTCGAGCAATTCGGTGCCTTCGAGCATCGGTACGCCATGCTGTTTGGCCAGGGCGCGGGCGGTGTGCTTGAGGCCGAAAACCCGCAGTTGCTCCGGCGTTGGGCCGACAAAGGCAATGCCCGCGTCTTCGCAGGTTTGCGCGAACGCGGCGTTTTCGGAAAGAAAGCCGTAGCCGGGATGAATCGCTTGTGCGCCGCTGGCCTTGGCGATGGCGAGGACTTTATCCACAGCCAGATAAGTCCCGGCCGCGCCACCTTCACCCAGGCTGTGAGCTTCGTCGGCTTCCAGCAAATGCAGACTGGCGGCATCGGCTTCGGAATACACCGCAACGCCTTTGACGTGCAGGGCGCGCAAGGTGCGCAGGATGCGGCAGGCAATGGCGCCACGGTTGGCGATCAGCAGTGTGTCAAACATGGCTTGAACCCCGGAAGTCGATGGTTTCGACCTCAAACTTGGGAAGCGGGCCGTCCCGCTATTGATGTGTCTGCACGAGGGTCGTCCGTCGTGGTCAGCTTGCTAGCCCGCTCGCGGCTGAAGCCGCTCCTACGAAACACCGCCCGCAGGAGCCGCCGAAGCCGTCCCCATGAAACACCGTCCGTAGGAGCGGCTTCAGCCGCGAGGGCTTAATTCCACACGTGCAATTCAGCCGGCGTCGGGTTGTAGCCATTGCACGGGTTATTCAGCTGCGGACAGTTGGAAATCAACACGATCACGTCCATTTCGGCGCGCAGTTCCACGTATTTGCCCGGCGCGGAGATGCCGTCCTCGAAGGTCAGCCCGCCGTCAGCGGTAACCGGCACGTTCATGAAGAAATTGATGTTTGGCCCGATGTCGCCTTTGCCGAGTCGCCCGTCATGCATACAAGCGCGCAGATAGTTGTCGCGGCAGCTGTGCATGTGGCGTTTTTCCAAGGCGTAACGCACGGTGTTGCTCTCCTGGGCGCAGGCGCCGCCGAGGGTGTCGTGACGACCGCAGGTGTCAGCGACGATGGTCAGCATCGGTTTGCCAAGGTTGGAATACAGCACGCTGCCGGTGGTCAGGTAAACGCTGCCTTGGCGGCGCAATGTGCGTTGCACGTCGTAACGCTCACGGGGGTTGGCGAGGCTGAAGAACAGCGTGTCGACCGCCTGATTGCCTTCCAGATCTAGGATGCGCAGGGTTTGCCCGGCCTTGAGTTCAGTCAGCGACGGTTCGCCTGCCGGAATGAAGGTGGTGGATGCAGCGGTAGCGGAAGTCGGATTCATGGACGTGCTCCTCAGGCGAACAGGCGATCGGTATTGATGAAGCCGCGCTGGTTTTCCGGGCGGGACGTGCGGCAATGTTCAGCGACGCTGGCGTCGGCTTTCATCCAGGTCAGTTGCAGCGGCTGCGGTGCGTATTCCGGGTTCGGGTCCATGGGGTGTTGCAGCGCGGTGAGGACGACCAAGGTATCCATCGGCGCGTACAACTCGATGTAGTCGCCGGCTTGCGAGTTGCCCGGCACAAAATGCAGGCGGCCCGCGTCGTCAACGTTGACGCGGCTGAACAGGTTCAAGGTCATCAGCAGGTCTGACAGGCCCAGGCCCCATTTGCCCAGTTCCACCAGCAGGTTGTCGGTGCCGTTGCGAAAGAAGCCGTTGCGCAGTTCCTGATAGCGGCCCTGGCCGTATTTCTCCGCGACTTCTTGCGCGCAGAGCACGCCGCCGAGGCTGTCGCTCCAGCCGCAAGTGTCAGCGGTAATTGCCGCCAGTACGCGGCCCATGTCCGAATACAGGCAATGGCCACTGGTGAGTTTGGCGGTGTGCTGGCATTTGAGGCTGTCCGGCAGGTTCAAACGCTCGGTTTTTTCATGGGCGTTGAGCAGCGTCAGGCTGACGTTGGCGTTGCCGTTGATATCGGTCAGGCGCAGCAGTTCGCCGCGCTTGAGCACGAACGAACGGTGGCCGCCGCCGGGCAGCAGCTCTTCGGCGAAGACGGGGAATAAAGTGTTTGATGGTGTCATGAGCAGAATCCTCTAAGCCTGTTGCAGCGAATCAATCGCGGCGCGTGCTGCGCGGCGGTCGCTGTTCAGGGGAATGTCATAAGTGATGCGCGCGCCATAAGCGCCGGGGGCGTGGGGGTCGATGCGCACTTTGTCGAAGACCAGCAAGCGCGTGCCGAGGTTAAAACCCTCGGACAAGTCATGGGTGACCATGAACACCGTCAGCTGCGTCTCGCGCCACAGTTCCAGCAGCAAGGCGTGCATGTCTTTGCGGATGCCCGGATCGAGCGCGCCGAAGGGTTCGTCGAGCAGCAACACCCGAGGCTTCATGATCAGCGCCTGGGCGATAGCCAACCGCTGTTGCATGCCGCCGGACAGCTGCGTCGGGTATTTATCCAGCGAATGACCCAGGCCGACTTTCTTCAGCAACACCGCCGCCTGTTCGCGAGCTTCGCGTTTGGCGTTGCCGAACAAACGCCCGAGCAGCGCCGAGCGCGGCAGTTCCAGGCCGAGGGCAACGTTGTCCAGCACTGACAGATGCGGAAACACCGAATAGCGCTGAAACACCACGCCACGGCTGGCATCCGGCTCGCTGGCCAAGGCCTTGCCGTCGAGCAGAATCTTGCCCTTGCTCGGTACTTCCTGACCCAGCAACAAACGCAGGAAGGTGGATTTACCGCAACCGGAGGCACCGACCAGCGTGCAGAATTCACCCTCGGCGACGCTCAGATTCAGGCCTTCGAGCACCACTTGATCGTCGTATTGCTGCCAGACGTTTTGTACGGAAATAAAACTCATCCTCGCGCCCCTTCATACCAAGGGAAAGCTTTGCGGGTCAGCGCCTTGAGGCCCCAATCCATCAGCCAGGCCAGCAGGGTGATCCAGACCACGTAGGGCAAAATCACGTCCATGGCCAGATAGCGCCGTACCAGAAAGATCCGGTACCCGAGGCCATCGGTCGAAGCAATGGCCTCGGCCGCGATCAGGAACAACCACGCCGAACCCAGCACCAGTCGCAGGGCAATCAGCAAGCGTGGCAGCAATTGCGGCAGGATCACCCGCAGGATCAGCGTCCAGGTCGAAGCGCCCAAGGTCTGCGCCTTGATCAGCAGCTCGACCGGGATTTCCCGGGCGCGCTGCTCCAGATCCCGGGCCAGGATCGGTGTGATGCCGATCACGATGAGCATGACTTTCGACAGCTCGCCCAAACCGAAGACGATGAACAGAATCGGCAGGATCGCCAGCGGCGGCACCATCGACAGCACCGTCAACAAGGGCGACAACGGCGCGCTGAACAACGGCAGGATTCCCGAGGCAATCCCCAGGCACAAGCCCAGCAGCGCACTGATGCCCAGGCCAATCGCCAGCCGTTTCAGGCTGGAACCGGTGTCCTGCCACAGCAGATATTCGCCGGTGCGACTGTCGGCTTTGAACGCCATACGGTTCACCGCATCAGCCATCTGCACGGCACTGGGCAGCAGCTTGTCGTTGGGGTTTTCCGTCAGCCGGGTCGCCGAGCCAGTGAAATAGGCGAACAGCAGCAGGGCGAACGGCAGGATCACCAGTATCAGGCGACTGGCCCGATCCGGGCGGCGATTTATCAAGCGCATGGCAATGACCTTTGGGCGGAACGCGGATTACAACGTGCCGTCGGCGGCCATTTGCACGTAGCTCGGATCGAAATGCAGCTTGAGATTGCCCTTGTCGCCAGACATCACGCCGTTGGCGAAGGACATGCCCACAGCGCTGGAATCCTTGGCGCCTTCACCCAACAAGCCATGCTCGAAGGAGAAGTTGGCAACCTTGCGCATGGTGTCCGGCAGCTGTTTGCTGTTGGCGAACTCCAGGGCTTCCTTCGGTGTGGCGAACAGTTTGGTGGTGTCCAGTTGCGCCTGGAAACCCGCCAGATCCGTGCCCGAGGCCTTGGCCATGTGTTCCAGCGCGACTTTGCTTGCGGCGGATTTGGCGTTCATCAGGGCAACCACTTCAAACCAGGCACCGGTCAATGCTTTGCCCAGCGCCGGGTTGTCTTTCAGGGTCTGGGTGTTGACGACCATCATGTCCATGATTTCGCCAGGAATCTTGCTGGAGTCGAACACCTGGGTAACGCCGGGCTTGGCCTTGATATCCGCCAGCATCGGGTTCCAGGTGGTCACCGCCTGGACGTCATTGGTGTTGAAGGCAGCGGAGATATCGGCGTCGGAAGTGTTGACCACTTTCAGGTCTTTCTCGGACAGGTCAGCCGTATCCAGCGCACGGGCCAGCAGATAGTGGGAGACGGAGAGTTCCACCAGATTGACGTTCATGCCTTTAAGGTCGGCGACTTTCTTGCCCGCGCCTTTGATGACGATGCCGTCGTTGCCGTTGGAGAAGTCGCTGACGATCAGCGCGGTGCTGTCCACGCCGCCCGCAGCCGGGATGGTCAGCGCATCCATGTTGGTCATGGTGCAGCCATCGAACTGGCCAGCGGTGTATTGGTTGATGGACTCGACGTAATCGTTGAGCTGGGTGACATCAATTTTGATGCCGTATTTCTTCGCCCACTTGTCGACAATGCCTTGGGTGCCTGCGTATTCCCAGGGCATCCAGCCGGCATAAATGGTCCAGCACACGTTGAATTCTTTTTTGACGGCGGCTTGCGCCGAAGAGAGGCTTAATGCAGCGACGAGACCTGCAGCGAGCAGACCGAACAGACGGGATTTTTGCATGTAACAACCTCCAGTAGCGAAAAGGGGCGGCCAGGAGCAACGCGACACCACTGGTGTCCTGTCTCCCGGGCTTTTATCCCGCCGTGTAACCTCTACTGGAGGTCGCCAACTCTCGGACCAGCCACTCGCCATTAACTGGCGAGCCGGAACCCTAGTCGGCTATTGCAAATTGTGGTGCCGCGAACCTGATTTGTCTCCTGCACAGGTTTGCTAAAGCGAGAGTTGTGCCAACTTGGCACAACGCCGCATACAGTGGGCCTGTGTGGCGCGGTGGCAGGTTTTGATGCGGGTTGAATCGGCTGATGATGGTGCATGGGTGCACCGGCTTGGGGCGTGACGGCACAAATATAGTTAGCCCCACGGGGCACTTGAAGTGGGTTTTCGTGTCTTATTTTCTGTCCGCCAGCTATTGGCGAACGCCGACCAGCGTCGCTGGTTTGTGCCCTATCGCGGTCCGGGAGGCCGCCATGTATCGACGACCCTTGCTGCTTGTTTTACTGGCTCTGACTCTTGCTGGTTGCTATGGAGGTCCCGGTTACTACGAATCCGATGTGTATACCCAGCCCGCAACCGTCGTTGGAGGTGGATATGCTTATGACAATGGCTACCGTTCGACTTATTACCAGGAGCGGCGAATCTATGTAGCGCCGCAGCCACGCTACTATGCCCCGGCGCCGCGCTATTACGCGCCGCCACCCGTTCCACGTTATTACCAGCCCGGCAGACCGCCCGGCTATGGCTGGGGTGACAACCGCTATCGCGGCGGCAATCCCGGTTATCGCAACGATCCACGTCGCGACTACCGCGGCGGCCCTTCGTGGGGCAGCGACCATGGCGGCAACCGCGGCCATGACGGACGAGGCGACGGACGAGGCGACGGACGCGGCGACGGACGCGGCGATGGCCGTGGCGGTCGCGGTGGGGATGGCCGAGGCGGGAATCGCTGATCGGTAGTTGAAAGAAGAACGGCACTCCATGGAGTGCCGTTTTATATTGAGCGAGGTCCGAGCGGTTTCTTGTTTGCAGGCGAATTTAAATCAGCCGACGCATTCCAGCAGTCTTGGCCGCTTTACTGTCGAACGTGGCGGTATGGTCGCAGCCGGCTGCGTGGGCGGAACGCTCAATCAGGCAGTCGGCAAAGTCAGCGTTGGATTCAGTAAAGCGCCTGAGTGCCTGCCAAACCGTTTCGACGTTTTCCACCGTCAACTCTCTGGTGCGCAAGAGCGTTTCCAGGACCGCGATGATTTCTGATTTGCTGGATTGGTAGCTCGATTGCAGTACCCACACCAACTCGACGACTGAAACCATGGCAATAAAACCGGGAGCGGTAACGGTCAAAGATTCGATCAGATGCGAAGCTATGGTCGATTGCTTAACGTCATCCTGAGCGACGTAACGCACCAGAACATTGGTATCCAGACCGATCATTCAGTTTTCGATCCCTGTGTTTCGATAGCCAAGTTCATGTCTTCGATGCTGACCGGTTTGGCTGGCTTGCGAATCAAGCCTTTCAGATCTCGCACAGAATGAGTCGCCGCAATGATGGCGAACTTACCGTTTCCTATATCAACGAATTCAATTCGATCCCCCGTATCCAGGCCAAGGGAAGTCCTGACTTGGGCGGGAATAGTAATCTGCCCTTTTGAAGTAACGGTGGCTGTAGCCATCATTAACGCCTCTTGAATTGGAATTCCTTACTTTGGGGTAAGGAGTTCGCTCAATCAAGAGGCAGCCATCAGATTTACCGTCCAAAAGCATTGTCTTTTGCTCAATACCCCGACAAATCCGCCAACGGATGTCGACCTTCCCAGGCCTTGGCGAAGTGTGCGTCGATCACTGCCTGTGGAACGTTGGCCACGTCCTGCCAGTGCCAATGGGGTTTGTTGTCCTTGTCGATCAGTCGCGCGCGGACGCCTTCGCTGAACTCGGGATGGCGGCAGCAGTTAAGGCTCATGGTGTATTCCATCTGGAATACTTCGGCCAACGACATGTGTCGGGCGCGCTGGATTTGTTCCCAGATCAGGTGCGCGGTCAGCGGGCAGCCTTCGGTCAGGGTCTTGGCGGCGCGGGCCAGCAGGGCGTCGTCTTTGTGTTGCAGGTGGCTGATGGCACTCCATGCGCAGGGCAGGTTGCCGACATCGAGCAATTCATCGATCTGCTTGCGACGCGGCAGCCACTGCGCGGCCGGCAGCTGGCCGATGGCTTCCTGTTGCAGCGCCTTGAGCAGGCTGTTGAGCTGGATCGAGGTCTGTTCTTGCCAGTTGAGCTGCTGCAGGCCGTCGATCAACTCGTCCTGCTGTTCATCGAGCAGGAAGCGGTCGGCGAGGTCCAGGTCCAGCGCGTCGTGCCCGTTGATGTGCGAGCCGGTCAGGCCCAGAAACAGACCGAGCTTGCCCGGCAGGCGCGAAAGGAACCAGCTGGCGCCCACGTCCGGGTACAGGCCGATGCTGATTTCCGGCATCGCCAGGCGACTGCTCGGCGTGACGATACGAATGCTGGCCCCTTGCAGCAGGCCCATGCCGCCGCCAAGCACGTAGCCGTGGCCCCAACAGATCAGCGGTTTTGGATAGGTGTGCAGGCTGTAGTCGAGGCGGTATTCAGCGGAAAAGAAATGCGCCGCCAATGGCGGCACTTCGCCGGGATGCGCTCGGCAGGTTTCCACCAGGGTACGTACATCTCCGCCTGCACAGAACGCTTTGCGCCCGTTGCCGCGCAGCAATATGCAGACGATGCTGTCATCGCTGGCCCAGGTGTTCAGCTTGTCTTGCAGCGCGAGAATCATCGGCAGCGACAGGGCATTCAATGACTTCTCCGCGTCCAGCGTGGCCACGCCGATTCGGGCGCCGTCCTGAGCGGGGAGTTCTTCAAAGAGCAGATTCATCGTGACCTCTCGGGGGCAATACATTTATCCAACAGGGTTTTGATTGCCTCATGTCGGGTTAAGTTGCGATCAAGTGTAGGAAACGGCAGAGCGGGGCGCGCGGTATTTGACATTGGCGGCCAGCTTTCATAGGGTCTGCTCCCGGTTTCAGCACCGCCCGCGCGCATTGTTTTGCAAGGTATGACCATGACATCCGACGACCGCATCAAACTCGAACCCAGCTGGAAACACGCGTTGCGTGACGAGTTCGAAAAACCTTACATGAACCAGCTGCGTGAGTTTCTGCGCCAGGAGCATGCCGCCGGCAAAGAAATCTACCCGCCGGGGCCGCTGATCTTCAACGCGCTGAACTCCACGCCGCTGGATCAGGTCAAGGTGGTCATCCTCGGCCAGGACCCTTATCACGGCCCTGGCCAGGCTCACGGTTTGTGTTTCTCGGTGCAACCCGGCGTGCCCGCGCCGCCGTCGCTGGTCAACATCTATAAAGAGCTCAAACGCGACCTGAATATCGACATTCCCGCCCATGGCCATTTGCAGTCCTGGGCCGATCAGGGTGTGTTGATGCTCAACACCACCTTGACCGTCGAGCGCGCCAATGCTGCTTCCCATGCAGGCAAGGGCTGGCAGCATTTCACCGACAAGGTGATCGAAACGGTGAGCGCCCATCAGCCGCATCTGGTGTTCATGCTGTGGGGCGCTCATGCGCAGAGCAAACAGAAGCTGGTCGATGCCACCAAGCATCTGGTGCTGACCTCAGTGCATCCTTCGCCGTTGTCTGCTTACAAGGGCTTTCTGGGCTGCGGGCATTTCAGCCGGGCCAATAAGTACCTGGAGCAGAACGGGATGGCGCCGATTGAGTGGCGGTTGCCTGCGGTTTGAGTGTAGGAGCAAGCTTGCTTACGAAAGCGGTAGTTCAGTCAACGAAGATGTTGGACGTTCTGGCATCTTCGCGAGCAAGCTCGCTCCCACGGGGCTTGGTGTTATTCAGGATTGCCCCCGCCGATCCCAGTAGCGAAACACCGGCTCCGCCAGAAACAACACAAACAACAACCGCATCACCTGCATTGCCGTCACCAGCGGCACAGACAATTGCAACACTTCGGCGGTGAGGCTCATTTCGGCGATGCCGCCGGGCATCATGCCCAGGGTCAGTGAGCGCAGATCCAGATGGGTGGCGGCGCTCAGCCCCAAAGCGGCGAGGGCGGCGATGAGCATGGTCAGAGCGGTGCCGAGCAGCGTCTTGCCGATAAATGAAGGTGCGCGGCGGAAAAATTCACGATTGAAATGACAGCCCAAACCGCTGCCGATCAGCCATTGACCAACCTGGCTGCCGCCGTCAGGCAAACCGATGTGTAGATCCCAGACAATGCTGACCGTCGCGCTCACCAACAAGGGGCCGAACAGCCATGGATTGGGTTGCTTCAGACGTTGCCAAAGCCAGGCCACAGCCGCGCCCAGGGGAAACAAAACGGCAAGCCACCACCAGTCAACGGAACCCGCATGGAAGGCCGGCGTGCCGTCGCCCAACAAGTATTTGAAGATGGCCGGAACGCAGAGCACCACCGCCAGTACGCGCAGGCTTTGCCCGGCGGCGACGCTACTGAGAATGGCGCCGTTACGCGCCCCGAGGTTGACCATTTCGCCGGAGCCGCCGGGCATGCTGGAGAAGAACGCAGTAGCACGATCTTCCCCGCTGCGCCGCATCAACCAGACCCCGACAACGCTGGAAACACTGGTGACCAGTGCGCCGAAAAAGATCAGGCCGAAATGCGCCATGACCTGGGCAATCACTACCGGAGTGAAGTGCAGGCCAATGCCGATGCCGACCACCCATTGACCGCATTTGCGGCCGCCGGGGATTTCTGCCAGTTGCCATGGAGTCAGGCAACGCACCAGGATGATCGCCAGTAACGAGCCGACCATCCAAGGCAAAGGCCAGCCGACCTGGCTGGCGAGGTAACCGCCAAGCAGACCGACCAGCGGGGTTGCCCACCAGGTTTTGAAGGGTCGATCAGACACTGGTCGCTGCACTGCGCAGCAATGCACGTTTGCGCCAGATGCGGATCAGTGGGAACACCAGCATCAGGATGGTCAGTACCCAGACGCCGATGGTGATCGGGCTGGACCAGAGAATCTCCATCGCACCATTGGAAATCGACAGTGCGCGACGCAGGTTCTGTTCCATCAAGCCGCCGAGGATGAAGCCCAGCAGGATTGGCGACAATGGGAAGTCCAGCTTGCGCAGGATGTAACCGAAGATGCCGATGCCGACCATCAGGAACAGGTCGAAGGTCGTGGCATGCACCGCGTAGACGCCGATCCCGGTGATGATCGCGATAACCGGCACCAGCGCCCAATTTGGCACATTGAGGATGCGGGTGAAGATGCGGATCATCGGGATGTTGAGGATCACCAGCATGACGTTGGCGACAAACAACGAGGCGATCAGACCCCAGACGAGGTCCGGTTGCTGCTGGAACAGCATCGGGCCAGGGGTGATGTTATAGAGCGACAAGGCACCGATCATTACCGCAGTTGTGCCCGACCCGGGAACTCCCAGCGTCAACATTGGCACCAGCGCGCCGCAGGCCGCGCCGCCAATGGCCGTTTCCGGTGCTGCCAGACCACGCATGTCGCCCTGACCAAACTTGCCGGTTTTGCCCGCGATGCTTTTTTCTGTCATGTACGCGACAGCGCTTGCCAGCGTCGCACCGGCACCGGGCAGCACTCCCATGATAAAACCCAATACGCCGCAGCGCAGGTTCACCACGAATACCGAACTGGCTTCCTTGAAGTTGAACATCATGCGGCCGGTGGCTTTCACCGCTTCCTGGCCGCGATGGGTTTTTTCCAGCAGCAACAGAATCTCGCTGATGGAGAACAGGCCCAGCACCAGCACGACGAACTGGATGCCGTCGGTCAGGTGAATGTTGTCGCCGGTGAAGCGATACACGCCGCTGTTGGCGTCGATGCCGACTGCCGACAGGAACAGGCCCATCAATGCGGCAATAAAGGTTTTCAGCGGCCGATCACCCGCCATGCCGCCCAGGCAAACTATGGCGAACACCATCAGCACGAAATATTCCGCCGGGCCAAAAGCAATCGCCCATTTCGCCAGCAGCGGGGCGAACAGCACCATGCCGCACGTCGCAATCAGTGCACCGATGAACGAACTCCATGCCGACAACGATAGCGCCACGCCAGCCAGGCCCTGGCGAGCCATCGGGTAGCCGTCGAGGGTGGTCATGACCGTGGACGCTTCGCCCGGAATGTTCAGCAGGATCGAACTGATCCGGCCGCCATACTCACAGCCCAGGTAAACCGCCGCCAACAGGATCAATGCCGACTCCGGAGGCAGGCCCAGTGCGAAGGCAATCGGGATCAGCAGCGCAACGCCGTTGATCGGTCCCAGCCCCGGCAGCAGGCCGACGACGGTGCCGATCAAGGTGCCGCACAGCGCGGTAATCAGGTTGTAAGGCGTCAGCGCAACGCCGAAGCCCTGGCCGAGATAGCTGAAAGTATCCATTGATCAGTTCTCCAGAACGTCAAGCAAGCCCAGGGGCAACGGAACGTCCATGGCTTTATCGAATAGAAGGTAAAGGCCGATGCTCATCAAGATCACCACAATCACGCTTGGCACCCAGCGCCCGCCATACAGGCGCGCCATGGGAATACCGATCAGGATGCTGCTGAGAATGAAGCCCAGCGGTTCGAACAGACCGGCGAAAATCAGCAGCAGGAACACGCAGGCGGTGATCTTGATGATGGTTTCGCGGTCCAGCTTCGGGTCTTCTTCGGTGTGCACGATGGGCGTCGGGCGAAACAGCATGTACACCAGCGCCAGCCCCATCAGGCCAAGTATCAGCAGGGGAAACGCCCGAGGGCCGACCGGCTCGTAGGAAAACGGCGCTTGATAGGGCCAGGCCATCAACGCCAGGCCGGCGCAGACCAGCAGCAGAAACGCGGCAAAAATTCGTTGGATCAACATGGTGCAAGCTCCTGGGTTGCGCCACCTCGCTGGCAGGCGCAACCACTAGTCAGTCAGGCGATCACTGAATCAGGCCGAATTCCTTGGCCAGGGTCTTGTAGTCGGCGACTTGCTTTTTCACGTAGGTGTCCAGTTCCTGGCCGGTCATGGCAAACGGAAACAGTTCACGCTGGTCGCGCAGCTTGGCGAAGTCTTCCGAGGCCAGCAGCTTGTCGAAAGCGTCTTTCCACCAGTTGTATTCGGCGTCGGTCACTTTTGGCCCGAGGTAGAAACCACGCACCACCGGCCAGACGATGTCGTAGCCTTGCTCTTTGGCGGTCGGAATGTTTTTCATTTCCGGCTCGTCCAGACGCTTGTCGGCGAACACCGCCAGCAGGCGCATGTCGCCGCTGAGGATGTGCGGCATGGAGTCGGAAATGTCGGTGCTGCCCACCTGGATGTGGCCGCCGAGCAGAGCGGTGGCGATTTCACCGCCGCCTTCGAGGGCGACATAACGCAGGTCGCGCGGGTTGATCCCGGCGGCCTTGGCGATCAGTGCGGTCTGCATCCAGTCCTGGCTGCCGACGGTGCCGCCCGAGCCGATCACGACTTTGCTCGGGTCAGCCTTGAGGGCCTTGACCAGATCGTCGAGGTTTTTGTACGGCGAATCGGCTTTCACTGCGATGGCGCCATAGCTGGTACCCACCGCCGCAAGCCAGCGCACGGCGTTTTCATCGAAGCGACCGAATTTACCCTGGGCCAGGTTCAGCAGCGAGCCGCTGGACCACGCCACCAGCGTGCCGGCATCGGCAGGGCGCTGAGCGACCACCGCGTTGTAGGCCACTGCGCCAACGCCGCCGGGCATGTAGGTCACACGCATCGGTTTGGTAAGAATTTTCTCGTTGATCAGCGCGCTCTGCACCAGTTTGCACGTCAGGTCGAAACCACCGCCCGGCGAGGCGGGCGCGATACATTCAGGGCGCTTGGGTTCATCGGCGAACAGCTGAGTGGCGAGCATCATGCAACCCGCGGCTACAGCGAAACGACGCAAAGACAAATTCATGGTCAGTCTCCAGAAGAGTTGTTGTTTTTGGATGTTGCTCTTTAGATGTTGAAGCAGCGACGCAGCGCAGCAACCGACGGTTCAGGCGAAACGCTTCATCGGTGGCGATCGGACGAATTCGCAGTCGGGCGCGCGGACGTGGAAAACCCACGCTGCAAGCTAACGCCGGCAAGTGTCGAGGAGGAACGAGAAGAGGGGGGTGAATTCGGAACAGCTGACAACCCAGGCTTGGTCATGGGTTTGCTCATGGATAACTCCGTTTTTCATTTTTTGTTTTTATTGTGAAAACGCATCGTGGCGCTTTTCTTTCGGTCCCGACTTGCGGGCCTTTTCGCGATGCTAAACAGCGAAGCTTTCACAAACCTTTCAGCTACCTTTCAAGTGCCAACTAAAATGAGTTCGCAGGCGTTTCGTGCTTCACAGGCAGCGGCGCGCCTGTAAACTCCGCGCTCTTAATGTCACGCAATCAGGAGAAGTCGATGCGTGTTCTGCTCGTCGAAGATCATCCGCAACTGGCTGAAAGTGTGGCGCAGGCGCTCAAAAGCGCTGGTTTGACCGTGGATGTCCTGCACGACGGTGTGGCCGCCGATCTGGCCTTGAGCAGCGAGGAATATGCCGTTGCCATCCTTGATGTCGGCTTGCCGCGACTCAATGGTTTTGAAGTGCTGGCGCGTCTGCGCGGGCGGGGTAAAAACCTGCCGGTGTTGATGTTGACCGCACGCAGCGATGTGAAGGATCGCGTCCATGGCCTCAATCTGGGCGCCGATGACTATCTGGCCAAGCCGTTTGAGCTCTCGGAGCTGGAAGCTCGGGTCAAGGCGCTGCTGCGCCGCAGTGTATTGGGCGGCGAGCGCCAGCAACGTTGCGGCGCACTGGTCTACGATCTCGATACCCGACGCTTCACCCTTGGCGAAGAACTGCTGACCCTGACGTCCAGAGAGCAAGCGGTGCTGGAAGCGCTGATTGCGCGGCCCGGTCGAGTGATGAGCAAAGAGCAGCTGGCTTCCCAGGTGTTCGGCCTGGATGAAGAAGCCAGCGCTGACGCCATCGAAATCTACGTGCACCGCTTGCGCAAGAAGCTCGACGGCCATCCGGTGGGCATCGTGACCTTCCGCGGCCTGGGTTATCTGCTGGAAAGTCGCGATGAGCCGGCATAACAGTCTTCGCTGGCGTTTATTGTGGAATCTCGGGCTGCTGTTGACGGTGTTGATGCTGGCCAGCGGCCTGAGCGCTTACTGGAACGGCCGCGAAGCCGCTGACACCGCTTACGACCGGACGCTGCTGGCATCAGCACGAACCATCGCCGCCGGGGTTTCCCAGCGCGACGGCACGCTGAGCGCCGATGTGCCCTATATCGCCCTGGACACTTTCGCTTACGACAGCGTCGGGCGCATTTATTACCAGGTCAACGACATCAATAAACAGTTGATCTCCGGCTATGAAAATCTGCCGCCGCCACCGCCTGGCACCTTGCGCACCGATGACTACCCGGCGCTGGCCAGTTTTTATAGCGCCCGCTATCAAGGTCAGGATGTAAGGGTGGTCAGCCTGCTCAAGCCGGTCAGCGAGCCGAACATGAACGGCATGGCGGAGATCCGTGTCGCGGAAACCGAGGAAGCGCGGGTCAGAATGGCGCGTGGTCTCATGGCCGATACCTTGTTGCGCCTGGGGATGCTTGGCGCGGGTGCATTGTTGCTGGTCTGGTTCACTGTCAGTGCGGCGTTGCGCCCGCTGGAGCGGTTGCGCACCGAGGTTGAAGAGCGTCAGCCCGACGACCTGCGGTCATTGCCTCTGGTCGAAGTCCAGCACGAGCTGCGCCCGCTGGTCAGCGCCCTCAACCACTTCACCGAGCGTCTGCGACAGCAGTTCGAGCGTCAGGCGCAGTTCATAGCCGACGCCGCTCACGAACTACGCACACCGCTGGCCGCGCTCAAGGCTCGGGTCGAGTTGGGTCTGCGCTCGCAAGAGCCCGCCGATTGGCGCACGACCCTCGAAAGCGCGGCGCAAGGCACGGATCGACTGACCCATCTGGCCAACCAATTGCTGTCTCTGGCACGCATTGAAAACGGCGCCCGAGCCATTGCCGAAGGTGGTGCGCAGCTATTGGATCTGAGCCAGCTGGCCCGCGAACTCGGCATGGCCATGGCGCCGCTGGCACACGCGCATGGTGTCGCTTTGGCGCTGGAAGCTGATGATCCGGTCTGGCTGCGGGGCGAGCCGACCCTGCTCAACGAGTTGCTGAGCAACCTCATCGACAATGCCTTGGCGCATACGCCGTCGGGTGGCAATGTGATTCTGCGGGTCAGCGCTCCGGGCATTCTTGAGGTTGAAGATGACGGCCCCGGCATACCTGAAACCGAGCGCGACCGGGTTTTCGAACGCTTTTATCGCAGTCGGCAACAGGGCAGTGGGTCAGGGTTGGGTTTGGCCATCGTCGGCGAGATTTGCCGGGCGCATTTGGCGCAGATCAGTTTGCATGACGGCGCCGAGCAGGGTTTGAAAGTGCGGGTCAGCTTTGTAGCGGCCCAATAAAACCGGCCTTAAACACCGACCCCGTTGGAGCGAGGCTTGCCCGCGAATCAGGCGCCTCGGTGAGCCTGATTTACCGCGTTATCGTTCTTCGCGGGCAAGCCTCGCTCAACAGATCGCGTTTCAATCAGAAGGTATGTGTTGTTTGACGAGAGGGTGCAGCTCAATAAAGCATGAGTTTGGCTTCGTCCATTTCTGCGCCCAGGTGACCGCCGCTCAAGTCCAGGCCCAGTTGGTGGAACGCCGGCAGGCTGCTCAACTCTATCTGGCTGTACGGATGTGCCGTGTCTTGATGCAGATGCACCGTCGCGACCTGCACCAGATCAATGTAATCAGCGCGATGCGACACTCGGGAGAAATCCTGAAATTTGGCCGGCACCGACGCCAGCGGCTCGGGGAAATCCCATGAGCGCAGGAGGCGTTCGCCAATCACCGGATGAATCTGCTCGATCACATGATTGAGGCTGACCTCGTCGGACAGCAGTTCGTTGTGGTCTTCGGCATAGGTCAGGATCGGCAGCACGCCGATCAAATGTATCAGCCCGGCCAGCGTCGCCTGATCAGGTCTGAGGTGGGCGCGTCGACTGCTCAGCGTGTAGCTGATTCCCGCGACTTGCAGACTTTGCTGCCAGATTTCACGCATTTTGCGTTCCACCACTGACGACTTGGCGTGGAACATTTGCTCGACCACCAGACCGATGGCCAGGTTGCAGCTGTAAATCACGCCCAGCCGAGTGATGGCGGTGTTGACGTCACTGACTTCAAAGTTGGGGCGCAGCAAGGGGCTGTTGACCACCTTGATCAGTCGCGCGGATAGCGCCGTATCGCTGCCGATGACTTTGCTCAGGGCAGCAATGCTTATCTCTGTGTCCTCAGCGGCGAGACGAATTTTCAGTGCTACTTCCGGCAGGGTAGGCAGAAACAAGGCATCTCTATCGATGGCCTTGATCAGGTTCCTCTGCACTTCGTCAGCCATTTCACTCATGTTGCATCTCGTTGGCGAAGGGAAGTCTGGGGCCTCCAGACCCGGAAGGGCGGAGGCGAGGCAGATAAGCAGACATTGACCGAACCCAGGCGTTCGTTTGGTATCAGCGCTGGGTTTCGAGTTTGCTGTCGAGGGTATAAGGCAGTTCGGCCAGTTGCAGCGTCGGGCCTTCAACCGATCCCAGATGGATATCGCCACTTTCAGCCGCATCGGCCTGCAAAACAGCCAGTAATTCGACGCCTTCCTGCGTCCGGGCAGCGAGCACGACGTTACCCACGGCGCTGGCATGAACCGGAGAAAACAGCGCGGCGCCTGGCTCTGGAACGCTCTGTTCCGCGAGTGTCAGCCGGTACAGGCGGCGCTTTAGCTTGCCCAGGTATTGCATGCGCGCAACGATTTCCTGGCCGGTGTAGCAGCCCTTTTTAAAGCTCACACCGCCGACCGCTTGCAGGTTCAACATTTGCGGAATGAACTCCTCCCGTGTGGTCCCTACCACTTGTCCGATACCTGCACGAATCTGCCCCAACAACCAATCGTTGAGCGTGCCTTCGGGCAATTGTGCTGCCAGACGCGAACGGATATCAGCGGCTTGCTCGGCGCGAACCCAGAGTTCGGCCCTGGCCGGGGAGACGCGGATGGCGATCAAGTCGTTGTCGCGCACTACTGAGTCGGTGTCCTGCGGCAAATCCAGGCCAAGACTGACCAGCGCGCCGTCGCCGTCCTGAAGGCCGAAGCGCAGCCAGGAAGCGCTCTCGTCGCTCAGTTTTGACTTGGAGAACACCGCGTATTTCTTGAGGTCGGCCAGCTGCGGCTCGATCAGCTCGCTGGCCATCGCCAGCAGGCAACCGTCACCTTCAAGCAGGATGCGGAAGCTCGACTGCATGCGGCCTTTTTGCGTGCAGCGCGCGCCCAGGGTCGCTTTTGCGTCGCTCAGGTAGTCGAGGTTGCAGGTCAGTTGTCCTTGCAGGAATTTGCTGGCGTCCACGCCGCGTACGGCAAGGACCCCTTCGTGGGAAAGCGGGCAGAAGAAAGCTGAATCGGACATGGGTCTTCGCGGGCCTGAAAAGTCTGGGGCACATGATAGTGCCCAGTGTTCATTATGTGTACATGAAAACTACTGCGACCATTGTGCGGTTCGCGCAGCTGGCCTGCGGTTGTATACTCGCCGCCTATTTTGAGGAGCGCTCCATGGTCGAAGACGTCGAACTCAACCGCCTTTATTGGCACAGCCGCCGCGGCATGCTTGAACTGGATGTGCTGCTGGTACCGTTTGTCCGGGAAGTCTATCCAACGCTTAATGATGTGGACCGCGACCTGTATCGCCGCCTGCTGACGTGTGAGGACCAGGATATGTTCGGCTGGTTCATGCAGCGCGCGGAGTCGGAAGATGCCGAGTTGCAGCGCATGGTTCGCATGATTCTGGATCGTGTCCAGCCTGCATGATCGTTTCGAATGCCGTTGGCAGCCGTCCCGGTGGCTGCTTGCGGCGTATCTGAGTGCCCAGTTGCTGGCATTGATTGCGCTTTATTTACTGGATGTCCCGACGTGGGCTTTGCTCGGCGGTGTCTTGCTGTGCGTCGCCCACGCCTGCTGGATCATCCCGCGTCGGATCTCGCTCGGCAATCCTTCAGCATTTACCGCGCTGCGGCGTAACGCAGAGGGCTGGCAGCTTTGGAATCGCCGCGATGGCTGGCAGGCTGTGCAACTGCGTCGTGACAGCATGGCGCTGCCGCTGCTCGTGGTGCTGCGCTTTCGGTTGGCAGGCAAGGGCGGCTCAGCTTCGCGATGGGTGCGCGGGTTGTGCATTCCCCGCGATGCAATGGCGCCGGATGAGCACCGGCGCCTGCGGGTGCGCTTGAAGTTCAGCCGACGTAGGTGGGCGGCACCAGAATAGTGTCCAGCGCCTCGGGCAGCATATCCGGGTAATCCAGGGTGTAATGCAGGCCACGGCTTTCCTTGCGTGCCATGGCTGAATTGATCATCAACTCGGCCACCTGCGCCAGATTGCGCAACTCGATCAGATCGCGGCTGACCTTGTAGTTGCTATAGAACTCGTCGATTTCATCCAGCAGCATGCGCACCCGATGGTGGGCGCGTTGCAGGCGCTTGTTGGTGCGCACGATCCCCACGTAGTCCCACATGAAGCGCCGCAGTTCATCCCAGTTGTGAGCGATGATTACGTCTTCATCCGAGTCGGTCACCTGGCTGGCGTCCCAGCTAGGCAGGCTTTGGGGGGGCGAGCTTTCGGGCAATTGCTGCAGAATATCGGCGGCTGCGGAGCGGGCATAGACAAAGCATTCCAGCAACGAATTGCTGGCCATGCGGTTTGCGCCATGCAGGCCGGTGAAGCTGGTTTCGCCGATGGCGTACAAACCCGGCACATCGGTGCGCCCATGCTCGTCGACCATTACGCCGCCGCAGGTGTAATGCGCAGCCGGAACCACGGGGATTGGCTGGCGAGTGATGTCGATGGAAAATTCCAGGCAGCGGTCGTAAACCGTCGGAAAGTGGCTCTTGATGAAGTCGGCCGGTTTGTGACTGATATCCAGATAGACGCAATCGATGCCCAGGCGCTTCATTTCATGGTCGATAGCCCGGGCCACGATGTCGCGCGGCGCCAGTTCGGCGCGAGGATCGAAGCGCTGCATGAAGCGTTCGCCATTGGGCAGCTTGAGGAAGGCACCTTCGCCGCGCAGCGCCTCGGTCACCAGAAAGCTCTTGGCCAGAGGATGGTAGAGGCACGTTGGATGGAACTGGTTGAACTCCAGATTTGCTACCCGACAACCCGAGCGCCAGGCCATGGCGATGCCGTCGCCACAGGCGCCGTCGGGGTTGCTGGTGTACAGATAGACCTTGGCGGCGCCACCTGTCGCCAGGATTGTGAAGCGCGCGCCATAGGTGTCGACTTCGCCGCTGCTGCGGTTGAGGACGTAGGCGCCCAGGCAGCGTTTACCGTCCAGGCCCAGGCGTCGTTCGGTGATCAGATCGACCGCGACACGTTGCTCCAGCAGCTCGATGTTCGGCCGCTCCTTCGCCCTGGCCAGCAATGTCTTGAATATCGCGGCGCCGGTCGCATCCGCCGCGTGGATGATGCGTCGATGGCTGTGACCGCCTTCGCGGGTCAGGTGAAATTCAAACCCGCCGTCTTCCGTGCTGGTCTGGTCGTCACGAGTGAACGGCACGCCTTGATCGATCAGCCATTGAATCGATTCACGACTATGCTCAACGGTGAATCGCACGGCGTCTTCATTGCATAAGCCGCCGCCCGCATCGAGGGTGTCTTCGACGTGGGATTGCACGGTATCGGTGTCGTCCAGCACGGCCGCAACGCCGCCCTGAGCCCAGAATGTGGAGCCATTGGCCAGCTCACCTTTGCTCAAAACCGCAACGCTCAGATGAGCGGGCAATGTCAGCGCAAGGCTCAAGCCTGCCGCGCCGCTGCCGATCACCAGTACATCGTGTTGGAAATGTTGGCTCATGTCTGAATTCCGCATCAAGCGGCCACTAGTATAAGTATGGGTGGATCGGCACAATGGCCGCACTTTTATGGCATTGTGAAACCACAGCGGCTTGGGATTGTGCGCCAGTCCAAAGCGTCGTGCATACCCATTTCCTGTTGGTTGTGACGCAGAGTAATACGGCGTCAGTTAGTTTTTCCTACAGGGAAGGTAAAGTGGGTCTTACACCTGATTGTTAAATCTGGGAACTTTTTGATATGGCCCAGGCTCAATAGCAGGTTGCCTTTAAAAGGACAGCGTCGGCTTAATGCAGGGCTATTTACAGCCGTTGCCAGCGATTTCGACGACAAGATTATTCGCGCAGCCGACCTAGTTCGAGCTGCGTTTTTCGTGCAGGCCTATGAGTGTCCGCCGGAAACTTGCTTGGAGGGGGAGAACTTTTGCGAGAAGCCCGAGTCTATGTATGCAAGCCGAAACAATGGCCGCTGCAATGCTCCTTTAAGCTCAATGAGGAGTGTTCATGCTAACCCAGGAAGAGGATCAGCAGCTGGTCGAGCGCGTACAACGCGGCGATAAGCGAGCTTTTGATCTGTTGGTGCTGAAATATCAGCACAAGATTCTCGGGTTGATCGTGCGGTTTGTGCACGACACCCATGAAGCCCAGGACGTTGCGCAAGAAGCCTTTATCAAGGCTTACCGCGCGCTTGGAAACTTTCGCGGAGACAGCGCCTTTTACACATGGCTGTACCGCATCGCCATTAACACGGCGAAAAACTATTTGGTGTCCAGAGGTCGGAGGCCGCCAGATAGCGATGTAAGGTCTGAAGATGCGGAGTTCTACGATGGCGATCATGGCCTCAAGGACATCGAGTCCCCAGAGCGAGCATTGCTGCGGGATGAAATCGAAGGAACTGTCCATCGAACCATCCAGCTGCTGCCAGAAGATTTGCGTACAGCTCTAACTTTACGTGAATTCGATGGTCTGAGTTATGAGGACATTGCCAGCGTCATGCAATGTCCGGTGGGTACCGTGCGATCTCGGATTTTCCGCGCTCGGGAAGCCATCGATAAAGCCCTGCAGCCGTTGTTGCAGGAATCCTGAGACAGCGGCGATAGCCAAGAGAGGAACCGCCATGAGTCGTGAAGCCCTGCAGGAATCGCTGTCCGCGGTGATGGATAACGAAGCGGACGAATTGGAATTACGTCGGGTATTAAATGCCATTGACGATGCGGACACACGTGCCACATGGTCTCGTTATCAGATTGCCCGTGCAGCCATGCATAAAGAGCTGTTGATCCCTCATCTGGATATTACGGCTGCTGTATCCGCCGCAATCGCCGATGAAGTCAGCCCGCTCAAGGCCGGTCGTGGTCCTTGGCGTAGCCTGGGTCGTCTGGCAGTCGCTGCCTCCGTCACCGTTGCGGTATTGGCTGGCGTTCGCTTGTACAACCAGGACGAGATCGCCGGTGCTCAACTTGCACAGCAGACTCAACAGCCTGCAGCCCTGTCTGCCCCGCAAGTGAAGGGTCCGGCAGTTCTGGCTGGCTACACGGAAAGCTCTGAGCAGGCACCTGGCCCGATGGCTAACGGTGTATTGCAGAACCAGGCTGGCTGGCATGATCAGCGTTTGCCGGGTTACCTGCGTCAACATGCTCAGCAAGCTGCGTTGAAGGGGACTGAAAGCGCTCTGCCTTACGCTCGCGCCGCCAGCCTGGAAAACCGTTAAGGAGGATCATGCGCGCCGTCCCTCTACTGCCGTTGCTGTTAGGTGGGTGGCTTGTCCTCCCCGCTCATGCCGATGATGCGCAAGATATGCTCAAGCGTCTTGCGCAGGCACAGCAACAACAAAGCTTTCAAGGTACTTTCGTTTACGAGCGCAATGGTAGTTTTTCTACCCATCGGATCTGGCACCGCGTCGTCGGTGGCAAGGTCAGGGAGCATCTGCTTCAGCTGGATGGCTCCGCGCAGGAAGTGTTGCGCGTCGATGGTTTGACCCAATGCGTCAGCGGTACCCTTGAAGCGGGCGTTAGCAATCTGCCTGATTCCCCGGCAAGAACATTTGATCTAAAGAAGCTTTCGGCGTTGTACGACATGAAAACTGTCGGCAAGTCGAGAGTGGCTGGCCGTCCGGCGACAATTATTGCGATGACGCCCAAGGATCAGCATCGATTCGGCATCGAATTGCATCTGGATAACGAGACCGGATTGCCACTCAAATCGCTGCTGTTAAGCGAAAAGGGGCAGTTGCTGGAGCGTTTCCAGTTTACCGAACTTGATACGGCAGATATTCCGAACGATCAGGTCTTGCAGCCAAGCGCAGATTGCAAGCCAGTCGAGTTGACCAAGGCCAAGCCTGAAGTGCCCGGCAAACCTGGGCCGTGGCGTTCCGAATGGACTCCGCCCGGCTTCGAGCTGACCAGCAATACATCCCGTATCGACCCGGCGTCAAAAGTACTGGTGTCCAGCCTTATGTATGACGACGGTCTTTCGCGGTTCTCGGTGTTCATCGAGCCGGTGAGTGCCGCGACAGTAACCGATATCCGCACGCAGCTCGGTCCTACCGTAGCGGTATCGCGACGCCTGACGACGCCCAAGGGTGATGCCATGGTGACGGTTGTCGGCGAAATACCGATTGGTACTGCCGAGCGTATTGCGCTTTCCATGCGCAGCGCCGACGTCCCACCGAGCAAAAAGTAGTCTGCGTGACGATGATCCGGGCCCAAGATGTAAAAGCTTTCATCTTGGGCCCGATACGCCGTATAGACTGGCTTTTCGGGGCCTTTGAGTCACTCGCTGAAATGTTTGGTGAGGTATGCAAGTTGCAAAAAATCTCGTTTTTTTCTATAGGTCACAGCTTCGCAGCTCTGGCCTTTGTTGTTTCCGAGCCAAAAAAATGCTGACTGATGGTCGCGCGCTTTATCTGAGTGCTTCAGGGGCCGGGCCATTGTGTCGTTCGATCTGTATTGCTTAACCATGCTCGTCGTTAACGGGAGCCGTATGTTGATACCAAGCTTTAAGTCCTATCTTTCACTGATGGCCGCCGTGCTGATGTTGGGGCAGGTTGCTACTGCCCAGGCCGAGGCGTTGCCGGATTTCACCACGCTCGTCGAGCAAGCGTCGCCGGCTGTGGTGAACATCAGCACCCGTCAGAAGTTGCCGGATCGTGCGGTCGCCGGGCAGATGCCTGATCTCGAAGGTCTGCCGCCGATGTTGCGCGAATTCCTTGAGCGCAGCATGCCGAATCAGGGGCCGCGCGCGCCGGGCTCCCCAAAAGGGGATCGCCAGCGTGAAGCACAATCCCTCGGTTCAGGTTTCATCATTTCCGCTGACGGCTATGTCCTGACCAACAATCATGTGGTTGAAGGTGCCGACGAAATTCTGGTCCGCCTTTCCGACCGCAGTGAGCTGAAAGCCAAGCTGGTCGGCACCGATCCACGTACCGACGTGGCCGTGCTGAAGATCGAAGGCAAGGATTTGCCGACGGTGAAACTGGGTGATTCCGAGAAGCTGAAAGTTGGCGAGTGGGTATTGGCCATCGGTTCGCCGTTTGGCTTTGATCACTCGGCGACCAAAGGTATCGTCAGCGCCAAAGGCCGCAGTCTGCCAAACGACACATATGTGCCGTTCATCCAGACTGACGTTGCGATCAATCCGGGTAACTCGGGTGGTCCGCTGTTCAACATGTCGGGTGAGGTGGTGGGGATCAACTCCCAGATATTCACCCGTTCGGGCGGCTTCATGGGCCTTTCGTTCGCGATTCCGATCAACGTCGCGATGGACGTAGCCAATCAGCTCAAGGCCAGCGGCAAGGTGAATCGCGGCTGGCTGGGCGTCGTCATTCAGGAGGTCAACAAAGACCTGGCTGAATCGTTCGGTCTGGACAAGCCGGCCGGTGCGCTGGTTGCCCAGGTACTTGAAGACGGTCCGGCTGCCAAGGGCGGCCTGCAAGTGGGCGATGTGATCCTCAACGCCAATGGCCATCCAATCGTGATGTCGGCTGACTTGCCGCAAATCGTCGGCAACCTCAAGGACGGCAGCAAGGTCCAGTTGGACGTGATCCGCGAAGGCAAGCGCAAGATGCTGGACGTAACGGTCGGCGCGTTGCCGGATGAAGGTCAGGAAATGGGTGCGGCGGACGGTGCAGGCGCTGAGCGCAGCAGCAACCGCATGGGCGTGACCGTAGCGGACTTGACTGCCGAGCAGCAGAAGAGCCTCGACCTGAAGGGCGGCGTCATCATCAAGGAAGTGCAGGAAGGTCCAGCTTCCCTGATCGGTCTGCAGCCAGGCGATGTGATCACTCACCTGAACAATCAGGCGATTTCGTCGGCCAAGAACTTCACTGAGGTGGCAAAAGGCCTGCCGAAGAATCGTTCGGTTTCCCTGCGTGTGCTGCGCCAAGGTCGCGCCAGCTTCATTACCTTCAAGCTTGCGGAGTAGTCGCTTGCGTTAGCCAGAGAGGGCGGTCATTACCGCCCTTTCTTGTGCGCGCCATCAAGGGTAATGCCGATCCGCTCGCCTGTGAACGTGACGCCCCGGCGTTACTTCAGGTACAATTCCCGGCTATTTTTCGGCGGGTAAACTGCCTGCAACCTTTTTGAGTGTTGATCCGTGAGTGATTTGAGTCATATCCGCAATTTCTCCATCATCGCCCACATTGACCATGGCAAGTCGACGCTGGCCGACCGTTTCATTCAGATGTGCGGCGGCTTGTCCGAGCGCGAGATGGAAGCCCAGGTACTTGACTCCATGGATCTCGAGCGCGAGCGCGGGATCACCATCAAGGCCCATAGCGTCACGCTGCACTACAAGGCCAACGACGGCAAAACCTATCAGCTGAACTTCATCGACACCCCGGGCCACGTGGACTTCACCTATGAAGTCAGCCGTTCCCTGGCGGCGTGTGAAGGTGCGTTGCTGGTGGTCGATGCGGGCCAGGGCGTTGAGGCCCAGTCGGTAGCCAACTGCTATACCGCCATCGAGCAGGGCCTTGAGG
The DNA here is from genome assembly GCF_001698815.1 of Pseudomonas syringae. GTDB lineage: Bacteria > Pseudomonadota > Gammaproteobacteria > Pseudomonadales > Pseudomonadaceae > Aquipseudomonas > Aquipseudomonas syringae_A. Next base: position 116,278 of record NZ_LGSI01000067.1, on the reverse strand, counting down.
TCATGCCGGTGCTGAACAAGATGGACTTGCCGCAGGCCGATCCGGACCGCGTCAAGGAAGAAATCGAGAAGATCATCGGCATCGATGCCACTGACGCCGTGGCCTGTAGCGCCAAGAGCGGCATGGGCGTCGACGAAGTGCTGGAGCGTCTGGTTCATACTATTCCGGCGCCTACCGGTAATATCGAAGCGCCACTGCAAGCCTTGATCATCGACTCCTGGTTCGACAACTATCTGGGCGTTGTTTCCCTGGTACGTGTGCGTCACGGTCGGGTCCGCAAGGGCGACAAGATTCTGGTCAAATCCACCGGCAAGATGCACCTGGTCGACAGCGTGGGCGTGTTTACCCCCAAGCACACGGCCACGGTTGACCTGAAAGCCGGTGAAGTAGGCTTCATCATCGCAGGCATCAAGGACATTCACGGCGCGCCGGTTGGCGACACCCTGACCTTGAGCACCACGCCTGATGTCGAAGTGCTGCCCGGTTTCAAGCGCATTCAGCCGCAGGTCTACGCCGGTCTGTTCCCGGTCAGCTCCGACGACTTCGAGGACTTCCGCGAAGCCCTGCAGAAGCTGACCCTGAACGACTCGTCGCTGCAGTATTCGCCGGAAAGCTCCGACGCACTGGGCTTCGGCTTCCGTTGCGGCTTCCTCGGCATGCTGCACATGGAGATCATCCAGGAGCGTCTGGAACGCGAATACGACCTGGACCTGATCACCACGGCGCCAACCGTTATTTTCGAGCTGTTGCTCAAGACCGGTGAAACGATTTACGTCGATAACCCGTCAAAGCTGCCAGATCTGTCGACCATCGAAGATACGCGCGAGCCGATCGTGCGGGCCAATATTCTTGTGCCCCAGGAGCACCTCGGGAACGTCATTACGCTGTGCATTGAAAAGCGCGGCGTTCAGCACGACATGCTGTTCCTCGGTACACAGGTGCAAGTGAGCTACGACTTGCCGATGAACGAAGTGGTCCTGGACTTCTTCGATCGTCTCAAGTCGGTCAGCCGTGGTTATGCGTCGCTGGACTATCATTTCGATCGTTACCAGTCCGCTAACCTGGTCAAGCTCGATGTGCTGATCAACGGTGAGAAAGTCGATGCCCTGGCATTGATCGTGCACCGCGACAACGCGAACTACAAAGGTCGCGCGTTGACCGAGAAGATGAAAGAGTTGATCCCTCGGCAGATGTTCGATGTGGCAATCCAGGCCGCCATTGGCGGGCAGGTTGTGGCGCGTACCACTGTCAAGGCGCTGAGAAAGAACGTACTGGCCAAATGTTATGGCGGCGACGTCAGCCGTAAGCGTAAATTGCTGGAGAAGCAAAAGGCCGGTAAGAAACGCATGAAGCAGGTCGGCAACGTGGAAATTCCACAGGAAGCTTTCCTTGCAGTGCTCAGGTTGGAATAGTCAGGTCCTATGTCACTAAATTTCCCGCTGTTGTTAGTCATCGCTGTTTTTGTCTGCGGTCTGCTGGCATTACTCGATCTGATCGTTCTGGCGCCTCGTCGCCGGACGGCCATCTCGACGTATCAAGGCAGTGTCACCCAGCCGGACATCGAGGTTGTCGAGCGTCTGAACAAGGAACCTTTGCTGGTTGAATACGGCAAATCGTTCTTTCCGGTGCTGTTCATCGTTCTCGTCCTGCGTTCGTTTCTGGTTGAACCGTTCCAGATTCCGTCGGGCTCGATGATCCCGACGCTGCGAGTGGGTGATTTCATTCTGGTGAACAAGTTCTCCTACGGCATTCGCTTGCCGGTGCTGGACCAGAAGGTCATTCAGATTGGCGATCCACAGCGTGGCGATGTGATGGTGTTTCGCTTCCCGAGCGATCCGAGCGTCAACTACATCAAGCGCGTCGTCGGCTTGCCGGGCGACCAGATCCGTTACACCAGCGACAAGAAGCTGTACGTCAATGGTGAGCTGGTGGCCAAGCAGTTGATCGGCACCGAGCCGGGCACCCTGGGCAGCGCAGAGTTGTATAACGAGCAACTGGGCGCCGTCGAGCATCAGATCCGCCAGGAAATGACCCGTTATCGGGCGCCACCTGATCGGGAATGGACGGTTCCGGCCGCGCATTACTTCATGATGGGCGACAACCGGGACAACTCCAACGACAGCCGTTACTGGGATGATCCAAGTATTCCCAAGGACGAACTGGGCATGGTTCCGGACAAGAACATTGTCGGCAAGGCGTTCGCCGTATGGATGAGCTGGCCTGAGCCTAAACTGAGTCACCTGCCCAACTTCTCGCGGGTAGGGTTGATCAAGTAATCGATGCGGCGCTGTGTGATACAGCGCCGTATGTCATTTGGGCTGGCTCGAATCGGTGTCGCAGTGGAGCAATCCTGCCGACCGCTTTCGACGGGCTATCCTTGAGGTTTCATATGAAAGTCGCCGGTTCGCAGAAAGGGTTGTCGTTTGTGGGATGGCTGTTGGCCCTGGCGCTGTTAGCGTTTGTGGTCAATGTGGCATTCAAGCTGGTCCCGCATTATCTCGACCACAGGTCGCTCAAGAGCGCCATTGAGGCGGTCGAGACCAACCCTTCCCTGGATATCAGTACGGTCAGCGATTTCTACAGTTATGTCGGTAAAAGCATGCAGGTCAACAGTATTCGGGATTTGGATTTGAACAAGGTGTTAAGTGTGACGGTGGAAAACAACAAGTTTCTCGCCCATTTGAAATACGAGAAGCGTGAAGCACTGATCCAGAATATCGATCTGGTGGTCAAGTTCGACGACACATTCAGCGTGGGTAAACCGTGAGCGTTTCGTTGAGTCGCCTGGAGCGCCAGCTCGGCTATACCTTCAAGGATCAGGAGCTGATGGTCCTGGCCCTTACTCACCGCAGCTTCGCCGGGCGCAACAACGAGCGCCTGGAGTTCCTCGGTGATGCCATTCTCAACTTCGTGGCCGGCGAAGCCTTGTTCGACCGCTTCCCCCAGGCTCGCGAAGGCCAGTTGTCACGCTTGCGGGCGCGTCTGGTCAAAGGTGAAACCCTGGCCGTGCTGGCCCGTGGTTTCGATCTGGGCGAATACCTGCGTCTGGGTTCCGGTGAACTGAAGAGCGGCGGTTTTCGTCGCGAGTCGATTCTTGCCGATGCACTTGAGGCGCTGATCGGTGCGATCTACCTCGATGCGGGCATGGACGCGGCGCGTGAGCGGGTTCTGGACTGGCTCACCACCGAGTTCGACAGCCTGACGCTGGTCGACACCAACAAAGATCCAAAGACCCGGCTGCAGGAGTTTCTCCAGTCGCGTGCCTGTGACCTGCCGCGCTACGAAGTGGTGGATATCCAAGGCGAACCGCATTGCCGAACCTTTTTCGTCGAATGCGAGATCACCTTATTGAATGAAAAAAGCCGGGGTCAGGGTGTCAGTCGTCGCATTGCCGAACAGGTAGCAGCGGCCGCAGCACTCATTGCCCTTGGCGTGGAGAACGGCCATGAATGATTCAATCGCAACACGCTGTGGCTATGTCGCCATTGTCGGCCGCCCGAACGTGGGCAAATCCACGCTGCTCAACCATATTCTGGGTCAGAAGCTGGCGATCACTTCGCGCAAGCCGCAGACTACCCGTCACAACATGCTGGGGATCAAGACCGAAGGCGCCATCCAGGCGGTCTACGTCGATACCCCGGGCATGCACAAGAACGGCGAAAAAGCGCTCAATCGCTACATGAACAAGACCGCGTCAGCAGCGTTGAAAGACGTTGATGTGGTGATTTTCGTGGTTGACCGTACGCGCTGGACCGACGAAGACCAGATGGTGCTCGAGCGTGTGCAATACGTGCAGGGTCCGGTGATTCTGGCGATCAACAAGACCGACCGCCTGGAAGACAAGACCGAGCTGATGCCGCATCTGGAATGGTTGCAGGGTCAGCTGCCCAATGCTTCGATCATGCCGATTTCCGCGCAGCACGGGCACAACCTCGAAGCGCTGGAAACCCTGATCGCCAAGCATTTGCCGGAAAACGAGCACTTCTTCCCGGAAGATCAGATCACTGATCGCAGCAGCCGCTTCCTGGCCGCCGAGCTGGTTCGCGAGAAGATCATGCGTCAGTTGGGTGCCGAGCTACCGTACCAGATCACGGTTGAAATCGAAGAGTTCAAGCAGCAGGGCAAAACTCTGCATATTCATGCCTTGATCCTCGTCGAACGTGACGGTCAGAAGAAGATCATCATTGGCGACAAGGGCGAGCGCATCAAGCGCATCGGCACCGACGCGCGCCGCGACATGGAGCTGCTGTTCGACTCCAAGGTCATGCTCAATCTCTGGGTCAAGGTCAAAGGCGGCTGGTCCGATGACGAGCGCGCCCTGCGTTCGTTGGGCTACGGCGACCTGTAAGCTCAATGCCCAATGGTGGAGCGTTTCCTGCGCTCTGCCATTGGCAGTCACATTCCTCCGTTGTCTTCGCCTCTTTCGAGCCTGCCTGAACAATGAGCGCGCCCATCGGCCAACTTGCTTACGTGTTGCACAGCCGGGCGTACCGTGAAAACAGTGCACTTGTCGACTTCCTCACGCCGCAAGGTCGCCTGCGGGCCGTGCTGCGCAGTGCGCGAGGCAAGGCCGGTACGCTAGCGCGCCCGTTTGTGCCGCTTGAGATCGAATTTCGTGGCCGTGGCGAACTGAAGAATGTCGGGCGTATGGAAGCCTCGGGTGTTGCCAGCTGGCTGGTGGGCGAGGCGCTGTTCAGCGGCCTTTACCTCAATGAGCTGATCATTCGCCTGCTGCCCGCCGAAGATCCCCATCCCGCCGTTTTTGATCATTACGCTGCTACCTTGCTGGCACTGGCCGAAGGTCGTCCGCTGGAACCGCTGTTGCGTTCTTTCGAATGGCGCCTGCTCGACGATCTGGGCTACGGTTTTGCGTTGGATACGGACGTCAATGGCGAACCGCTGGCAACGGACGGCATGTACCGTCTGGTAGTGGATGCCGGGCTGGAGCGGGTGTACCTGTTGCAGCCCGGTTTATTCCAGGGCGTCGAGCTGCTGGCCATGGCCGAAGCCGACTGGAGTGCGCCGGGTGCGTTGTCTGCCGCCAAGCGGCTGATGCGTCAGGCATTGGCCGTTCACCTGGGCGGCCGTCCATTAGTCAGTCGCGAACTGTTTCGCAAGCCGTAAACAGGCTTTATGCTCACCGACCTGTTCCGACCATCTTTCAGGAGACACCCGTGACTCACAGCACTCGCATCCTTCTTGGCGTCAACATCGATCACGTCGCCACGTTGCGTCAGGCCCGGGGCACGCGTTACCCGGACCCGGTCAAGGCCGCGCTGGATGCCGAAGAGGCGGGTGCCGATGGCATCACCGTGCATTTGCGTGAAGACCGCCGCCATATTCAGGAACGCGATGTATTGCTGCTCAAGGATGTGCTGCAAACCCGCATGAACTTCGAAATGGGCGTGACCGACGAAATGCTGGCTTTCGCCGAGCGCCTTCGTCCGGCGCATGTTTGCCTCGTTCCGGAAACACGCCAGGAATTGACCACCGAGGGCGGTCTCGACGTAGCCGGCCAGGAAGCGCGCATTCAGGCGGCCGTTGAGCGCTTGAGCAAGATCGGGTGTGAAGTGTCGCTGTTCATCGACGCAGATGAGCGGCAGATCGCCGCGTCAAAACGTGTCGGCGCGCCTGCCGTCGAGTTGCACACCGGTCGTTATGCCGACGCCCAGACCCCCACCGAAGTCGCCGACGAGCTGCAACGTATCGTCGATGGTGTCGCGTTTGGTCTGGCTGAAGGTTTGATCGTCAACGCCGGACACGGCCTGCATTACCACAACGTCGAAGCAGTTGCGGCGATCAAGGGCGTGAACGAGCTGAACATCGGCCACGCGCTGGTGGCTCACGCGCTGTTCGTGGGCTTCAAGTCGGCGGTGGCGGAAATGAAAGCGTTGATTTTGGCGGCGGCTTACAAGGGCTGAAAAAGCCGGAGCCCTGTTGGAGCGAGGCTTGCCCGCGAAGAACGCTAACGCGGTGTATCTGCGACACCGCAGTGACCAGTTCGCGGGCAAGCCTCGCTCCAACAAGCTGTTTTTTAAGGCTTACGCCCCACAATCACTGCCCGCATCGGCGCGGGCAGGCCTTCCACGGTTTTGCTGTGATCGTCCGGATCAAGAAAGTCGCTCAGAGACTGGAAACGCATCCATTCCGTGCCGCGCTGCTCCTCGACGGTGGTAACGCTGACATCCACGCAGCGCACATCGACGAAGCCCGCGCGGCGCAGCCACAGTTCCAGCGCCGGCACTGATGGCAGGAACCAGACGTTGCGCATCTGCGAGTAGCGGTCCTCCGGGACCAGCACTTGATGCACGTCGCCCTCGATCACCATGGTTTCCAGCACCAGTTCGCCGCCTTTGACCAGGCAATCCTTGAGGGCCAGCAAGTGATCGATGGGTGACTTGCGGTGATACAGCACGCCCATGGAAAACACCGTGTCGAAGCCTTCGAGCCGTGCTGGCAAATCCTCAAGCGTGAACGGCAAATGCCAGGCTGGAAGGTCGGGCAGGAAGCGCTGCATGGCCTGGAACTGACAGAAGAACAGCCAGTTCGGATCGACGCCAATCACGCTGTCAGCCCCGGCGCCGAGCATGCGCCACTGGTAATAACCATTGCCGCAACCGACGTCCAGGACGCGCTTGCCCTTGAGGTCCAGGTGCGGGGCAACCCGCGACCACTTCCAGTCCGAGCGCCATTCGGTATCCACATGCACGCCGAATACATCGAACGGCCCTTTACGCCACGGCGACAGGCCCAACAGCGCCTTGCGCACCTGAGTGCGGGTTTCGCCGTCGCACTCGGCGTCCAGGGTAAAGCTGTCCGCCAGATCGACGCGGGTCGGCATCAAGTCGGGCAGGGCATTGAGCGCGCCTTGCCAGCGCTCCAGATCGCCGTGGCCCTTGGTCATCTTGGTATCGAGTTGCGCTTGCAGGCCATTGGCCCATTCAGCCAGAGGAGTGCCCGCCAGACGGCGGACCAGAGGAGCGAGATCAATCATGGCAGGGCAATCAACGAGGCAAAGTTAAGGCATTGGAACCAGGGCACCACCTTGGAAAATCCTGCGTCAAGCAGGCGTTGGCGGTGTTCGTCGAGGCTGTCGGGCTTCATCACGTTTTCGATGGCGCTGCGTTTCTGGGCAATTTCGAGTTCGCTGTAGCCGTTGGCGCGCTTGAAGGCGACGTGCAGATCAGTGAGCAGAGCGTGTTCCTGTTCGTCATTGAAGCGCAGCTTCTCCGACAGAATCAGCGCGCCGCCCGGCACCAGCGCCTGGCGGATGCGGCTCAATAGCGTCAGACGTTGCTCGGGAGCGATGAATTGCAGTGTGAAATTCAACGCCACCACCGAGGCTGGCTGGAACTCAAGGGCCAGAATGTCGCCTTCGATGACCTGCACCGGCAGCAACTCCTGAAACATCGAGTCCTGCCCATTGAGGTATTCACGGCAGCGCTCCACCATGGCTGCCGAGTTATCCACAGCAATGACCTTGCAGCCTTCGGTTCGCACATGGCGGCGCAAGGCTTGAGTCACGGCACCCAAGGAGCTGCCCAAGTCGTACAGCACGCTATTGGGTTGCGCAAATTGCGCCGCGAGCACGCCGAGATTTTCGACAATCGTCGGATAACCCGGCACCGAGCGCTTGATCATGTCCGGGAACACCCGCACCACGTCCTCGTTAAAGGCGAAGTCGGGCACCTGGGCAAGGGGCTGGGCGAATAGGCGGTCGGGTTCTTTGCTCACGGCAGTTCCGGCGTAGGGCTGAAAAGTGCGGCATTTTAGCCAATTACACGTCCGGGCCGAAACCTCATCTGCGCGAAGTTGGCTAAAACTCACTCATTGACGGTAATCACGCAGTCGAAAGTGCGTTCCGGTGCGACTTCCGGCGCCCACGGCTGTTGATAGACCATCATCAGGTGACCGCTGCCAGCGTCCGCCGCCCGATAACGCCATACCGACTGACCGGCACTGCCGACCATGTTTTTGTCTTCGGGGTTGCTGTAAACCTCCGGCCCCATGCTGCGCAAGATGCCCTGCGCCGGGTTCTGGATCTGCCAGCGGTAGCCGGTGGTCGGCGTGCTGGGCAGGGTCAACAGCAAGATCTGCCCGGTTTTCAAGGTCAGCGGGCATTCGCTTTGTTTTTCGAGGGTGACGATATGGCGCGGTTGCTGCGCACAGGCAGCGAGCAGGCAAAGGCTTAGCGGGGCGAGTAGACGGGCAGGGGTCATGGAGGCTCCAGTCTCGTTTGACGAGCCTGGAGGATAGCCGATTCTGTTGGAGCGAGGCTTGCCCGCGACCCCGTCGACGCGATGCGGCAGGTATACCGCGTTATCGGCATTCGCGGGCAAGCCTCGCTCCAACAGATGTAGGGCAGCTCTTTTTAGAACAACACCTTCGCCACATCCGCAAAACGCTTGGCGAAATGCACGGTGATGCCTTCTTTCAGGTAATCCGGCAGTTCTTCGAAGTTGCCACGGTTGGGTTCCGGCAAGATCAACTCGTTGATCTTCTGCCGACGGGCCGCAATCACCTTCTCCCGCACGCCACCGATTGGCAGGACATGCCCGGTCAGGGTCAGCTCGCCAGTCATGGCCACGCCTTTTTTCGGTGCCTGGTTACGCGCCAGGGACAACAAGGCGCTGGCCATGGTCACGCCAGCACTTGGGCCGTCCTTGGGCGTTGCGCCTTCGGGTACGTGCAAGTGGACAAAGGCTTCGTCGAAGAAACGTGGATCGCCGCCAAATTGCTCAAGGTTTGAGCTGACGTAGCTGTAGGCGATTTCAGCGGATTCCTTCATCACATCGCCCAACTGGCCGGTGAGTTTGAAGCCACGGTTGAGCGTGTGAATGCGCGTGGCCTCGATCGGCAAGGTCGCGCCGCCCATGCTGGTCCAGGCCAGGCCGGTAATCACGCCGGTCCCGGACAGCACCTGCTCATTACGGAACACCGGCATGCCCAGCGATGCTTCGAGATCTTTTGGGCCGATCTTGATCACCGACTTCGGTTCATCCAGCAGTTTGACCACAGCTTTACGTACCACTTTGCTCAGCTGTTTCTCCAGCTGCCGCACACCGGCTTCTCGCGCATAACCGTCGATCACCGCGCGCAACGCGTTGTCGCTGATCGCCAGGCTGCCTTTGGAAACACCGGCTTTGGCAAGCTGCTTAGGCCACAGGTGACGCTTGGCGATGGCCAGTTTCTCTTCGGTGATGTAACCGGAGAGGCGAATCACTTCCATCCGGTCGAGCAACGGGCCGGGGATCGAGTCGAGGGTGTTGGCGGTGCAGATGAACAGCACTTTGGACAGGTCCAGACGCAGGTCCAGATAATGGTCGAGGAATTCGACGTTCTGTTCCGGGTCCAGGGTTTCCAGCAATGCCGAGGCCGGATCACCCTGATAGCTTTGGCCCATCTTGTCGATTTCATCGAGCATGATGACCGGGTTCATCACTTCCATATCTTTGAGCGCCTGCACCAGCTTGCCCGGTTGGGCGCCGATGTAGGTGCGACGGTGGCCCTTGATCTCGGCTTCATCGCGCATGCCGCCGACGCTGAAACGATAGAACGGCCGCCCCAGGGATTCGGCAATGGAGCGCCCGACACTGGTTTTACCCACGCCCGGCGGACCGACCAGCAGCACAATGGAACCGCTGATCTCGCCTTTATAGGCACCGACCGCGAGGAATTCGAGGATCCGCGCCTTGATGTCATCCAGGCCCGCGTGATGCTGGTCGAGCACTTTGCGCGCGTGCTTGAGGTCCAGTTTGTCCTTGCCGAACACGCCCCACGGCACCGAACTCGCCCAGTCCAGGTAATTACGGGTGACGGCATATTCCGGCGAGCCGGTTTCCAGCACCTTGAGCTTGCCGATCTCTTCGTCAATGCGCTTGCGCGCCTGCGGCGGCAGGGTTTTGCCTTCCAGGCGAGCTTCGAACTGTTCGATGTCGGCGCTGCGGTCGTCCTTGCTCAGGCCCAGCTCTTGCTGGATGACCTTGAGTTGCTCCTTGAGGAAGAACTCACGCTGGTGCTCACCGATCTTGCGGTTCACCTCGGCGGAGATTTCCTTTTGCAGGCGCGCAACTTCGACTTCCTTGCGCAGCATCGGCAGGACTTTTTCCATGCGCTTGAGCATGGGCACGCAATCGAGCACTTGTTGCAGCTCGACGCCGGTGGCCGACGTCAGCGCTGCGGCGAAGTCGGTCAGCGGCGACGGATCGTTGGGGCTGAAGCGATTGAGATAGTTCTTCAACTCTTCGCTGTACAGCGGATTGAGCGGCAGCAGCTCCTTGATCGCGTTGATCAGGGCCATGCCATACGCCTTGACCTCGTCGGTCGGCTCATTGGGCAGATGCGGGTACTCGACTTCCACCAGGTAAGGCGGGCGATGATGTTTCAGCCAGGTCTTGATGCGCACCCGGCTCAGGCCCTGGGCGACGAATTGCAGCTTGCCGTTTTCGCGACTGGCGTGGTGCACCTTCACCAGCGTGCCGTATTCGGGCAACGCGTCGGTATTGAAGTGGCGCGGGTCTTCCGGTGGGGTATCCATGAAGAACAGCGCCAGGGAGTGGTGCTCGGACTTGCTCACCAACTCCAGCGTTTCGGCCCACGGTTCTTCATTGACGATGACCGGCAACACCTGGGCCGGGAAGAAAGGACGGTTATGAATCGGGATGATATAGACCTTGTCCGGCAGGTTCTGCCCAGGCAAGGCGAGCGAGGTGCTGGTGGAACTCAGGGTTACTTCGTGCTCAGCGTCTACTTCATCTGGCAAATCGTGTGAGTCTGCTTGCTGGTCGCTCATGGGGCACCTGCACAATTGAACATGGCTCTTAGATGGGGCGGTCTCCCTTAGGTTTCAATGGCTGCGGTCAATAGCATTTATAACCGGGTCAAAAACAACGCATTCAGCGGCAAAAGTCAGTCTTTCATTGCCGAACGTAGGAAAATCGTCTCCAGACTGCTTTTTGCACGACCCTTCATGGGCCAGGATGGAAACGCCCTCAGCTCAACCGCGTCAGGTACCCCGGCACTTCCTGCTCAGGCAGTACGGACAGCACCTTCAGGCGTTGTAACATGCGGTGCCGTGCTCTTTGCAGATGTTCCTTGAGGTTGAGCGCTGCGGCATCGAATGCGCCGTGCAATAGCAGCTCCAATATCAGGCGATGCTCAGCCAGCATCGCTTCATCCGCACCGATACTCAGCAGCCTGTAGAAAATCCGGCTAATGATCATCGGGCTCTGGGCTTGACGAATCAGGGTCGCTATCTTGCGATTGTGCAGACCCGCCAGACACTCCTGATGCAGATCTTCTTCAATTCGTTCGATCTCTTGCAGCGTACAACCCTGATTGCCCTGCGCTTGAATGACTCGTGCGAGCATCGCTTCGAGCGTCTCGCGGCTCAGGCCTGGTGCGGTCTGGCGCAGCGCTTCGGGTTCCAGACAGGCACGCAGTTCATAATCCTCAGTCACTTCTCGAGCAGTCAATGGCCCGGCCAGCCACTGGGAATACGGTTCTTTCTCCACCAGACCCCGGTCACGCAAACGCATCAAGGCTTCGCGCACGACTGCGCGGCTCACACTGTAATGCTCGGCGGCACTTTGTTCATCCAGCCGGTAATGACCAAAAGCGATGCAGGTGGACAATTCCGCGCCAATTTCATCGTAGATACGTTCGCCAAGCGGGCGTGTATCCACCAGGTCTTCGCTGCTGTCTAGCCCCAACTGCTTGTGGCTCAAGGACAGGCGCAGCGGTTCGACCTCCAGGCCGTCTGGATTGACCAGATAACCTCGACCATCGAAACGACGGATGAGCCCTTCTGCGTGGAGCAGATCGAGGGCCTTGCGTACTGGCACCCGACTGGTACCAAACAGCTGCGCCAAGGGTGCTTCAAGCAGCACCAAACCATTGGCCGCCGCGCCGGAGACAATGGCAGTGCGCAGCACTTCACGAATCATGGCGTAGCGCGACGCGGTGCGCGAATCCTCTGCTGACATCGGTTTCATACACATCTCTAAGGAATAGCGGCGATTCTCGCACAGAAGCGCACTTGTCACCTTGGGGTACGTTTCACGCCCATTGATGGGGCTTGACGTTACTTTTATGCACTAAAATGTATCGTTTTGAAAATATACATTAATTAGGTCGCAGCTGTTGTGTCTAGCCTTCCACCCAATCCAGCCCGTTTTTCAGTAGTGAAAGGCGCCTGGTACGACCTTTTGCGCTTCATTGCCGGACAAACAGGTGGCGCCGGTGCGTGTTGGCAGCCCTGACTGGCATGGAAACTGCCTACATTAAATGTATATTTTATTAATAAGTACATTTAATGGGTGCGCCATGTCACTGATGGATACCATGAACCGAAACGCCCTCAGCGATGGTTGCGCCATGGCCGACGATTTTGCGCAGGGGCGCAGCGACCCGATGCAGGCGCTTGATCAAGCGCTCGATAACGCGGATCAGGTTGAGTGCGTATTGATTTCCAGAAGCATCGAGCGGGCCCACCGTGAAGCGCAGGCATCCGCCGACCGTTGGCGGGCCGGACAGCCTCTGAGCCGGCTGGATGGCGTACCGCTGGCGTGGAAGGATTTGTTTGATGTCGCCGGTTCTGTTACCACCGCTGGCGCAGCTGTGCGCAAGAATCTGTCTCCGGCGTTGCTGGATGCTCCTGTTGTCGGCCTGCTTGCTCGGGCCGGGATGGTTTGCCTGGGCAAGACCAATCTCAGTGAGTTTGCCTATTCCGGCCTGGGCCTGAACCCTCACTTCGGTACGCCGATCAATCCCGCGAGTGACGGTCAGCCGCGCATCCCCGGCGGATCTTCGTCCGGTTCCGCGGTCGTTGTCGCCGCGAACATCGTTCCGATTGCGATGGGTACTGATACCGCAGGCTCCATTCGCATTCCGGCTGCATTCAATGGCCTGGTCGGTTTTCGCAGTACCACTCGGCGTTACAGTCGTGATGGGGTTTTTCCATTGGCCCATACGCTGGACAGCATTGGGCCGCTGACCCGCAGCGTGCGTGATGCTTTGGTCATCGACGATCTGCTGTGCTCGCGCAGCAAACCCACGTCGTTGCATGCTCGCAGCCTTACTGGACAGCGTTTTTGGGTCGATCAGGCAGTGCTGGACGATCCGCAGGTCGAGCCGGCGGTACGGGGCAATCTGCTGCTGGCCATTGAGCGTATACGCGGCAGCGGGGCCTTGATCGAGGTGAGGCCTTGCCCTGTCTTTCAGGCCGCATTGCAGTTGATCGCGCAGCAGGGCTGGCTGGGCGCGGCGGAAGCCTTCGCTCTGCATCAACAACTGCTCGACAGCGATGCGGCCAGCGAGCTAGACCCTCGGGTACGCCTGCGTCTGGAAGCCGCGCGGCACGTACCTGCCAGTCAACTCCTCAATCTGTACAGCGCTCGTGAGCGCCTGCAGGAACAGCTGGCCCTCGAACTCGACGGTGCATTGTTGCTGACCCCAACCGTCGCCCATGTTGCGCCGCCACTGGCACCTTTGCTGGCCGATGATGAGCTGTTTATCCGAACCAATCTGGCGACCTTGCGCCTGACCATGCCCGGTAGTTTGCTGAATATGCCTGGCATTTCTATGCCCAGTGGCCGTGACCCTTCGGGTTTGCCGACCGCATTTTTAATCAGCGCACCGGCGGGGGAAGACGCCCGCTTGTTGCGGGTGGCTCTGGCGGTGGAAGCGCTGCTGATGTCGCCGTGACTGTTGATTGACAAGCAAGTCACTGGAGCTCCCGGCGCCAGTGCTGACGGAAAAAGGCCGGTCTGATTAACGAGCAGGAGAACCAAGATGGCTAAAGAAATTCTGTGTGCGTTTGGCGTCGATGTGGATGCGGTGGCGGGCTGGCTGGGTTCCTACGGCGGCGAAGATTCGCCCGATGATATCTCAAGGGGCCTTTTTGCCGGGGAAGTCGGTGCGCCGCGTTTGCTTAAGTTGTTCGAGCGCTACGGCCTGCGCACCACCTGGTTTATTCCGGGTCACTCGATGGAAACCTTCCCCGAGCAAATGAAGGCGGTCGCTGATGCCGGTCATGAAATCGGCGTGCATGGTTACAGCCATGAAAACCCGATTGCGATGACGCCGGAGCAGGAAGAAATCGTTCTTGATAAGTCTATCGACCTGATCACCCAGATGACAGGGAAACGACCTACAGGTTACGTCGCACCATGGTGGGAGTTCAGTAACGTCACCAACGAGTTGTTGCTGAAAAAAGGCATCAAGTACGACCACAGCTTGATGCACAACGACTTCCATCCTTATTACGTTCGGGTCGGCGACAAGTGGACCAAAATCGATTACAGCCAACATCCTGATACCTGGATGAAACCTTTGGTGCGAGGTGAGGAAACCGATCTGGTGGAGATCCCCGCCAATTGGTACCTCGATGACCTGCCGCCAATGATGTTCATCAAGAAATCACCCAACAGCCACGGTTTCGTCAATCCACGACATCTGGAAGAAATGTGGCGCGACCAGTTCGACTGGGTTTACCGCGAACACGAACACGCGGTGTTCACCATGACCATTCACCCGGACGTCTCCGGTCGGCCGCAAGTGCTGCTGATGCTCGAGCGCCTGATAGAGCACATCCAGAGTCATGCGGGCGTGAAGTTCGTCACTTTTGACGAAATCGCCGATGACTTTGTCCGTCGTAATCCCCGTAACTGATGATTCATTGCCCTGTCCGAGGCGTCGCCCATGTCCATTTACAACAAGCTCGACCTGACTGGCTGGAAACCCCAGCAACTGACTCCTGATCAAGTGCGATTCGCGACCTGGATCGCCTTTTTCGCCTGGGTCTTCGCGGTTTATGACTTCATCTTGTTCGGCACCTTGTTACCGGAGATCGGGCGGCACTTTGGTTGGGGTGAGGTTGAACAGGCCGAGATTGCGACATGGGTCGCCGTGGGTACGGCCGTGGTCGCGCTCGCCATCGGCCCACTGGTAGATCGCCTTGGGCGGCGCATGGGCATTATTTTTACCGTGACCGGCTCAGCCATTTGTTCGGCGCTGACCGCCATTGGCGGTGCCTGGGGTAAATCCCCGTTGATCCTGATTCGCTCGCTGGGCGGTTTGGGTTATGCCGAAGAAACGGTCAACGCAACCTACCTCAGTGAAATCTACGCAGCCTCCGACGATCCACGCCTGGCCAAGCGTCGCGGTTTCATTTACAGCCTGGTGCAGGGCGGTTGGCCGGTCGGCGCGCTGATCGCCGCCGGTCTGACGGCTGTGCTGTTGCCGATCATAGGCTGGCAGGGCTGCTTCGTATTCGCTGCAATCCCGGCGATTATCATCGCGATCATGGCCCGCAAGCTCAAGGAGAGTCCGCAGTTCCAGATTCATCAACGCATCACTCAACTGCGCAAAAAAGGCGACGTCAGTCAGGCTCAGGCAGTGGCCCTGACTTACGGTGTCGACTATGAAGAACATCGTACCGCCGGCATCGCAGCGGCGTTTCGCGGGTCGTCACTCCGCGCCACTCTGGTGATCGGCGCAGCGATTCTGCTCAACTGGGCAGCGATTCAAGTGTTCAGCGTACTGGGCACTTCCGTGATCGTCAGCGTGCATCACATCTCTTTCGAGAATTCGCTGATCATTCTGGTGCTGTCCAACCTTGTGGGTTATTGCGGTTACCTGAGCCATGGCTGGATGGGCGACAAGATCGGTCGGCGCAACGTCATTGGCCTGGGCTGGATGCTCGGTGGTTTGGCGTTCGCCGGCATGCTTTACGGACCGAGCAATATGCCGACGGTGGTTGGGCTTTACAGCCTGGGTCTGTTTTTCCTGATCGGCCCTTACTCGGCGGCGCTGTTTTTCATCAGCGAAAGTTTTCCGACCAGTATTCGCGCCACCGGCGGAGCAATCATCCATGCAATGGGACCTATTGGCGCGGTGGTTGCCGGTTTCGGAGCTACGTCGGTGTTGAGTGCTGGTGGCGACTGGCAGACCTCGGCTTTGTACTTTGGCGCGCTGCCGTGCTTCCTCTCGGGTGCATTGATGTTCGCCGCCAGGCATGTCCGCCCGGAAACCGTTAAGTAAGGAGATTTCTATGACTCGGAAAACTGCACTGATTACCGGTGCTGCCAGCGGCATTGGTCAAGCGCTGGCAGTGGCCTTCGCCCGGCAAGGCGTCTCAGTGGTCGGCGGTTATTATCCCGCAGACCCTCACGATCCAAAGCAAACCATGGAGCTTGTCGAGGCGGCCGGCGGCCAATGTCTGATGTCGACGCTGGATGTTACCAGCACGCAATCGGTGGACGAACTGGCCGAGCAGGCGATCAAGACCTTTGGACGCCTGGATTACGCAGTGGCCAATGCCGGTTTGCTGCGTCGTGCGCCACTGCTGGAAATGACCGACGAGCGCTGGAATGAAATGCTCGATGTCGATTTGACGGGCGTGATGCGCACCTTTCGCGCGGCGGTTCGACACATGGACAAGGGTGGCGCACTGGTGGCGATCTCGTCGATTGCCGGTGGTGTCTACGGCTGGCAAGACCATTCTCATTACGCGGCAGCCAAGGCCGGCGTGCCGGGGTTGTGCCGCTCGCTGGCGGTGGAGTTGGCTGCGCGGGGCATACGGTGCAACTCGGTAATCCCCGGCTTGATCGAAACGCCTCAATCGCTGGACAGCAAAAACTCCCTTGGCCCGGAAGGTCTTGCACGGGCGGCGAAAGCTATTCCGCTGGGTCGGGTCGGTCGCGCTGATGAGGTGGCTGCACTGGTGCGTTTCCTGTGCAGCGATGAAGCCAGTTACCTGACCGGACAAAGCATTGTGATTGACGGTGGGCTGACGGTGCGCTGGCCTGAGTAGCGCTCACCGTAGATATCACCCGCAGTTTCATGCGTCACAGTGCTCAAGAGGAGCCAAATTCATGCAACGACTGCAAAACAAACGCGCCGTAATTACCGGCGCAGGCAGCGGCATTGGCGCCGCCATCGCCTGTGCTTACGCGGTTGAAGGCGCGTATCTGCTGTTGGGCGATCGTGACCCGGTCAGCCTGGCGAAAGTCGCTGAACAATGCCGCCAGTTGGGCGCGCAGGTGCACGAATGTGTGGCCGATGTCGGCAGCGTTGAGGGCGCTCGAGCCAGTGTTGATGCTTGTGTCGAGCACTTCGGCGGGATCGATATCCTGGTCAACAATGCTGGCATGCTGACTCAGGCGCGTTGCGTCGATCTGAGCATCGAGATGTGGAACGACATGTTGCGGGTCGACCTGACCAGCGTCTTTGTCGCCAGCCAGTGTGCATTGCCACACATGCTGGCGCAGCGTTGGGGGCGGATTATCAATGTTGCCTCGCAACTGGGCATCAAGGGCGGCGCTGAGCTGACTCACTATGCCGCAGCCAAGGCCGGGGTCATTGGTTTCACTAAATCCCTTGCGCTTGAAGTGGCCAAGGACAACGTGCTGGTCAACGCCATCGCGCCCGGCCCCATTGAAACGCCGCTGGTCGCAGGCATCAGCAGTGCCTGGAAAACCGCCAAGGCAGCCGAGCTGCCACTGGGTCGCTTCGGGCTTGCCGAAGAGGTTGCGCCTGTGGCGGTGCTGCTGGCCAGCGAGCCTGGTGGTAATTTGTTTGTGGGTCAGACGTTAGGACCTAACTCCGGCGATGTTATGCCGTGATGAACTCGTTGGCGAGTCAGGAGTGAACTCATGTGTGGACTTTGCGGCCTGCTGGGCGAAGACGTACATTGGAGTGACCCGTTGGACGGCGAGTTGCCCCGACGTCGCGAGCGTTTGCGACGTATCGCGGCGATCAATAGGGTCGTCGCGCCGTTTCGCTTGAAGGTCGAGGATTTTCAGGGCGTGTCCTATCTGCTGCTGGGTGCGACAGGCAAACAGGAACTGGCCACAGGCCTGGAGCAGCTCTGGCAAAAGGCGGAGTTACTCATTGGCCAGCCGCTTGATCCTCTCGACCCTCGAGTGCTTGATCATTTGCAGAGGCCCTTATGAGCATCGCCATGAACGTCGTTACCGGATTTCTCGGCAGCGGCAAAACCACCTTGCTCAAGCGTCTCCTGCAAGATGAAAACCTTGGCGACACCGCGGTATTGATCAATGAGTTCGGCGATGTCGGCATTGATCATTTGTTGGTGCAGGAAGTCGCTCCGGATACTGTTTTACTGCCCAGTGGTTGTGTCTGTTGCTCCATCAGGGGGGAATTGAAGGACGCTTTGCTGGGTTTGCTTGGGCGACGCAGCCGAGGCGAAATCCCACAGTTTCGTCGCGTCATCCTGGAAACCACCGGGCTGGCCGATCCGGCCCCCATCCTCGCCACGTTGAGCAATGACCCACAGTTACGTGGGCGTTTTCATCTGGGCTTGATCGTTACGCTGGTGGATGCCTGCCATGCCCCGTTGCAAGAGCGCCTGCACCCGGAATGGCTGGCGCAGGTAGCGGCTGCCGATCGCTTGTTGCTGAGCAAGACCGATCTGGTTGACCCATCGGCATTGGCTGCCTTGCGCGCGCATCTGCAAGAGCTGAATTCTTCAGCGCCCATGCAGGAGAGCACCGAGGTCCATAGCGGCGAACAGTTACTCCTCGATCAGGGCGTGCGCAGCGCCGAGCCGGAGCAGGAAGTGGCTCGCTGGCGTTTGCATCGCGTGCAGTCCACACCGTCCCGTCACGGAGATGCGCAAGTCTGTTGTCTCACGTTCGAGCAACCGCTGGACTGGGTCGGGTTCGGGGTCTGGTTATCGATGCTGTTAAGATGCCATGGCGAACGAATCCTCCGTGTCAAAGGACTGCTCAACGTGAAGGCCAGCCAAACTCCTATCGTGATCCATGGCGTACAGCATTGTCTGCATGCGCCGGTGCACCTGTCGGCATGGCCCGGGGAGGATCGTACATCACGACTGGTGTTTATCCTGCGCGGCCTGGAGCCGGATCTGCTGCGGCGCTCGTTCGATGTGTTTGCCCACAGCTTTGCTCCGAAAAACGCTGAGGGGACCGCATGACCATTACCTTGCGCGTACTGGGAACCTCGGTCACCTTGCTGGAATCGTTGCGCGAACGGGCGGAGCGCGAGCTGGGCATCCGATTGGTCTATCAGATTCACGACGTACAAACCGCGCAACGCATCGCGGTCATGCAGCCGGACAGTTACGACCTGTACGATCAATGGTTTCACAACGTTGATTTCGTCTGGCCCGCCCGAGCAATACAACCTATCGATACCCGGCGCATCGCGCTCTGGCATGAGATCAATGATCTGCCCAAGCGCGGCCGTCTGCGCTCATCGGATCGCCTCGGCAGCGGCAGCGTGCCCAGCGAACGATTGTTCGTGCAGCACGATGGCTCTCTGGGTAGTGCCGTGACGGAACGCATCAGCATGTTACCGCTGACTCATAACGCCGACAGCTTCGCTTACCGGCCCGAGCGTTTACCCGCTGGCCTTAATTCGGCGGATGAAAGCTGGGGTTGGTTGCTGGACCCGGCCTGGGGCGGACGTATAGCGCTGCAAAGCGACGCCGCCATCGGCGCGCTGGATGCGGCGTTGGCCGTGCAAGGCGCGGGCCTGGCGCAGTTCAAGGATATCGGCAACATGAGCATCGAGGAGATTGATGTGCTCGCCGATATCCTGGTGCGTAAACAGCAGCAAGGGCATTTCGGCGCATTTTGGTCAGACGATGCAGAAGCGGCTGAGTTGATGCTCAGTCCGGCCATCGATATTCAGAGCCTGTGGTCACCGACATTGGTCAGACTGCATCGCGCCGGGGTGAAATATCGCGTTGCAGTGCCTCGTGAAGGTTATCGCGGATGGTTCGGTGGGCTTTCGCTGTCACACCATGCCAAGGGCCCGATATTGGACGCAGCGTATGCCTATTTGAACTGGTGGCTTTCCGGCTGGCCGGGTGCAGTGATGGCCCGCCAAGGCTATTACATCGGTAATCCGGCGCGCAGCCGTGACCACCTCAGCGCTGCGGAATGGGATTACTGGTACGCCGGATTGCCTGCTCGTGAACAGCTGCTGGGCAGCGATGGTTTGCCCTTGATCGATCCCGGAGAGGTCCGCGCTGGTGGTTCCTATGTGCAACGCATGGGCCATATCGCGGTGTGGAATTCGGTGATGGACGAACACAATTATCTGGTTCGGCGCTGGGGCGATATCTTGCGGGCGGGCAAGGCCGGCGGCAGGCTGCGTTAACGCGCTGGGTCGCTAGTCCAGGGGAAGGGATGCCGGGTTTCATAACAAACAAAAAAAGCGGCCATCTCTCGATAGCCGCTTTTTCACTGCCTCAGCGAATCATCAATCCGGCAGTTTGAACGCCATCACGTAGTCGCCTTGCTTGGTACCCAGCGAGCCATGACCGCCAGCCACGACCAGCACGTACTGCTTGCCGTCCTTGCCGGTGTAGGTCATCGGCGTGGTTTGCGCGCCTGCTGGCAGGCGGCCTTCCCACAACTGCTTGCCGTTACGGACATCGTAGGCGCGCAGATACTGGTCAAGCGTGCCGCTCAGGAACGCGACGCCACCGGCGGTGGTGAACGTCCCGCCCAGGCTTGGCACGCCCATGGACAGCGGGATTGGAACCGGCGAGCTGTCACGCACGGTGCCGTTTTTGTGCATCCAGATGGTTTTGTGGCTGGTCAGGTCGACAGCCGCGACATAACCCCAGGCCGGAGCCTGGCAAGGCAAGCCCATCGGCGACAGCAGTGCTTCAAGGATCACACCGTATGGCGCGCCTTTGTTCGGCTGCACGCCTTCGGTTTCGCTTTTGCGACCCGGGCCGCCTTCAACTTCGGCCGCTGGGACCAGTTTCGAACGGAAGGCCATGTAGCTCGGATTCACGAACGCGATCTGGCGCACTGGATCGACCGAAATGCCGCCCCAGTCGAACACACCGAAGTTACCTGGATAAACCAGCGAACCTTCCAGCGACGGCGGGGTGAACGGGCCGTCGTAACGCAAGGATTTGAAGTCGATCCGGCACAGCATCTGGTCGAACGGCGTCACGCCCCACATGTCGCGCTCCTTGAGGGGCGGCGGCATGAAATTCAGGTCGGATTTTGGTTGGGTCGGCGACGTGTGATCGCCCGCCACCGCGCCCTGAGGGACCGGGATTTCGTTGATCGGGATGATCGGTTGACCGGTGCTGCGGTCCAGCACATAGATGCTGCCCTGCTTGGTCGATACCAGCACCGCTGGCTTGACGCCATCCGCCGTTTTCATATCCAGCAAGGTCGGCTGACCACCCACATCCATGTCCCACAAGTCATGGTGAGTGAGCTGCATGTTCCAGCGTACTTTGCCGGACGCGATGTCCAGCGCCACGATACTTGCGCTGTATTTTTCCGACTCCGGCGTGCGATTGCCGCCCCATTGATCCGGGGTCTGGTTGCCCATCGGCAGGTAAAGCATGCCCAGCTTTTCATCGACCGCGAACATCGACCACATATTGGGTGAATTGCGGGTGTACTTCTGGCCCTCTGCCAGTGGCGTGGTGTTGTCCGGATTGCCGCTGTCCCAGTTCCACACCAGACGGCCCGTGTGTACGTCGAATGCACGGATTACGCCGGAAGGCTCGTCCAGCGAAACGTTATCGGTGACGTGGCCGCCGATCACGACCAGATCCTTGGTCACAGCCGGTGGCGACGTGGAGTAGTAACCGCCCGGCGCGAAGGTGCCGATGTTGGCGCTCAGGTCGATGGCGCCTTTGTTGCCGAAGTCTTCACAGACCTTGCCAGTGTCGGCGTTCAGCGCGATCAGGCGGGTGTCGGCAGTCGGCAGGAAGATCCGACGTGGGCACGCATTGCTGCTGGTAGTCGCGACGGCCGGAGTGGCCGGGCTTTGGGCTGGCGCGGCGGCATAAGCAGCATCATCGTGATACGACACGCCACGGCAGGTCATGTGCGCCCAACCTTTGAAGTTGGCGGCATTCTGGGTGCTGATCTTTGGATCGTAGCGCCAGATTTCCTTGCCGGTATCCGGGTCCAGTGCGATCACCTGGCTGTGCGGCGTGCAGACATACAGCATGCCGTTGACCTTGAGCGGGGTATTTTCCGCCGTGGTTTCACCTGGATCATTCGGGCCAGGTATATCGCCGGTGCGATAGGTCCAGGCCGGAACCAGCTTGCTGGCGTTTTCCGGAGTGATCTGCGCCAGCGGCGAATAGCGGTCGCCGAAAGCGGTGCGACCGTAGGACTGCCAGTCACCGTCGGGCATGGCCGGCGCGGTGTTGCTGGTGCCTGCAGTGTCGCGGTCCAGTTGACCCTTGATTTCGCCAGGGTTGGTGAACTGGCTCGCCAGCGCGGCAACGCCGGCCAGAACCACGGCCACGCTCAACGCGCCGGTCGCCAGGCCGCCGGGTTGGCCACGCAGCACGGGGCGCCGGAACCAGGGCAGCAACAAGACGATACCGAGGGCAAACCACAATGCCAGACGCGGCACCAGTTGCCACCAGTCCAGACCGACTTCCCACAAGGCCCAGACGGTGCTCGCGAACAGAACCACCGCATACAGACCCAGGGCCGCGCGGCGTCCGGTGATGAGCAACAAGCCCGTCACGGCGAAGCCGATACCGGCCAGCAGGTAATACAACGAACCGCCCAGTTGCAGGAGTTTGACACCCCCCGCCAACATGATCAGGCCCATCAACAAGATCGCCAGCCCGAGCAACGTCGGTAGCAAGCGATATCGACTCAAAGCACCATCAGTGCTCATAGTGTGAATCTCCGTGACAGATTAAGTGATTGAAACTTTGATATTCATGACGCCGATTCCTGGCGAATCGTGTGGCGATACTTTGACGCTAGTTGCTGAAACGTATTACCGACAGTTCAAATCAACCGTTGGTCAGAACGACGACTGGATTTTCAAGCCCGCGACCAGTGCGTCGTCGACCTTGTCCACACCGCCCGGATGACGGATGAACTGCAGGTTGGGGCGCACAGTCAGCCAGTTGGTCAGGTGTACGCCGTAATACAGCTCGGCGTTGTATTCGGTGTCTTGCAGTGGCATGAAGGCCGGGTCGCTGTAGTCGTAGACCGCCGCCGCCCGATTTTGTGCGTCGGCGTTTTTGCGGTACGCCGGGTTGACGTGAATGCGCGCGACGGCCAGACCGATATCGTCCTGCGGACGGGCATCGAACGGGCCTTTATAGAAGCCGCCCAGCGCCACATAGTTGTCGACCATGTTGGTTTTCTTGTCGTGCATCGTGCCGTTGACGAACAGGCTCAGGCCACGGCTCGCATCGCCGTCGACGCTGGTGACTTGCTGGCGCAGATTCAGCCACATGCCGTGTTTGCTCGATGCGCTGCGATAGGCGCCATCGGTGGCGGCAGCAGACTGACCATTGCTGTTCTTGTACACATCCTGGCTGTCGGCGGTGCTGTAGTAATAACCGGCGCGGTATTCGCCCGGCAGCCCGGCAACTTTCGGTGACCACACCAGTTCAACCGGCAACACGGCACCTTGAGTGCCGCTGCCGCTGAGCTTGAAGCCGTTGTCGTTTTCCAGGTTCGACGGGTTCTGTTCGAACACGCCGATCTGCGCAAAGACTTCAGGCGTCAGCTGGTATTTGACGCGCATGGCCCATTGGCTGATCGGCCAGTTGTAGACAATACCGCCGTCCCAGTTGCCGACCTGGGAACCGCACAGGGCAAGGTTCTGGAAGTCGCAAGGGAAGGTGCCAAAGTCTTCGCCCTGATTGAAACGGCCGAGCTTGATGCTCAAGGCCTGATCGAGGAATTTCTGCTGGTACCACATCTGCGTCAGACGGGTGACGCTGCCCCGGCCCCAGACTTCCTGGGACGAAGAAAGCGTGCCGGTGCGCGGGTCGCCGACGCGGTCATTGCTGATGTTGTCGCCATTGCGATTGCTCACCGTCAGTTGGAACTCGGCATCGTGCCAGCCGAGAATCTTCTGCAGATCAAGGTGCGCGCCCAATGCCCATTGATCGCTGTAACGCACGGCTTTGTCATGGTTGTAACCGCCATGCAGGTTGGAGCCTGTCTCGGAGGTGTAGTCCAACTTGAAGTCATACCCTTGCTGCGACAGTTCGCTGCGCTTGCCATTCCAGTCGCCCAGCATCCACGGCGAGTCGGCGTCGAACGCGGGTGCTGCCTGCGCGCAAGTCGCAAGCCCCAATGCCAGCAGGCCGCAAAAGCCATTGATGGTTTGCAGGCGCGGCAGAACAGGCACGGCCATGGCAGCAGATCGTCTCGGGTAATCGGACATTAGGGGCATTCTTTTTAAGTTATTAAGTGAGGGTCGAAAGCGGCATCTCGCGCTTGAAGAAACGAGAGAAGGGATCGAAAAAACAGGATTAATCGATTCAGCCGTTGAAGGTGGCAATGATAGGGGGCTAACGACTCAGCAAACAGCAGGGAAATTGACATGGATCATTGCAAAGGCTGCAACAGTGAGGCAAAGCGTCGCACCTGAAGCAACCCAAGACTTTCAGGAGAATCTCCAGAGCCCGTTGGCGCGAGGCTTGCCCGCGAAGAACGATGGCGCGGTGGATCTGGGACCACCGAGGCGTCTGATTCGCGGGTAAGCCTCCAACAGAAGAGCGTTAGAAGGTCGTGCGCAACCCCACCTCAACACTTCGCCCCTGAGCCGGAGCGATGTCGCGCAGGATCGAACTGGCGTAGCGCACGGTCTGGTTGGTCAGGTTCTCGGCATTGACGAACGCCAGCCACTGGCTGCTGCCCATGTCGAATCGGTACCCGGCGCTGGCGCCCAGCGTGGTGTAGCCGTCGGTGCCGGTTTCGTTATCCGGAACCTTGCGTTGCGAGCTGGCGTGTTCGACATCGATCCGCGCCTGCCATTTATCCAGTTCCCACAACAAACCGCTGTTCAGGCGTAACGGTGCAATACGCGGCAAGGCTTCGCCGGTATCGAGGTTTTTGGCGCGGGTGTAATCACCCGACAGTTCCAGAGCGAGGCTGCCGTATCGGTTTTGTCCCAGTTTCCAGTGATCCTGCGCCTCGAAGCCGCTGAAGCGAGCGCGCACGCCTGAATAGTTATATTCCGGGATGCCATCGGCGTCGTCTTCACCTTCATCGTTCAGCGAGCGACCGCTGCCGAGCAAACCGATGTAATTGGAAAAGTGACTGTAGAACACGCCCACGCTGCCTTTATGCGTGCCGTTATCGAAGCGCAATGCCAGATCGCTGGACACGGCTTTTTCCTTCGACAGGCTCGCATCGCCGCGCTCGTAGGTGCCAGTGGCGACGTGCGCGCCGTTGGCGTAAAGCTCATAGAAGGTCGGCGCGCGCTCGGTGTAACCCAGGGTAGCAGCCAGGGACAAGATCGGTGTCAGGCTGTAAATGGCTCCGGAAGAAAGGCTGCCTGCGGTAAAGCTGCTGGCGTTCTCGGCGTTGGCGAAACGCTCGTTGCCCTTGGCGTCCGGATCGACGCGGGTGTGCTCGATGCGCCCGCCAAGGCTCAACTTGAGACGCTCGCTGGCTTGCAGTTCTTCAAGGATGAACAAGGCGCCGGCGTCTGTGTCGGTTTGCGGGACGAATGCTTCTTCGCCCAAGGCGGAAAACTCGCCACGGGTCATTTGCGCGCCGATCACGCCTTGCACAGGGCCGATCGGCTGATGACGTGCTTCGATTCGAGCTTCGTAGCCCTTGTTTTTGAACGTGGTGCCAACTTCGCCACCTTCGATTTCACGGTGCTCGTAATCGGTGTAACCCGCGTCCAGTTTGACCGAAGTAAAGGGTCCGGCCAGATTGCGAATTTCCGAAGCGAACGCGTAATGCTCCTGCTGCATACGTATCCGCACGTCCTGCTCGGCGGGTGAGCCGTAGTTGGAGTCGTAATTGCTGTAGGACAAACCGGCGTAACCGTCATCCCAGGTGTAGGAACCGCCGACCGCACCACCATCCTGACGACCGTCGCTGTTGCTCAGTCGGTGTTTTTTGTCATCACCTTCGTCGCTGGCGCGCTGATCATGGGTGCGCGCATAACCGGGAATCCGCAGGTCATTGAACTCCCGGGCATTGGCGTCGATGTGCAGGGCGAACTGACCGTTGCCGGCCTCCAGTTTGCCAGCGCTGCTGCGCGTGGTATCTGCGCCGCCGTAACGCAATTCGCCAGCGCCATGGATGCCTTCGATGGCTTCAGTAGGAATGCGGTTGTCGAAGGTGTTGACCACGCCGCCAATGGCGCTGCCTCCGTATAAAAGTGCTGCGGGGCCGCGAACGATTTCGATGCGCTCGACGTTGACCGGGTCCAGCGGCACCGCGTGGTCATAGGACAGCGACGAAGCATCCAGGGCGCCAACGCCGTTGCGCAGAATACGAATGCGGTCGCCGTCCTGACCGCGAATGATCGGGCGGCTGGCGCCAGGGCCGAAGTAGGATGAAGACACGCCGGGCTGCTTGTTGAGTGTTTCGCCGAGGCTGCCTTTTTGCTGAAAGGTCAGCTCATCTCCCTCAAGAATCGTTGCTGGCGAAGCGAGTTGGCTGCTGCCCAGCGGGTTTGCGGTGATCAACTGCGGTTGCAGATCCACCACGTTTGCCGCGTGAGACGGGGAAGCGAGCAGCAGGGCGGTTGCCAGTGGCGACAGACGCCAGAGCAGTTTGCTGGAAGGGCGAGACATGTTGATTTCCTTGGCAGTGCGGATGCGCGAAGCAACGCAGGAGACGAGCGATGGGATATTATTTGTTGTTATAACATAACATTTACCGCGTTGAGCGATCCATCCTCAATTCGCCGTGCTGGCTCGGTTAGGTGCTTATCCGTCCTGTGTTCAGGATGCGTCCTACACTTTTAATGGGCTTTAGCGGTGCGACAATCGGAAGCCTTCGCACGCTAAGCCCTTCCCGCTGTCAGAAGGCTCGGCTAAGGTGCGCAGCTCTTTGAAACGCCCTTGATCATTCAACTCGAAGGTTCCGCATGACAACACAGCATTCCAACCCTCTGCATGGCGTGACGCTGGAACAGATCCTCAACGCTCTGGTTGAGCATTACGAGTGGTCCGGCCTGGCTGAACGCATTGATATTCGCTGCTTCAAGAGCGACCCGAGCATCAAGTCCAGCCTGACTTTTCTGCGCAAGACCCCTTGGGCTCGTGAAAAAGTCGAAGCGCTGTATGTGAAGTTGCACCGCAGCAAGGGTTGGTAACTTCGTCCGGTTTGGAGCCTGGGCCTCAAGGATTAACACTGATGTACGCCGAACACACGCAACCCGCGCAAGGACAGCGCCGCTACACGATCATTGCCGCGAGCCTGGGCTGGTTGGGACTGGTTATTCAGCTGTATCTGATTTTCTTCGCGCGCTGGGCAGACGACGCCAGCCTGGTTGGCGGACTGGTGCGGTTTTTCAGCTTCTTCACGGTATTGAGCAACACGCTGGTTGCGGTTGCCCTGACCTGTGCGCTGAGCAGCAGCACGTCAGCGGCGCAGCGTTTTTTTCGCCATCCCGTGGTGTGCAGCGGCATTGCGACCAGCATTGCCCTGGTCGGTCTGGCCTACAACATTCTGTTGCGCCATTTGTGGCAGCCCGAAGGCTGGCAATGGGTCGCAGACGAATTGCTCCACGACGTGATGCCGCTGATGTTCCTGTTTTATTGGTGGCTGTACGTGCCCAAGGGCGTATTGCGATTCAGGCATGTGCTGCTGTGGATTCTTTACCCGATTGTCTACTTTGCCTACGTGCTGCTACGCGGCAATTCCCTTGGCGATTACATGTACCCCTTCATTGATGCCGGAACCATTGGGTTTACCAGAGCGTTCATCAATGCGGGCGGGGTGTTGGCCGGGTTTGTGGGGGTGGGCTTGTTGCTGGTGGGCGTGGATAGAATCAAGGGTCGCCGGGCGTAGACCCTTATTGCGATCTGTTGGAGCGAGGCTTGCCCGCGAAGAACGATAACGCGGTGCGCCTGGCCCACCGCGTCGCCTGATTCGCGGGCAAGCCTCGCTCCAACGGGGATTTACCCCTCATCCCGCTCATCAAGTCGCCAGTAACCCGAGCATTTGACCAGTGCTTCATCAAGCCCGAATTCGCCGAGCAGCACGCGCCGAATCCTGCGCGACAATGCCGCTTCGGTGGCGACCCAGGCGTACAGCTGACCTTCGGGCATTTCCAGGCGGCGGGTGACGTCCACCAGATCCTGCTCGCCGCGCACGATCCAGATCACATCCACTTGCGCCTGGCTCTGGAACACCTGCTGCTCGCCCATATCCGCAACCTCGACCACCACCAGCGCGCAGCGATTGGCCGGAAGGCCTTCAAGGCGACGAGCGATGGCGGGCAGGGCAGTTTCATCGCCGATCAGCAGGTAGCTGTCGAACATATCCGGCACGATCATCGAACCACGCGGGCCACCGATGTGCAGAAACTGCCCCGGCTGAGCCTGCGCCGCCCAGGTTGCAGCCGGGCCTTCGCCGTGCAGCACGAAGTCGATGTCCAGTTCGCCGCTTTCGGCGTCATAACGACGCGGCGTGTAATCGCGCATGGCCGGGCGCGGGCCGTCATCCGGTGCGCCGAGCTTCATGGTTTCCATTGCTCGTTGTTCTTCCGGGGTGCGCGGAAAAATCAGCTTTACGTGATCGTCGGTTCCCTGGCTGATAAAGCCTGTCAGCTCCGGCCCGTGCAGCGTAATCCGACGCATCTTCGGGGTGATGTCTGTAACGCGCAGCACCTGCAACTTACGCCGTTTGATTTCATGGCTGACTCGGTGGATCGATTGTTGCGAATTCATACGGACTTCTCCGACGCGTGGGGGCCATCGACGATGGCTTTGGCGGTGTTATTGAGCAGGTCGCGAACCCGCAGGATTTCTTCGGGGCTCCAGCGGCCATCATGCAGATGCATGGCGTGACGCAGATTGTTTACCGCTTCATGGATTTCCGGCGGACGTTCATGACCCCGCAAGGAACGCTTGCTGACGTCAATGCGCATGCGCACGCCGTCCAGCGCTACGGCTTGTTCGGTCAATGAGGCGCGACCCGCTTCGGTGATGGCGTAGTGTTTTTTGCCGCCGTGAGCGCTGCCTTCGATCAATTCGCTTTCTTCAAGGAAGGTCAGGGTCGGATAAATCACGCCCGGGCTTGGGCTGTAGGCGCCATCGAACATGCTTTCGATCTGGCGGATCAGGTCGTAGCCGTGGCAAGGCTGTTCGGCGATCAACGCCAGCAACAGCAACTTCAGATCCCCCGGTGCAAACACCCGAGGCCCACGGCCACCGCGTTCGCCGCGAGGACGCTTTTCAAAACCGTCACGACCTTCGCCGTGGTCGCGGTGATGGGGGCGGTGTTCATTGTGGTGATGGTCATCACGCATTTCTCTATCTCCTGCTTAAGTTAGATATACCTTAAGATATATCTTAACCATTAAGCAAGAGATAAAGACGAACGGTTCTCATCTGCCACGTTTCTGTTGGAGCGAGGCTTGCCCGCGAATCAGGCGCCTCGGTGGACCAGACCTATCGCGTTATCGTTCTTCGCGGGCAAGCCTCGCTCCAACGGGGCCGTCGTCACACTGCACTGCGTATGCATCCCAGGCTCAAGATAAGGACTCAGAATCGGCGCCATGCCCTTGAGCACCTGCACCGGCAGCGCCGAGGTGAAGCGAAATCCTTCCGCTGCCTTGCCTGGCACGAAGGCGGTGAGGGTGCCGAAGTGGTTGTCACCCAGGTAGAACACGAAGGTCGCCGTGCGGTTTATCGCTCTGGAGCTGAGGATGCGACCGCCCGCGCCGATGCTCTCGATGCGGTTGTCGCCGGTGCCGGTTTTGCCGCCCATCGCCAGCGGGCTGCCATCCGGCAATTTGAAACTGCCTTGCACGCGCTTGGCCGTACCGCCTTCCACCACCTGCGACAAGGCTTCGCGCATGGCCGTCGCCACTTCGGATGGCAATACGCGTTTGCCGAGCTCCGGGTTGTTGGCGAGGCGAGTTTCGTAGGGCGTGTCGGCGGCAAAATGCAGGCTGTCGATGCGTAAGGTCGGCAAGCGGATGCCATCGTTCTGGATGATACCGATCAACTCCGCCAACGCCGCAGGACGGTCGCCCGAGCTGCCGATTGCTGTCGCCAGGGAAGGCACCAGATGGTCGAACGGGTAGCCGACCCGCTGCCAGCGTTGATGAATATCGAGGAACGCTTCGATCTCCAGCATGGTGCGGATGCGGCTGTCGCGGGCGCTTTTATGCCGGCTTTTGAACAGCCAGCCGTAGACTTCCTGGCGCTCGAAATGGCTGGCCGCAACCGCATCCTTGAACTGCGCCTCCGGGTTTTTCAGGAGATAACCCACCAGCCACAGATCCAGCGGGTGAACCCTGGCGATATAGCCCTGATCCGGCAAATCGTACGCGCCCGGGCCGTAGCTCTGATACAGCTCGGCCAGGCGCTTTTCGCTCAGCCTGGGACCGATTTTTTCTTCGGCCATGTGCGCCCGGACAAACGAGTTGAACGCCGTCTGATCGGCTTCCGGCAGCAAATAGCGATGAACTGCCGCCAGTCGCGGCGCCGTGGGGTGAAGGCCGTCAAGGAAGGTGTCCAGCCGCTCCTGGGTTGTCTTGTCCTTGTAGCGTTTCCAGAATCGCAGCAGAAAAACCGTGCCTTCCCGATCCGCGAAGCGCGCGAGGTATTCCTGGCGACGTGGGTTGTCATCGTCCTTGAGCAACTCGGCGCTGTTGCTGGGCGCCTGGTAGGTGCTGTAACGCACCAGATCGCGCATCAAACGAATGAACGGCAAGTTGATCGACTCGCGCAAAGCCTCGCGCAATGTAGGGTTGCGCCCGTTGTCTTCTTTGCGGAAGTTATTGAAGTGATGCAAACCGCCACCGGTGAAAAAGCTTTCCCCGGGGCTCGCCGAGTAATGCCGGTCGAGGGCCGCAGAAAGCATCTTCGGCAAGCTGCGATCCTTGTTCTGCGCCAAATAATCCACCGCCCAGCGAGTCAGGCGATCCTGCTCTTGTACTGGGGTTTTGCTCAGTTGCGCCGAGGTCAGCCCCGAGTAGCGCTCGTGCAACTCGGCGATCATCTCCAGATAAGTCGTCAGCACCCGCATCTTCGCCGTGGAACCCAGTTCCAGCTTGCTGCCTTCGTTGATATCGAACGGCTGGTCGGTGCTGTCGGTCTGCACTCGCACTCGTGAACCGTCCGGACCCCGCTCGAACAGGGTGAAGCTGTAACGCACCTGCGCAGTACTGGCTGGCGTCAGCAAGCGCTCGCCCAACAGCCCGACGTTCGCTGCAAAAGCCGGGTCCGCCAAATCGCGCAGGTACTGGCTGGCGCGGGTCTGCAACTCGCTTTGCAAGGTGGTGGTGGCTGACAGGTCCAGGCGATCCAGATCGTAGAGTGGGCGATTGAGCATCCCCGACAGGCGACTGCGCGCCACACTGATGCCCTTGTTGGTTTCAATCGGCTGAATGGTCGGCTGCTGAACCCAGTTGCGGTAGGTGACCGTGCTGTTCAGTGCCGCATCCGCCAGGCTCTGATCAATGACTTTATTCTGCGCCAGCAGGCGGATATGGCTATCGGTCAGGTCAGCCAGTTCCGTGCGGCCCTTGGCCAGATAGTGCGACGGGCGCCGCTGGGCAATCACCAGTGACAGTACTTCACGCAAAGCCAGGCCTCGCGCGGCCTGGCTTTGCGGATCGCTTGCGGTGGACGCCAGCAACTGGTTGGTGCGCACGAAATCCGCGCCGTACCAGACCCGCAACCCTTCGGCTAACCCATGCACTTCGCCATGGCCCGGCACGGCCGACAACGGCACGCTGTTCAAATAATCGCGCACCACCCGTTGCCGGACTTGCAGGGTTTGTTCGCCGGGTTGATAGGCGCGCACGCTGGCGGAAATCATCTGCCGTAGCTTCTCGGAACCCGATTGAGTCAAGCCATCGGGAGAGTGACGGTATTTTTCCAACTGTGTGGCCAGCGTGCTGCCGCCTGCCGATTGGCCGGGCAAACCGATCAATTTCGCCAGCTGCGACACGGCAGCCTTGGCAAACCGTGGCCAGTCCACCGCCGGGTTGGCCATTGGCTGCTGCGGGTCCAGCAAGTCGCGGTTCTCGATGAATAACAGGCTGTGCACCACCAACGGCGGAATCGAGGCATAGCTTGGATAGAACTGTTGCGGGTAGCGGAACTGATAGAGATCGGTACCCCGACAATCGGTAATCGACAGCCCTGCCTGAATCTTTTCCTCGTAAGGCACGAAAAAACCGCGCCGGCCGTAAGCGAGAAGTTCGGGAGAGAAACGGGTCTGTTCAGTGATCAGATAATCGCGCTTGAGCAGTCGCGGTAGGAACTCATCCAGAGACGAATAGCCCAGGCGCTTATCAAATGGTCCGTCCCCCGGATACAACACCGCATCGCTGGGACCAGGTTGCAGCGAATAGCTCAGGCTAGCCGCAAAACGGCTGAACTCCCGGGCTTGCAGCCGTGAACTGCGCGACTCGGTAGCAATGGCAAAGCCCAACGCCACCAGCCCCATGACCAACAACACCCAGAACACGCGCCACGCATAACGCCTGTGGCGAGGGTTTTTCGGCATTGATGGCTGATCCTGACTGTCGACGTCCAGCGCAGTCTGCTTCGTATCGGAATGCCGTAATACACCCATATCCATTGGCCCGGTTAAACCTGTTAATCGCACCTGACACAAGCTTAGTCGCTGGCAGACGTGGCAACAGAAATCTTTGCCAAAGGCTGGTGTAGGGCCTTGGAGGACGCTTTTGTAGGAACGGTCTGTTTATAAACGTCAGTGGTTGACGGCGGGCGGGTCGGAGATGGCTGGAAATTGGCAAAAGCCTGCGGAATCCCCGTTGTGTCAGGTGGTTACCTCCATCACCTGTGTGCATCATTTCACTTCGCACCTCATGATTACCAAGCGGTTGAAGAAGCAGCCAAACTCGTTGAGGATGAGCAATGGTCTGCCCTCCCTAGTGCTATTATGCTTAGTTATGGCCCTATGAATTTGTGGCTCGCGGCTGTGTTGAGTTCAAACTTGATATCCTCCATGGCTAAATGCTCATTTGGTATACAGGAGACAAGTACAGCTCGATGGGACTCCCGAGCGGTTTGACTCGCTAATAAAGAGGTTTGCTCGTGCATAAGGAAGGATGTATTTTTTGCGCAATCGTCCAAAGGGAAGCGCCTTCACATATTTTCTGGGAGGATGATAAATATGTTGCATTCCTCTCAATTTTCCCCAATACGGTTGGCGCTACGGTAGTCATCCCCAAGAAACATTACTCTAGCTATGCATTTGATCAGGACGATGTGGTACTTGCTGAGCTCGTAGTTGCCTCGAAGAAAGTTGCAAGGATTCTTGATGGCACTTTGGCGGATGTTGGGCGAACCGCGATGGTATTTGAAGGTTATGGTGTAGACCATCTTCATGCGAAGCTATTCCCAATGCACGGGACTGGCAATCATAGTGAGTTTAAAAAAATATCGTCGAGCGTTGACAAGTTTTTTGACCATTACGAGGGCTACATTTCTTCACATGATTGGAGGCGTGCTGATGACGAACAGCTTGCAGCACTAGCGCTCGAGTTATCCACAGCAAGTCATTCTTAAAAATATGCCTCATGATGCTAGGAGTTTTTGCTCCGGCATCATGTAGATGGCCAATCGTGTACATCGCATTCTAGTTACTGCGAACTTAACAGCCCTATCGGCGACGCGACTATGGCGCTAAATTCCGATAGTACAGTCGCGGTCACGCCTACTAACTTTAGCATGGGCGTGTTGTTCTGACTCGACACCATCCGCTCTGAACACCGAGCTTCGAATGGTAGGCCGGAAAATTCCCAGATACCATGTCAGCCATTGGATAATTCTAAGCCGGGGATTCTATAGCCTGGACCGGAGATTTTCATAAACTTCTCACCAGAATTAGTTTGCAAGGGACGCTACTGATGGGCGCCTATGCCGTTGTCTCGAACAACGATCCTGTTCGCGCGCTGCATCGCCTGATAATCTGATCCTCCAGCCCCCACATGAAGTTGCCTCTGGGATTGCGTGCTAGCAACTCGACGTAGTCAATCGTTGCTTCGTAGTTCTCCAGTCGGAGCATGAACCGGTTGTCAAATGTTTTGCTGTTGTGATCAACGTACGCCATGACAGCGCGTGCATGGTTGTGCATCTTGTCTTTCAGGTTGGCACGTTGGCTGAATATCTCCTGAAGGTAATCCAGGTCGCTGGGCGTCAACACCTTATCGGGGTCAGTGACTTTGATATTGCCTTCTGCATCCAGCGTAAAACTGAAATATTTTTCTGCCAGTTCCGGGTTTAGAAACTTAAGATCGTGTTTTATTCCAAAGTACTCTTCGAATATGCCGTTAAGTGATGTCTCGGCGGATAAACGAAGGGTGTTCAGATACTTTTCCTTTGTCCCGTCCCGCTCTTCGTCCGTCTTGCTCTCCCAGAGTTCACGACCGGCAGGCGATTGATAAGGCTTCAGCCAGGGAGCGTGCTCATAGACGTAGAACGGCTTGTCGATCATGGATCGGCCAGAAATTTGCACTTTGCGTTCGCTGGCTACTACCTCTTCGCTTGGATCAGCCTTTTGTGGCGTCGTAATTGGACAGATTACACTTGGGTGTGCGGTCGGATTGATCTTCACCATAACTCCCTCTCTAATTAATCCATTCCCCCTCCTTAACGGCCAACTCCAAAAAAACTTGGCCTGATAAGGTTGTGGGAAACTTCCGAGAAGGAGTTTCAGTGCGACGCAGTTCTCAAACAGCAATCACCTGGGCAGGTTTTGGTTGGCCCAGGCGTTTGTTGAGATCGAGCCAGGCGGCCATGAGTACCATCAGCGCGAGGCCGATGAGGGCGGTGCAGACTTGCATCGGCCAGGTGTCGCCCGCCAGGGCGTTGGCCATGTCGGCGAGTGGGGCCAGGAGTACGCCGAGGCAGAAGATTTCCAGCGAGTAGCGACCCATTCGGCAGGTCTGTTGCGCCGGCCAGTTGTCGAGCCAGGTTTGGCCGACGGGCAGCAGTTTTGCCACGCAGTAGGTCAGGGCCAAAAAGTGCAGAAGACGCGCGGGGGCTAGGTCGGTCTTGCTGATGGGGTAGAGAATATCGGCGATGATTTGCGGCACCAGCTCGGCGTGCAGCTCAGGGAATTTCCAGAGTACGGTCAGCACGCCCGCCAGCAACACGTAGGCGGCGCAGAGCATGAATAGCGGTTGTCGCAGCAGCGCAACCGGTTTGGCGCTGCTGGTCGATTTCGCTTGTGACTTCAGCGCACAAGCGCCGCCCAGAACAAACAGCAATTGCCACGCCACCGGATTGAAATACCAGACGCCGCCGCCTTCGTAGGCTGAAAGGTTCCAGCCATACAGCGGCACCATCATGTACAGCGCCAGCGACAGGCCAACCGCCAGCGCGACACTGCGCAGCATCAACGGCAGGATCAGCGGCAAGGCGAGCAGCAGCAGAATGTACAGCGGCAGCGGGTCAGTCAGGTTGGGCTTGAAGCGCAACAGCAACTCATCGGCCAGCGCTTGCTGCGGATTGCCGACAAAGTATTCCAGGCCCATTTCCCGGACCATGTCCCGGGTCTCGACGTGATTGTTGGCGACGAACACGATGCCCATCAATAACGTGAGCAGGAAAATATGCACCACGTACAGCACCCAGGTACGGCGCAGGATGCGGATGCAGGCGACGACAAAACCGTCGCGTTGGGCAATGCGGCCGTAGGCCAGGATCGCGGCATAGCCGGCCAGGAATACGAAAATTTCCGCAGCGTCGCTGAAACCGAAATTACGTACGGTCAATTGGGCGAAGGGATTGTCCGGCACGTGATCCCAGAAAATGAAAATCAGCGCCAGGCCCCGAAAGAAGTCGATGCGCAGGTCGCGTCCGTCAGTCATAACGGTAGGCTCTTGAAGTCGTAGAAAGTAGAGGTCAATGCACGAGCAATGGTTCACGCCGTCGGTCCAGCAGAGCGGCGGCGCGGAAGGGTGGCGGGTTATAGATGCAAATGCAAAGCGGGGCTATTACAGAATGTCTCAATGGGCACGTTGCATGCCCATCGAGTTTTTTGCCCGTCATCAGGCAATCGCGTTGGGCTCGAAACTGTCAGCCCGAGCCATTTGCCACATGTTCGAATAGAAGCTGCCATCAATGGGGCCGGTGAGTAACTGGCCGGGCTGCAGGAATACATGGGACTGCGAGAACAGCTTCACTTCCGTCGCCGACATGCGCCGCACCAGATGTCGAGCGCCCAGTTGCGATGGGTGATCCAGCCCGGCCGCGGCGATCATTTCTGCCAGGGCCTTGAGCGTGTTGCGGTGAAAGTTGAAGACGCGTTGGGCCTTGTCCGGCACCACCAGCGCACGCTGGCGCAGGGTGTCCTGAGTAGCGACGCCGGTCGGGCATTTGTTGGTGTGGCAACTTTGCGACTGGATGCAGCCGATGGCGAACATGAAGCCGCGCGCCGAGTTGGCCCAGTCGGCGCCGATGGCCAGCACGCTGGCGATGTCGAACGCGCTGACGATCTTGCCGCTGGCGCCGAGCTTGATCTTGTCCCGCAGGTTCAAGCCCACCAGTGTGTTATGCACGAACAACAGGCCTTCGCGCATCGGTACGCCCATGTGATCGGTGAACTCCACAGGAGCTGCGCCTGTGCCGCCTTCGGTGCCGTCAACCACGATGAAGTCAGGCAGGATGCCGGTTTCCAGCATGGCCTTGGCGATACCCATGAATTCCCAAGGATGGCCCAGGCAAAACTTGAAACCCACCGGCTTGCCGCCGGACAACTCGCGGAGCTGGCCGATGAACTGCATCATTTCGTTGGG
The DNA here is from genome assembly GCF_001698815.1 of Pseudomonas syringae. Classification (GTDB taxonomy): domain Bacteria; phylum Pseudomonadota; class Gammaproteobacteria; order Pseudomonadales; family Pseudomonadaceae; genus Aquipseudomonas; species Aquipseudomonas syringae_A. Next base: position 79,564 of record NZ_LGSI01000067.1, on the reverse strand, counting down.
TGTAGAGAATGCGCTGTGCCGTGATGGCGAGACGCAATCCTCGCCCATCATGATGCCTCGGGTTTCCGCGATTTCCTTGGTCACCTTGTCCTTGGGCAGGATGCCGCCATGGCCGGGTTTGGCGCCTTGGCTCATCTTGATTTCGATCATTCGCACCTGCGGGTCCAGCGCCTGCTTGGCGAATCGTTCGGGATCGAAGCGTCCATCGGCTGTGCGGCAGCCGAAGTAACCGCTGCCCAGCTCCCAGGTCAGGTCGCCGCCGTTTTCCCGGTGATACGGGCTGATGCTGCCCTCGCCGGTGTCATGGGCGAAGTTGCCGAGTTTGGCGCCCTGGTTCAAGGCGCGGATGGCATTGGCGCTGAGCGAGCCGAAACTCATCGCGGAAATATTGAACAACGAAGCCGAGTATGGCTGCGTGCACTGCGGGCCGCCGACGATGACGCGAAACGAGTTCGGATCGCTCAATGGCGCGGGGCGCATGGAATGGCTGATGAATTCGAAGCCGGTCTGGTAGACATCGATCAGCGTGCCGAAGGGCCGGTCTGCCGACTCATTCTTGGCTCGGGAATACACCAGCGAACGCTGCGCCCGGGAAAAGGGCAGGGCGTCGCTGTCGGATTCCAGCAGGTATTGGCGAATTTCGGGGCGGATGGCCTCCACGGCGTAGCGAATGTTGCCCAGAATCGGATAATTGCGCCGCACCGAATGGGGTGATTGCAGCAGATCTAAAATGCCGACCAGCGATAACACTCCGGTTACCAATGTGAACGGCCATAACCATTCGTGATGCCAGAAAGGCAAGCTGAATAGCGTGAACAACACACAACCTACAAAGAAAGCGTAACGACTGAGAAGGGACAGGCTCATACGTATTCCTGGGCTAATAACGGTGATGCGCATACTGCTCGCTGAGCCAATGAGCAGGCCAGCATTTGTTGCGCTAACGGTCGAGCGACGAGCGTTGACCGTGTCCTGTTGGAGCGAGGCTTGCCCGCGAACCGGAGTTCCAGTCGATGTATTTATTGCCTGAAATGGCGCCTTCGCGGGCAAGTCGGAACGCCGCCCGCTCGCTCCAACGAATCTGCATCGGCCTATAAAGATCAGCTCTCCAGCACCCACGGTTTCACGCGACGGGTTTGCTGCGCCATTTCATGGATATCTTCCCGTCCCTCGAGGCTGGTCCAACGCAGGTGCTCAATCAGCTTCATTTCCATGGGGTTGAGCGCCACGAAGCCGAGTTCGTCGGCCTTGCGCATGAACGCGTCACGGGGTTCGGCAGGTTGGCTGGCGGCGATCACTTCCTGCAAGGCGCCTTGCAGCATCGAGACGTAGCTCACCAGCATCGAAGGGTTGCATAGCACATCGGTTTTATTCACGTAGCCATCGAGCAGACGCAGCGAGTCGCGGGCTTCAATCAGGCGGTTGTACGCGTAGGAGGGGAGTTGAAAATGATCGGGTTGAGACATGGCTTGTTTCCATCCGGCCAGTACGCCAGGAGACCCATCCCGGGTCATTGATTGAGCAGCAGCGGCTCGAACCTTAGCGACAAGCGCCTGCCTAATCAAGTTCGCGAATGATGCAAGTCACGACAATCGATGATGGTCTGTGCTTGCTATTATGTTACTGTATAACACATCGTTTACGTACTCATCTGGAGGCAACATGAAACCTGATATCCACCCCGCGTACCGTACCGTGCTGTTCCACGACACCGCTGCCGATGTCTTTTTCCTGATCGGCTCCACGGTGGATACGGAGCGCACGCAACATCACACCGACGGCAAGACGTACCCTTACGTAGCCCTCGATGTATCCAGCGCTTCGCACCCGATGTACACAGGGCAGCAGCGTAAAACCACTACCGAAGGCCGCATCGCGGGCTTCAACAAGCGCTTTGCAACGTTCGGCTCCGGTGGCAAGAAAGACGCTGAAGCCGCGGAATGAAGCAGCAGGGTCCCGCGCGCTGGACGATCAGATTCTGTTCGTCCGGCGCGCGGGATTTTTTTGCCTGGATTTCAGTTCTGGTGACAACCGGCATGCTTCGTCGCTGGACTAACGCTTCAATTTGCTTTTGACTCTGCGGCCTGAAAACCAGGAGTTGTCGCTTTGAAAACATCAGTTGCCATCCTCTTCGGCGGTCAATCCAGCGAACACGAAGTCTCGCTGCAGTCAGCCAGGAACGTGATCAACGCGATCGATCGCGGCAGTTATGACCTGACCTTGATCGGCATCGACAAGCAAGGCCGCTGGCTGCGTTTCGATGAGCGTGACTACTTGCTCAATGCTGATAACCCTGCGCAGATCAAACTCAGCGAGTCGGGCAAGCTTTTGTCATTGCTGCCGGGAAGTCTGGCCGGGCAATTTGTCGAAGTCGCGTCAGGCGTCGAGTTGCCGAGAATCGATGTGGTGTTCCCGCTGATTCACGGCGCGTTCGGCGAAGACGGTTCGTTGCAGGGCTTGCTGCGCCTGCTGGCGATCCCCTTTGTCGGGCCGGACGTGCTCTCCTCGGCAGCTTGTATGGACAAGGACGTCACCAAACGTTTGCTGCGCGATGCCGGGATCGCCGTCGCCCCTTCGCTGGTGCTGACTCGCGGGCAATCGGCGCGCTTCGAAGAAGTGTCCGCCAGGCTGGGCCTGCCGATGTTCGTCAAACCGGCCAGCCAGGGCTCGTCCGTGGGCGTCAGCAAAGTCAGCGACGAGGCGGGCTTTATCGCCGCGCTGGCGCTGGCTTTCGAGTTCGATCACAAGGTGTTGATCGAGCAGGGCATCGTCGGTCGTGAAGTGGAGTGCGCGGTGCTGGGTAATCGCCAGCCACAGGTCAGCGTATGCGGCGAAGTCATCGCCAATGACGAATTTTATGCCTACGACACCAAATACCTGAACGGCGACCAGGCGCGGATCGCCATTCCGGCCGAGCTGGCGCCGGAACTCAGTGATCAAGTGCGGGAAGTGGCTCTGCAAGCTTACCGAGTACTGGAATGCGCGGGGCTGGCCCGGGTGGATTTCTTCGTCACCGAGGCGCGGGACATCATCATCAACGAGGTCAATACCCTTCCGGGATTCACTTCCATCAGCATGTATCCCAAGCTCTGGCAGGCCAGCGGCTTGACCTATGCGGGCCTGATTGATCGGTTGATCGTCCTGGCGCTGGAGCGCGCCGATGAAGCGCGCCAACTCAAGGTCGAGATTTTTTCATGAAGGTCATTCAGATAGCCGCAGCACTGTTGATCGGTGCGGATGGCCGCACGTTGTTGGTCCGCAAGCGCGGGACCACGGCCTTCATGCAACCGGGCGGCAAGATCGAACCCGGCGAGCCGCCTGCCGTGGCCTTGGCGCGAGAGCTTGAGGAAGAGCTGGGTTTGGTGATTGATCCCGTCCAGGCCGGTTATCTCGGCTCATTTGCCGCACCGGCGGCCAACGAGCCCGGCTTTGAGGTGCGCTGCGAGCTGTTCGAGGTGCGCATCGATGGGGAGGTGGTACCGGCGGCAGAGATCGAGGAGGTGGTCTGGATCAGCGCCGACAGCCATCCCGAACTGCCATTGGCCCCGCTGACCCGGGATTCGATCCTGCCGATTTATCGGAGGATGCTGGCGGCATATTGAAGCTCGACCCTGCTTGCTGGCTCAAATATGAAGTGTATTGCGTAGGAGCGGCTTTAGCCGGGAGGAGGCCAGACCATACGCCGCACCTGTGTCGTCAGAACGCTCGCCCTCCCGGCTGAAGCCGGTCCTACGGATCCCATATTTACCGCACCGCGCTAACCCCATCCAGCGTCGAGAACGAGGTGTCCTTGGCGGTCAGCAGGAAATCGCGCATGTACGGCGCGTCGAGCATGTCGGCGCGTACGGCGGCGTACAGCGTAGCGAACAACCCTTTCTCGCCCAGACGCTTGGCCTTTACATAACCCCGCGAACTGTATTCATGCAGCGCCCAATGCGGCATGCCGCACACGCCACGGCCGCTGGCGACCAGCTGCATCATCATCACCGTGAGTTCCGAAGTGCGCACCTGCGCCGGTTCGATGTCGGCGGGCTCCAGAAAACGCGTGAAGATGTCCAGCCGATCGCGTTCCACCGGATAGGTAATCAGCGTTTCCTTGAGCAGATCCTCGGGCACGATGTAAGGCTTGTTCGCCAGCGGGTGCTGGTTGGCGACGGCTAACATCGCCTCGTAGGTGAACAGCGGTACATAAGTAATACCCGCCAGTTCCAGTGGGTCGGAAGTCACCACCAGGTCCAGATCACCACGGGCCAGGGCAGGCAAAGGCGCGAAAGCGAAGCCCGAGGCCAGATCCAGCTCCACTTCCGGCCAGGCATCGCGAAACTGATCGATGGTCGGCATCAGCCACTGAAAACAGCTGTGGCATTCAATCGCCATGTGCAGACGCCCAGCCGTGCCGCCCGCCAATCGAGCGATGTCCCGCTCGGCACTGCGCAATTGCGGCAGCACCGAGTCAGCCAGTTGCAGCAGGCGCAAGCCGGCGCTGGTGAAGCGCACCGGTTTGGTCTTGCGCACGAACAACTGCATGGCCAGGCGCTCTTCCAGTTCCTTGAACTGGTGGGACAGAGCCGATTGCGTCAGGTGCAAGCGCTCGGCGGCCTCCACGAGGCTGTCGGCTTCGCGCAAGGCATGCAGGGTTTTCAGGTGGCGTATCTCAAGCACCGCAGGCGCTCCATGAATAGATTTTGTGATCAACACGAAAACAATGAGTTTGTCTCATGTTGACTTCGCTGTCGACAATGGCGCCATCTTTTACGGAGGGACGCATCATGGCCTTGGCCCACACACTTGGTTTTCCGCGCATCGGCGCTGATCGCGAGTTGAAAAAAGTTCTGGAAGCCCACTGGAAAGGCGATCTGGATGAGCAAGGCTTGCGCGACGCCGGTCGCGAGCTGCGCGCCGCTCACTGGCAGCTGCAAAAAGAGGCAGGCATTGAGCTGCTGCCGGTGGGCGACTTTGCCTGGTACGACCAGGTTTTGACCCATTCGCTGACCTTCGGCGTGATCCCTCAGCGTTTTGCGGACACCACCGACGCCCAAGGCTTGCCGACCCTGAACACGCTGTTCGCCATGGCGCGGGGCGCAACCACCTGTTGCGGCGGCGCCCACGGCAAAGGGCAATACGCCCAGGAACTGACCAAGTGGTTTGATACCAACTATCACTATCTGGTTCCGGAATTCACTCAGGATCAGCGTTTCAAGTTGAGCTGGGAACAGCTGTTCGAAGAAGTCGACGAAGCCCGCGCGCTGGGCCATAAGGTCAAGCCGGTCGTGATCGGCCCATTGACTTACCTGTGGCTGGGCAAGGCCAAGGGCGACAGCTTCGACAAGCTTGATCTGCTGGAGCGCCTGTTGCCGCTGTACGGCGAAATCCTTGGGCGCCTTGCTGCCCAGGGCGTTGAGTGGGTGCAAATCGATGAGCCGATTCTGGCGCTGGATCTGCCGCAGGACTGGAAGAACGCCTTCGAACGCACCTATCACAGCCTGCAGTATTCGCCGCTGAAAAAACTGGTGGCGACCTATTTTGGCGGTCTGGAAGACAACCTCGGCCTGGCGGTTTCCCTGCCAGTGGACGGCTTGCACATCGACCTGGTGCGCGCGCCGGAGCAACTGGCTGCGGTGCTAGACCGTCTGCCGACTTATAAGGTGTTGTCCCTGGGCGTGGTCAATGGCCGTAACGTCTGGCGTTGTGATCTTGACCAGGCGCTGGCGCAATTGCGTGAGGCGCAGCTGCGCTTTGGCGACAACTTGTGGGTTTCCGGCTCCTGCTCACTGCTGCACAGCCCGGTGGATGTGCAGCGCGAAGACAAACTCGATGCCGAGCTCAAGAGCTGGCTGGCGTTCGCCGTACAGAAGTGCGAAGAAATCTCGCTACTCAGCGCGGCTTTGAACGCTCCGGAGTCTTGCGAAGTGCAGGCCGCCCTGGCTGAAAGTCGCGCCATACAGACCAGCCGTTCGCAATCGCCGCGCATCCATAAACCTGAAGTGCAGGCACGTCTGGCGGCTATCACGGCTGCCGACAGCCAGCGTCAATCGGCCTTTGCCGCGCGCATTGAACAGCAGCGGGCGCGCTTGAATCTGCCGGCATTTCCGACAACGACCATCGGCTCGTTCCCACAAACGCCGTCCATTCGTCTGGCGCGTCAGTCCTGGAAACAGGGCCGCCTGTCGGCCAACGATTACACCGATGCGATGCGCCACGAGATCCGCCACGCGGTGCAGACCCAGGAACGTTTGGGACTGGACGTGCTGGTACATGGCGAGGCCGAACGCAATGACATGGTTGAATACTTCGCCGAGCAACTGGACGGCTACGCCTTCACGCGCTTTGGCTGGGTGCAGAGCTACGGCTCGCGCTGCGTCAAACCGGCCGTGATCTTCGGCGATTTGAGCCGTCCGCAGGCGATGACCGTGGACTGGATCAGCTACGCCCAAAGCCTGACCGACAAGGTCATGAAAGGCATGTTGACCGGGCCTGTGACCATGCTGATGTGGTCTTTCCCTCGCGAAGACGTGTCGCGCAAGGTGCAGGCGCAACAATTAGCCCTGGCGATTCGCGACGAAGTGGTGGATCTGGAAACCGCCGGCATCAAAATCGTGCAGATCGACGAAGCGGCCTTCCGCGAAGGGCTGCCGCTGCGTCGGGCCAACTGGCAGGAATATCTGGACTGGGCCGTCGAAGCATTTCGCCTGTGCGCGTCGGGCGTGCGCGACGAAACGCAGATCCATACCCACATGTGCTACAGCGAATTCAACGACGTGATCGAGTCCATCGCCGCCATGGACGCCGACGTGATCACCATCGAAACCTCACGCTCGGACATGGAATTGCTGCAAGCCTTCAAGGCGTTCGATTATCCGAACGACATCGGGCCCGGCGTCTACGACATCCATTCGCCACGGGTGCCAGGCACTGAAGAAATGGTCCGGTTGATGACCAAGGCGGTACAACGTATCCCGGCCGAGCGCTTGTGGGTCAATCCCGATTGCGGCCTGAAAACCCGCGCCTGGCCGGAGACCGAAGCGGCGTTGGTGAACATGGTGGCGGCGGCGCGGCAGTTGCGCAGTTAGCTCGCCTGATAGTTGTTGGAGCGAGTCCCGCGAGGCCGATGTTTATTGATCCAGAATGACCATTCAGCCCTCTTCATCAAACTGTCACGTAACTGTGGCAGCGCGCTTTGCAAAACATCATCAAACTCGTCGCCTACTGGGGATCTGTTTTTTGGTGTTTTTTCATGCGCGTGTTTCTCTTCCTGGCCGCACTTTTGTGCGGCTTGCCGTCTTTTGCGGCCTCTCGATGCGACGTCAACGTTCCTACGCAGATAGCTGAACTCCAGCAAGTGCGCCTGGCTTACCAGAGCATCGGCCGTGAATCCGACCCTGCCTTGCTGCTGGTCATGGGCTTGGGCGGGCAGTTGATTCACTGGCCGGACGAAGTGGTGGTCGCCCTGTGCGAGCAGGGTTATCGGGTCATTCGCTACGACAATCGCGATGTCGGCCTGTCCAGCTGGGTCCAACCGCCCGCCAATGCCAACCTGACCTACGAAGTGCTGCGCTTCAAACTGGGCCTGCAGGTTTCGGCACCGTATTCATTGACTGACATGGCCGACGACGCGCTGGGCTTGATGGACGCGTTGCACGTCCGGCAATTTCATGTGCTGGGAGCGAGCATGGGCGGCATGATTGCTCAGCATCTGGCGGATCTCGCACCGCAACGTATCGAAAGCCTGACCTTGATCATGACCAGTTCCGGCGCCCAGGGCTTGCCGATGCCCAATCCGGCGCTTCTGCAATTGCTTGCCAAACGTGGCGCACCCAACCGGGAAGCCGCGCTGGAACAGCAGGCGGATTTGCTCGCGGCGCTGGGCAGCCCGCAAGTAAAGGATGATCGTGCGCTGCTGCTGCAACAGGCTGCGACTTCCTACGACCGGGCGTTCAATCCGGAAGGTGTGAAGCGGCAGATCCTGGCGATCCTGGCCGAGCCGAGTCGCGTCGAACTGCTGGATCGCCTGCGCTTGCCGGTGCTGGTGGTGCACGGCACGGCGGATCCGTTGTTGCCGGTGATGCACGGCGTGCATGTGGCCGCGCATATCCAGGGCAGCCAGTTGCGGCTGATTCCCGGCCTGGCCCATCGTTTCCAGGAAGCCTTCAAGGCACCGCTGCTGGGCGCGGTGTTGCCTTACCTGCGCGCGCAGCATGAAGACGGGCGGCATATGGCGCAGCTTTGAATACCAACCGCACTTAGGCGTATCGTGGCAACTTTGTTTCCTTAGAGTGAGCCTGCCATGACGACTCCCCTGAAAATCGATTTTGTCTCCGATGTTTCCTGCCCCTGGTGTGTGGTCGGCCTGCGCGCCTTGAACGAGGCATTGGCTGAACTGGGCGATGAAGTCCGGGCGCAGATCCATTTCCAGCCGTTCGAACTGAACCCGAACATGCCCGCCGAAGGTCAGGACATCGATGAGCATATCCAGCAGAAATACGGTTCAACCCCAGAGCAATCGAAAGCCAATCGGGAAAATATCCGGCTGCGTGGCGAAGAATTGGGCTTTACGTTCTCCCAGGGAAACCGGCGCATCTACAACACCTTCGATGCGCATCGTTTGCTGCACTGGGCCGAGCTGGAAGGCAAGCAACAGGCGTTGAAAGAGGCGCTGTTCACGGCCTATTTCACCGATCTGGCTGATCCGTCCAGCCATCGAGTGTTGGCGGATGTCGCGCAGAAAGTCGGGCTGGATCGCGTGCGCGCCGAAGCCGTTCTGAGCAGCAACGAATACGCCACCGAAGTGCGCGAGCAGGAACAATTATGGGTTTCCCGAGGCATCAGTTCGGTGCCGACCATTGTCTTCAATGATCAATACGCGGTTTCGGGTGGGCAGCCGGTGGATGTGTTTGTGGGGGCGATTCGGCAGATTCTGGGAGAGGGCAAGTAGTTTAGTTTCGAACTGTAGGAGCCAACTTGTTGGCGAGGCGCCGAGCCTGCGCAATGAATATCTAACGACCGGTAGGAGGGGACTTGTCCCCGAATGCGATGGTCCTGACAACGAAAGTCCGCAAGGTTAACGCTGCCTGAGCTACCGTCTTTCGGGGACAAGTCCCCTCCTACATAACTTATACTTGCTGCACATCGTGTTCGACGTTCTGAAATCGCAGAAACCGTTTGACCCTCGCATCGCGCTTGCGTGATGAAGGTCAAGACGGTATCAACCTGACGCCGTTGGCTAGCCCAACCCATATTTCTTCACCTTGTCGAACAACGTGGTCTTGGCCATGCCCAGTTCCTGACTGGCCTGGCTCAGGTTGCCGCCGCTGCGCTGCAATGCCTCGCTGAGCAGGTTTTTCTCGAAGGCTTCCACGGCTTCGGCAAAGCCCAGGCTTTGGCTGTCGATGTGGGCGCTTGCGGTCTTGAAGGCTGGCAGGCCGAGGGAGAAGCGCTCGGCGACGTTGCGCAGTTCACGCACGTTGCCGGGCCAGTCGTGGCTCATCAGGCTGGATACGGTTTGCGGGTCCAGCTGCGGCGGCTCGCGGTCGAAGCGCAGCGATGACAGCTGCAGAAAGTGCTCGAACAGTTGCAGGATGTCCTCGCGGCGTTCGCGCAGCGGCGGCAACTCCAGGGTCACGACGTTCAAGCGGTAGTACAAGTCGCTGCGAAACTGTCCGGCCTTGCCCATCTCGTTCAGGTCTGATTTGGTCGCGGCGATCACCCGGCAATCCACCGCCACGCTCTGGTTGGAGCCGAGGCGTTCCAGCGTGCGCTCCTGCAAAACCCGCAACAGCTTGATTTGCAGGTTGATCGGCATGCTTTCCACTTCATCGAGGAACAGCGTGCCGTTGTGCGCGTGTTCAATCTTGCCGATACGCCGCTTGCCCGCGCCGGTAAAGGCGTTGGATTCATGGCCGAAAATTTCGGTTTCAAACAGGCTTTCCGGCAATCCGCCGCAGTTCAGCGCGACGAATTGCTGGGCATGACGACGACTGAAATCGTGCAGGCAGCGGGCGACCAGTTCCTTGCCGGTGCCGGTTTCACCTTCGATAAGCACGTTGGCCGATGTATCGGCGACGTTGGCGATCAAGGCGCGCAGGTTTTGCATGGCCGGCGAGCGGCCGATGATCTTGCCTTCCAGTGAATCCCGTTCAGCCAGCTGCTTGCGCAGCGACCAGACTTCCCGGGCCAGTCCGCGTTGCTCCAGGGCGCGACGCGCAACTTCTACCAGGCGCTCGGGGGAGAAGGGTTTTTCCATGAAGTCATAGGCGCCGTCGCGCATGGCATTCACCGCCATGGAGATATCGCCATGGCCGGTAATCAGCACCACCGGCAGGCTGCGGTCGCGGGCCTTGAGCCGGGTCAGCAGTTCCAGACCGTCGATGCCGGGCAGGCGAATATCGCTGATGACGATCCCGGCAAAATTATCGCCGATACGCGCCAGGGCTTCTTCGGCACTGCCGACACCTTCGCTGGGAATGTCCTCCAGCGCCAGCGCCTGCTGGCAGCCGAGCAGGACATGCGGGTCGTCTTCAACGATGAGTACGGTCAGGTCAGTGTTCATTTGGGGCTCTCATCAAGCGACAGACAAATCCGCGAATTGAATGTGGAAGCGACCGGGGTGGCGATCCACCTTGCTCGCGAAGAGGTCTGTACATCCCCTATATCCCGAGGGCGTGAAACATCGCTTTCGCGAGCAAGCTCGCTCCCACAGGTCATACGGGCACCAACGGCAAACACAACACAAACGCGGTGCCGCCCGTTGTTGGATGCTCCGCGCCGAGGCTTCCACCAGCGGCTGCAGCGAGGCTCGCAGACAAGGTCAAGCCAAGGCCCAGCCCTTGTTCGCCGGGCTTGGTGGTGAAGAACGGCTCGAACAGGTGCTTGCGCGCTTCGTCGTCGATGCCGTGGCCGTTGTCGCGTACCAGCAGGCGATAGCGGCCGTCCACCAGCGAACCTTCAAGCCACAGTTCAGGCAGTGGTTGGGCGCTCATGGCGTCCAGCGCGTTGCCGATCAGGTTGACCAGAATCTGTTCAAGACGCGTCTGGTCGATCATCAACTGCGCGTCGACAAAATCCTGATGCAGATCCAGCGAGAAGTTTTCCAGGCGTCCGGCCAGCAATTGCAACGCGGCCTCGACCGCTTTGCTCAGCAGGGCCTGGCCCTTGTCGTCGCCGCGTCGGGCGAAGGCACGCAGGCTGGCGGTTATGCGGCCCATGCGGTCGACCAGATCATTGATGGTGCGCAGGTTGGCGCTGGCGGTATCCAGTGCTCCACGTTCGAGGAAGCGCACGGTATTGCCCGACAAGGTGCGCAAAGCCGCGAGCGGCTGATTCAGTTCATGAGCGATGCTGGTGGACATCTGGCCGATGGCCGCCAACTTGCCAGCCTGCACCAGTTCATCCTGAGCCCGGCGCAGCGTGTCTTCCGCCTGGCGTCGTTCGCGGATCTGGCCTTTGAGCCGTTCGTTGCTGGCGCGCAAGTGCTCGGTGCGTTCAGCAATCTTGCGTTCCAGTTCATTATTGGCTTGTTGCAAGGCTTCTCGTGCTGCAAGACGTGTCGAGAGCACTTTGCGCCGCTCATTCCAGGCGATCAGCAAGAAGGCCACCAGCGCGCAGATCACTGCCACCAGCATGCCCTGGCTGCCCGCTTCCCGGCGCAAGTCTTCCAGCGGGGTCAGCAAGGTCAGGTGCCAGGGCGTGTCGCTCAGTTGCCGGGTCTGGGCCAGATAACTCACTTGTTTATGTTCATGATCGACGCTGACGTTGGCCGGAAAGGTAAGTTTCTCCACGCCTTCGGCCAGGGATTCGCGCTCCAGCGGCACCAGCTCGTTCAGCGGGAACCAATAATATTGCAGGCTGCGCGCCAGGCGTTCCTTGATTTCCGGAGTCAACGGACGCACCGATTTCAAGCGTCGGGCCGGGTCGCTGGAGAGGATGATGATGCCGTTCTCGTCACTGACGAATGCCTCCAGGCGCGCCCGTTGCCAGCGCTGTTCAAGGGCTTCGAGCTGCACCTTGATCACGGCCACGCCAATGATCTTGCCTTGCTCCTCCAGACCATGGGCCAGGTAATAGCCGGGTTCGCCGGTGGTGCTGCCGATGCCATAGAAACGGCCGGGCAAACCACGCACGGCGTCCTGATAATAGGCGCGGAACGACAAGTCCTCGCCCAGATAACTGTCCGCGTCGCGCCAGTTGCTGGTGGCCAGTACGCGGCCGGTGGTGTCCAGCACATAGATGGCGCGGCTGCGACTGCGGCGGTTCAAACCTTCGAGGTAGTCGTTGACCTTCTGCCGCAGCTCGGGCGTCGGGTCTTTAAGCAGCGCTGAAACGTTGGACTCAAGCTCCAGCACGCTGGGCAAATAGGTGTATTTGTTGATTTCGCTTTCAACGGTACGCGCGTGCAGCTCCAGCTGACGTTCGCCATTCTCCTTGAGCGCCTTGATACCGTTGTGTTCACTGAACAGATAGGCGATGTAGCCCAGGCCGATCATCAGCGCAATGATCAGCGGCGGCAAAAACAGGTGGCGTATCAGGCGGGGTTTCACGGCGAGTGATGGCGGCGCGGCGCGATAAAGATTGGGGTCGCATTTCATCACAGTCGTCCTGAGCCGAACAGCGGCCTGGCTCGCTAAAGAGCCAGGCCGCCGACGGGGTATCGCTTAGTGCTGAAGGATCTTGGCGAGGAAGTGCTGCGCACGCTCGGAGCGGGCGCTGACATCACCGAAGAATTCTTCTTTCTCGCAGTCTTCGACGATCTGTCCCTGATCCATGAAGATCACGCGGTTCGCCACTTTGCGGGCGAAGCCCATTTCGTGGGTCACGCACATCATGGTCATGCCTTCGTGGGCCAGTTGCACCATCACGTCGAGCACTTCGTTGACCATTTCCGGGTCCAGCGCAGACGTCGGCTCGTCGAACAGCATGACGATCGGGTCCATGGCCAGGGCGCGAGCAATGGCCACACGTTGTTGCTGACCGCCGGAAAGCTGACCCGGATGCTTGTTGGCGTGAGCGGACAGGCCGACGCGCTCCAACAGTTTCAGGCCTTTCTCGGTGGCTTCGGCCTTGCTGCGGCCGAGCACCTTGATCTGCGCGATGGTCAGGTTTTCAACGATGGTCAGGTGCGGGAACAGCTCGAAGTGCTGAAACACCATGCCGACCCGCGAGCGCAGCTTGGGCAGGTTGGTCTTGGGATCGGCAATCGAAGTGCCATCAACGGTGATGTCGCCTTTCTGGAAGGGTTCCAGCGCGTTGACGCATTTGATCAGGGTCGATTTGCCGGAGCCGGACGGTCCGCAGACCACTACCACTTCGCCTTTCTTGACCTCGGTGCTGCAATCAGTCAGTACCTGGAAGTCCCCATACCACTTGTTGATGCTCTTGATGGAAATCATACGGCGAACCTTTTTTGCAGACGCTTCACCAGCAGCGAGGCGGCAAAGCTGATCGTGAAATACACCAGACCGGCGATGATCAGGAACTCATTGGAGCGGCCGATGATGTCGCCACTGGAGCGCGAGGCATTGAGGAAATCCACCAGGCCGACGGTGTAGACCAGGGAGGTATCCTGAAACAGAATGATGCTTTGCTGCAGCAGCAGCGGGGTCATCTTGCGAAACGCCTGAGGCAGGATGATCAACCGCATCATTTGCCCGTAGGTCATGCCCAGCGCTTGCGCGGCGCCCATTTGCCCCTTGGAAATCGACTGCACACCCGCGCGGACGATTTCGCAGAAATACGCCGCCTCGAACATCATGAAGGCCACGACGCAGGAGGTGAACGCACCGATGGGCGTATCTTCGCCGGTGATCCAGCGCAGCACGAACGGCACCGCCAGATAGAACCAGGTGATGACCAGCAGCAGCGGGATCGAGCGGAAATAGTTGACGTACGCGCCCGCCAGCCTCGACAGCAGCTTGTTCGATGACAAACGCATCAGCGCCAGCAAGGTACCGAGGATGACGCCGCCGACAACGCCCATGACCATCAACTGCAAGGTCATGACCATGCCGTTCCACAGGCCGGGTATGGCCGGGATGATTCCTGAGAAGTCCATTATTTACCCCCCACGGAAATCAGGCCGGGCACCGCGACTTTCTTCTCGATCACGCGCATCAGCAACATCAGGCTCATGTTCAAGGTGAAGTAGATCAATGTCGCCAGAGTGAACGCTTCAAACAGGTTCGCGGAAAACTCGGCGGTCTGTTTGGTCTGGGCGAGCAATTCCATCAGGCCGATCAGCGAGGCCACCGACGAGTTCTTGAACACGTTGAGGAATTCGGAGGTAAGCGGCGGAATAATGATCCGGTACGCCTGCGGCAGCAGCACGTTCCAGTAGATCTGTGGCAGCTTGAAGCCCATGGCGCGCGCGGCGGACTCCTGTCCACGCGGCAACGCCTGAATGCCAGTACGCACCTGTTCGCAGACCCGGGCAGCAGTAAACAGACCCAGACAGACCACCACGCTCAGGAACGCTGAAGTCGTCGGGTTGAGATCCTGTTTGTACCACTCCTGAATGTGTTCAGGCAGCAGGTCCGGTACCAGGAAGTACCAGATGAACAGCTGCACCAGCAGCGGCACATTACGGAAGATTTCCACGTATACCGTGGCGATGCCCGATACCCAACGGTTCGGTACGGTGCGCATGACGCCGAGCACGGAGCCCAACAGCAAAGCGATGATCCAGGCGGCAACGGCAATCGCGATAGTCCAGCCCAGACCGGAGATATACCAGTCCAGATAGGTTTCGCTGCCAACGCCGGTGGACTTGAAGAACACGCCCCAGTCCCAGTTGTAATTCATCAGGGTCTCCCCTCTGATCGATCCAAATGCTTGCACGGCATCCTGAAGCAGCGCGAGGCTGCTTCAGGGTATTTATGGGCTATTAAGCCTTTTTGTCTTCGGCCGCTTTGTCAGTTGGTTCGGCGATCAGCTTCTTCAGCTCGTCGCTCATCGGGAAGTTCAGGTTCAAACCTTTTGGCGGAATTGGCTGCATGAACCACTTGTCGTAGATCTTGTTGATTTCGCCCGACTTGTAGGTCGCCACGATTGCGTCGTCGACCGCTTTCTTGAACGGTTCGTCGCCTTTGCGAACCATGCAGCCGTAGATTTCATAGGACTGTGGAGTGCCGGTTACAGCCCAGTCATCCGGCTTCTTGGCCTTGGCCATTTCGCCTGCCAGCAGTGCATCGTCCATCATGAACGCTACGGCACGGCCGGATTCCAGCATCTGGAAGGATTCGCCGTGGTCTTTGGCGGAGATGACGTTCATGCCCATTTGCTTGTCGGCATTCATCGATTTGATGATGCGCTCGGACGTGGTGCCAGCAGTGGTCACAACGTTTTTGCCTTTCAGGTCAGCAAAATCCTTGTAGGCCGAATCTTTCTTGGCCAGCAAACGAGTGCCGATTTCGAAAATGCCTACCGAGAAGTCAACCTGTTGCTGACGCTCGACGTTGTTGGTGGTGGAGCCGCATTCGACGTCAACCGTGCCGTTCTGCACCAGCGGGATACGTGTCTGGGAAGTGACCAGGTTGTACTTGACCTGCAGGTCCGGCATGTTCAGGTCTTTTTTGATGGCTTCGACGATTTTCAGCTGGATATCGTGGGAGTAGCCAACCGGTTTGCCGGAAGCGTCAGCGATATAGGAAAACGGGATCGAAGCATCGCGGTGCCCAAGGGTGATGGTGCCGGACTCTTTGATTTTCTTCAGTGTGCCGGTGAGTTCAGCGGCGAAAACTGGAGTGGTAATCAGAGCGGCAGCGATTGCTGCGCCCAAAAGATGGGGGACGATGCGCATCTGTAATTCCTCGACTTTGTTTTTTTTATGGGGCCGAAACAGGTGTGGCCCGCTTGTTCGGCGAATGCTTCAACGGCGGCCGACAGGGGCACACGTTACTGTCGAAGCGATCGACAAATAGTGTAGAGCAGGAGCCGTGCCAAGCACGCTACTGTTGGTTAAGTCGTTGGTTTTAAAGGGTTTAAAGTTCTATCGGGAGAGAGGCGGGGTATTCGGACGTCCGGGATGCCGAACCATACGTCGAGGAGTGTTCGGAAAACCGAATGGATTGACGTCTGTTGAAATGCCAAACCCGTGGGAATTCGCTCCCACGGGTTCGTCCTGCACAGCGCAATTACGCCGCTTCAATAGCGCCTTTTCTACGCGCCACAACATCCAGGTATTGCTGGACGCCGGCACGCTCTTCAGCGGTCATGAACAGGCCCAGTTTGCTGCGACGCCACAGAATGTCTTCAGCAGTGGTCGCCCATTCGGTGCTGCACAGGTAATCGACCTCGCGGGTGTACAGGCCGGCGCCAAGGCTGTCGCCCATGTCTGCGAGGCTTTGTACGCCTTCCAGCAAGCGCCAGCTACGACTGCCGTAGGTGCGCGCCCAGCGTTGCGCGATGTCCGCTGGCAACCAGGTGCAGCGCTGAATCAGCTCGGCGCTCAGGGCCGCCGGAGTGCTCATGTCTTCACCGCCGGGCAGGCTGGCCTTGGCGGTCCAGCTTGGCTTCATGTCCTTGAAGAACGGTGCGAGCTGCGCCAGCGCCGATTCCGCCAGCTTGCGATAAGTCGTCAGCTTGCCGCCGAATACCGACAGAATCGGTGCTTCATCGACGCCACCAGACAGCGACAGCGTGTAGTCGCGGGTAATTGCTGACGGGTTGTCCGACTCGTCGTTGCACAGCGGGCGCACGCCGGAATAGGTGTTGAGCACATCGTCGCGGGTCAGCTGCTTCTTGAAGTGGTCGTTGGCGACTTTGAGCATGTAGTCCATTTCGCCGTCGGTGATTTCAACCTTGTTCGGATCGCCCTGATATTCGCGGTCTGTGGTGCCAATGATCGTGAAGCGTTCCAGGTAGGGAATCGCAAACACGATGCGCTGATCTTCGTTTTGCAGGATGAACGCGTTTTCGCCTTCATACAGCTTTGGCACGATCAAGTGGCTGCCTTGAATCAGGCGGATGCCGTACGGCGAAGTCAGTTTCAGATCATCGCGAATGAACTTGGCAACCCAGGGGCCCGCCGCATTGACCAGCGCCTTGGCGCGAATCGAAAACAGCGTGCCGTCGGTGCGTTCCATGTGCAGGTGCCACAAGCCATTGCTGCGCCGGGCATTCAGGCAGCGGGTCTGGGTGTGGATGTGCGCGCCGTGTTCCCGCGCAGCCATGGCGTTGAGCACCACGAGGCGGGCGTCATCGACCCAGCAATCGGAATATTCAAAACCACGGGTGATGTTTGCTTTCAGCGGGCTATCGCTGCCGAACCGCAGGCTGCGTGAGCCAGGCAGTTTCTCGCGCTTGCCCAAGTGGTCGTACAGAAACAAACCGGCACGAATCATCCACGCCGGGCGCAAGTGCGGGCGATGGGGCAGCACGAAGCGCATCGGCTTGACGATGTGCGGTGCCTTGGCCAACAACACTTCACGTTCGGCCAGGGCTTCGCGCACCAGACGGAATTCGTAATGTTCGAGATAGCGCAGCCCGCCGTGGATCAGCTTGCTGCTGGCAGAAGAGGTGTGGCTGGCAAGGTCGTCCTTTTCACAAAGGAAAACCGACAGGCCACGACCGGAGGCATCTGCGGCAATTCCGACACCGTTGATACCACCACCAATAACGGCGATGTCGTAGACCTCGGAAAGGGGCGGTACAGGCAAGACGGAATGGGGCATCGGATGGCCTCCTGATATTTGTTCGAACAACAAATTCGAACATTTATGTTCATTTCCGAAAATGATAGCTCAATAGTGAAGGTCTAGCCAGTCGAGACTGATTGAAAATACTGATCATGGGGAGGGAAAAGGAACAAAAGTGAACATGGCAGAGAGAGAAGGAACATTTGTAGGAGCGAATTTATTCGCGAGAGCGCCGTTCCAGACGCAACGGATGGGTCTGATGTACTGGCCTCCTCGCGAATAAATTCGCTCCTACGGGGGCGATCGCGTCTTAAACCACTTCCAGCCGGATCTTGTTCTGCGTCAGCAATTGCATCAAAGCCGGCACGGGAGCCTGATCGGTCACCAGACAATCGATCAAACTGATAGGTCCGAGGCGGACCATGGCGTTGCGGCCGAATTTGCTCGAATCCGCCGCGAGCAAGACTTGCCGCGCGTTGGCGATGATCGCCTGGGAAACCCGCACTTCCTGATAATCGAAATCCAGCAGGCTGCCGTCTTCGTCGATACCGCTGATGCCTACCAGAGCGAAGTCGACCTTGAACTGATTGATGAAGTCGACGCTGGCCTGGCCGACGACGCCGCCGTCACGGCGTACATTGCCGCCCGCCAGCAACACCTCGAAATCATCCTTGGCACTGAGAATCGACGCCACGTGCAGGTTGTTGGTGATGATTTTCAGGTTGTTGTGATTGAGCAGGGCGCGAGCGATGGACTCGGTCGTGGTGCCGATATTGATGAACAGCGAGGCGTGATCGGGGATTTGCGCGGCGATGGCCTCGGCAATCCGTTGTTTCTCATCGCGCATCTGATCCGCACGCATGGCGTAGGCGGTGTTTTCGATGCTCGAATCATAGGCCGCGCCGCCGTGGTAGCGGCGCAACAGGTTCATTTCCGCGAGCTGATTGATATCGCGGCGGATGGTTTGTGGGGTCACGACGAACAGCGTGGCCATTTCCTCTATGCTGACATAGCCGCGCTCACGGACCAGTTCGAGGATCTGCTGCTGACGGGGGGGCAGATTCATTATTGTTGAGTGTCCTTTCAGGCTGCCAAATGCGGCTCATGATGCCGCAGGCACAGGCTGCCTGTCAGCCGGAAACTCATGTAACTCAATACTGCCCCCCGATCACGCGTGGTTGCTTACTCTTCGTTTTCGTGTGGTTCCCAGTCTCGGGTGCGTGCTACGGCCTTCTGCCAGCCTGCGTAGAGTTTCTCGCGCTTCTCCGGTTCGCACTGTGGTTCGAACTCGCGCTCGATCACCGCCTTGTCGCGCAACTCGTCCAGACTGCTCCAGAAACCAATGGCCAGGCCAGCAAGGAACGCTGCGCCCAGTGCCGTGGTTTCGCGCATTTGCGGGCGTTCCACGTGGGTGCCGAGGATGTCCGCCTGGAACTGCATGAGGAAGTTGTTGGCTACAGCGCCGCCGTCGACACGCAGGGATTTCAGGCGTTCGCCGGAATCCTGTTGCATGGCGTCCAGTACATCGCGGGTCTGGTAGGCAATGGATTCCAGCGCCGCACGAATGATGTGGTCGACCTTCACGCCACGGGTCAGGCCGAACAGCGCGCCACGGGCATACGGGTCCCAGTACGGCGCACCGAGCCCGGTAAAGGCCGGGACCAGGTAAACGCCGTTGCTGTCCTTGACCTTGGTGGCGAAGTATTCGGTATCTACCGCATCGGTGATGATCTTCAGTTCGTCACGCAGCCACTGCACGGTAGAGCCACCGTTGAAGACTGCGCCTTCCAGCGCATAGGCGACTTCGCCACGCGGGCCGCAACCAATAGTGGTCAGCATGCCGTGAGCGGACTTCACGGCTTTTTTGCCGGTGTTCATCAGCAGGAAGCAGCCGGTGCCGTAGGTGTTCTTGGCCTGGCCTGGCTCGACGCACATCTGGCCGAACAGTGCAGCTTGCTGATCGCCCGCGATCCCGGCGATAGGAATGCCGCTTTTGCTGTGGCCGTAGACTTCCGAGGAAGACTTCACTTCCGGGAGCATTTCACGCGGAATATCCAGCACGTCCAGCATGCGCTGGTCCCATTCCAGCTTATGAATGTTGAACAGCATGGTTCGCGAGGCGTTGGTGTAATCGGTGACGTGAACCTTGCCGCCGGTGAATTTCCAGATCAGCCAGCTATCGATGGTGCCGAACATCAGCTCGCCGTTGCGCGCGCGTTCGCGGCTGCCTTCGACGTTGTCCAGAATCCATTTGATCTTGGAACCGGAGAAGTACGGGTCGATGACCAGACCGGTGGTGTCCCTGATGTAGTCTTCCAGGCCATCACGCTTGAGCTGCTGGCAGATTTCCGTACTGCGGCGACACTGCCAGACAATGGCGTTGTAGATCGGCCGGCCGGTTTCCTTCTCCCAGATCACCGTGGTTTCACGCTGGTTGGTGATGCCGATGGCGGCGATCTGATTGTGATGCAGATCTGCCTGGGCCAACGCCTTGGTCATGCAGGCCGTCTGGGTGGCGAAGATTTCCATCGGATCGTGTTCGACCCAACCTGCTTGCGGGTAATGCTGGACGAATTCGCTTTGGGCGGTGCTCACCACATTGGCGTCGCGGTCGAAGATGATCGCCCGTGAGCTGGTCGTGCCCTGGTCAAGCGCAATGATGTAGTTCTTGTTCTGTGAGTCAGTCATGTCGATTGCCTTGCAATAATGGGTGAGTTTCGAGAGCGCGGGTGAGGTTCAAGCTCAAGCCCGGACTTTCAGGGCAGCAACATCAGCATCCTTTTTTACAACGGGTGCGGCACTAGCGGGGGTGGCGGTGGGCAGATGGCGCGCGATCAACGCACGATAGCTGGCAGCGCCGAGGCAGGCACCAAGAATTGGTGCAAAAATCGGAACCAGGAAATAGGGAATATCGCGTCCGCCGGTGAAAGCCATTTCACCCCAGCCCGCAATGAACGTCATCAGTTTAGGGCCGAAGTCCCGTGCCGGATTCATGGCAAAGCCGGTCAGTGGGGCGGTAGAGGCGCCAATCAATGCAACCAGCAAACCAATCAACAGGGGTGCCAGGGCGCCGCGTGGCAGGCCGTTGTTGTCGTCGGTCAGCGACATGATCACCGCCATCAGGATCGCGGTAATCACAAATTCCACCAATGCCGCCTGACCGATTGAAATCGCCGGATTAGGGTAGGTGGTGAACGCCGAGGCCAGCTCGAGGCTTTCAAGCGTGCCGCGCACCATGTGGTGGGTTTGTTCGAATTCGAAGAAAAGGCTCACATACAGCAGATACACCAGGCCTGCACCGCAAAAGGCTCCAGCCGTTTGCGCGGCGATATAAAACGGCAGTTTGCGCTTTTCAAAACCGGCAAACAGGCTCAGCGCGATGCTGACTGCCGGATTGAGGTGAGCGCCGGAAACTCCGGCGCTGAAATAGATCGCCATGCTCACCGCCAGGCCCCAGATGATGCTGATTTCCCATAAGCCGAACGTGGCACCCGCGACCTTGAGCGCCGCAACACATCCCGTTCCGAAAAAAATCATCAGGGCTGTGCCCAGAAATTCGGCCACGCATTGGCCTTTCAGCGTCGGTTGTTGTAAAGCGATTGTCATGAAGGACCTCGTTTTTTGTTTTTGTGCAGCGCCGTGTGCAATTCACCGGTGCTATCTTTTTCATCGTGTCGGCGAAACCCCATCGCCGACCGAGATTCGACCGTGGCTAGAAATATAGTTCCGGTGATATTCGTAAACGAAAAAATATAGACAAGAATGAATACTGTCAAAGGTCGAATGTGAACCAGCGTCCATTTTGTGACTAAAGGGTTGGAGCGGGTTGCAATTTGTTCCTCGTGAGGCGTACTTGAGCGTTCATCACCCCGGATACAGGCGCTGATCAAGACGCACTGGCGACGGATCGCTTAAAGTAGCGGCCTGAATCGATCTGCCCGCCACCCTGGAGCGCTGCATGACCCCCGCACTGGATCTGCTGAAAAAAGTTCGCGCCGAACATCGTGTCCACAGTTACGAACATGACCCGAAAGCGGCATCGTATGGCCTGGAGGCCGCAGAAAAGCTTGGGCTGAATCCGCAGCAGGTCTTCAAGACGCTGCTGGCGAGTACGGAAAAGGGCGAGTTGTTGGTGGCGGTGGTCCCGGTGGTCGGCACGCTGGATCTCAAGGCGCTGGCCCACGCGGCGGGAGCCAAGAAGACGGAAATGGCCGATCCCGCCGCCGCGCAACGGTCAACGGGTTACCTGCTGGGCGGCATCAGCCCGTTGGGCCAGAAGAAGCGTTTGCGCACATTCATCGATCCAAGTGCCGAGGCGTTCGAAACGATTTACGTCAGCGCCGGACGGCGAGGGCTTGAGGTCGAATTGGCGCCGGCGGTGCTTGCCGAGCAGACCAAGGCAATTTTTGCGCCGGTGGGGCGGGGTTGATCGTTGGAGCGAGGCTTGCCCGCGAATCAGGCGCCGCGGTGGAACAGATCCACCGCGTCATCGTTCTTCGCGGGCAAGCCTCGCTCCAACGGGTTCGAAGGGCTGCTACACCGAGCTCTGCGCGGGAATGCTCCCCGCCGCCGGAAACACCACCAGGTGTTCAGCCGCGACGCGAATCCCGACTTCTTCACCGGCGACGTAATCGGCATGGCTCGGAAAGATCGCTTCCAGCTGACTGCCCGTGGATAGCTGCAAACGGTAGAGCGTTGACGCGCCCTGGAATGTCTTGCTGGTTACCCGCGCCTTGAGCGCGCTGTCCCGGTCATAAACGATATCGTCAGGACGCAGCAATACATCGACGGCGCTGCCTTTGATTGAGGGGTACGCACGGTTGCCTTGCAACACGCCCAGTTCGGTTTGCACCGATTGCGGATCGACCATCAGGCCACGAATGAAATAGCCCTGGCCAATGAAGCTGGCAACGAATGGCGTCAGGGGTTCGTGATACAGGTTGTAGGGCGTATCCCACTGCTCAAGACGACCTTCCTTGAATACCCCGACATGATCGCTGACCGCAAACGCCTCTTCCTGATCGTGAGTGACCAGAATTGCACTGGTGCCGCGCGCTTTGAGAATGTCGCGAACTTCATGACTCAGCCGCCGCCGCAATTCCCCATCCAGGTTGGAAAATGGCTCATCGAGCAATAACAGCTGTGGTTCCGGCGCCAATGCACGCGCGAGGGCGACGCGTTGTTGCTGGCCGCCGGACAATTCATGGGGATGACGCTTGCCCAATGCGCCCAGATTGACCAATTCAAGCAGTTCGTCAGTCACCTGCTTGAGGCGCGGATGTTTGCGAATGCCGAACGCGATGTTCTCGGCGACGCTCAGATGCGGGAACAACGCGTAATCCTGAAACACCATGCCGATGCGGCGTTTCTCCGGCGCGAGGGTAAAACCCGGTCGGGAAATCACTTCACCGGCGAGGGTGATTTCCCCCTCATGCACTGGCTCAAAGCCAGCAATGGCGCGCAGGGTCGTGGTCTTGCCGCAGCCGGAAGAACCCAGCAAGCAGCCGATGTCGCCGGCGTTCAGGTGCAGATTGAGATTCTGCACCACCCGTTGATCCTGATAGCCGCATGCCAGATTGCGCAGATTCAGCAGAAGCGGCTGGCTCATTCTGGTTGGCAGGATGGCGCGACGAGGAATTCGAGCAACGCTTTCTGCGCATGCAGGCGATTTTCAGCCTGATCCCACGCCACCGCGCGCGGATCGTCGAGCAAATCGATGCTGATTTCTTCGCCTCGGTGTGCGGGCAGGCAATGCATGAACAGCACGTCTTCGGCAGCCAGGTCCAGCAGCTCGCGGGTCACTTGGAATGGACGGAACTGCGCGATGCGCTTGGCGGTTTCTTCTTCCTGGCCCATGGAGGTCCAGACGTCAGTGCTGACCAGATGCGCGCCAGCAACGGCTTCGCGAGGGTCGCGCACCACCGTTACCCGCTCGCCGGCCAGGGCCAGGAATTCGGCGTTGGGTTCATAACCGGCAGGGCACGCGATCCGCAGCTGGAAGTCGAACTGAATCGCGGCTTCTATATAGCTGTTGCACATGTTGTTGCCATCGCCGATCCAGGCGACCGTCTTGCCTTTGATCGAGCCGCGATGCTCCAGGAAGGTCTGCATGTCGGCCAGCAACTGGCAGGGATGCAAATCGTCAGACAAGCCGTTGATGACCGGCACGCGAGAGTTGGCTGCGAACTCGAGCAGATTGCTGTGGGCAAACGTACGAATCATCACCACGTCGAGCATGCTCGAAAGGACTCGCGCGGCGTCGCCAATCGGCTCTCCACGGCCCAATTGAGTGTCCCGAGGCGACAAAAAGATCGCCTGGCCGCCCAACTGGATCATTCCGGCTTCGAAGGAAACACGGGTACGTGTCGATGATTTTTCGAAAACCATCCCCAGCACCCGGCTTTTCAGTGGCTCGTAAAGCACGCTGCGATTTCGCAGCTCCTTGAGCTCCACGCCGCGTCGAATCAGGCGCACGAGCTCTTCTGGCTGGTAGTCCATCATCGAGAGAAAGTGCCTGGCGTTCATCATTAACTACCTTTTTGCAACAGACCGCAGATGCTCAAAGCCGGGTTTTATCGGGAAAACGGGCGAGATCTACGGCGGAGGCCGCACGAGGCGGCGAATAGGAAAGGCGCGATGGTATAAAAAAATGTCGCCTCTTACCAATAGCGGCATTGATTTATAAGCCGTTAGCAATGTTTGGAAACAAGCTCGGGCCGATCGTGAGCCGTTGTGGGATCGTCAGCGTCAGCTAGACTCTTTACATCCTCACGAGGATTTGACCCTGCTGGAAGCGGGGAAGCACATTTGTACACCGACCTCACGAGCCAATGCAATTGCTGCCGGCCCCGGCGCGGTTATGCGTAGCATATGCGACCTGCTTCACGTGGTTGACACGTCGCCCGTTTCATTACGTTTCATAAAACGCCGTGCTGAGTTATAACTGGCGGGCGCGCAATCAAGAGGCTCGGGGAATGGATTCAAAAGAACATCAATTGACGGAATTGCTTGGCCTCACGGCCCGCACCCTCACACATCTCACAGCTTCCATGACTTCAATGTCATTCGAGCTGCTGCGCAGCGAAGACGAAGTGACCCGCTCTGCCGGTCGTCGCATGATCGACCGTATGGCGACCATCAGCTCCGGCCTGGATGAACACTGGCGCCTGATCGGCGAACTGACCGGGGTTCATGTGGCCCAGGAACAGATCGAAACCGTCCACGAAATCCAGCTGCAGCGCAAGATCACGCCCATCGGCGGTTGATCCTCCGTCCCATCGGCGCGCCTGATGCCCGCCGATTCACGGGATGAACGACTCTGGCGAAGTCGCCTGCCACGCTCCATAGTTTCGTTTGCTCGATCACTCCAGATCGCGACGACAAAAATATGAGGCTGGCGATGACCAAGACCCTCCACCACCGTGCCTGTCACTTGTGTGAAGCCATTTGCGGCCTCACCATCGAAACCACTTCGACAGCGGAGTCTGGAACGCAGATCACCTCGATCAAAGGCGATCCGCTGGATACGTTCAGTCGCGGCCATATCTGTCCCAAAGCGGTGGCATTGCAGGACATCCAGAATGATCCGGATCGACTGCGCCAGCCGATGCAGCGCATTGGCGATCAATGGCAGCCGATCGGCTGGGACGATGCGTTCGAATTGGTTGCCGAGCGTCTGCTGTCCATTCAGCAACGGCATGGGCAAAACGCGGTGGCGGTGTATCAGGGCAACCCCAGCGTACATAACTATGGGTTGATGACGCACAGTAATTACTTTCTGGGCCTGCTCAAGACGCGCAACCGTTATTCCGCGACTTCCGTGGATCAACTGCCTCATCACCTCACCAGTTTCCTGATGTATGGCCACGGTTTGCTGCTACCGATCCCCGACATTGATCACACTGATTTCATGCTGATCCTGGGCGGTAATCCGCTGGCGTCCAACGGCAGCATCATGACTGTTCCGGATGTGGAAAAGCGTCTGAAAGCGATTCAGGCTCGCGGCGGCAAAGTGGTCGTGGTCGATCCACGGCGCAGCGAAACGGCGGCGATTGCCGATCAACATCTGTTCGTGCGTCCTGGTTGCGACGCGGCCTTGCTGTTCGGCCTGCTCAATACGCTGTTCGAGGAAGGTCTGACCCGCGCCAGCCATCTGCCCGTCGATGGTCTGGAGGAGGTGCGCCAGGCGATTGCTGCGATGACCGCCGAAGCGATGAGCCCGCGTTGTGGTGTTCCTGCGCAGCAGATTCGACAACTGGCACGGGATTTTGCCGCCGCCGACAAAGCCGTTTGTTACGGGCGCATGGGCATATCCACGCAAGTGTTCGGCACCTTGTGCCATTGGTTAGTGCAGTTGATCAATCTGGTCAGCGGCAATCTTGATCGAACGGGCGGCGCCTTGTGCACCGAACCGGCCGTGGATCTGGTCAGCACCACGTCCGGCGGGCATTTCAATCAGTGGCAGAGCCGGGTTTCCGGTCTTCCTGAATACGCCGGCGAGTTGCCGGTATCGGCGCTGGCCGAAGAAATCCTCAGCGAAGGGGAAGGGCAGGTCAAAGCGTTGATCACCGTGGCGGGCAATCCGGTGCTGTCGACGCCCAATGGCCGTCAGCTGGATCAGGCGCTGGACGGCCTGGAGTTCATGCTCTGCATCGATTTGTACATCAACGAAACTACGCGCCACGCAGACTTGATCCTGCCCTCGACCTCGGCGCTGGAAAACGATCATTACGACACGACTTTCAACATGTTTGCCGTGCGCAACGTGACCCGTTTCAATCGGGCGATTCTCGAAAAGCCAGCAGGTGCCTTGCATGACTGGGAAATCTTTGTCGGCCTGGCCAATGCTTTTGCTGCCAGAGCCGGACGAGAGTTGAAGCCCACCATCGCCCCGGCACACATGATCGATCGGGGTTTGCGTAGCGGATTGTATGGCGAGGCATCGGAATACAAGCTGTCCCTGGATCGCCTGCTTGATCATCCGCATGGCGTGGACCTTGGAGCGCTGAAACCCAATCTCACGCCACGCTTGAAGACTGCGAATGGGCGCATTCAGGCCGCGCCCGAGGTGATCATGGCTGATCTTGCGCGTTTCGCTGCCGTTAGCGTCCCAGCCGTCGGCGAATTGTTGCTGATCGGCCGCCGTCATGTGCGCAGCAACAATTCCTGGATGCACAACTATCACCGGCTGGTGAAAGGCAAGCCGCGCCACCAGTTGTTCATGCATCCGGATGACCTGGCCAGTCGTGGGCTGAGCGATGGGCAGCAAGTGCGGGTCAGCTCGCGGGTGGGTGTCATTGAAGTGCAGGTTCTGGCCAGTCTCGACATGATGCCGGGCGTGGTCAGCCTGCCTCACGGGTGGGGGCATGCACGGCCTGGCGTACAAATGGGCATCGCGCAAAGCCAGCCCGGCGTCAGCGCCAACGACCTGACTGATGAGCGGCAACTCGATAGCCTGTCCGGCAATGCGGTGTTGAACGGGGTTTGTGTGCAGGTTGCTGCTGCCTGAAGGCAGGGAAGGCTGAGCGTCCTGCTCGGGATTCCGTTACAATGCGCCACCGTGTCGACAACTGAGTCGGAAAAGTTAAGCCGAGGTGCTCCATGGATATCATCGAAACGATTAAAGAGCAGATTGCCAACAACACGATCCTGCTTTACATGAAAGGCTCGCCTAATGCCCCACAGTGTGGCTTTTCGGCGAAGGCAACTCAGGCAGTGATGGCATGTGGCGAAAAATTCGCTTATGTCGATATCCTGCAAAACCCGGAAATCCGCGCCAATCTGCCGAAGTACGCCAACTGGCCGACTTTCCCACAGCTTTGGGTAGCAGGCGAACTGGTTGGCGGTAGCGACATCATCACCGAAATGCAGGCTGATGGCTCGCTGCAATCGCTGATCAAGGACGCAACCACCAAAGCTGCGGCCAACAAGACCGAAGCTTGATAGGACCTGTTGGCGGGTGATTTGCTCGCGAACCGTAGGACCAGCTTCAGCCGGGAGTGGGTTCTCCCGGCTGAAGCCGGTCCTACAACAAAAAGCCCCGCTCTCATCAGAGAAGCGGGGCTTTTTTGTATCGGTCGATCAGACTGTTCAGTCGCCCATTTGCGACTGCAGGTAGTTTTCAATCCCTACCTTGTCGATAAGGCCCAGCTGGGTTTCGAGCCAGTCGATGTGCTCTTCCTCGGATTCGAGAATATCTTCCAGCAGTTCGCGGCTGCCGAAGTCGCCAACCACTTCAAAGTGCGCAATGGCAGCCTTGAGGTCGGCCAAGCCTTTTTGCTCGATCTTCAGATCGCACTCAAGCATTTCCTTGGTGTGTTCGCCGATCAGAATCTTGCCCAGCTCTTGCAGATTAGGCAGACCTTCAAGGAACAGGATGCGCTTGATCAGCTTGTCAGCGTGCTTCATCTCGTCGATGGATTCGTGATACTCGTGCGCACCCAGCTTTTTCAGACCCCAATCTTCGTACATGCGGGCATGCAGGAAGTATTGATTGATCGCGACCAGCTCGTTTCCGAGGATCCTGTTGAGATGCTGGATGACTGTAATGTCGCCTTTCATGTTCGAGGTCCCGCCAATGGCTTGTGTCTATAAAAGGCAAGTTTGAGCCGCAGTTATAACTCTGTCAAACCTAAGTTATTGAATACTAAGTGAAAATAAATAGTAATAAGAATGTTTGTGTTCCGCATCTTGATCCTAAGCGTTTGAATTACAGGCATAAAAAAACCGGACACAGGGTCCGGTTCTTTAAATTCGTTTAATCAGGCGACTGAAAATTCTGCGGGGTAAGCCAGCGAGGGCTTGCTGATTTGCAGTTCGGTCAGCGTATTACGCACGACTTCCTTGGCGAGGCACGCGCATTTCCCACATTGGCTGGCTACACCCAGGGTTTGGCGGACGTCGCGATAACTGCAGCAGCCCTCGAGAATTGCGTCTCGGATTTGACCGTCAGTAACACCTTGGCAGAGGCAGACATACATAAGTGAGAACCGTCGCTGTTCATTGCTCGATGCGGAGGATACTAATGTTAATGAGAATGCTTGTCAAAACTCTTTGGGAGGCTTTCGCGCACGACCGATGAATGGTAAATCATGGAATATGCTTAGCGCTGAATGGCCTTAAACCTATATCGCGGCGAAAAAAAACCGGCCTGTAAAGGGCCGGTTTTCATCAGGCAGACAACGACTCAGTCGTTGAAGTCTTCCCAGCCGCCCATCTGTTTCCAGCGATTGACGATGCCGCAGAACAAGTCGGCGGTTTTCTCGGTGTCGTAGCGAGCCGAGTGTGCCTCGCGGCCATCGAAGTCGATACCCGCTGCCTGACAGGCTTTGGCAAGTACGGTCTGGCCATAGGCAAGTCCGGCCAGTGTCGCAGTATCGAAACTGGAAAACGGGTGGAACGGATTGCGCTTCATGTCCAGCCGCGCTACGGCAGCGTTGAGGAAGCCCAGATCGAAGCTGGCGTTGTGCCCGACCAGCACTGCACGCTTGCAGCCATTGGCCTTGAGCGCCTTGCGGACCCCTCGGAAAATGTCGGTCAGGGCAGTTTCTTCACTGACGGCCATACGCAACGGATGGTCGAGTTTGATTCCGGTAAATTCCAGCGCTGCCGCTTCGATGTTCGCGCCCACGAAAGGCTCGACTCGAAAGAAGTAGGTGTGCTCCGGGAAGACGAAGCCCTTTTCGTCCATGCCGATGGTGACCGCTGCAATTTCCAGCAAGGCATCGGTGGCGCAGTTGAAACCACCTGTTTCAACGTCGATGACGACAGGCAGATAGCCACGGAAACGGGCAGCCATCGGGTGACGCGAGCCGCCTCCGCCGTGACCTTCCTGTTCGTCGTCGAAATGATCTTCACTCACGTGTGTGTCTCCAGCAGGCGCCAGCGCAGTTTTTCACCGGCACGCAGGGGTATTACGGACAGCTCGCCAAACGGCAGACTGGTGGGCGCGGTCCATTCTTCACGGACCAGCGTTATGGTGTCTTGGTGAACTGGTAGGCCATAGAAGGCCGGGCCGTGGAGGCTGGCAAATCCTTCCAGCTTGTCCAGGGCGTTGCGCTGCTCGAAGGCTTCGGCGTACATCTCGATCGCCGCGTAAGCGGTATAGCAACCGGCGCAACCGCAGGCGGCTTCCTTGGCATGCTGGGCATGAGGCGCCGAATCGGTGCCCAGGAAGAACTTCGTGCTGCCGCTCGTTGCTGCATCCAGCAAAGCGCTCTGGTGCGTGTTGCGCTTGAGAATCGGCAGGCAATAGAAGTGCGGGCGGATGCCGCCAACCAGCATGTGATTGCGGTTGTAGAGCAAGTGATGAGCAGTAATCGTCGCCCCGACATTCTCGGAAGCCTGATTGACGAACTGCACGGCCTCGGCCGTGGTGATGTGCTCGAACACCACTTTGAGCGTCGGGAAGCGTTCGACGACGCGGGTCAGTTGTTCATCGATGAACATCTTCTCGCGGTCGAACACGTCGATTTCGCCCCGGGTCACTTCGCCATGCACCAACAGCGGCATGCCAACTTCGGCCATGGCCTCCAGCGCCGGGAAGATCTTGTCGATGCTGGTCACGCCGGAATCGGAGTTGGTAGTCGCGCCAGCCGGATACAGCTTGGCCGCGTGAACGAAGCCACACGCCTTGGCCGTACGGATATCTTCCGGTTGGGTCAGGTCGGTGAGGTACAGCACCATCAAAGGCTCGAAACGGCTGCCAGCCGGACGCGCCGCCAGGATGCGCTGGCGATAAGCGTCAGCTTCCTGTGCGTTGCGTACGGGAGGCACGAGGTTCGGCATGATGATTGCGCGGCCAAAAGTGCGCGCAACGTCAGCAACGGTGTGAGGCAAAACAGCTCCATCGCGGAGGTGAATGTGCCAGTCGTCGGGACGCAGAAGGGTCAGGCGGTCGGACATTGGGGATTCCAGGCGGGTCAAACTCGCTGGGAATGCTACCGGAAAAGACTCTCTCAGGCACTCGCTATCAAGTTTTGTAGGAAGTTACCGATAGCCAGTTGTAGGAAGCAATTTTTTGGTAACGCCGTATTTTTTTGTGGAGCCTCCCGTGCGCCAGCGATATTTAGCCTTGCTCAGCCTTTTCGCCAGTCTGCCGGCGATGGCTATTACTTTCCAGACGCGTCTGGAAAGTATTGAGTGGAAGGTCGAAGGCGATCAGTTCGAGTGTCGTCTGAGCCAACCCATCACCGATTTCGGTGCGGGCGAGTTCGTGCGCCGGGCGGGTGAGCAGGCGATCTTCCGCATCAAGGCTTCCGGGGCAATGATGGGCCCAGGCTCCGCGACCCTCCTGGCTGCCGCTGCGCCTTGGCAGCCGGGGCGCGGTGATATCAATCTGGGTTCGGTCCGGGTCAGCAACGGCGGTTTTCCCTTCAACAGCTCTCAGGTGCAGGCCGGGCGGTTGATCAATGGCTTGATGGACGGCCGCAGCCCGGTTATCCGGCATTATTCCCGTGACGGTGGCGGCACCATGGAAGTGCGCTTGCTGCCGGTCAAGTTCAACAAGGCGTTCAGCGACTACCAACTGTGTGTCACCAAGCTCTTGCCGATGAACTTCGACCAGGTCAAGCAGGCCGAGGTCGGCTTCCCCGGCGGCGGTATCGAACTCGACACCCGGGCCAAGTCACAGCTGCAAACGGTGGTGGCTTATCTGAAGGCTGATCCAACGGTCAACCATATCGAGCTCGACGGACACTCCGACAACAGTGGCAATCGACTGACCAACCGCGACCTTTCCCGTCGTCGTGCATTGGCGGTGATGGATTTCCTCAAGGCCCAGGGCGTTCCTGAAGAGCAGATCACCTTGCGCTTCCATGGCGAGCGTTACCCGCTGGCGCCCAACACCAACAACGCCAACCGCGCCCGCAACCGCCGGGTGAACATTCATCTTGAGCGGGTTACTCCCGACGAGAAGCCCGCGCCCGTTGCCTCAGCAGGCAGCGCAGCCAGCACTTCCTGATCGAGCGAGATTCGTCGCGCACTCGACATAAACTGTCGCTTCATCGTCAGAAGCTGTCGCGCCACTGTAAATCACTGCCCATGAGCGGTAGAATCCCGGTTTTTCCGTACAACCCGGTGGAGTGATGGCATGGCGGACGTAAACAAGGTAGTTCTCGCGTATTCCGGTGGCCTGGATACTTCGGTAATCCTCAAGTGGCTGCAAGATACGTACAACTGCGAAGTGGTGACCTTTACCGCTGACCTGGGTCAGGGCGAAGAAGTCGAGCCCGCACGTGCCAAGGCTAAAGCCATGGGCGTGAAAGAAATTTACATCGACGATCTGCGCGAAGAATTCGTGCGTGATTTCGTGTTTCCGATGTTCCGCGCCAACACCGTCTACGAAGGTGAGTACCTGCTGGGCACTTCCATCGCTCGCCCGCTGATCGCCAAGCGTCTGATTGAAATCGCCAATGAAACCGGCGCTGACGCCATTTCCCACGGCGCGACCGGTAAAGGCAACGACCAAGTGCGCTTCGAACTGGGTGCTTACGCGCTCAAACCAGGCGTCAAAGTGATCGCCCCTTGGCGCGAATGGGATTTGCTGTCCCGTGAAAAGCTGATGGACTACGCCGAGAAGCACTCGATCCCGATCGAGCGTCATGGCAAGAAGAAATCGCCGTATTCCATGGACGCCAACCTGCTGCACATTTCTTATGAAGGCGGCGTTCTGGAAGACACCTGGACCGAGCACGAAGAAGACATGTGGCGGTGGACCAAGTCCCCAGAGGACGCACCGAACGTTGCGACCTACCTGGAACTGACCTATCGCAATGGTGACATCGTTGCACTTGATGGCGTTGAAATGACGCCTGCAACTGTGCTGGCCACCCTGAACCGCATCGGCGGCGAAAACGGCATTGGTCGTCTGGATATCGTTGAAAACCGCTACGTCGGTATGAAATCCCGTGGCTGCTATGAAACTCCGGGCGGTACCATCATGCTGCGCGCTCACCGCGCCATTGAGTCGATCACCCTGGATCGCGAAGTCGCTCACTTGAAAGACGAGCTGATGCCCAAGTATGCCAGCCTGATCTACACCGGCTACTGGTGGAGCCCGGAACGTCTGATGCTGCAACAGATGATCGATGCGTCCCAGGCTCATGTGAACGGTGTCGTCCGTCTGAAGCTGTATAAAGGCAACGTGATCGTGACGGGTCGCAAATCCGATGAGTCGTTGTTCGATGCCAATATCGCGACATTTGAAGATGATGCCGGTGCCTACGACCAGGCTGACGCAGCAGGCTTCATCAAGCTCAATGCCCTGCGCATGCGTATCGCAGCCAACAAAGGCAGAAAGCTGTTCTGATCTGATGTAAAAAATGCAGCACCTTGAACCGGTGCTGCATTTGAAATTCGTTGCTGAGGGTCATCGTATTCTCAGGCTATCGTGTGGGTACCAAGACGCTGACTATCCGGTTTTTTTGCTTGAAGCCTTTCCATAAGGTCGTCTGTTCTCTTGTGCTTGCAGGCTGGCCCCGAGCACCGGTTTGACGAACGCCAGCAAATCCTCCGTTCTCTTGCTATATCGCTTTAACAGCATCATCAGTCTTTTTTCAAATTCCAGCTCCTTGATCAGGTCAGGATTATTCTTGAGGTGTTCAAGGCGTTGCAGGTTTTCGTCCAGCGCGCGCTCTGCATCGCGGTAATCTCTTAGTTTTGACATGGTATTTTCCGTTGTCTGTCCCTGGGCTTGATTGAGTCATGTAAAAGCAGTTTTCATAAACGTTTCGTCCTGTGTTGAATTCGTTAAACATTAGCTTCTTTTTTTGGGAGCGTACTTTGTTGCCTTTGCAATATTTGAAGTTCGGCCCAGTAATGCATGTTGATTGAAGTGCTTGATTACACAGCGTTTAATTACTTTCGCTTTTCTCGCATGGACCAAGCTGTCAGATTGATTGTATTATTCCTACAGAATACATCGCTTAAGTCTATTGGTTTTTATCCGTTTGCGGCGGGCTGCATGACGATTTCCTACAGCTATATTCTTCTTTGCTGAAACTCAAATTCAACGCCATTGCCTCTTTTGAAGTAGTGCTTTGAGAGGGCGTCGTTTCAGGATTGTTATCATCTTCGAGGCGGAAGTGTTTCAGTTCAGTAGGGGTGTATAGCACTTTATTGTTAAAATTCAATGTCAAAAAAAACAACACGACCAAAGTTGAAGGGAAGGCGATCAAAAACCAGATATATATCTGGCGGTTTTCGTCATCCAGGTAAGGCAGTACCGTTGTTGCTGATGCTTCAGACAATGCTGCAAATGCCGCGA
This sequence comes from Pseudomonas syringae, assembly GCF_001698815.1. Classification (GTDB taxonomy): domain Bacteria; phylum Pseudomonadota; class Gammaproteobacteria; order Pseudomonadales; family Pseudomonadaceae; genus Aquipseudomonas; species Aquipseudomonas syringae_A. The sequence goes on along the minus strand of NZ_LGSI01000067.1, from coordinate 45,676 downwards.
TGACACTGATGGGGTTTACAATCCGGTTTAAACGTTTCATTTTTGTTCCTTATAGGGAAAGGGGTAAGCGCGCCGATAGGCGATAAGGAACGTTTAATCAGATTGAATTTTTTTTCGCAATATCCGAAAAGGGGTCAAGAGTCGGGAGCTATCCTTTCGGCTCGAGTAAATGTAAAAGCGGGGCGTGCGACGGCGCAAGAGCGCGCTTACGGGGTGAGGCCGGTACTGACGGGGTGTCGGCTGTCATTGCGATCAGGTATGTACCGGCCATAGGTCGTGCGCAAGCGGGGGGTCAGGGAGTGTCGTCGTTTTCCCTCTGCTGAAATTCAAATCGATAGGCCTTGCCTATGTCCCATACCTGCCGCAAGGTCAGATCAAGCAGGCGAGCGATCTCTACTGCGGTGTAACCCAGGCTGGAGTAATGCATGGCGTGACCCGCGACCAAGTCATCTATCTCCATGGGGTCTTGTAATGCTTCCCGCTTGATTTCACTGATAGGTCGGCTGAACGCTATTTTTACACCGTGCTCGAATGCCAGCTGTTTTATTTCTTTCCTGTTCATCCTCAGTGAGTATTGAAGCGCAGACATCCCTGCGCCCTTGGCGACCAGATCTTTGAGAAGATGAACTTTGCTGTTTCGCTCCTGTGCGTCATCCGGGGTGTTAGCGGAGGCAGGCGTAGATCGCGGCGGCGAAACATTCCCTTCCTTTATGACATCAATCACACCGCCTTGAGCGACGAATCGTTCGACGGCTGCGGCCAGGTCCATGGTACTTCGTTGATCGGGAGAGCGGTGGGTAGTCTTGTTATTCATGGTATATCCTTTTTTGAACATGGTTATACACATGGCCAATTCAAAATGAATCTACAGGCCGGACCCAGGTCTGTCAGTGTTGAGCAGTGTCTGATTGACCTTGCCTGCACTGTTCGAGTCCCTTCAGTTGTTTTTGAATGGGATCCATACAATAAAAAATTTTATAAAAGGTAGTCAAAGTGACATTGCCTCTTAGGCGGTTACTCAATTAATTCAGCATGCTTCACGCAAAGAATAGTGAGTTGGTTGTTAAAAAAGTAACGACTGGTAATAGATTTTGCAAGTAAAAATGGACGCTTTACATGAATTGATTTGGCTTCGGGCTGGGTGTCTTACATGCTTTTATTTGGCGTCTGTGAGTTTTGTAGTACATTTCCTCTTTAAGTAGAGGAGTATGGCGTCAGGTAGCAATATAGTATTAGCTATATGTCGGATGAGCGGTTTTAAAGCGTCTGAGGCCGCCGCACGGTGATGCGCGGGGTAAATAGATAGTTTGGTAATAAATAGTTATGCATCTGTCGCGCTTTGTTTTGGTAACAGCAGAACTCCATTGCCGGGTGTTAACCGGCTACGGGCTGGCGACGCCAAGGCGCTGCCATTGATTAGGAATTGTCCGAAATGTTTGTAGGGGATTTCCTGAAATATATATATTTACAAAAACAGTGCTGCAATATGTGTAGTTTTTCAACAGAGGCAACAGGCGATTTTGAGGTAATTATGTGTGCAACATTTTCTGACTCTGGTCTCTGGCGTCCTCATCGATACCACATATCATGAATAGATAAAGAATACGTGGGCCGCAGGCAGGCGCATTGAAATTGCCGTACGCAGAGCGAAGTGGTCGATCAGACGGTGTTTAAACCCTGGGCCGAATGGGGCTGGTCCGTTTATTCATCCATTCGATACTGCCAGCGTCCTGGTAATCCGACGCAAGAAATCGATCTGAAAGTAGTGGCGAGACGCTATCTAGCCTAGGGTCAGCTTAAGTCCACCGGATGCGTAGGAGTGAACCGTGGTTTGAATGAGAAATGTTCATCGGCTTCCGTTGCATCCGGTTCATTAATCATAAGAGGTGGCAGGTCCAATGCTTGTTTTGACTGTAACGACTGTCCTTGCGTTGCAACGCTCTATCCCGGTCTTTTTCGGGATGAACGATTCGTCAATTGTCAGGGAGGATATATTTTGAAAAATTTCTGGAATGCCGTAATGCGGCTGAATTTTGTAGGACTATTCTGTTGTAAGTGTACGAATGGTCTTTGGCTGTTAGTCCTCAGGGGTGAGCGCCATGCAAAGCACTAAACGACTAGGCTATTGTGCTGACTCTGAAAATTCGAATAGCGAAAAATGGACTGCCCATGAATAAAGTGCTGATCGTGGATGATCATCCCGTCATTCGCCTTGCCGTACGTATGCTGATGGAGCGTCATGGCTATGAGGTCATCGCCGAGACGGACAACGGCGTGGATGCCCTGCAGTTGGCACGCGAGCATTTGCCCGACATCGTGATTCTCGACATTGGCATTCCCAAGCTCGACGGGCTTGAAGTCATCGCTCGTTTATCGGCGATGACGTTGCCCTTCAAGGTGCTGATACTCACCTCACAGGCGCCTGGGCATTTTTCCATGCGCTGCATGCAGGCTGGCGCGGCAGGCTACGTTTGCAAACAGCAGGATTTGACCGAGCTGTTGAGCGCCATCAAAGCGGTATTGTCAGGTTACAGTTACTTTCCGAACCAGGCGCTGCACACCGTTCGTTCGAGCATGGGTAACGCCAGTGAGGCCGATATGGTCGATCGTCTTTCCGGGCGGGAAATGATGGTCTTGCAACAGCTCGCCAGGGGGAAAACCAATAAGGAGATCGCCGACGGTATGTTTCTGAGCAATAAAACCGTCAGTACTTACAAGACACGTCTGCTGATGAAGCTCAATGCTCACTCGTTGGTGGACTTGATTGAGTTGGCCCAGCGCAACGGGTTGGTCTGAGACCCTATAGCCTCTCGAGCCTGAGAGGCTTTGGCGGCCCGGGCGTAGCGATTCAGGCATGGCGCGTTGCGTCTTCGGTCTTAAAGATCGAAGTCGTAATCCGCCAGTTGCTTTTGCAGTCGCCGCTCTTCCAGCAGATTATCGATGGTGCGACGTTTGCTCAGGTTGGTCTTTGCCTGCTCGACGGGCGTCGGCTCGGCCTCGTCTGACTCGACGGTAACAAAGTCGTCGTCTACGTCTATTTGCTCTTTGTCAGTGCTCATGAAGTTGACTCCAGGCTTGGGGCATTCATGGCGCACCTTATAGCGACAAAGCGGGAGCGGGTAAAAAAGATTTTTTCAATCGATCAGCCGCTTAAACCTCTATCGCTCAATCGTCCGAGGTTTTGTGTTTGTAATCGCACAGGTCTTCGATTCGGCAACTGCCGCAGCGGGGCTTGCGTGCCTGGCAAACATAACGGCCGTGCAGGATCAACCAATGGTGGGCGTCGAGCAGATAATCTTTTGGTACGAATTTCATCAGTTGCTTCTCGACTTCGACCACGTTCTTGCCGAGTGCGATACCGGTTCGATTGCTGACGCGGAAGATATGCGTATCCACCGCCATTGCGATCTGGCGGAACGCAGTGTTGAGCACCACATTGGCGGTCTTGCGACCCACGCCCGGCAGGGCTTCCAGCGCCTCGCGGGTTTCGGGCACCTGGCCACCGTGCAGCTCAACGAGCATTCGGCAGGTCTCTATGACATTTTTGGCTTTGCTGTTGTAGAGGCCGATGGTCTTGATGTACTCGGACAAACCTTCGACACCCAGGTCGTATATCGCCTGCGGCGTGTTGGCGACGGGGTAGAGGCGGGCCGTGGCCTTGTTGACGCTGACGTCCGTGGCCTGCGCTGACAGAATCACCGAAATCAATAGCTCGAACGGCGACGTGTAGGCCAGTTCGGTTTTCGGGTCCGGGTTGTCTTCGTGGAGTCTGCGGAAAATTTCCAGGCGTTTCGCTGCATTCATGTACGGAGTGTTTCCCTGGAGGCCTGTGCCTCGTTAAATACGGGTGTCTTTTCGGCGCAGCCGTAGCGCGTTTGCCACGGCGAGCACGAGGCCTAGAAGCATAAAGCCTCCCGGAGCAAGTGCCGCGAGATGAAGGCCGGATGCTGACGGGAATAGGTCAATCTGCCATCTTGATGCGCTGCTGCCAAACAACCATTGCGCGTTGCTCAATAGCGATGCCTGACCCAGTAGCTCTCGAACGGCTCCGAGCAACATGAATGTCGCGCCGTAGCAGCCGGACAGACGTAGAAAGCTCCGGACGCCGCCATGCGGGTCAGTCTCGTTACCCGATAGCAACAGACATTGAACACCGATGAGCGGCAAATAAATGCCCAGCGCTTGATACAACTCGAGGGCGTGTGCTTGCAGCAGCAGCCCGGCGATGGTGACCAAGGTGGCAGCGATTGTTGCGCCGATCAGCAACCGGGTAGTTGAGCGCAGCAGCGGCGCGACGGCGTTCAACAGGGCGAAGTGCAGCAATCCGACTGACCCCAGCACCAACAGGAATCCCATGGTTTTAACCAGCGAGTCGGTGACGCCGATCAATGGCGCGAGGCTCAAAGGTCCCATCAGCATGAACAGAGCCGGGTGATTGCTGGGGTTCAAGGCCGTTCTCCTGTCAGGTTGGGCAGCAAGCGGGTTTTCTCGGCATCGAAGTAGCGCAACGTCTCGCGGATCGCGTCAATGGCACCTCGCGAAGTCATGGTCGCGCCGGCGATTTGATCGAAGGTCCCGCCATCCTGTTTCAATCTCAAGCCTGCATCATCCGGGTCAGTCAACGATTTGCCGAGAAAACCATTGAGCCACTGTGGTTCGGACACAATCCGCCCGCCCAGTCCAACTGTCTCGGTGTGCTTCAGTACTTTGATGCCCATCAGCCTGCCATCCACCGATACGCCTATCAGCAGTTCTATGGGGCCTGCGTAGCCTTGCCCACGACTGTGGAAAATGATCGCAACGGGACGGCTTCCCTGTGTCGCCAGAAAACCTTCGAGTACGGCCGAATCTGGCGGGCGACGGGGCAACTCCAAGGGCTGTTGCAGTGGTTGGTTGTCGTAATCTCGCGCAGGAATGACGCCGAGTGACACCTGGTTGCGCAGCGCATCCTGGCTCGCCTGGATGGCTGGCGCAGAGGTTTTCTCAAACACGATCGTGAGGCCGACACCCAGGCATATGACGACAGCGAGCAAGAGCCCGGCAAGAGGTCTGGAGAGCGGTTTCACGAATGTTCACCGGGCGTCGCTGGTGATGCGGTCAGGCGCTCCAGCGCCGGCACGGCCAGGTTCATCAGTAATACTGCGAATGCAACACCGTCCGGATAAGCGCCCCAGGTTCGAATGACATAGATAATCAGGCCGGTACCAACGCCGAAAAGCAGGCGCGCCTTGGGATTGTCCGGCCCGGAAACCGGCTCGGTAACAATGAAAAACGCGCCGAGCATCGTCGCGCCGGTGAACCAGTGAAACAGCGGCGAGCCGTTGGAGTCCGACCCCGAACCGTTCCAGCACAGCAGGCTGATCACGAATAGGCTGCCGAGCATGCCAACAGATGCGTGCCAACCGATCAGGCGACGTTGCAGCAGCAGCGCCCCGCCAGCGAGGAAAGCCAGGTTGACCCATTCCACGCCGCGCCCGCCCAGGCTGCCGAATGCCGGACTGCGCGCGAAGAGTTCGTCGACGGTCAAACTCTTGTTGATGCGAAGTACATCGAGTGCGGTCGCCTGAGACCAGGCATCCGGGTTTGATAGGCCGCTGAGGTCGAGACCGAAGATGTGCTGCAGGCCACCCGCCAGGCTCAGGCCGTGCGTCGCGGGCCAGTGGTTCATCTGTTGGGGGAACGAAACAAGTACGAAGGCATAGCCCAGCATCGCCGGATTGAAAGGGTTATTGCCGATGCCGCCATACAAATGTTTGCCAAACAGCAGCGCAAATCCGCTGGCCAGCGCAGTCACCCACCAAGGGGAATAGGGCGGCAGCGCCAACGCCAGAAGGGTTGCACTGACCAGAGCGCTGTAATCACTGAGTGTCGGCAGCAGCGCTTGCCTGCGCAGGGCGAGCACGGCAGCTTCGACCAGCAGCGCTGCACCCGCCGCTATCAGCCAGGTGATCAATACGCCCCAACCGAAGAACCAGAAGAGGGTCAATGCCCCCGGCATTGCGGCAATCAGCACCCACAGCATGGTTTTTTGCAGGCGCTCGTTCACCTGTTCCAGGTGGAGGGCGTTATCAGGCGTTCGCACGAGTATCCATCAATGCAGATGAGGGCTGCATTGCCGAATCAAGCGCCACCTCGGCTGTGTGGAGTGCTGTTTGCAGGGTTGCCAGTTGCTCGGCGGTGGCCTGAGCTGACAGCGCTTTGTTGTAGGCGGCGCGGGCCATGGCCAATTGAATTTTCGCCCGTTTCAGGCTGCTGTCGTCGCGCGGGACTACCGGCGTTTGCGCTGGCACGGGTGCCTGATCCTGCAGGCTCGCCAGCGCTTGCTCGGCGGCTTCGAACTCTTTTTGCATCTCCACCAGCTGCGCAGCCTGCTCGGCGATAGGGGGATGACCGAAAGCCTTGAGGGATTTGTTCAGCTGCGCCCGGCTCATGGCCAGGGTGCTGCGCGCTTTTTTCAGCGCATCTTCGGTTGTTGCCAGTTTTTGCGCGCGGATACGTTCGATAGCAGATTGCAGCGGACTCTCAAGGGCGTCTGGCTGCGATACAGGCTTTTGCGCGCGGGCCAGCCGTTCCGCGTGACGCTGTTGCTCTTCGTGGCGCAGGCGAGCGTTGCGGGCTTCGAAGCGATGGCGGGCGTGATTGCGTTTGCGCGTTCGGGCCTGGGTTTGCTGTTCGGTCACTGCAAGGCCGCCGACAATCGGGATTACCCCCGTGGGCGGCAGGGGAAGCATATCGATGCAGTCCACCGGGCAAGGCGCCACACACAGATCGCAACCTGTGCATTCGTCGACGATGACGGTGTGCATCATCTTTGCCGCGCCAAGAATTGCATCCACCGGACAGGCCTGAATGCACTTGGTGCAGCCAATGCACTCCGCCTCGCGGATGAACGCAACTTGCGGCGGGGCCGAGCCGCGTTCGGTGTCCAGCGCCAGAATCGGCACCTTGAGCAGCTGCGCCAGGGCCGCGATGGTTTCTTCGCCGCCGGGAGGGCATTTATTGATTGCTTCGCCGTCGACGATACCCTGCGCATAGGGCTTGCAACCCGGATGGCCACATTTGCCGCACTGGGTTTGCGGCAGCAGCGCGTCGATGTGTTGAATGAGAGTCATGGTTTGACCAGTCCGCTGAAACCAAGAAAGGCCAGCCCCATCAGGCCAGCCCCAATCAGTTGGATGGGCAGACCCTGAAAGGGTGTGGGAATGAATTGCTGTCGCAGGCGTCCGGTCAGGTCGTCAAACAGGCTCAACACCAGCCAGAATCCCAATCCGCCTCCCAGACTCAATGCGACTGTATGGATCAACCCTTTATCCGGCTCGGTGCCAAGTACCATCAGCCCGAGTACGCCGGCGTTACCGATAAGCAGCAGATGCAGGCCATCCAGTGGCAAACGTGGAAATATTCGGCCGAGGGCCCGCAACGTTGGACTGATCAGCAGCACAACTGTAGGCAGGAACACGAACAGCGACAAAAAACCGAAGCCCCAGGGCAGCAGGACGTACCGGTAAACCCCGTAGCCAGCCAGACTGCTTACAAACATCAGACTGAGTGTGGCGATGCCCAATGTATGCACGCGAGCACGGGTATTTGCCGTCTGCACGGAGGTGGCCAGTACTGGATCGACAGCAATCGGCTGCTGCAACACGAAGTTGTTGACCAGTGCGGCGCTGATAAAGATAAGGATGAAGTCAGTCATGTGCTTGCCGGATGTGCGAACAGGCTGAAGAGCCTTTCTAAAGGGTAGACAGTATCTGGCAAGAAACCGGTTCGTTTCGTTGGACGTTGCCGCAAAGCCTTGGCCTTGTAGGAGGGGACTTGTCCCCGAAGGCATCAGCCAAGCCAATGCTTTCCCGGACAAGTCCGGTCCTACCGAAGCCGTGCAAATTTACTTGATACGCTGACCCGGCTTTGCGCCGCTATCAGGGCTGAGCAAGTAGATTTCTTCGCCGCCAGGGCCCGCTGCCATCACCATGCCTTCCGATATGCCGAAGCGCATTTTGCGCGGCTTCAGGTTGGCGATCATCATGGTCAGGCGACCTTCCAGCTCTGAAGGATTCGGGTACGCGCTCTTGATGCCCGAGAACACGTTGCGTTGCTCGTCACCGATATCCAGCGTCAGGCGCAGCAGTTTGTCGGCACCTTCGACGTGTTCAGCCTTGAGGATCAACGCAACCCGTAAGTCTACGGCCGCAAAGGCATCGAACTCGATCTCGGCCGCCAGTGGCTCCTTGGTCAGCTCGCCATTGCCTGCCGGCGCAGCGTCGGTTTCGGTAGCGCCAGCGCTGAGGTCTTCTTTGGAAGCGGCGGTCATGGCTTCGACTTTTGCCGGATCGATGCGCGTCATCAGGGCCTGGAACGGATTGAGCTGATGATTGCTCAGCAGCGTCTGATGGTCGTCCCAGGTAAGCGGCGCGACATTGAGGAATTTTTCCGCATCGGCGGCCAGCAATGGCAGTACCGGCTTGAGGAAAATCACCAACTGACGGAACAGATTGACGCCCAGCGCACAGACGGCCTGAACTTCGTCCTGTTTGCCTTCCTGCTTGGCCAGCGACCACGGCGCTTTTTCAGCGATATAGGCGTTGGCGCGGTCGGCCAGGCCCATGATTTCACGCATGGCGCGGGCGAAGTCACGGGCTTCGTAAGCTTCAGCAATACCCGGCGCAGCGGCCAGGAACGCGTCGGTCAGCTCGGGAGCCGGATTGCCAGCCACCAGAACGCCCGCGTTACCTTTATGGATGAAGCCTGCGCAACGACTGGCAATGTTGACCACTTTGCCGATCAGGTCCGAGTTGACCTTCTGCACGAAATCTTCGAGGTTCAGGTCCAGGTCGTCGACACCTTTGCCCAGTTTGGCGGCGTAGTAATAACGCAGGTATTCCGGCGACAGGTGTTCCAGATAGGTCCGGGCCTTGATGAAGGTGCCACGGGACTTGGACATTTTCTGACCGTTTACCGTGACGTAGCCGTGCACATTGATGCCGGTCGGCTTACGCAGGCCAGCACCTTCAAGCATCGCCGGCCAGAACAAGGCGTGGAAGTTGACGATGTCCTTGCCGATGAAATGGTAAAGCTCGGTCGTGGAATCCTTGGCCCAGTACGCATCGAAGTCCAGGTCCGGACGGCGCGCGCACAGGTTCTTGAAGCTGGCCATGTAGCCGATAGGCGCATCCAGCCAGACATAGAAGTACTTGCCCGGCTCGTCTGGAATCTCGAAGCCGAAGTACGGCGCGTCGCGGGAGATATCCCACTGCTGCAAGCCGGCATCCAGCCATTCGGCGATCTTGTTGGCTACGGCATCCTGCAAGGTGCCGCTTCGCGTCCAGCTTTTCAGCATGGCGTCGAAGGCTGGCAGATCGAAGAAGAAATGCTTGGATTCTTTCAGAACCGGGATAGCGCCAGAGATCGCGGAGCGCGGATTCTTCAGGTCGGTCGGCGCGTAAGTGGCGCCGCATTTTTCGCAGTTGTCGCCGTACTGGTCCTCAGTGCCACATTTCGGGCAAGTGCCCTTGATGAAGCGATCGGCCAGGAACATCTTTTTTTCCGGGTCGAAATACTGGGTGATCGAGCGCGTTGCGATATGACCGGCATCGCGCAGGCGCTTGTAGATCATGCTCGACAGCTCGCGGTTTTCATCCGAGTGCGTCGAGTGGAAATTATCGAAGTCGACCAGGAATTCCTTGAAGTCCGCGCTGTGCTCGGCCTTCACGTTGTCGATCAGTTGTTCCGGGGAGATGCCTTCTTTTTCGGCGCGCAACATGATTGCCGAGCCGTGAGCGTCGTCCGCGCAGACATAAATGCACTGATTGCCGCGATGCTTCTGGAAGCGCACCCACATATCAGTCTGGATGTACTCAAGCATATGGCCAAGATGGATGGATCCATTGGCATAGGGCAGGGCGCTGGTGACGAGAATCTTGCGTGGCTCGGACATGGGGCTCGGCTACTTGAAGTGAAACGGAGGTCGACCACTATAAAGGTCTGGGCAACTTTTTTCACCCCGCGCAGATGTAGGAGTCGTCTGGCATGCGCAGCGAAACCATGCTGCCAATCTATAGAAGGGGTAGGATAGCCGCCTGTTTTAGTCTGCCTTTATTCGGGAGTAGCCCATGAGCGCTGTAAATCGCGCAGCGGTGGAAGCCGTCCTTCGCCAATATACCGATCCCTATTTGAATCAAGACCCGGTTACAGCCGGTTGCGTGCGCGCCATCGACATTCAGGGTGAGCGCGTCAACGTCCAGCTGGAATTGGGTTACGCCGCCGGATTGTTCAAGAATGGCTGGGCGCAGATGCTGCAAATCGCCATCGAAGGCCTGGACGGTGTGACGTCGGCCAAGGTCGAGATCAATACGGTCATCGCCGCGCACAAGGCCCAGGGGCAAATCCCCGGCCTGGCCAATGTCAAAAATATCGTCGCCGTGGCGTCGGGCAAGGGCGGCGTCGGTAAATCCACGACGGCTGCCAATCTGGCCCTGGCGCTGTCGCGGGAAGGTGCGCGGGTCGGGATTCTCGATGCGGATATCTACGGGCCAAGCCAAGGCGTGATGTTCGGTATCGCCGAAGGTACCCGGCCGAAGATCAAGGACCAGAAATGGTTCGTGCCCATCGAATCCCATGGCATCGAAGTCATGTCCATGGCGTTCCTGACCGATGACAACACGCCGATGGTGTGGCGTGGCCCAATGGTCTCTGGCGCTCTACTGCAGCTGATTACCCAGACCGCGTGGAATGATCTGGATTATCTGGTCATCGATATGCCGCCTGGCACCGGTGATATCCAGCTGACCCTGGCCCAGAAAGTCCCGGTAGCGGGTGCGGTGATTGTCACGACCCCGCAGGATCTGGCGCTGCTGGATGCCAAGAAGGGCGTGGAAATGTTCCGCAAGGTGAATATTCCGGTGCTGGGCGTCGTCGAGAACATGGCGGTGCACATCTGCTCGAACTGTGGCCATGCCGAGCATTTGTTTGGCGAAGGCGGTGGCGAGAAGCTGGCCAGTCAGTACAACGTCGAATTGCTGGCCTCGTTGCCGCTGTCGATGTTGATCCGCGAACAGGCCGATGGCGGTAAACCAACGGTCATTGCCGAGCCGGAAAGCCAGATTGCCATGGTTTATCAGGAACTGGCGCGGCACGTTGGTGCACGGATTGTCCTGCAGGAAGCAGAAAGCCCGGCGATGCCGAATATTTCGGTCAGCGATGACTGATTGAGGCGGATCCTGTAGGAGCCAACTTGTTGGCGAGGGGCGGGCAGGTTCGCCGTCTCGCCAACAAGCTGGCTCCTGCAGAGCTTTTCTACAGGCATAAAAAAACCCCGCTTTTGGCGGGGTTCTTTTTAAGCGATTCAGTACAAGTTAGATAACTTGAACTTCTTCAGCTTGCATGCCTTTCTGACCGCGGGTAGCGATGAAAGAAACCTGTTGGCCTTCTTTCAGGCTTTTGAAGCCGTCGGATTGGATAGCTTTGAAGTGAACGAACAGGTCGTCACCCGATTGTGGAGTGATGAAGCCGAAGCCTTTTTCATCGTTGAACCACTTAACGGTACCAGTTTGGCGATTAGACATGGTGTATCTCCTTGGACAAAGTTAACTGCGACTCAGGAAATGCCCTGGCCGAGACTGAGTGCAAAGAGCAGGAAAAATTCTTGGAGATGGTTGGATCGAAATTCAACATCGTGTAGAGATTCTCAGTGACACAAGCAACACAGTGACGCCACCTTAACGCTTTTTTTTGAACGTGCCAACACTCTGTGCAGGAATATTTCTATTCGTGTCCAAAGCATGACCTGCATCATGCCCACAGTCTTTGAACCCGGCGCCTCGGCCCGGTAAGATGCCGGACATCTTTTTCACCTCGCTATTCAGGACACCGCCATGAGCATCAAATCGGACAAGTGGATTCGCCGCATGGCGCAGGAACACGGCATGATCGAGCCTTTCGTGGAGCGTCAGATGCGCGGCGAAGGCGCCGACCGGCTGATCTCGTACGGCGTTTCCAGCTACGGCTACGACGTGCGTTGCGCTGCCGAATTCAAGGTATTCACCAATATCAACTCGGCGACCGTCGATCCGAAGAACTTCGATGAAAAAAGCTTTGTCGACGTTACCAGCGATGTTTGCATCATTCCGCCGAACTCCTTTGCCCTGGCGCGTACCGTCGAATATTTCCGTATTCCGCGCAATGTGCTGACCATCTGTCTGGGAAAAAGCACCTACGCGCGCTGCGGCATCATCGTCAACGTGACGCCGCTGGAACCTGAGTGGGAAGGACACGTGACGCTGGAGTTCTCCAACACCACGACCTTGCCGGCGAAGATCTACGCCAATGAAGGCGTGGCGCAGATGCTGTTCCTGGAATCTGACGAGGAATGTGAGATTTCCTATAAGGATCGCGGCGGGAAATATCAGGGCCAACGTGGCGTGACCCTGCCGCGCGCGTAAGCTTTGGTGTATTTGTTACCGTTGATCCTGCGCGGATTGAATTAGTCTTCATTTCGGCACTCTATTGAGCTGAACTGTTTCCCCTCGCGTCATGCGAGTGGGGCCAACGCTCAGGAGTGCCCTATGAAGATAGAAATGAAGCCCAGTCCCCAAGGGGTTGACCCGCATGCCAATCAAGTCGGTCTACTCGCCTGGTCGTTACTAGCGCATCCACAATTCAATATGGTTGGCGGTATTCCTGGCCAGCCAGGGCCTGATGGGCCCGGAGAAATCCCTGAGCCGACTGAACCGGGCAGCCCGACTGTTCCGGACGAGCCACCACCAGCCCCGGTCGTCTGATTTCCCTCATGTTTCTGCTGGCGCATTTACTGGCCGGCAGAGCCGTGTCTGATCGGTCACGAAAGTGGCTGAACGAGCTGAGTTGAATCGATTCAGCTTGCGCTTATCCTGCCGCCCATACCGCGCCATCGCCGACGACATATATTTGCTTGTCAGGGTTTTTTTCGATGGCGAATCCGCCAGTAAACCCACCAAAAGCTGGCAGCAAACTAACCGTTCCCCCCATGTAGAAGCAGGCCAGTCGCAGGCTTTGCCGTCCTCGGCCTTGCAAGCGATAAACCGGATGCACATGCCCAGCCAGCACGTGATGCGTCGGGTGTGGATCGGGCTCATGTTGCAGCGCAAACGGACCCAGTAGCAGCGGTTCGGTAACCACTTCGATTGCAAGACTGCCAGGCGGATCGCCCGCACGTTTGTCATGGTTGCCGCGAATCAGCGTCATGCGCAGGTCCGGGCGCGCCTTACGCCATTCGCCAAGAGCGTTCAGCGTGGTGGCAGCGTGGGATTCCGGCGCATGCAGAAAGTCGCCGAGAAAGATCAGCCAGTCGCAGTTGTAAGCAGTCAGCAGTCGATCAAGGCGCTCAAGATTGCCTTGAGTCGTGCCGTGTGGCACCGGTTGCCCCAGTTTTCGATAGGCAGCAGCCTTGCCAAAATGCACATCGGCGATCAGTAGAGCCCGGTATTCAGGGTAGTAGATTGCCTTGTCGGCCAGTAACCAGAGCTCGGCACCGGCCAGATTTATCGCAAAATGCGGCTTCATACATTGGCCTCTGGCCCGGCGGCTTTCTCAAGATCGCGCACCATGCGCGCAATGCGGTCGGCGAGTTTTTCCGAACTGAGGCTTTCGCGCATGCGTTCCACGAGGAGTGGAAAGGCCAGAGGCGTGGCGCGTTTGATCAGGTGCACGTCAAGTTCGCGCTGGTTGATGCGTTGGAGGGTTTGTTCGAGTCGCTGCACGTCCAGTTCCTGGCGCAAGACTTCCTCCTCGGCCTGGGTGAGCAGCAGATTGCTGGCGTCGTACTGCTTGAACACTTCAAAGAACAGGCCGCTGGAAGCCTGTAGCTGTCGATTGCTCTTGGGCGCGCCCGGATAGCCGGAAAACACCAGTCCTGCTATCCGCGCGATTTCCCGGAAGCGGCGCAGTGCCAGCTCACCTGCGTTCAGGCTGGCGATGATGTCAGCCATCAGATTGTTTTCCGTGAACAGATCCTTGCGCAGCTGCTCGGCCCAGTCGATTGGAGTGGCGCTGAGCAGCTCGAAGCCGTAGTCATTTACGGCGATGGAGAAGGTCAGCGGCGTGTCGCGGCTCAGGCGCCAGGCCAGCAGGCTGGCAAGGCCGAGATGCACATGCCGCCCGGCAAACGGGTAGAGAAACAGATGCCAGCCTTCCCGGGACTTGAGCACTTCAGCGAGCAACGTGTGTTGTTGCGGCAAGCCCGACCAATGCCTCTGCACCTCCAGCAGCGGTTTGACGGCTTGCATCTCCGGGCTGACAAACTCGCCACGGGCAGCGGCGTCGAATTTAGCCACCACCGCGTCAGCCAGTTCATTGGAAAGCGGCATCCGCCCGCCGTTCCAGCGCGGCACAGCGGCCTTCTTGCTGGTGGCGCGCTTCACGTAGGCGGTCATGTTCTCGACCCGTACCAGTTCCAGCAAGCGACCGCTGAACAAGAAGCCATCACCGGGCTTGAGGCGGGCGATGAAGCCTTCTTCAACGCTGCCCAGCGAGCCGCCGCCACCGCCTTTTTTCCAGTACTTCACGTTGATACTGGCGTCACTGACGATGGTGCCGACGCTCATGCGATGGCGGCGCGCCAATCGCGCATCCGGCACGCGCCAGATGCCGTGCTCGTCGGGTTCGACGCGTCGATAATCCGGATAAGCCATCAGCGAGTGACCGCCATGGCGGACAAACGCCAGTGCCCATTGCCATTCCTCGTCGGTCAGCTCGCGGTAGGCCCAGGCGGTGCGTACTTCTGCAAGCAGCTCCTCAGGCAAGAAGCCACCGCCCAGCGCCATGCTGACCACGTGCTGCACCAGCACATCGAGGGGTTTGTGCGGCGATTCCCGAGGCTCGATCATTCGCGCTGCTATTGCGTCATGCGCCGCTGCGGCTTCGACCAGCTCAAGGCTATGAGTGGGCACCAGCGTGACGCGTGACGGGCGACCTGGCGCGTGCCCGGAACGACCGGCGCGTTGCATCAGGCGCGCCACGCCTTTAGCCGAGCCGATTTGCAACACCCGCTCGACGGGCAGGAAATCCACACCCAGATCCAGGCTGGAGGTGCAGACCACCGCTTTCAATTGTCCTTCTTTCAAGGCGCGTTCGACCCAGTCGCGCACTTCGCGGGACAACGAGCCATGGTGCAAGGCAATCAGGCCAGCCCAGTCCGGTCGCGCTTCGAGCAAGGCCTGATACCAGACTTCCGATTGCGCTCGGGTATTGGTGAACAGCAAGCAACTGGCGCTGCTGTCCACCTCCGCCAGCACTTGCGGCAGCATCCGCAGCCCCATGTGTCCGGCCCACGGAAAGCGTTCGATTGCCGGCGGCAGCAGCGTGTCGACCCACAGCTCTTTGCTGATCTTGCCCTGCACGCTGACTCCGCAATCGCCCAGCAACACCTGCTGCGCATGGCCTTGATTGCCCAAGGTCGCGGAAACACCCCACACAATCAGTTGCGAATTCCACTGGCGCAGGCGGGCGAGGGCCAATTGCAGCTGCACACCACGTTTGTTGCCGATCAGCTCATGCCATTCATCAACGACCACGATCTTCAGCGTCGACAGCGTGCTCAGCGCGTCGGCACGGGTGAGCAGCAAGGTCAGGCTTTCCGGCGTGGTGATCAAGGCGGAAGGCAGGCGTCGGCCTTGTTTGGCGCGTTCGCTGCTGCTGGTATCGCCGGTGCGCAGGCCGACGCTCCAGGGAATGTCCAGATCCTGCAATGGCGCTTCGAGTGCGCGTGCAGTGTCGGCAGCGAGGGCGCGCATCGGGGTTATCCACAGCACGCTGAGCGGCGCGGCAGGTGGTTTGCGTTTGCGCAGCTTTTCATCGGGGAGGGTTTTATTGGCTTGGGCAAAGCGATTCAGCGCCGCAAACCACACCGCATAGGTTTTACCGGAGCCGGTACTAGCGTGCAAAAGCCCGGACTCGCCACGTTTGACGGCCGACCAGACTTCTTTCTGGAAAGGAAAAGGCTTCCAACCGCGCGCCGAAAACCATCGCTGAGCGAAATCGGTGGGTCTGCTCATGCGCGCCGTGTGCTCTGAATGGGTTAAATCAGAGACAGCAACGGGTGGGGAATAGTTTTACGGTGATGCGTGGCTGTAGGAGCCAACGTGTTGGCGAGGCGTTGGTCCTGTTTCATCAGGAATATTGCTTCGCGAACAAGTCCCCTCCTACAGGGCCGCATTGCTTCGGTAGGACCGGACTTGTCCGGGAAGCGTTGGTTCGGGCAATCGAGGTGGGTCAGGCAGATCACGGTTGCTCTACTGGCCAATCGGGGACAAGTCCCCTCCTACAGGAGGTGTGATCTCTTACTTCAAATTCCCGCTCAAGAACTGCTGCAAACGCTCGCTTTTCGGATTGCCCAGTACCTCTTCCGGATGGCCGGATTCTTCGATCTGGCCCTGATGCAGGAACACCACCTGGCTGGCGACTTTGCGGGCGAAGCTCATTTCGTGGGTGACCATGATCATGGTGCGGCCTTCTTCGGCCAGGCCCTGAATCACCTTGAGCACTTCGCCGACCAGTTCCGGGTCGAGCGCAGAAGTGGGCTCGTCGAAGAGCATGATTTCCGGTTCCATCGCCAGCGCCCTGGCAATGGCCACACGCTGTTGCTGGCCGCCGGACAGAAACGCCGGGTACTGGTCGGCGACACGGCCGGGCAGCCCGACCTTATCCAGATACTTGCGAGCGCGTGCTTCGGCTTCGACCTTGGAAACACCCAGCACCCGGCGCGGCGCCATGGTGATGTTTTCCAGAACCGTCATGTGTGCCCACAGGTTGAAATGCTGGAACACCATGGCCAGACGCGTGCGAATGCGTTGCAGCTCATCCGGATCGGCAACGCGCATGCCGCCGGCATCGCTGACCATGCGCACTTGTTGACCGTCCAGGCTCATCGCGCCGTCGTTGGGTTGTTCGAGGAAATTGATACAGCGCAGAAACGTGCTCTTGCCCGAACCGCTGGCGCCGATCAGGCAAATCACGTCGCCTGTGCTGGCCTTGAGCGAAACGCCTTTGAGCACTTCATGGTCGCCATAGCTTTTATGCAGGCCATCAATGGTCAGTTTGTACATGACAGGCAGTCCTTAAGGAGAAAGTAGGTAACCGCTGCGGTAGGCTTCGGTGCCTGCAACGTGAGCGATGACCATTCCGGCAGTCGCCATGCGCCGTAACGAACGGGCGTAGAGCAAACCGGAATTAAGAGTATGGATGGGGGTGACGAGGTCGCTGATCGGGTCGATGATCTCGGCGATCAATTGCCCGGCCTCGACGAACTCACCCGGCTGGGTGCAGAACACCAACAAGCCGCCCACGGGCGTCGCCACAGGTTCCACCGCTGCCAGCGGCGTGGCGGGATAAAGCAACTCAGGCGGCGGCGTGGCCTCGGCGGCGATTGCACCAAAGTGACTGAGGTAACTGATCAACGCCTGACAGTCGCGGCTGGCCAGGGCGTGATTGACGTCGCCCTGGCCGCGCAGTTCGAGCGTCACCGAAAAGCTGCCCATCGGGATCTCAAAGCGATTGCCGAAGCGTTGCTGCAATTGCCACCAGACCAGCGTGAAACATTCGTCAAACGACTGGCCGCCCGAATCGGTTGCCAGCAGGCTGGCCTGCGCGCCGAGATAACGTGACAGCGCCTCCACTTGCGGCCAGGCTTCCGGCGTCGTGTACAGATGTTCAACAGCTTCGAAGTCGCAATGCAGGTCCAGAACCATGTCGGCATCGCAGGCCAGGCGTTGCAGGGTCAAACGCTGCGACTGCAATTGCGTGCTGGCGACTTGCGCCTCCAGCGCGTTGCGCAGGCTGCGGCGGATCAGCTGCACATTGTGCTGCGGGTCGTCATTGAGCTGCGCCTCGACGGCATCGCCCACTTCCTGGCCGAGATCCACAAACCAGCGATTGAAGTTCTGTCCGCTCTCCAGTTCATAGCGGCCCAGCGGAATATCCATCAGGATCTGTTCCAGCCCCACCGGATTGGCCACCGGCACGATGACGATTTCGCCCAGCAGCAAGCCGGCGTTTTCCAGCTCGCTCAGACGCTGCTTCAGATGCCAGGCGAGCAGCATGCCGGGCAGTTCATCGGCATGCAGCGAGGCCTGGATATAGATCTTGCACGCGCCGTTCTGCGGTCCGTAGTGAAAGCTGTGGATCTGTCGCGCGGTGCCCGGCATCGGGGCCAGCAAGTCATGGGTTTCATGGCGCATATGCAGGTCCTAGTGAGCCGGGCCGAGGAAGGCCAGCCAGCGACGTTCGGCCAGACGGAACAGGCCCACCAATATGAACGTGACGCACAGGTAGATCAGCGCCGCGATACCGAAGGACTGGAAGGTCATGAACGTGGCCGAGTTGGCGTCCCGCGCGACCTTAAGAACGTCCGGCACCGTGGCGGTGAACGCGACGGTGGTCGAATGCAGCATCAGGATCACTTCGTTGCTGTAATAAGGCAGCGAGCGACGCAATGCCGAAGGCATGATCACGTAGGCGTACAGCTTCCAGCCGGTCAGGCCGTAGGCTTTGGCGGCTTCGACTTCCCCGTGAGCCATGCTGCGGATCGCCCCGGCGAAAATCTCCGTGGTGTAGGCGCAGGTGTTCAGGGCGAAGGCCAGGATCGTGCAGTTCATTGCATCGCGAAAGAACGCGTCGAGCATCGGCTGTTCGCGAACGGCGGCGATGCTATAGATGCCGGTGTAGCAAATCAGCAGCTGTATATAGAGGGGCGTGCCGCGAAACAGGTAGGTATAGAACTGAACCGGCCAGCGCACCCAGGGTTTGCTCGATACCCGGGCGATCGACAGCGGGATCGATACGCAAAAGCCGATGGCAATGGATGCACTGAGCAGCCACATGGTCATCGCCAGACCGGTAATGTGCATGCCGTCGCTATAAAGGAAGGGCCGCCAGTATTCCTGAAGCAGTTCGATCATCGCTGAGCCTCCCGGCTACCGGCTGCGTAGCGGCGTTCAGCCCAGCGCAGCGCGAAGTTGGAGGCGCTGGTGATCAGCAGATAAATCACCGCCGCGAGCACCAGGAAATAAAACAGCTGATACGTGCTCTTGCCGGCGTCCTGCGCAGCCTTGACCAGATCCGCCAGACCGATGATCGACACCAGGGCCGTGGCCTTGAGCAGCACTTGCCAGTTGTTGCCGATACCCGGCAGGGCAAAACGCATCATTTGCGGGAACACCACGTAACGAAAACGCTGGCCGCGCTTGAGGCCGTAGGCGGTGGCGGCTTCAACCTGGCCGCGAGGCACGGAAAGAATCGCACCCCGGAACGTCTCGGTGAAATACGCACCATATATAAAGCCGAGAGTGATCACGCCTGCACTGAAGGGGTCGATTTCGATGTAGTCCCATTCCATGGCATCTGTCAGCTGGCTCAGCCAGGTTTGCAGGCTGTAGAAAATCAGCAGCATCAGGACCAGGTCGGGAACGCCGCGAATCAGCGTGGTGTACAGCTGCGCTGGCACGCGCAGGATAGCGCTGCTCGACAGTTTGGCACTGGCACCGATCAGGCCGAGCAGAATGCTCACCAACAGCGACAGTACCGATAATTTGATGGTCATCCAGGTACCTTCGAGCAACAGCGGGCCGAAGCCTTTCAAGCTGAACGCCGAGAGTCCCAGGTTTTGTAGAAGGGCATCGAACATGGATAAAGCCTTTAGCGGTCAATAAAACAAAACGCCCATCGACAACGGCGCAGGATTGTCGCCGGAATCGATGGGCGTCGGGGTGTTATTTACCGCTGTACAGATTCAGATTGTCGAAGTGTTTCTTCTGGATCTCGGCGTACTTGCCGTCGTCGTGCAGGGCTTTGATACCCTTGTCCAGCAGGGCTTTCAGCTCTTTGTTACCTTTGGCGATACCGACTGCGGTCTTGGCTGGCAGCAGTGGGTCGTCGATTGACTTGCTGACTTCATAGCCAGCGCCAGCCGGGGTTTTCAGGAAGCCCAGTTCGGCTTGCAGCATGTCCTGAACCGAAGCGTCCAGACGACCGGAAGTCAGGTCGGAGTAAACCTGATCCTGGTTCTGATAAGCCTTGGTGGTCACGCCAGCCTTGTCCAGAACGGCCTTGGCATAGGCTTCCTGAATGGTGCCTTGCTCGTAGCCGACGGTTTTGCCTTTCAGGCTGGCCAAATTTTCACTGATGCCTGCGCCTTTCTTGAAGACCAGCGAGGTCGGACCGGAGAACAGTTCGTTGGAGAAGTCGATAACCTTCTCGCGAGCTGTAGTGACGGTCATCGAAGAAATCACGCCGTCGAATTTCTTGGCTTTCAGGCCAGGAATCATGCCGTCGAAATCGCTTTCGACCCAGACGCATTTCACTTTCAGCTCGGCGCAGATCGCGTTACCCAGGTCGATGTCGAAGCCGACCAGGCTGCCATCAGCGGCTTTGGATTCAAAAGGTGCATAAGAAGGATCGACGCCAAAGCGCAGTTCCTTGTATTCCTTGGCCATTGCATTACCAGCGGCTAGACAAATAGCCAATGCAGAGAGGGTCAGCCATGCTTTTTTCATCGTTCAGTCCTTAAAACCAAATTGAGCGTTGGGAACACGCGAGGCTTGCTACCGGCGGGTGCCAGACTCGAGAAGATAGCAATTTCCGAACCAAAGATACGAACGTGCGTTTTAAATGTACGCAGTTGTCGCAATGCTGTCTTCGAGCCTGATTGCGCGCGGCTGCGAGAGTGTAGCTTGTTCGCGAAAGGCCTCGATTGGGCAAAAAATCGCCTTGCGCAACGCTTGAAGGCGCCAGATACGCTTCCGGGTGTGGTCGTTCGTCTGTAGCAAGCGCGCTTGCGGGAGTCATTCAGTAACCATTGAGTAGCAAAGCGCACATGCGCGCACACAAACGGCGCATTCATCCGGGCAGAGGAAAAGTGGTGCCCCAAAAAAGAGCGCGCATCCTAACTCAACAAATCCTGCAACGTCGACAGGCTATCCGCCTCGGCCACGGGTTTGTCATGGCGCCAGCGCAGCATTCTCGGGAATCGCACGGCAATCCCGCTCTTGTGACGCTTGGACAGCGCGATGCCTTCGAAACCCAGTTCGAACACCAGACTCGGGGTAACACTGCGCACCGGGCCGAATTTTTCCACGGTGGTCTTGCGAATGATGGCGTCGACCTTGCGCATTTCTTCGTCGGTCAGGCCCGAATAGGCTTTGGCGAAGGGCACCAGCGTGCGTTCGCTGGATTGCGGCGGTCCGTCCCAGACGGCGAAGGTGTAGTCGCTGTAGAGGCTGGCCCGCCGACCGTGGCCGCGTTGCGCGTAAATCAGCACCGCATCGACGCTGAATGGATCGACTTTCCACTTCCACCAGACGCCCATGTCTTTGGTGCGACCCACGCCGTACATGGCCTCGCGCGACTTGAGCATCATGCCTTCGACGCCGAGTCTGCGAGACGCTTCCCGTTGTGTATCCAGATCCAGCCAGTCCTTGCCGGCCAGCACCGGTGACGGCAGCAGGACCGGGCTGTTGCAGGCTTCGATGACTTTTTCCAGCTGAGCCCGCCGCTCATGTTGCGGGCGACTGCGCCAGTCATGCCCCTGCCATTCGAGCAGGTCATACGCCAGGATCACCACCGGCACCTCTTCAAGGATTTTTTTGCCCAATGTCTTGCGGCCGATACGTTGTTGCAACAGCGCAAAGGGCTGCACCGAAGGCTGCGCTGGTCCAGCTTTGATCAGTTCCTCGCTGCTCAGGGCAAGCTCGCCGTCGGCGACCGTTTCGCCTGGCGGCGCTTTCCAGACCACGATTTCGCCGTCGATCACGGTCCCGTCGGGCAAGCTCTGAGTCAGTGCGTGCAGCTCCGGGAAGCGATCGGTGACCAACTCTTCACCCCGCGACCACAGCCAGAGCCGGCCTTCGCGCTTGACCACTTGCGCGCGAATGCCATCCCATTTCCATTCCACCTGCCAGTCATCCACCGGGCCGAGCAGGGTTTCGAACTGATCCACCGGCTGTTGCAGGGCATGGGCGAGAAAAAATGGATAGGGCTGGCCGCCGCGCTGGGCATGTTCGTCATCGGATTCTTCGGCGATCAACTTGAGAAAGCCCGCTGCGGTCGGGCGATGGGACAGATCGGTATAGCCGACCAGACGTTGCGCGACTCGTTTGCTGTCGATATCCGCCAGGGCGGCGAGGGCGCGGGTCACCAGCAATTTGGACACGCCGACCCGGAAGCTGCCGGTGATCAATTTGATGCAGACCATCAGGCTGACGCGATCCAGTTGCGTCCAGAAGCCGGACAGGCGCTCGGCAAGTTCTTCGGGTGGCAGGCCGCGCAAGGGCAGCAAGTGTTCCTCCATCCAGATCGCCAAGCCCTGATCCGATCTGTGCACCGCTTCAGGCAGTAGCAACGACAGGGTTTCCGCCAGATCGCCGACCGCCTGGTAGCTTTCTTCGAACAGCCATTCTGGCAAGTGCGCCAGAGTCATGGCCTGTTCGCGCAGCAGTTTGGTCGGCACCAACTGACGTGGGCGTCCGCCGGCCAGAAAGTACACCGCCCAGGCTGCATCTTCTGGCGGAACCTCTGCAAAATATTCGCGCATGGCGACAAGTTTTGCGTTGCTTGAGGTGGTTGCGTCGAGCCGGGAATAGAGTTCGGCAAAGGCTTTCATGGCGCCACCTCGTCGGGTTCCAGAGAGTCGGACTGTTGGGGTTTATCCTCGCCCGAGTCTTCTTCGTCGCCATACTCGGTCACGAACCCCTGGGCATCCAGGCCGGCTTCGCGCAGGTAACGCACGAGAGTCGCCACCGAGCCGTGGGTCACCATGACCCGTTCCGCGCCGGTATTTTCAATCGCCCAGAGCAAGCCCGGCCAGTCGGCGTGATCGGACAGCACGAAGCCGCGATCCACGCCGCGTCGTCTGCGGGTGCCACGCAACATCATCCAGCCGCTGGCAAACGCATCGCTGAACTCACCAAAACGACGCATCCAGGTGCTGCCACCTGCGGAAGGCGGCGCGAGGATCAACGCCTGACGCAGCGCCGGATCAGTCTTTTTGAAGTCACCCGCGTACTGGGTTTCAGGAATGCGCACGCCTGCTTCGCGGTACACCCGGTTCAGCGGCTCGACCGCACCGTGCACGAGGATCGGACCAATCTGTGGATCAATGCCGTGCAGGATGCGCTGGGCTTTGCCGAACGAATAGGCGAACAGCACACTGGCTTTGCCGACCGCCGCGTTGGCCCGCCACCAGTCATTGATCCCGGCGAAAATCTCCGACTGCGGCTGCCAGCGGTAGATCGGCAAGCCGAAGGTCGATTCGGTGATGAACGTGTGACAGCGCACCGGTTCGAAGGGCGCGCAGGTGCCGTCCGGCTCGACTTTGTAATCCCCGGATGCGACCCAGACTTCGCCCTTATACTCCAGGCGCACTTGCGCCGAACCCAGCACATGGCCAGCCGGATGCAGGCTCAGTTTCACGCCGTGATGCAGCAGGGTTTCGCCGTATTCCAGGGTTTGCAGGTTGATGTCCTGGCCCAGCCGCGCACGCAGAATCCCTTCACCGGGTGCCGCCGCCAGGTAATGCTCGTTGCCGGTACGGGCGTGATCGCCATGGCCGTGGGTGATTACCGAACGTTCCACCGGGCGCCAGGGATCAATATAAAAATCCCCGGGCGGGCAATACAGACCTTCGGGGCGAGCGATAACAAGATCCATGGGATGACCGATGCGATGGGCTTGTTAGTTATGAGGCGGAGCGGGGGAGGAAGTTCGCTCTTTGAACCGGGCTCACACCCTTGTGCACGGGGCGCTCATTGCTGAGTCTGTTTGGCAGGAGGGTTCGGTGAGATTGTAACTGGATCAACCATTCAGGCGGCCGACGCGCATCAAACAACCGGGCGTAATCCTGGTGGCATTTGGGAGTCCAGCCTTGTTTCATTTTGCGTCGATACTCAAGCGGCGAAACGCCCAGGTATTTGCGGAACACTCGCGCAAGTTGCTGGCCATCCAGCAGGCCGGTGCGGCGGGCTATTTTGTCGACGGGCAAGTCGCAATCGAGCAACGCCTGGCGAGCCAGCTCCAGGCGCAACAGCAACAGGAAAAGATACGGTGGATAGCCGGTTTCCTGCTTGAAGTGCCGACGGAAATTGCGTTCGCTCATGTTCAGCGCCAAGGCTGAAAGCTCCATGCTCAGGTTGTCTGCGATGCGTGTCAGCCACCACACGCAAACTCTGCCTGTGACAGATTGGGCCTTGGCAAGAGCGTGTAGCAGCGGGGGATGTTCGTTGAGCCTCGTCTGCATCAAAGAGGGGGCAAGTTGATCGACGGCGTGACCATTTTCGTTTCTGAGCAGCAGCAATATCATATCGCTGGCATTGATGCGTTCACTGGTGGTGTAAAACTGCCCGTCTACCTGCAAGCCTTGCTGTGGCTCCACCAGCAATTGCGGAAAACGGCTCGCCAGCGACGACTCCAGAGCCGAATGAGTGGTGACCCTGCGGCGATCAAGCAGCCCGGCCGCGGCCAGCCAGAAGACTCCGGCTCCCAAAGCGACCACGCGACTAACCTGCGGAGTTGTCGTACGCAACCAGCCGAGCGCGTCTTGTGGTAACTGCGTAACGGAACTCGGAAGTCCATCGAGGATGATTAAGGTGTCTATCGTCCGGGTAGTGGAGGGCGCAGCGGATGAAGATTCACTGCAAGGCGTTACTGTTTCGAATGTATTAAGTGCTTGATGGGAAAGTGAATAAATCTGCGCGGTATGGATAACTTTACGGTCTTCGGTCCTGGGCGGGCGCGCATTCAACGCTCCGAGTGTTTCCACTAGCCGGATGGCGTCATCGGTGTAGGCGCCCGGGTACATGAGTATCACAACTTTATGGAGTACGACCGTCCTTTCGGCAGGCTCGGCTTTCGTGCGTAGATAATTCACGGTACGGACGAGTCAAGTAACGAAATGAAGGGCGGGTTCATATGAAGATGTTTCCGGTAGATTGAGCGGATCTGCATTACCAAGGACAGTTTTATTCACTTGCGGCTGCATAGGTGCCGAATCAGGGCGGCGTGTGTTCATGCCTGTTTATGAGGCGTGGTACGCCAAGAGGTCCGAGCGAGAGCTGTGTCAATATAATAGCGTCAAAACATAGTCGCATGATGGCCTTGCAGTCAACACTAAAGATTATTAAATCGTGGCCGATAGCTTGAGTTGCTGACACAGCGTCGTTTCCCGTCCGGATAGATATCTCGCGCGCTAAAAGTATCGTGTATGTAGAGTTACGTATCGATAACGAAACAATAGACCCTGTCTTTATTGATGACTACTTTGGATAATCGACTGCAACCGAAATGCGTTGCTTTGTTGATCTGGGTCATGACTGGCCAGATTTGCAGCGCTGTTGTCCGGGAATGCAGCGGTTAAGAAAGTGCACTCCGGTATCCACTCGATAACATGGCGGCTTATTAGGTAAGGGCTGTTAACGGCCCGCACTGTCCGACTACATATTGACGTGGGGAACTATCATGGCTGGAAAAAATGTACGCGCAGTCTTTGCACTTTCATTGCTGGTTGTTGGCACTGTAACTTCAATGAATGCCTCAGCTGCCACAGCGACTTCAACCATGAGCGTAACGGCTTCGGTGGTCGCCGCTTGTACGGTTTCGGCCAGCGCGCTGGCGTTTGCGGCCTACTCAGGAACAGCGGTTGATGGCACGGCGGATCTGACCGTCAATTGCACTAACGATGCGCCCTACACCATTGGTCTCGGGGCCGGTAACGGTACCGCTGCAACCACGACGACCCGAGTGCTGACGGGTTCGCTGTCAGGCACCACGATGAATTACGGTCTGTACCAGGACGCGGCCTACGCCACGGTATGGGGCGATACGGTCGGCACCGATACTCTGGCGGGTACGGGAGACGGCGCGGACCAGACCATTCCTGTGTACGGGCGCATCGTCGCGGGCCAGAACGGCTCGGTGGGTACCTACACGGACAGCGTCGCCGTCACGGTCAATTATTGATCCGGCGCCTTACCAGATGCTCCGTGATTTCACAGTACGGTGTGCATTGATGGTGATTTGCCTGTGCGTGCTCGCACCACAGGCATTGGCTCAGGCATTGGCCATTGTGCCCATCACGCAGCAACTGCCGCCTCAACAGCGAACGGCCAGCTTTACCCTGACGAACCATTCGGACAGTGAAGCACTGGTGCAGATCCGTGGCTATGCCTGGTCGCAAACCGAAAGCGATGAGGTTTACACGCCGACCACGGAGCTGGCGGTCAGCCCGCCTTTTGCGAAAATTGCCCCGGGTCAGAAGCAGGTCATCCGTATTCTGCTGCGCACCCCGGCCGGATTGTCCGAAAAAGCCTATCGGGTATTTTTCGATCAGATTCCCGATCGCTTGTCTGGCAAAGTCGAAATGGCGCTGCGGCTGACAGTGCCGGTTTTTTCCAGCGCGCAACCCGCTGGGGACCCGGACGTGGAGTGGCGTCTGGAGTTGGTGGGCGACAAGCCAGCGTTGGTTGCGATCAACCACGGCAAGCACCACGCGCAACTGGTGAATCTCTCGTTGACGGCGGCCGACGGTCAGGCGATCAAGCTCAAGGGCGTGGGGTTGCCGTACCTGCTGAGTGGCACAGAACGCAGGTGGCCATTGCAAGGAGTGCGTGGCCGGCTGGACAAGAGCCTGCGCCTGCATTTGCAGACCTCAGGTCCCGGCGAACATTGGGATCAATGGTTAGAGATCAAATAGTGAGCAGCGGTTTGTGCGTGCTGCTCGCGCTGCTGTTGTTGGGGTGTGTACTTCCGGTCTCGGCATCCCTTGCTCAGCCGCCCGCCGCCGCGCCGCAAACCCTGCTCTTGAGCGTCACCATCAACGGGCGGATTCACGATGGTATTCAGGAGTTCGTCGAGCGTGATTCGGAGTTATTCGTGACGCGCGCACAACTGCTCGAGCTGGGACTGGTTGTCCCGGAACCGCAGACGGCTCCCGCTGACGGGCTGATTGGCCTGTCGAGTTTCAACGGCTGGTCGTGGCGGCTGGACGCAAATGCACAGGTGCTTGCACTGCAAATTCCTCTGCGGAGTCTGAAAATTCAGCAGTTGATCGCCCGACCAGCGCCTTCATTGGGCAAAGTCGACCGCAGTGACATCGGCGCGGTGCTCAACTATGACACCCAGTTCACCCATGACGGCGATTACTCCAGCTCAAGCATCCTTGGCGAGTTACGCGTTTTCAGCCCTGTCGGTGTGGTGCAGTCCAGCGTTGAGCAGACCCGCAGCCAAAGCTTCAATCGCACGGTGCGCCTGGACAGCACGTATAGCGTTTCCGATGCCTCTACGTTGCAGAGCTATAACGTCGGCGATTTCATCAACGGTGGGCTGAACTGGACTCGCCCGGTACGCATGCTTGGCGCGCAGATGACCACCAACTTCGCCTTGCGGCCTGATCTGGTGACCTATCCGCGGCCGGGCATGACGGGGGAGGTGGCGGTGCCGTCGTCGGTGGATATTTACGTCAACGGTTTGCATCAGACCACGACCCAGATCCAGCCCGGCCCGTTTGAACTCAACCAGTTGCCAGTCACTTCTGGCGGGGGCGACGTTTCGGTTGTCGTCAAGGATGCCAGCGGTCGCCAGACCACTCAGACATTGCCTTTCTATACCAGCACGTTGCTGCTCAGCGAGGGCATGGACTCCCTTGCTGTGCAGGCCGGTCTGGTTCGGCGCGAGTATGCCACCCGCTCCAACGATTACGCGCAGCCGGCCGCGTCGGTGAGCTATCGGCGTGGAGAAACGCCAACCCTGAGCCTGGAAACACACCTGGAGACCACTTCCGGGCTGGCCATGGGCGGTGTGGGTGCCAACCTGTTGGTCGGCCAGTTGGGTGTGCTTTCGGCATCGGTGGCCAGCAGTTCCTACGACGGTGAGGGCGGTTTTCAGTATGGGCTGGGTATCGCTCGCACTACGCCATATCTGAGTTTTGGTTTCAGTATGTTGAAGGCGAACAGGGGATTTTCCGATATTGCCTCCGCCAATGATGATTCGATGCCCAGGACGACCCTGCGCGCCAATCTCGGTTTTCCCATTCCGGGCGTGGGAACGCTGGGGCTGGTGTATGCCCGCAAGATGGTCAGTCTCTATACCCTTGCTGACGATGACGCCGACTATGTGAATGCCACGCAACAAATTTCGACGTCGACGCTGTCAGCGACCTTATCCGCGCCGTTGCCCATGAAAACCTACGGTTTTGTAACGGCGTACCACGATTTCAAAGGCAACAGCGGTAATGGCATGTTTGTCGGGATCTCCATTCCTATCGGTCACACAACATCGCTGAGCGCCAGCAGCAGTCGTAGCGGCGACAGCACCTATCAAACCGTCGAGGCCCGTAAAAGCGCCGTGCAGCGCGGTGATGTGGGGTGGAACGTCGCCCATCAAACCGGCACCCAAACCCGAGACGATGCCGGTATCAGCTACAAGTCTTCCTGGGGGGAAGTGGGCGCCGAGGTCGAGCGCAGCGACAGCGACATGGCCTATCGCGCCACTGCGCGAGGCGCTCTGTCTACGCTCGATGGACGGCTGTTCGCGTCCAATACGGTCTACGACAGTTTCGCTGTGGTGGATACCGATGGCCTGCCGGGAATAACGGTGTTGCAGGAAAACCGCCCGCTGGGCAAGACCGATGCTGACGGCTTGCTGTTTATCGAAGGCTTGCGCGCCTACGAATCCAACAACCTGTCCATCGATGCGGGCGATGTGCCGATGGATGTGTCCTTGAGCAACGCGATTCTGGAGGTGCGTCCTTCGGATCGTTCGGGCGTTATCGCGAAATTCCCCATTCGACACAGCCGCAGCGCAACCCTGATATTGCTTGATGAGCAGCACCGACCGCTGTTGCTGGGCAGTCAGGCAGTGTTGTCCGGCAGTGGTGAAGCGGGTGTGGTCGGCTATGACGGCGTGACCTTCTTCAACAACCTGGCGGAGCACGAGCAGGTTTCAGTCAATCGGCCAGGGCAGGCACCCTGTTCCGTCAGTTTCGACTATCAACCGCAGGCCAATACCATTCCCCAAATCGGGCCATTGATTTGCCGTTCTGGAGCCAGACCATGAAGCTACCGGTCACGCTCTGCTGCCTTGGCATCGCCCTGATTTGCTCTCCGGCGATGGCTTATCAGTGTTCTGTCGCAGTGACACCGTTGAGTTTCGGTATGGTCGAGGGCCGCTCAGGCCAGGTCACGCGCAGCACGGCAACGCTGACGGTGGTCTGCCAAAGCGATAGCGCGGTCACGGTCAGTTACCAGCTGTTGTCTGACACCTTCAGCCTGAATGAAAGAACCATGGTGGGCGGTAACGGCGCAGCGAGCTACCAGCTGTACACCTCTGGAAGTTATCAACAGGTCTGGGGCGATACTGCTGGCAGTGCTATTTCTGACAGCTACACCCTGGCAGCCAATACCTCGCAAACCCGCGTCTACACGGTGTATGCCCGTATGCAGCCCGGCCTTAAAGTGGGGCCGGGACAGTACACGTCAATCAGCGCGGTACGCCTCATCTACTGAGTTCGGGCTATTTCCCCGGAATCAAGGTCAACCGCTGCTTGCCATAGGCCTTCTCAAGATTCTGCTGTTGCACCGGAATCGTCTGATACAGGCCCTTGAGCGAAGGCTCGATGGCGTCGCTGTAATTCGCGCTGGCCGGGTTGCCGGATTGGCCGATGTTGACCTGGCCCATCATCGGTTCAGCCTGGCTGAAGTCGACGATCATGCGCATGCCTGGCGCCACCGGGCTGTCGAAATTCGTACCCCATGGCGAAGCCGCGAGGTTCAGCGTGCTGTGGTCGCCGCCTGCCGCAACGGCGCTATGCTCGATGCTGTTGCCGAGTAATGGATTGCTCTGCCACACGTAGCGATGCAGTTTGCCCCATTGCCAGCTCTTGTGATCGCCGCCCAATTGGCTGTCGCCAGCAGTGATGGCCGCTGCGAGGCTGCGGGCCAGAATCGTCGGTTTGTCTTCTTTCTGCGGGGTTTTCACGTCGTCCCAGTACGGACTGTCTTCGCGCCCCAGTAGGTGGTCGGCCTGCGGCGAGTAGGACAGGCTGGCGTTCTGCGCCAGCGCTTTCCAGGCCGGGCTGCTTTCCGGGCCCAGCTCATCGAGGAAGATCTGCTTGGCGCTTTCCTGCAAGAACAGCTCATACAGCGCTGCGTCGGCCGAGGTTGGCGTCAGCTTGCCATCGAATGCCATCAAGCGTGAGTAAGCTTCCCGCGCTTTACCGCGTTCAGCTTCAGGCAGGGCATCGATGGCTTGTTTGAGCGGTTTGACCATGCCCGGCGCTTCAAGCATTTTCTTCAGCTTGGCGGCGAAGGTGGTGGTCTGGTCGTATTGCATGGCGATCACGCTACGGCTGTCCTGCTTGCCGCTGTTGGCCAGCTCGGCAATACGCTCGGCGCGTTCCGGCGTCTTCCACGAGTTGGACAGCTGCATGCCGTAACCCTTGGGGAAGGTGCGCTGGTTGGCGGTGCCGATCCAGCCTTGAGTCGGGTCCTGATCGTAAGGATGCAGCATCGAGTCGGCGAAACCGTCCCAGTCGTAGCGGCTGTCCCAGCCCGGCGACGGCAGCAGGCCCAGGCCTTCACGACGATTCGGGAAGCGCCCGGTGACTTGCCAGCCGATGTTCGATGCGTCGGCGAACACCATGTTCAGGGCGATAGCGCGGATTTCCCGGCTCGCGTCGAAGGCTTTTTCTACCTTGGGTGCGCGGGACAGGTCGAAGAACGCGTCCAGGCTCTTGTCATCTTTGTAATCCGGGGTTTGCAGCGCGAGGCCGAGCCCGTTGCTCAGTTGTCCGCCCAGATTGCTGTTGAGCAGCGGGCCATGACGCGTCTCGTAAACCGCTTCACGCACCGGGCTGCCACCTTTGATGAAAAAGG
Source organism: Pseudomonas syringae (assembly GCF_001698815.1). Classification (GTDB taxonomy): domain Bacteria; phylum Pseudomonadota; class Gammaproteobacteria; order Pseudomonadales; family Pseudomonadaceae; genus Aquipseudomonas; species Aquipseudomonas syringae_A. The sequence goes on along the minus strand of NZ_LGSI01000067.1, from coordinate 14,792 downwards.
TTTCCTCGTGGGAAGTTGCCGGCAGCCATTTGCCATCGGCCATGTACATCAGGCGATTGTTTTCCCGCTTGAGCTTCTCCAGGAACAAGTCCTGGTTGTCACCCATCACCGAGGCCATGGACCACGCCAGCTTGCCGTTGAAGCCCGACAGGATCAGCGGCAGACCGGCGATGGAAGTACCGGCCGCCTGATATTTCGGCGCGCGAATCTGCACGAAAGTCCAGGCTGACGACAGCGCGGCGGGCAGTTGCATGTCGTTGGCCAGCAAACTGCGGCCATTGCGAGCGCGCTGCGGGGCGATAGCCCAGTTGCTGGACGCGGCAACGCCAAGCATGTTCAAGTCCGAGAGTTGCAGGGCGACTTTATTCAGATCGCTGAGCCCTGATACTTGCCCACCGAGGTTCAAACCCTTGAGCTTTTCTGCTTCGGCGAAGGGCAATTCTTCATCCGGATAGGTCGGAATCAGCCAGGCCAGTTTGTCGGCCCCGACTTTCTGCGCCAGTACCAGCGCGGATAATTCTTCCTGCAAGTTAACCGACTGGCTGAAGTTCAGCAGACTGAAAATCAGCGCCGAATCTTCGGCTTTCCAGTATTCCGGGCGATAGCCGGAGGAGGCCAGGTCGGCAGGCAGCTTGTCGCGATAGCGGAACAGGTAGGCATTGACGCCTCGGGCATAGACTTCGAAGAAGCGCTTGAGGCGTGGCGACGCGGCGTTGTACAGCTCGCCGGCGTTGCGCTTGAGGTTGGCCGCGCGCATCAGGCGGTCGACGTCCAGTGCGCTGGAACCGACCATTTCCGACAGACGACCCTGCGCGAGCAGGCGCATGCCGACCATTTGCGTGATGCGGTCATTGGCGTGTACGTAGCCGAGGGTGAACAGCGCGTCGTGGAAGGTGCTGCTTTCGATCAGCGGCATGCCTTGGGGCGTACGGCGTACCGAAACGTTTTGTGCCAGGCCCTTGATCGCAACCGTGCCGGAATTGGGCATCAGCGTATCGGTGTCGCCACCGCCGAGCTGGCAACCCGCGAGACTCAGGAAACCCGCCGCAGCGGCGGCAGCGCCGAACCGGGGTAGAAATTTGGATAGGGCTGGCGAGGCCATGGGCGGAGCTCCTGCGGGGGTGGCGTATAAAAGGCGCTACGTTAGAGAGCAGGCGCGCGGCACGCAAGCGGGGAGCAGGAGTTTATTTCAAGGTTTTTCAGCATTAGCCGCGATCACACCTCTCCCGCAGGAGCGGCTTTAGCCGCAATCACACCTCTCCCGTAGGACCGGCTTTAGCCGGGAGGAGGCCGGTGCAGTCGCAGCAGGCCCGTCGTCAGCATCGCCACCCTCCCGGCTGAAGCCGGTCCTACGGAGCTTGATCGTTATGGTTTCGGCGGGTTCACCTGATCGACCAGCGCATAAGCGCGCTGGGTGGCTGCGCGGTTGGCGACTGATTCGAACCAGCGCTTGAGGTGCGGGAAGTCGTCGAGGTTCTGTTCCTGCAAGGTGTGCGTCACGATCCACGGGTAGATCGCCATGTCTGCGATGCTGTATTCACTGCCCGCCACGAAGTCGCGGCCGTCCAGCTGTTTGTTCAGCACACCGTACAGCCGGGCGGTTTCGTCGACGTAGCGCTTGATCGCGTAGGGGATTTTTTCCTTGGCGAAGCGATTGAAGTGATGATTCTGACCCGCCATCGGCCCCAGCCCACCCATCTGCCAGAACAGCCACTGCAAGACTACCTGACGACCGCGCAGATCCTGCGGGATGAACTTGCCGATTTTTTCCGCCAGATACAGCAGAATCGCGCCGGATTCGAACAGACTCAACGGCGCGCCGCCATCGGCAGGCTCGTGATCGACGATGGCCGGGATGCGATTGTTGGGCGCGATTTTCAGGAATTCAGGCTTGAACTGATCGTTCTGGCCAATGTTCACCGGGAAGATCTTGTACGGCAGGCCGGCTTCTTCAAGAAACAGCGAGACTTTGTGACCGTTAGGCGTGGTCCAGTAGTGCAGGTCGATCATTGAAAGCTCCGAATGAGTTCAGCGCAAAAAGACCCCCGTTTTACTCCGACTGCAGCCCGTCACACAAATGAAAACGGCCTGCAAGGCAGGCCGTCGGCAGTGCTCGACACGTTACGCGCCGTGGCACTTCTTGAATTTCTTGTCGCTGCCGCAAGGGCAAGGATCGTTGCGGCCAACGTCTTTCAAGGCGTTGCGCACCGGCTCCTGGTGAGCATGACCGCAGTTCGGGCCATGGACGTGGCCGTGCTGGTGGTCGTGATGGTCATGGGCGTGATCGTCGTGATCGTGATTGCAATCAGGGCCATGCACGTGGTCTTGCTGGGTCATCGGGGTTACTCCGGAATAAAATCGCCGGGGATTATCTCCCCATCGCGGCCGATACGCACGTTGTGCCGGAACAAAAAGCCGGTCTTGAGTTTGCCTTCAAGGCTGTAGTGAATCGCCTGATCAGGCTTTTTCAACAGCCTGGCGATGTATTTCATGTGCTGCCAGAGGTTGGTCCTGATCGGCACGACAAAGTTCTTGTGGCCTTCGCCATCGACCACAAACCAGTCGGTGGACTCGCCATCGGCCAGCATCACGTCGCCGAGCATGACTTTATAGCGCAGGCTGCGTACCAGCATGCTGCCGCTGTTGGGGTTGTCGACGCGAAAATGCAGCTTGAAATCCTGCTGCATCAGCTTGGCCTTGACCACTTCGACGCGGGTCAGGCGCACCACGGGCTCCTTGTAGTCGCTGACCACCAGGCTCGAGCATCCAGCCAGCACCGAGAGCAGCAGCGCCAGGCTAATTGTTCTGATCACGTGCGCCTGTAAAAACATTGTCGTGCTCCATTTGAGGCCTGAGTTTAGCAGGACGGCCTGCTTGTTCCATTTGCTGGGCGTACGCATACTCATGCCACGAGCTACAGAGTCTGACCCATGAATCTTTATGAAATTGTATTTAATGGCCAATTGATACCTGGCGCTCAGCTTGAACGAGTGCAGGCCAATCTGGGGAAATTGTTTCAGGCCGACGCCCAGCGCCTGACGCTGCTGTTCTCCGGGCGGCGCCTGGTGCTCAAAAACAATCTCGATGCTGCGGCCGCTGAAAAGTATCGCTCGACCCTGGAGCGCGCCGGAGCGTTGGTCGAAGTTCTGCTCATGGCGCAGCAGATCGAAGAGGTGGAGCTGGCGCCGCCGCCGGACGAACCTGCCTGGTTGCGCAAACCGTCAGCCCGCAACGGCCGCTTGCAGGTCGCGCCGCGCGATGTGTACATGGCTGCTTTCGTGGACGTCGATGCGCCGGATTTCGCGCTGTTTGAAACCGGCAGCGACTTGCAGGACGCCAAACCCGAAGCCGTTGCGCCGCGCCTGGATCTTTCCCGCATAAGCCTGGCCCCGGCCGGCAGCGACATGGGTCAGGAGGAAAAACCCAAGGCCGGGCCAGCACCGGACACTTCGCACCTGAGCCTGAAGTGAATCAGGCCAAATAGCTGGCGCAGCACTTCTTGAATTTCTGTTCGCTGCCGCACGGGCACGCATCGTTGCGGCCGGCCTTGAGCGGCACGGTCGAATCGATGAAATACCAGCGGCCCTGATTCTGCACGAAGGATGAGCGTTCGCGATGACTGTGCTCCCCCGTGCCGTCATGCCAGCGCGCCGTGAACGTGACGAAAGCGTGTTCAGGCTTACCGCCGAAGACTTCCGTGCTCTCGACTTCCAGTCCCAGCCAGGTACTTTGCAGGCTCCACTGGCTGATCGACTCACGATCCAGCCCGGCTTTCTGCGCCGGTAACGTGGTATCCAGCAAGTAATCGACCAGACCCAACACGTAGGCGCTGTAGCGCGAACGCATCAGTTTTTCGGCACAAGGCGTAGGCTGGCCAGCGTGAAAAGGGCCGCAGCAGGTGATCAACAAATCTCCGCTGCCGCATGGGCAGATAGCGCTACTCATGGGTCACCACCAATATTTGCCAAAATTCTCCGGGTTGGCCCAGAAGCGCGCGTTGAGCCAATCCGGTACTTGTTTGTATTCACGCAGATCGTACGTGAACAGCGTCAGCACTTGTTCGTCCCGGCCGAAGCGTTCCGTCAGTTGCAAGGCCAGGGAATAGAAGTCCGTGTCCTGCCAACCGCAGGCAGGCAGATCGGCGAGCACAGCGATGCGGCTGGCGTTCAGGTTACGAATGCCGCCCAGCAATTCCAGCCCGGCGCGCTTGGGTATGTGCTCCAGGCAATCGACCACCAGCGCCAGGTCGAAACGCTGCGCGGCCAGTTCCGCCGGCAATGATCCCGGCGTCGCATGAAATACCTCGGTTTCCGGATGCGCGTCCTTGAACGCCTGTAGCGCCGGAAATGTCTGCGCGCCGATCATCAGCAGGCGGCGCGGCGTCTGCTGGTCGAGCAGGGCGGCCAGCGCTTGCTGGGGCGTGCGGGTGGAAAAGCCTTCGCTCATCGAAAATCCTCGTATTGACCTGCAAGACTAGCGCGCTCTCGGCGGTGGGCCTAGTCCTGTCGGGCGGCTAGCCACATTCAAATTCCGCTTTCCCCCAATAAATACGGGCTCAAACTGGCGAAGTGGCGATGTGATGTCTTTACTTGAGAGGCGGCGCATTGGGCCGAACCCTTGGGAGAAGAAATTAATGAGAATAATCCGGACGGCGTTACCTCTGATTCTTGTAACCAGTGTCTTGACCGGTTGTGCCGGTTTGCAGAAGACCGACTGGCCATTGTGTGCGGCCGGAGGCGCTCTGGCGGGCGCGGCGGCGGGGGCGTTCCAGACTGCAGCGGTGGCGGCCAGCCTGGGTGGCGCGGTGGGCGTGATGGCAGGCGCGTATTGCTGGGTGCATGGCGACGGCGACGATGATGGCGATGGCGTGAAAAACAGCATCGACAAATGTCCCGATACGCCCAAAGGTGTTCAGGTAGACGCCACCGGTTGTCCGCTGGTTGAGCCAGCGCCGGCGGCAGTGGTTGAAGAAGTGGTTGTCGTCAAGGAAGAGGTCATTGTCATCAACGATGTGCTGTTCGAATTCGACTCGGCGCGCCTGACCGCGGCTGACAAAGCGAAACTCGATCTGATCGCGACTCGCCTGAAACGCGAAGCGCCGAGCGCGCAATTGCGGGTCAGCGGCCATACCGATAGCGTCGGGCGTGATGCCTACAACCAGAAACTGTCCGAGAAACGCGCGATTTCGGTGACAGATTATCTGGTCAGTTCCGGCATCCCGCGCAGTGCGTTTGTGTCTGTCGAAGGCGATGGCGAAGCGCGTCCCGTGGCCGACAACAAAACGGCTAGCGGCCGCTCTCTAAACCGTCGTGTAGAGATCAAGATCAACCGCTGATTCTTCTCTCTTGATGCGGGCTCGGCGTACGACAGGGCCCGTATTTCCTGCGCCGTTCGGCAGCTCAGTGTGACTGCGTGAAGAATTTTCATCACCCCGCTGGCATATTCGGCAAGCAAGCCGTCTACTGTGCGCGCGGAAAACGAGCGCAATAATAAGCGTTCGCATAAAAAAATCATGACCAGGGGCGAGTAATGAAGGTGTTTTGGGGATTGGGGAAGCTGCTGACGTTAGGGTTCTGGCTGGTGGTGCTGCTGAATCTGGTTATCGTGTTACCGACGCCGTTCGCGATGCTCATCAAGCTGGCCGGCAGCTTGCTGATATTGACGCATGTCGCCGAACTGCTGCTGTTCAATGGCAGCCTGCGCGGGCGCAAGCATCCGTGGCGTGATCGCCTGCAGATTCTGGTCTTCGGCATTTTTCACCTGCAATCCTTCCCTAAATCGTCCTCGGAGGCCGCTCATGCGTAGTCTTTTCCTGCTGGCCGCGCTGTGCAGCCCTTTGGCGATGGCGCAGACCATCACTGTCGAAAGCCATTCCTTGATGCGCCTGCCCAACGCCACCAGCGTTCTGCAACTGGAGCGTCTGGAAGTCGCGGATTACGGCACCTTGCTGATTCCGTCCGGCCTTACCGAAGTCAAGGTCGATCAACTGGTGCTGGGCCATGAAGCGCGCATTGCGATTGTGCCCGGCAGCCAGCCATTCAGTCTGGTGGTGCATCGCGGTCAGCTTGGCGAAGGCAGCCAGATCACTGCGCGTGGATCGCCTGGCACCTATGAGAAAGCGCCGTTGCCAGGGCGAAATCTGACCCTGCGCCTGGAATCCCTGACCGCAGCCGAGCTGTCGGTTGATGCGCGCGGCGGCACGGGTGCGCCCGGTTATGTCGGCCTCGACGGCGCCAACGGCGAAGCGCCGGGCTGCACCTGGGGCCAGGCGGGACGTGGCTTCAATGGCGACGACGGTGGCAATGGTCACGACGGCGCCGCAGGTGGTCAGGTACGTCTGGAGCTGCCGTTGGCGTTCCCTGCCGCGCACATCAAGGTCAATGTCGAGGGCGGTGCCGGTGGTGCGGCGGGTCAGGGCGGTCGTGCCGGCAAGGGCGGAGCATCCAAGGGTTGCATCGTCTATCGCGCCGATGGCGGCAAGGCTGGACGGGAAGGTCTGCCAGGCCAGCCGGGTGTTGCCGGGCCAGCTGGCGCGTTGGCTGTTCAGCGGCTTTAATCTGCCCTCCCCGCAGATCATCGTGGGAGCGAGGCTTGCCCGCGAATCGGTCGTAGGAGCGACTGTAGGAGCGACTGTAGGAGCGACTTCAGTCGCGAGCCGCTCATCAATTGCCCTCCCGGCTAAAGCCGGTCCTACAGCAAGCCTCCAGGTCCTACAGCAAGCCTCCAGAGGGGGCGGGGCTTGGCGGCACTCACAGCTTCAACGTATAGCCAACCCCATAGATCGACTGCACGATCTCTTCGCCGGGGCTGATCAGATCCAGCTTGCGGCGCAGGTTTTTGATGTGGCTGTCGACGGTGCGATCAGTCACCACGCGATGGTCGAAATACAGTCGGTCCAACAGTTGATCCCTGGAAAATACCCGGCCCGGCGCATTGGCCAAGGTGAACAGCAAACGCATTTCGACTGGGGTCAGCCCCAGCTCGACGCCATCCAGCGTGGCGCGAAAGTGATCGGGTTCCACCACCAGCCGCTCAGCACGGACCTCTTCGAGCAGACGGCCGCGACGCAGGATCGCCTTGACCCGCGCCACCACTTCCCGAGGGCTGAAAGGCTTGCAGATGTAGTCGTCGGCGCCCAGATCGAGACCGAGCAAACGGTCGATTTCTTCGACGCGGGCGGTAATCAGAATGATCGGCACACTACAAAAACTGCGCAGGTCGCGGCACACATCCAGGCCGTCGCGTCCGGGCAGCATGATGTCCAGCAGAATCAGCGCCGGTTCGGCGGCGCGCACGGCGGGGACAACCTCCAGGCCGTTGCTCAGACAACTGGGCTGGTATCCGGCGGCCAGCAGATAATCGTGCAGCAGTGACGCCAGTTTGGGTTGGTCTTCAACAATCAATATGGACGTCATGCTCAAGCGTCTCGCGGCAGGATCAGTGTCAACCAGATCCCGCCCAAAGGTGAGTGCGCGGCCTCCAGAGTGCCGCCATGTGCCACGGCGATGCTGCGACAGATCGCCAGCCCGAGGCCTGCGCCCCCACTGCTGCGACTGCGCGATCCTTCGCCACGATAGAAACGTTCGAAAAGGCGCGGCAGCTGTTCATTGCTGACGCCCGGTGCGGAATCCTGAATATCAACCCGCACCGATTGACCTTCATGCCGAGCCTCGATGCGCAGCGTGCCGCCCTGATCGGTATAGCGCATGGCATTTTCCAGCAGGTTGTTCATCAGTTGGCGCAGGCGCTGATCATCGCCCTGCACTGACAGCGGCGCGTCTGGCAGCACAAGTTGCAGGTCAATGCCACAGGCCTTGCGGCGCTCGAAAAACATCGCTGCGCTATCGCTGAGCAGCGGCACAAGATCCAGGCGGTTTTTGCGATAGGTCAGCGCGCCGACATCTGCCAGGGACAATTCATACAGATCGTCCACCAGTTTGCTGAGCATGCTGACTTCGCCTTGCAGTGACTGCATGGAATCGATATCCAGTTGACGCACGCCGTCCTCGATGGCTTCAAGCTCGCCGCGCATCACCGCCAGAGGCGTGCGCAGCTCATGGGAAACATCGGCCATGAATTCGCGGCGCAGGCGCTCATTGCTTTCAAGGGTCAAGGCGAGCTGATTGAAGTCCCGAGCCAGTTGACCGACTTCGTCATTGGCCGACACCGAAACCCGCTCGGCATAATGCCCAGCCGCCAGCCGGTGAGTGGCGGCAGCGACCTGCTTGACCGGAGTGAGCAAGGTTCGCGCGATCCACCAGGCGATGAGCATGGCCAGCAGCAATGACACGATTCCCATGCCAAGACTGACCCGCAGTTGATAAGCCTCGAAGCGTTGCCCGCCCGCTTCGGAAACACTCTGGAAAGGGATGACCGCCAGCCAGCCGACGGTGTTGCCAGCGACGTTGATCGGCCGCAACAATGCCTGGTCGGCAACGCCGGGATAACCCATCACCAACGCCTTGTTCTGATCGAACAGGGCGACGCGAAACACCGCGCCGGTCAGATCGGAAATAGGCGGCGCTCGCCATTCCCCATTCGCAGCCAGATCCTCGCCTTTCACCGGGCGCAGCAAATTGAACCAGTTCTCCGGTTTGTCGCGCAGCGACTCCCAATTGCCATCGCGCTGCCAGGTTCTTTCCAGGCGCGGCAGGATCGGTTCAAGGCGCAGCAGCGCCTGCTCGTTCAAGTAGCCCAGGAAACCACGGCCGAAACTCCAGCTGGTGGCCATGCTCATGCTGAGGATGACCAGGGTCACGCTGGCCATGATTGCCAGAAACAATTTGGTGGAAATGCTCAGTTTCATGCAGAAAGCCCGGTGAAGTGCCCGGCTATTTAGGCGCCTCGACGCTGCAGATACAAGGCTTGTGGGCAATCTTCAATTTCTCTGCACATTTGCTCCGTAGCATTGGGTCATGCATTCCTGTAACGCCGAGGCTTCAATGTCCATCAAACGCTTTGCCGAACTTCTGGTGACGGCCGCTTTCATTCTTTCCGTGCTGGTGCTCGGTGCCCTTGGAGGTTGCTCCAGAGAGGCGCCCGAGCCTGCCGTCAGAATTCCCCAAGTGAAGATATTGACCATCAAGCCTCGGGTGCAGGCCTTTGATACCGAACTGAGCGGGCGTACCCAGGCGTTCATGGTCGCCGACATCCGCCCGCAAGTGGGCGGCATCGTGCAGAAACGGCTGTTCGTCGAAGGTGCGCAAGTGAAGGCCGGGCAGGCGCTTTATCAGCTCGATCCGGCGACTTACCAAGCGGCGCTCGCTGAAGCTCAGGCGACGTTGGCCAAGGCCCAGGCGACCGCGAAATCTTCGGAATTGACCGCGAAACGCGATGCCGGCCTGGCCAGGATCGACGCTATCAGCCAGCAAGATAACGAAGACGCTCAGGCCGCATTGCTCACCGCTCAGGCTGAAGTGAAAGTCGCCCAGGCGGGCGTGGAGACAGCGCGGATCAACCTTGCCTACACGCGCATCACCGCGCCGATCAGCGGCCGTATCGAAACGTCCACCGTCACGCCAGGCGCATTGGTGACGGCCAGCCAGGACACGGCGCTGACCACCGTGCAGCAGCTGGACCCGATTTACGTCGACGTCACGCAGTCCACCACCGACTTGCTGCGTCTTAAACGCGATCTGGCCAGCGGCACCTTGCAGAGCAACGGCGCTGGCGAGGCGCAAATCTCGCTGCTGCTGGAAGACGGCAGTACTTATGCCCAGAAAGGTCGCCTGAAGTTCAGTGGCGTCAGCGTCAATCAAAGTACCGGCACCGTAACCTTGCGCGGGGTAATCGCCAACCCGGATGGCTTGCTGTTGCCGGGCATGTACGTGCGCGCGGTGCTGGAACAGGGCCGTGACGAGCAGGCCATTCTCCTGCCGCAGAAATCGGTAACTCGCAGCCAGGGCGGAGCCGCGTCGGCCCTGGTGCTGGTCAATGGCAAGGTCGAGCAGCGGGCGCTGACCATTGGGCGCGCCATCGACAATCAGTGGTGGATTACGTCCGGGCTCAAGGCCGGTGAACAGGTCATCGTCGAAGGCGGGCAGAACGTGCATGCGGGGGATGCGGCGCAAGGCGTCGAGGAACAAGCGACGGCCAAGACTGATGCCGTGACCAATAGCTCTGCTGTGAAGGAGGGCTGATCCGTGGCTGGTTTTTTCATTGATCGACCGATTTTCGCCTGGGTGCTGGCTATCGTCATCATGCTCGCCGGTGGCTTGTCCATCAGCCGTCTGGCCCTGGAGCAATACCCGGACATCGCGCCGCCCACGGTGCGCATCTCTGCGACTTACACCGGCGCGTCGGCGAAAACCGTCGAGGACTCGGTAACCCAGGTCATCGAACAGCAGATGACCGGCATCGACAACCTGACCTACATGTCGGCATCGAGCAGCTCTGACGGCAGCGCCAGCATCAGCCTGTCATTCAACGCGGGCACTGATCCCGACGTGTCGCAGATGCAAGTGCAGAACAAGCTGCAGCAAGTCGAATCACGCTTGCCGCAAGCGGTGCAGAACGAAGGCCTGACTGTCACCAAGGGCGGCTCGGACTTTCTGATGATCGCCGCGCTGGCGTCCAATAATCCGGCGACCACCGCCACGCAAATCGGCGATTACATTTCCAGCACGTTGCTGGACCAGATCAGCCGGGTCAACGGCGTGGGGGAAGTGAAAACCCTGGGTTCGGGCTTCGCCATGCGCATATGGATGGACCCGGCCAAGCTGGAAAAATACGCCTTGATGCCGTCCGATATCAGCGCTGCGCTGGAAGCCCAGAACACTGAAGTGTCAGTCGGCCAGCTGGGTTCGCTGCCAGCCAGAGCCGGGCAGCAGTTGAACGCGACGATCAGTGCGCGCAGCAAGTTGCAGACGGTCGCGCAGTTCCGCGATGTGGTGGTCAAGTCATCCAGCGCCGGTGCGGTGGTGCTGTTAAGCGACGTAGCGCACATCGAGTTGGGCAGCGAGGATTACAGCGTGGGCACGGCGCTCAACGGGCGACCGGCTGCCGCCATGGGCGTGCAATTGGCGACCAACGCCAACGCGCTGGATGTCGGCAAGGCGGTCAAGGCCAAGCTGGCCGAACTGTCGGCGTTCTACCCCAAGGACATGCAGCTGGAAAACGTCATTGCCTACGATACGACGCCCTTCGTCAGCATTTCCATTGAGGAGGTGGTTAAGTCGCTGGGGGAAGCCATCGTGCTGGTGGTGCTGATCATGTTTCTGTTCCTGCAGAACCTGCGCGCCACGCTGATCCCGGCGATCACCGTGCCAGTGGTGCTGTTGGGCACTTTCGGCGTGTTGGCGGTGTTCGGTTATTCAATCAATACCCTGACCATGTTCGCCATGGTTCTGGCCATCGGCTTGCTGGTGGATGATGCCATCGTGGTGGTGGAAAACGTTGAGCGGGTCATGGCCGAGGAAGGTCTGTCGCCGCTGGAAGCCACCCGCAAGTCAATGAAGGAAATCACTGGCGCCCTCGTGGGTATCGCTCTGGTGCTGTCGGCAGTGTTCATTCCCATGGCGTTTTTCTCCGGCTCCACAGGGATCATCTACCGTCAGTTCTCGGTGACCATCGTCGCGGCGATGCTGCTCTCGGTGCTGGTGGCCATGACTCTGACCCCCGCGCTGTGCGCCACGCTGTTACGGCACGCCGATGTCCGCAGCGAGGTGCCCAAACGTGGTTTCTTTGGCTGGTTCAACCGGGCTTTCGAGCGCGGCTCGCAACGCTATCAAGGGTTGGTGGGCGGGATTCTCGCGCGTGGCGGGCGCAGCATGCTGGTTTACGGGCTGATTATTCTGGTCATGGGCGTGGTGTATATGCGGCTGCCGACGTCGTTCCTGCCCGATGAAGATCAGGGCATTCTCATGGCGCAACTGCAACTGCCCGTCGGCGCCACTGACAGTCGGACCCAGGCGGTGATGAAGCAGTTCGAGGATTACATGCTCAAGCAGCCGGAAGTCGAAGCACTGATCAGCATCACCGGGCTCGGCGTGGGCGGCAACAGCCAGAACACCGGACGGGCGTTCATCAAGCTCAAGGACTGGAGTGAACGCAGCGGCGCCGATCAGGGTTCGGCGCAAATCGCGGCGAGGGCCACCGCTGAGCTATCGCAGATCGTTTCCGACGCGAATGTGTTCGTCGCCCAACCGCCAGCGATTCGCGGGCTGGGCCAAAGCTCCGGCTTTGATGTGCAGCTCAAGGATCTAGGCGGCCTGGGCCACGATGCGCTGGTCAAGGCGCGCGCGCAGTTCATCGAGCTGGCCCGAAAACAACCTGCATTGCAGGGTGTTCGCAGCACCGGTCTGGACGATGCGCCATTGCTGCATATCGCCATTAACGATCGCAAGGCCGGGGCGTTGAGCCTGACCACCAGCGACATCAACGACACCTTGTCGGCGGCGTTGGGCGGCAGTTACGTCAACGATTTTCTCAACGAAGGGCGGGTGAAGAAGGTGTACATCCAGGGCGACGCCGCCGCACGCATGCAGGCCGAGGATCTTGATCACTGGTTCGTGCGCAACAGCAACGATGAGATGGTGCCGTTCTCGTCCTTTGCTACTTATTCCTGGAGCTATGGCTCGCCGCTGCTGGAACGCTACAACGGCAGTTCGTCGCTGGAACTGGTGGGCGATCCTGCGCCGGGCGTGAGTTCGGGCGACGCGATGGGTGCGGTGGAAGCAATCATGAAACAGCTGCCGGACGGCATCGGTTACGAATGGACCGGTCAGTCTTATCAGGAACGTTTATCCGGTTCCCAGGCGCCGCTGCTGTATGGCGTGTCGATTCTGTTCGTTTTCCTGTGCCTGGCCGCGTTGTATGAAAGCTGGTCGGTGCCGTTTTCGGTGATGCTGGTGGTACCGCTTGGCGTCGTCGGTGCGGTACTGGCGACGCACTTTGTCGGCCTGTCCAACGACGTGTATTTCCAGGTAGGGCTGCTGACCACGGTTGGGCTGGCGGCGAAAAACGCCATTCTGATCGTCGAGTTCGCCAAGCACCTTCAAGAGCAAGGACAGGACCTGCGTGAGGCGACACTCAATGCGGTGCGCCTGCGCTTGCGCCCTATCCTGATGACCTCGCTGGCGTTCATGTGCGGCGTGCTGCCGCTGGCTTTGAGTACCGGAGCGGGTTCCGGCGGGCGCCAGGCCATCGGCACTGGCGTGCTCGGTGGCATGTTGTCGGCGACCGTGCTGGGGATATTCTTCGTGCCGCTGTTCTTCGTGTTGATACGGGGGCGGTTCAGCAAAGTCAGTGATTTCTCTAACGCCAAGGCAGGTGAGGTATGAGCCGGCTTCGTGGTTTTCTGCTGGGATTGTTGCTCACGCCAATCCTCAGCCTGAGCGGCTGCATCAATCTCGTCCCCGATTACCAGCGGCCTGAAGCCCCGGTAGCTGCCGATTGGCGTTCGGGCACAGCGATTGCCGGTCAAGCCGAGGCGGACATTGGCTGGCGCGAGTTCTTTCTCGATGACCGACTCAAGCAATTGCAGGCGCTGGCCCTGGTCAACAACCGCGACCTGCGGCTGGCCAGCCTGAACATCGACAAGGCCCGCGCCCAGTATCGAATCCAGCGTGCGGCAGCGTTCCCGGCGATCACCGCCGAAGGCAGCGGAACCAGCTCGCGTACGCCGGGCACGTTGTCCAACAGCGGTGTGGCGACCACTAGCCATCAATACAGCGCCGATATTGGCCTGAGCAGTTACGAACTGGATTTCTTCGGGCGGGTACAGAATCTGAAAGACGAAGCCCTGGAAGACTACTTGTCCTTGAACGAAACCCGACGCAGTACTCAGATTAGTCTGGTCTCTGAAGTGGCCACCGCCTGGTTGACCCTGGCGGCGGACAACCAGCGCCTGAAACTGGCCGAAGACACCCTGCGCAGCCAGCAGGCCACTTACGACCTGACCAAGCGCAGTCATGATCTTGGCGGCTCATCGGGCCTGGCGCTGGCTCAGGCGCAAACCACCGTCAATTCGGCGCAAGGCGATGCGGCGGTGTATCGCAGCCAGATTCTTCAGGATCAAAATGCGCTGCGTCTGTTGGTTGGGGCTGAACTCCCGGCCAATCTGCTGCCTGACGATCAAGCCCAGTCTGTTGCGGTGCTGGTACAGATTCCAGCGGCGCTGCCGTCCAGAGTGCTGGAAAATCGCCCCGACGTGTTGGCCGCCGAACACACGCTCAAGGCTGCCAATATGGACATCGGCGTGGCGCGAGCGGCGTTCTTCCCGAGCATCAGTCTGACGGCCAGCGCGGGTTCGGCCAGTTCGGATCTTTCCGGTTTATTCAAGGCTGGCAGCGGCGCCTGGACCTTTGCGCCTTCCATCAGTGTGCCGATCTTCAACGCCGGCAGTAATCGCGCGACGCTGGATCAGGCCAAGGTCGAAAACGAAATCCAGGTGCAGACCTATCAGCAGACCTTGCAGACCGCCTTCCGGGAAGTGGCTGATGCTTTGGCGGTACGTAGCACCCTGGCCGAACGCCTGCAAGCGCAACAGGACCTCACCGATGCCAGCGCGGTCAGTTATCGGCTGGCCGACGCGCTGTATCGCGCCGGGTCGCAAAGCTTCCTCGAAGCCCTCGACTCCCAACGCTCGCTGTACACCGCCCAACAGGATTTGATCACCCTCAAGCTGGATGAGCAGTCCAACAGGATCAGTTTGTACAAAGTGCTTGGGGGTGGGTGGAAGGAGTAGGCGTTGAGCCTCGTTCCTACCGGGCCGATTCAAAACCGGTAGGAGGGGACTTGTCCCCGAGACGCCAGCCCCGCCCACCTCAATCCACCTGACCCACCTTCATTGC
>NZ_LGSI01000057.1 GCF_001698815.1 Pseudomonas syringae | reverse complement strand
CCGGCTTTAGCCGGGAGGGCAATTGACGCATTCGCGACTCAAGTCGCTCCTACGGCCGATTCGCGGGCAAGCCTCGCTCCTACGGGTCCGACGTGTCCATCGAATGCAGTTCGTTGAGCGAGGCTTGCTGTAGGACCGGCTTTAGCCGGGAAGGCAATTGGCGCCTTCGCGACTAAAGTCGCTCCTACGGCCGATTCGCGGGCAAGTCGGAACACCGCCCGCTCGCTCCAACGGGAGTGGCGTTAGTCACGCGACGCAGAGATCGCTACGTTCAAACCAACACATCAGCCGTAGTCGGAACGATCAATATCCCCGCACGCAAGCCGTTCTTGACCTTGGGATTGGGGAAGATGATGCGCGCACCCTCTTCCTCGACGATCCAGCGCGAGTCGGCCAGATCTTCGGCCAGCACGTAGCCTTTATCCAGTTCGGAAAAGTTTTCCACGTCGACCGGCAAATGCAGCCGGAACGCATCGCTGTGCTTGATGATTTCCCGCGCCACGCTGAACAGCTGCAAACCCTCCAGACTTTCTTCGTCCTCGGTTTCGCTGCCATCGATGATCTGCACCAGCCGCGTATGCAACGGCCTGATGTTGACCTGTTGGTTCTGTCCGAATGGCCGGGCTTTGCCCAACTCCAGCGTGAAAGACTCGGCACCGAGTTTGTCATACGTATAAGAGCTGAACACGATGGACGGCTTGTTCTGCAACAGTACCGCTTCCATGCCCGCTGCGCGCAGCCGCGCCAGCTCACGACGGGAATGCTGGCGACCTTCCTTCCACGGGTACAACGCGAATTGCTCGATCTTCGAGCCACGAATCGCGGTGTGCAGGTCGTAATGCAGGCGATAGCGGTCCGGCAGGCTGAAAAAGCTATCGGCCAGACGCTCCAGCTCGCAAGCACGCAGCGCTTCCGGGCCGCCGCTGAGTTCGTGACGGCCGTTGAACAGCCGGTTGACGTCCTGTTCGACGTAGCGATCGCCACGACGAATCGCTTCGGGATTGCCAAACAGGAAAAGAATTCTTGCGCGCGGCTTGAGTTCATTGCGCGCAATGCTGTGGATCAGTTCATCCAGCAGCTCGATGGGCGCGGTTTCATTGCCGTGGATACCGGCGGATAACAACAGGTCAGTGCCGTTATCCAGATCCCGCGGCGGCCGAACTTCCAGCGCCCCTTCGCTCAGCCAGCGCAAGCGCACGCCGCCGACAGTCGTTTGAGTCTTTTCCGCTGGTTCACGTCCAGCCAGGGTCAGTTCAAGCAGTTTGCCGAGGGCGAGCATTGGCGGTGTTCCTTAGTGATCGTGATTGCAGTCCGGACCGTGGACGTGTTCTTCGTCGTCGCCAACCTCGGCCGGTTCCATTTCCAGTTGCAGGCTGACCAGGTTGGTGGCCAATGGACGCAGCAACAGGTTGGCGTATTCGGCATCGCCTTCTTCGACATCAACGCCGATCAGCAACTGGCCACGGCCGTCGTGCTGAATCCACAACTCCTTGCCCTGCCACATGACCGCGACGCGGGTGCAGGACGTTTCCAGCTGGGTGCCATCGGTGTCTTCAAGGATCAACTGCAAGGTGTCGCTCATAATCGAAATCTCTATAGAGAGGAAAAATCCGGCGCCCGATGCCTTGCATCAGACGCGCCTCGGGATCAAACACGTTGAAAAGGATAGACCGAGCCCAGTTTAAGGATTTGGGTCAATTCATCCAGTGCCGCGCGACATTCAAGCAACAGTTGCGGGTCGGCCAGATCGGTTTCGCGCATGCGATCGCGATAATGCTTATCGACCCACTCCGTCAGCGTGGCGTACAACGGCGCCGTCATGATAACCCCTGGGTTGACCGCCGCCAGCTCGGTTTCGTTGAGCGCGACGCGCAAACGCAGGCAAGCCGGGCCGCCGCCGTTCTGCATGCTTTGCTTGAGATCGAAGACTTTCACTTCCGCCACCGGGTTCGCACCGGCAATCAGGCCTTGTAAATAACGCCAGACACGCTCGTTGCCGCGACACTCTTCCGGCACGATTAACAGCATCGAGCCATCGGCGCGAGAGAGAAGCTGACTGTTAAATAGATAGGAGCGAACTGCGTCCTCGACCGTCACTTCGGCGCGGGGCACGCAAATCGCACGCAGCTGGCCACCGCAAGCGGCCAGCTTTTCCTGTAACTCGGCGAGCATGCTTTCGGTGTGGATGAACGCATCCTCGTGATAGAACAACACCTCGCCATTGCCGACTGCGATCACATCGTTATGGAACACGCCCTGATCGATGACCGACGGATTCTGCTGGCCATAGACGACTCCGCTGTCGCTCAAGCCATGCAGGCGCGCCACGGCTTGCGAAGCTTCCAGCGTCTGACGGGCCGGGTATTTCTGCGGTGCGGGATAACGGGTATCGAACGCGCTGCGGCCGAACACAAAGAACTCGACCCCGGCTTCGCCATAATCGCGGCACAGGCGGGTGTGGTTGGCCGCACCTTCGTCGCCAAATTGCGCAACCGCAGGCAGGGCTGCGTGATGGGCAAAGTGTTGCTGATTGGCGAACATCGCCCCGAGCACGCGGCTCGTCGTGGGGTGTTCGATGCTGCGGTGATATTTGCAATTGAGGTTGGCGGCGGTGAAATGCACACGGCCATCGGCCGTGTCCGCGCTCGGGCTGACCGTTGCGGCGTTGGCGACCCACATGCTCGATGCGGAGCAGCTGGCGACCAGCAAGGGCATGGCCTGCTTCGCGGCTTGCTCGATCACCTGCGCATCGGTGCCGCTGAAACCCAGCCTGCGCAGGCCGGCAACATCCGGGCGCTCCTGCGGAGCCAGTACGCCTTGGGTAAAGCCCATCTCCATCAGCGCTTTCATTTTCGCCAGGCCCTGCAACGCCGCTTCGCGCGGGTTCGAGGACTGCTGGCTGTTGCTCTGGGACGCGACGTTGCCGTAGGACAGTCCACCGTAGTTGTGGGTCGGCCCTACAAGGCCGTCAAAATTGACTTCACAGGATTTCATCGGCACGGCTCCGTGGATCTTTTTTTATAGGCGTCAGGTCGGCACATCAGGAAAGCCGCACGCCCGGCGTCAGGGTTGCAGGCAAGGTCAGGCTGCTGCTTTCCAGCGAAGCCACCGGATAGGCGCAATAATCGGCCGCGTAATAGGCGCTGGCACGATGATTACCCGAGGCGCCGACGCCGCCAAACGGTGCGCTGCTCGCTGCGCCGGTCAATTGTTTGTTCCAGTTGACGATCCCCGCCCGGCTTTGCAGCCAGAACTGTTTGTAACGGATTTCTGAATCGGACAATAAACCTGCGGCCAATCCATATTGGGTGTCGTTGGCTTCGGCGATGGCCGCGTCGAAATCCGCGTAGCGGCTGACTTGCAGCAGTGGCCCGAACAACTCCTCGTCAAGACGATCGCTGACTTCGGTGACTTCAAGAATCCCCGGTGTCAGCAAGGCTGCCGAACTCTGCGGCTGGGTCATTTCCAGCAAGGCAACAGCGCCATTGGCCAGCAGTTGTTCCTGCGCAGCCAGCAATGCCTGGGCGGCATGCAGGGAAATTACCGAACCCATGAACGGCGCGGGCTGTTGGTCGAAGGCACCGACTTCAATCGTGCGCGTCACTTCAACCAAACGCTCGATAAACGCGTCGCCCCACTTGCCTTGAGGCACCAGCAAACGACGGGCGCAGGTGCAGCGTTGACCCGCCGAAATGAATGCCGACTGGATAACGGTGTACACCGCCGCTTCAACATCGGCGACCTGATCCACCACCAGCGGGTTATTGCCGCCCATTTCCAGGGCCAGAATCTTGTCCGGGCGCCCGGCGAATTGTTGATGCAGCGCGTTGCCGGTGCGGCTGGAGCCGGTGAAGAACAAACCGTCGATGCCGGAATTGGCCGCTAGCGCGATACCGGTTTCACGGCCGCCCTGCAGCAGATTCAGCACGCCCGCAGGCAAGCCGGCTTCGATCCAGCATTTGACGGTCAACTCGGCGACTTTCGGCGTCAGCTCGCTGGGTTTGAACAATACGCTGTTGCCCGCCAGCAAGGCCGGAACGATATGGCCGTTGGGCAAATGGCCAGGAAAGTTGTAAGGCCCGAACACCGCGACCACGCCGTGGGGTTTGTGGCGCAGCACGGCAGTGGCGTCGCCCAGCGGGCCGCTCTTCTCGCCGGTCCGCTCACGGTAGCTCTGCACCGAAATCGCGATCTTGTTGACCATGCTGGTCACTTCGGTCGCCGATTCCCACAGCGGCTTGCCGGTTTCTTCGCCAATGCACTGGGCCAAAGCGTCGGCGTTGCTTTTCAGGCTGGCGGCGAACGCTTCCAGCACGCTGATGCGCTCATCCAGCGAACGACTGGCCCAGGCCGGAAACGCCTGACGCGCCGCGCGCACCGCGACGTCCACCTGCGCGGCCGACGCGCCTTGCCCGGACCACAGCACGTGCTGGGTCACCGGATTGAGAGATTCGAATGCTTCGCCCTGCCCGGCCTGCCAGGCGCCAGCGATATACAGTGTGCTCATCAGATTGCCTCCCGGGCTGCGGACAACGGCACGGCGCGGACTTGATCCCCGGCGCTGAGGCGCAGGCGCTTTGCCGTCATCGGGTCGACCACCAATGTGCCAGCAGCCAGACGCGCTGCGGCCGCGGTGATGCGACAGCCTTCACGTTTGCGGTTGTGGATAAGAAATGGCGTCGCATCGTCACCCGGAGTGCCGATGGCCAGCACCAGCGCCTGGCTGTCGCGCACGGCGCGGATTTTCGCGGTCTCGCACTCGATGGCCGGACCCGCATCGAAAATATCGACGTAACCCTGATAGCTGAAGCCTTCGCTCTTGAGCATGGCCAGCGCCGGTTCGGTATCTGCATGCACGCGGCCAATAATGTTGCGCGCGTCTTCAGAGAGGAAGCAGGTGTACAGCGGGAACTTGGGCATCAATTCAGCGATGAAAGCCTTGTTGCCCACGCCGGTCAGGTAATCGGCCTGGCTGAATTCCATCTTGAAGAAGTGCCGACCCAGGCTCTCCCAGAACGGCGAGTGACCTTCTTCGTCGGACATGCCGCGCATCTCGGCAATGATCTTCTTGCCGAACAACTGCGGGAACTCCGCGATAAACAGCATGCGGGCCTTGGCCAGCAAACGGCCATTGAGGCCGGTGCGCGAATCGCTGCGCAGAAACAGCGAGCACAGCTCGGAGTTGCCGGTGAGGTCATTGGCCAGGAACAAGGTCGGAATTTCCCGATAGATGTTCAGTTCCTGGGAAGCGCTGACCGTCAGACCGACCCGATAGTTGTACCAGGGCTCGCGCAGGCCGACCGCACCGGCAATCGCCGAAATGCCGACGACTCGCCCGTCGTCGTCTTCGAGCACGAACAGGTAATCGGCATCGCCACGCTCGGCTTCGCCACGGAAGGTTTTTTCCGCCCAGCCGACCCGGTGCGCCAGGCGTTCTTCATTGGCGGGCAAGGTCGTCAGGCCTGCGCCTGTGCTGCGCGCCAACTCGATCAGCGCCGGCAGGTCACTGCTGCTTACGGGACGAACGATCATGCTATCTCCTCAGCGCGGACTCCCCGAAGGAGCCCGCGAAACTCGCTAAACCTGCAATCCAGAATCAATCGGCTGTCTCAGACTGCCACGATGCGCACGCTGGCGCCTTCACCGACGCCCAGGGCTTCGGCGGATTCCAGACTCAACAACACCGGTTTGCCGGGCGCCCAGTCCAGTTCCAGCAAGACAGCGCGGTAATCCTGCAACAGGCCGTTTGCCACCAGATACAGCCGGCCGCCGGTGCCCGCGTCAGTGGACTTGTTCTGGTCGACTTTGACTGGAACCAGTCGGCTCTGGGCGATGGAGCGAATCCCCGACACTCGCGCATGCAGGGTTGGCCCGCCGTCGAAGATGTCGATGTAATGATCGGTTTCGAAGCCCTCACGCATCAGGATGTCGAAGGTGATTTGCGCCCGTGGATGCACCTGGCCCATGGCTTCCTGGGCGGCGTCCGGCAGCAGCGGCACGTAGATCGGATAATGCGGCATCAGCTCGGCGAGGAAGGTCCGGCTTTTCAGGCCACACAGGCGCTCGGCGGCGGCGTAGTTCAGGTCGAAAAAGTTACGGCCGATGGCGTCCCAGAAAGGCGAGTCACCGTTTTCATCGCTGTAGCCGACGATCTCGGTCACCACCGAATCGGCGAAGCGCTCCGGATGGTTGGCAACGAACAACAGGCGGCCACGGGAATTAAGCTCCGACCATGCGCTGCCCACCAGTTCCGGAACCACATAGAAGCTGGTCAGCAAACTGTTGCCAGTCAGGTCATGGCATTGGGAAAGCACGTGAATCTTGTTGTGGATCTTCAGTTCGCGGGAAGCGTGAACGAAGGTCTCGTTGCGAAAGCTGTAGAAAGGTTCGGAATAGCCCGCCGAGGCGACAATACCCGAGCAGCCGACCAGCCGTCCGGTTTCGCTGTCTTCAAGGACGAAGAAGTAGCTTTCCTCACCATTGAAGCTGACTTCTGCGGAGAACGACGCTTCGGAAGCGCTGATCTTGTCGCTGAGACGGCCAGCATCGTCGGGCAGGGACGTGACACCGATCGGGCTGTCGGCGGCGAGGCGTTGAACCTCGGCCAGATCAGCCATTTGCGCGGGGCGCATCACGAGCATGGTGCCACTCCTTACCAGAAAAAACGGCCGGACACTTCCGGCACAGAAAAAAAGCGCCCTGTGAATCGCAGTCCACACGGCACCAGAAAAATGCCCGACGCCCGCTCAAGGGGCGAGCGTCGGGGAGTGTTGCGCTGCAGCAGCCGTTATCAGGCTTGCGTCAGTTTGGCGACAGCACGCTCGAAGCGGTCCAACCCTTCGTCGATGTCGGCATCTTCAATCACCAGGCTTGGCGCGAAACGCATCACATCGGGACCGGCCTGCAGCACCATGACGCCTTCATGCTCGGCGGCATTGAAGAAGTCCTTGGCCTTGCCCTTCCACGCGTCGGTCAACACGCAACCGATCAGCAGACCCAGGCCGCGCACTTGGCTGAACACGCCGTATTTCTCGCCGATCTGCTCAAGGCGCGCCTTGAATTTCTCGTGCCTGGCTTTGACGCCGTCGCGCACTTCCTGAGTATGGACAACGTCCATCACTGCATTGCCGACCGCGCAGGCTAGCGGGTTGCCACCATAGGTAGTGCCGTGGACGCCGACCGAGAGGTGCTTGGCGAGTTTTTCCGTGGTCAGCATGGCCGCCATCGGGAAACCGCCGCCGAGGCTCTTGGCGCTGGAAAGAATGTCCGGGGTCACGCCGTAATGCATGTAGGCAAACAGGTGGCCGCTACGGCCCATGCCGCTCTGCACTTCGTCGAAAACCAACAGCGCATTGTGCTCGTCGCATAGCTGACGGGCGCCTTGCAGGAATTCCAGATCAGCCGGCATCACGCCGCCTTCACCCTGGATCGGCTCCAGAACCACTGCGCAGGTTTTGTCGGTAACAGCGGCTTTCAATGCATCCAGGTCGTTGTACGGGATATGGCTGATGCCGGTGATCTTCGGACCAAAACCGTCGGAATACTTGGGCTGACCGCCGACACTGACCGTGAACAGCGTGCGACCGTGGAAGCTGTTCAGCGCAGCGACGATTTCGTACTTTTCCGGGCCATACAAATCGTGGGAAACACGACGCGCCAGCTTGAAGGCGGCTTCGTTGGCTTCGGCACCGGAGTTACAGAAGAACACGCGCTCGGCGAAGGTGGCGTCCACCAGCTTCTTCGCCAGGCGCAGCGCCGGCTCGTTGGTGAACACGTTGGAAACGTGCCACAGCTGATTGCCCTGCTCGGTCAAGGCACCGACCAGCGCCGGATGGCAGTGGCCCAATACGTTGACGGCGATTCCGCCGGAGAAATCGACCAGCTCACGGCCCGATTGGTCCCAGACGCGGGAACCCGCGCCACGCACGGGAATAAATCCGGCTGGAGCGTAATTGGGGACCATTACCTGGTCAAAGTCGGCGCGGTTCACCGCAGCTTGCTCAACGGACATCGGAGTCTCCTGAAGAGGAACGCCTGCCTGAAACTGGCGAGCGATGGGGGGATTGTAAGGACTGATTTCCATTCGGCCTTGTCGCCAGGCGACAACTTGTTACAGCACAAAACCGAGAATTTCGGTGGCTTTCGGCAATGCGACATATAGGTTCGCAAAGGCGCAGTTTAAACGTTGACCCACTGTAATTGCAGATACAGATGTTTTGATTTCCGAAGCAGGTCTGTAGGACAGGCTTTAGCCGGCAGGAGGCTTTCGCGGCTGAAGCCGCTCCTACGAATCGGTGCGGGCACGCTTCACCCGCGCTCGGCAGGCACCGAGGACAATTCGAACGGGCTGCTGCTGCGGCGCTGGTTGCGGTCTTCCCTGGGCGTGGCGCCGAAGAAGTTGCGGTAGGCGCTGGAAAAATGCGGACCGGAGGAGAAGCCGCAGGACAGGCCGATCTGGATGATCGACTTGCTGGTCTGCATCAGCATCTGCCGGGCCTTGTTGAGGCGCAGCTCCAGATAATACTGGCTCGGAACCCGATTCAGATATTGCTTGAAAATGCGTTCCAGCTGGCGGCGCGAAACGCATACGTGCTGAGCGATTTCATCGGTGGTCAGCGGCTCTTCGATATTGGCTTCCATCAACAGCACAGCCTGGGTCAGCTTGGGGTGGCTGGAACCCAGACGGTTCTGCAACGGGATACGCTGGCGCTCGCCACCTTCGCGAATCCGCTCGACCACCAGCTCTTCGGAAACCGCACCGGCCAGCTCCGCGCCATGATCACGGGCCAATACCGCCAGCAGCAGATCAAGCACTGACATGCCGCCGCAAGCCGTCAGGCGATCGCGATCCCAGTCAAACAAGTGGCTGGTGGCTATGACCTTGGGAAACCGCTCACTGAAATCATCCTGCCAGCGCCAGTGCACGGCAGCGCGATAACCATCCAGCAAACCCAATTGCGCCAGCGGATAAACCCCCGCCGACAAGCCGCCGATGACACAACCGGAACGCACCAGCTGCTTGACCGCACTACTCAGCGCCTGGGGCATCGGCGCCGGCGGCTCGTCTGCCAGCAGAAACAGCTTTTGCAGGCCGTCGAGGCGACCGGCCCAGGGTTCGCCGGGCAATTGCCAGGCGCCTTCGGTCGGCGCCTCCGCTTGCAGGAAGGTCAATTCATAAAGCACTTCGGGATGGACGCGCTGCGCCACACGCAAGGCTTCCTCGGCCAGCGCCAGAGTCAAGGCTTTGGTGCTGGGCCAGATGAGAAAACCGATTCGATGGGCAGTCATGGCGTGCAGTCCGGAACGTATCGCTGTTGAACAAACTGAGTGAACAGCCTGCAAGGTTAGAGCACGGAAAACGGCTCACTTTGAATCTTGAACGGTCAGTCTGGCGCGCAGCATGACCGGTTCTGTTGTTAAAGGCATCGAGAAAACGACGCCATTCGTTACTTGAGGCTACCGGACAGAAATTGCTGCAGGCGCTCGGATTGCGGATTGACCAGCACTTCCCGTGGATCGCCGCACTCCTCGACCATGCCTTTGTGCAGGAAGATCAGTTGATTGGAAACTTCCCGGGCGAAGCCCATTTCGTGAGTCACCACCACCATCGTCCGCCCCTCCAGCGCCAGGGCCTGCATGACCTTGAGCACATCGCCGACCAGCTCAGGATCGAGGGCTGAAGTGGGTTCGTCAAACAGCATGACTTCCGGCTCCATCGCCAAGGCACGGGCAATCGCCACCCGCTGCTGTTCGCCGCCGGACATATGCCCCGGATAAGCGTCCTTGCGATGCGCGACGCCAACCTTGGCCAGATAATGCTCGGCCTTTTCCAGCGCTTCTTTCTTCGAGAGGCCCAGCACATGGATCGGCGCTTCAATGATGTTTTCCATCGCGGTCATGTGCGACCACAGATTGAAATGCTGAAACACCATGGATAACCGTGAGCGCATGCGCTGCAACTGTTTTGGGTCCGCGGCCTTGAGGCTGCCGTCTTTATTGGCGACCAGTTTCAACTCTTCATTATTGAGCAGGATTTTCCCGGCGTGGGGTTGCTCCAGCAGGTTGATGCAGCGCAAGAAGGTGCTTTTACCGGAACCACTGGAACCGATGATGCTGATCACATCTCCGGCCTTGGCGGTCAGGGATACACCCTTGAGCACCTCGTGGCTGCCATAGCGCTTGTGCAGATCCTGGACTTCCAGTTTGTTCATGCTTTCGGTTCTCACAAAACAGTCAGTCGTTGAGCAGACGGCCATGGCGACGCGCCGTG
Source organism: Pseudomonas syringae (assembly GCF_001698815.1). Classification (GTDB taxonomy): domain Bacteria; phylum Pseudomonadota; class Gammaproteobacteria; order Pseudomonadales; family Pseudomonadaceae; genus Aquipseudomonas; species Aquipseudomonas syringae_A. The sequence continues at coordinate 45,807 of NZ_LGSI01000057.1, read as the reverse complement.
CGCCCCGCCACTTTGGCCAGCCAGAAACCCGGTTGTGCGTAACGCAGCCGTTCGATGGCGAACAACACGCCGGCAGTATTGGTGCAGACCGTGCTGACCTGATCGGACAGCGGATCGATGACTTCGAACAGCGGATCACCGACCTCAACCCAGTCGCCGGCCGAACGCAGGAACGTCACCACGCCGGGATGCGGCGCAAACAACAATTCGGTGCCTTCGAACGGCATGCCTTCGCAGGCTTCATGGGCCGGTTGTGGCCAGTCGCCATTGATAAAGCCCTGCTCAGCCAGAAACGCGAGGATGCCTGCGGCATGCGCCTCGGCTTGCGGCTTGCCAGTATCAGCCTGCCCGCCCAACTCGATGGTGGTCGCCAGGCACGCCAGGGGAATCTGCGCGTCCGGAAAAATCCGCGACAGACGCAACCATGGCAACGAGCAGGCCTCATCAAACGAACTGCCGCCCGAATCTTCGGCCAGCAACGCCACCCGAACGTCCAGATGCTCCGTCAGCGAACGCCATTGCGGCCAGTGCTGCGGCAAGGCATAGAGGTGAAGCGCAGCGTCAGCGTCGCAATGCAGATCGAGCACCACATCGGCCGTGCAGGCATGACTGAGCAACAAGCGCTGCAAACCGTGCAATTCGCTCTGCGCCGGAGGCAGGTTTTCCAGCGCGGTGGTCATGGCCTGGCGGATCAGCTGCACATTACTGTGCGGATCGTCGCCCAACTGGCCTTCAAGCAACTCGGCCACCGGCTCGCTCAATTCGGCGAAGTCACGGTTGAAGTTCTTGCCGCTGCCGAACTCGAAACGGCCTTGATGGGCGCCTTGCAGCAATTGCCCGAGGCCGATTGGATTGGCCACCGGGACAAGCTCGATGACACCCTTCAGGGCGCCCTGTTCTTCCAGTTCCAGCAGACGCTTTTTCAGCTCCCAGGCGGTGCGCATTCCCGGCAGTTCGTCGGCGTGCAGACTGGCCTGGATGTAGGCTTTGCGCTCGCCACTGCCAAAACGAAACACGCTCAGCTGGCGTTCGGTGCCGAGGGTGCTCCACGGCAATACATGATCGGTTCTTTGCATGTCAGGCCTTCCGGGGCGCGAGGTAGCCCAGCCAGCGGCGTTCAGCCAGCTTGAACAGTCGCACCAGAATGAATGTCAGGCACAGGTAGAACACGCCTGCGGTAATGAACGCCTCAAAAGGCAAATAATACTGGGCATTGACCGAGCGGGCCGCGCCGGTAATGTCGAGCAGCGTGACAATGGACGCCAGACTGGTGGTCTGCAGCATCATGATCACTTCATTGCTGTATTGCGGCAGCGCCCGACGCAGCGCCGAGGGCAGCAGAATCCGCCGATACAGCTTGGCCTTGGACATGCCCATGGCGCGGGCAGCTTCGATTTCACCGGCGGGCGTGGCTTTCAGGCTGCCGGCGATGATTTCTGCGGTATAGGCGCTGGTATTCACGGCGAAGGCCAGACAGGCGCAGAAAGTCGCGCTGGACAACATCGGCCAGAGAAAGCTCTCTCGCACCGCCGAAAATTGCGCCAGACCGTAATAGATGAGAAACAGCTGCACCAGCATCGGCGTGCCGCGAATCACGTAGGTGAACAACCAGGCAGGTGCGTTTATCCAGCGGTTTTTCGAGACGCGCATCAAACCCAGCGGCAAGGCGGCCAGCAAGCCGAAAAACAGGGAAATCGCCAGCAACTTGAGGGTAATCAGCATGCCGCTGAAATACATCGGCAGGCTATCCCAGACGACGGTGTAGTCGAAGATCATAGGTCAGCCGCCCTTACGCCTACCGAGTAGCGTTTTTCGATGAAACGCAGAATCAGCAGCGAGACACTGGTGATCACCAGATACATCGCGGCCACGGCCAGGAAAAAGGTAAACGGCTCGCGGGTCGCGTCGGCGGCCTGTTTGGCCTTGAACATCATGTCCTGCAGACCGACCACGGAAATCAGCGCGGTGGCCTTGGTCAGCACCAGCCAGTTATTGGTGAAGCCCGGAATCGCCAGGCGAATCATCTGCGGCACCAATATCCGAAAAAATACGTTAAAGCGACTCATCCCGTACGCCATGCCGGCTTCGGACTGACCTTTGGGAATCGCCATGAAGGCACCGCGAAAGGTTTCCGAGAGGTAGGCGCCGAAGATGAAACCCAGCGTGCCGATCCCCGCAGCCAATGGACTGAGCTCGATGTAGTCGTCATAGCCGACCATCGGCGCAACGGCGTTGAGCACACTTTGACCGCCGTAGAAAATCAGCAGAATCAGTACCAGATCGGGAATCCCGCGGATTACCGTGGAGTACAGATCACCCAACACTGCAAGTTGTCGCACCGGCGACAGACGCAGCGCCACGCCAATCAGGCCGAGAACAATGGCCAGCGCCATCGACGACAAGGCCAGTTGCAGCGTCAGCCATGCACCTTCGAGGATGACAGCCCCGTAGCCTTTCAACATGATGTGCGGTCCTCACGGATGGGTATGAAAATGGCGCAAGAACGACCGTTGCTTGCGCCATTTCAAGGGGTAGCTTCGGACGATTTACTTGCCGTAAACGTCGAAATCGAAGTACTTGTCCTGGATTTTCTTGTACTCGCCATTGGCGCGAATTGCAGTGATGGCAGCGTTGATCTTGTCCAGATTGGCCTTGTCGCCTTTACGCACGGCAATACCGATGCCGTCGCCAAAGTACGCCGCGTCAGTGAACGCCGGGCCCACGAAAGCGTAGCCCTTGCCTGCGTCGGTTTTCAGGAAACCGTCCTGCAGCAGGGTTGCGTCAGCCACCGTGCCATCGAGGCGACCGGCCTGGATGTCCAGGTAGATTTCGTTCTGCGAAGCGTAGGATTTGATCTCGGCGCCCAGCGGCTCGAGTTTTTCCTTGGCGAAACGATCATGGATCGAACCGCGCTGCACGCCGATCTTCTTGCCCTTGAGTTCGGCAAGGCTGTCGCTGACCGTGGTGCCGTCCTTCATCACCAGGCGCGCCTGGGTGCTGTAGTAGCGACCGGTGAAATCCACGGATTTCTTGCGGTCTTCGGTGATGGACATCGAGGACAGGATCGCGTCGATCTTGCGCACTTTGAGCGCCGGGATCAGGCCGTCGAATTCCTGCTCGACCCAAGTGCACTTGACCTTCATCTCGGCACACAGGGCGTTGCCGATGTCGTAGTCGAAACCAACGATGCTGCCATCCGGAGCCTTGGAGGCAAACGGAGGGTAAGCGGCTTCAATGCCGATTTTCAGCGGTTTTTCGTCAGCAAACGTTGGCTGCGCCAGCACAGACAGCGCCAGTGCACCAAGAAGCATGAGCTTTTTCATTCTTAGGACTCCGTCGGTAAACACGACAAATGGCAGAGTGAGCTAGAGCCCAAAATGCGGAGAGATGATTGAAGACTATGACGCCTGACAGGCGAGGCCGGAATCCGGGCCCGCAAACCTTGGGCGAGTGATCGGCATTTTAACGACACGCTCGAAGTCGATATTTCTTCAATGCGACAACTAGTTACAGAAGCACCGAAAAAACAGACCGGACTTATTGACAGCTATTGCAGATTATGCAATGCGAAAAGAAGACTAACCGATCTATACAGCAAAATACGCGCCCATTATTGGCAAAGCCTTGTAATACGGCAAGCGCAGCGTTGATTGGGTTTATTTTCTGGACGATAACGCACCCATTTCCTACAAAAACTGAGGTGCATCGCCCCATAAATGCGCGTCGGGTTACATCCAGCGGTTCGTCGGTAACATGTGGATATATATCTGTTGGTGCATGGCATTGCGCCTGCGTGGACACCGAGACCGCCTCGCGAACACGTTCACTTCTGCAGCGCTATTTGTTGGAGCGAGGCTTGCCCGCGAAGGACGATACCGTGGCAGGCCTGACCCACCGAGGTGCTTGATTCGCGGGCAAGCCTCGCTCCAACAGACTGTGGCCAGCCCGGCTTTTGATGTTCGCTTTTCCGCGCCGCGATCTGGCAGACACCGCCAAACGTGCATCGGGAGGCTGAGCGCAGGTGTCGGGGTGAGGTGCGCTCGGCATGGATGCCGAGCGAGCGCCGTTGGGCCAGGGATGGCCCGTCGGCGCGTCGCCTCACCCCGACGCCGGAGCGAAGGAAGCGCCGCGAAGCGGGGGCCGGACGTCAGCACAGAATGGTTTCCCCCTTTGCCGAAACAAAGGGGTCGACCGTCAGGGCGAAACCAGATTCAGCCGCACCGCAAATGCTGTTGGCGCAACCCGATTCGAAGCGCGCTGGCAACATACAAGTTCGCTCCCACAGGGATCGCGCTTCACACGCAATAACGGATCACATAAAAAACCCCGCCAGGCTTGCACCGGGCGGGGTTTTTGGGCTGCCTTTATCAGGCGGCGGTCATGGTCTTGTGCGTTTCGATCAAATGCTGCACGACACTCGGATCGGCCAAGGTCGAGATATCACCCAAGGTATCGTATTCGCCGGTGGCAATCTTGCGCAGGATACGGCGCATGATTTTCCCGGAGCGGGTTTTCGGCAGACCCGGCGCCCACTGGATGACATCCGGCGAAGCAATCGGACCGATTTCCTTGCGCACCCAATTACGCAACTCAAGACGCAGCGCCTCATCCGGCACTTCGCCGCCATTGAGCGTGACGTACACGTAGATGCCCTGCCCTTTCAAATCGTGAGGCACACCGACCACGGCAGCTTCGGCGACTTTCGGGTGGGCAACCATGGCGCTTTCGATTTCGGCAGTGCCCATACGGTGGCCGGACACGTTGAGCACGTCGTCCACGCGACCGGTGATCCAGTAGTAGCCATCTTCGTCACGACGTGCACCGTCACCGGTGAAGTACATGCCACGGAAGGTCTTGAAATAAGTGTCGACGAAACGGTCGTGATCGCCATACAGCGTGCGCGACTGGCCTGGCCAGGAATCGAGGATGACCAGATTGCCTTCGGCCGCGCCTTCGATCAGGTTACCCAGGTTATCCACCAAGGCTGGAATCACGCCAAAGAAAGGGCGCGTCGCCGAGCCGGGCTTCAAGGCGGTAGCGCCTGGCAGCGGGCTGATCAGGATGCCGCCGGTTTCGGTCTGCCACCAGGTATCGACAATCGGGCAGTTCTTCTTGCCGACGGTGTTGTAGTACCAGTTCCACGCCTCGGGGTTGATTGGCTCACCCACCGAACCCAACAGGCGCAGGCTCGAACCGTCAGCGCCATCCACGGCCTTGGTGCCTTCGGCCATCATGGCGCGAATGGCGGTCGGGGCGGTGTAGAGGATGTTGACCTTGTGCTTGTCGACGATTTTCGACACCCGGGTGATGTCCGGGTAGTTCGGTACACCTTCGAACAGCAGCGTGGTTGCGCCGTTGGCCAGCGGGCCGTAGACGATGTAGCTGTGACCGGTCACCCAGCCCACGTCAGCGGTGCACCAGTAAACTTCGCCCGGACGGTAGTCGAACACCCGCTCGTGAGTCAGCGCGGCGTAGACCAGATAACCCGCAGTGGTGTGCAGCACGCCCTTGGGTTTGCCCGTGGAGCCGGAGGTATAAAGGATGAACAACGACTCTTCGGCGCCCATTTCTTTCGGTGCGCAGGTGGCCGATGCCACTTCCAGCAGCGAGTGGTACCAGATGTCGCGATGGCGGTTCCATTCGATCTCGCCGCCGGTGCGTTTGCAGACAATGACTTTCTGCACGCTGGCGGTTTCAGGGTTGGTCAACGCACGGTCGACGTTGGCTTTCATGGCGGTTTTCTTGCCGCCACGCAGGCCTTCGTCGGCGGTAATCACCACTTTGGACTGGCAATCGATGATGCGTCCGGCCAGCGCTTCAGGCGAAAAGCCGCCGAATACCACGGAGTGAATGGCTCCGATCCGGGCGCACGCCAGCATGGCGACCACAGCCTCGGGGATCATCGGCATATAGATAGTCACCACGTCGCCGCGATGCACATCCTGGCCGCGCAAGGCGTTGGCGAATTTGCAGACTTCCGTATGCAGTTCGCGATAAGTGATGTTGCGGCTCTCGGAAGGATCATCGCCTTCCCAGATGATGGCGATGGAGTCGCCGCGTTCTTCCAGGTGACGGTCCAGGCAGTTGTAGGCAACGTTCAGCGTGCCATCAGCGAACCATTTGATATCGACCCGGTGATCGTCGAAGGAGGTCTGCTTGACCGAGGTGAAAGGCTTGATCCAGTCGAGGCGCTTGGCCTGCTCACGCCAGAAGCCATCGGGATTGACCACTGACTGCTGATACATGGCCTTGTAGGTCGCCTCATCGGTCAGCGTTGTCGCTGCAACTTCTGGGCGGACGGGGTACAGGGAAGCTGCACTCATCTTGGTTACCTCGGTGGATAGTTGTTGTTTTATGTGTCCGTTGTAACCGGCTGTCGGTCCCGGGACCATTCGACGATGGTCTTACCGCTTTGCAACCCTACACCACAATCGGCCTGCACGTGCCGTATCACGGCGCAGTACGCCGAACGAAGCAAGACTAAAGAACGAGTGACGCCGGGGTTTGAGCAGCAGTGAAACGGATTGTTACGGATTTGCTCAATAGTGTTTATCAAAACCCTTCCTATATAAACCACTAACAGAGGCATAGAATCAATCTCGCCAACACGGCAAACCGATTAACAACTGACAGCCCCCACACGGCTTGTTAATCAACGCTACCGACACTCGATTCACACATAACCTCACAAGGGTTATGTGACCCCTTTCGAACTAAAGAAGGTAATACGTAATGAAAGCTTCACTGCTGGTTCTGGCCCTTTGTGGTTTCAGCGCAGTTGCCATGGCTGAAGAGTCAGGTGCAAAAGTTGCTGTACAACAAGCCCGCGCCGAGCAATACACTTATGGCAGCCACCTGGACATCGCCAAAGTGGTTTCCGTCAGCGACATTCCAAACGTCTGCGCCGTAGTGCCGATGCGCATGACCTACCTGGATTCCCAAGGCAAGCAGCATGTCATGGCTTATCAGGTAATGGGCAACGGCTGCAGCAACGGTTGATCCATCGCGCACACGCTTGATGCCAACGTCTCCCGGAGCAATCCCTGGAGACGTGGCCTCGTTTGCGCAGCTATTGCAATCCGCGCTTGCCTGACCTCGAACATTGAACTTTATTTATAAATATAAAGTTCTTGGACGCTTAATCCTTCGCAACACCTTAAGTCTTACTTCAAACTTATTTCTTCTCCGCACTCAATCCATAATCGCGCAACTTATTGGCGATCGTCGTATGCGAAACGCCCAACCGTTTGCCTAATTGTCGACTGCTGGAATATTCCGGATAAAGGCGTTGCAATACAGCTTTCTCAAAGCGTCCGACTATTTCTTCCAGCCCGCCGTCCAGGGAAAACTCCCGCAACGGTTCGCGCACGCCATATTCTGGCAATCGGACGTGTTCAGCCTTGACCGTGCCGCCTTCGCACAACGAAACCGCCTGAAACAGCACGTTCTCCAACTGACGGATATTGCCCGGCCAGTGGTAGTGGGTCAGGCGCTCCATAGCGGCCGGGGCGATTCGCGGCAGTGCGCAGCCGATCTGCCGGCTGGCTTGATCAAGGAAGTGTTCAACCAGCGGCCCCAATCCATCCAGGCATTCGCGCAACGGCGGGATATGCAGTGTCAGCACGTTGAGGCGGTGGTAAAGATCCTGGCGAAACTCTCCCCTGGCGCACAGTTCGGACAGATCGCTCTGGGTCGAGCAGATGACCCGCACGTCCAGATAAACCTCTTCATCGCTGCCCACCCGACGAAAGCAGCCGTCCTGGAGGAATCGCAACAGTTTGGCCTGCATCCGCGCACTCAGTTCGCCCACGCCATCGAGAAACAACGTGCCGCCCGCCGTCAACTCCAGCAGCCCCAGCTTGCCTTCGACTCGCGCGCCGTCGAACGCGCCCGGCCCGTAGCCGAATAATTCCGTCTCGGCCATGGACTCCGACAAGCCCGCACAATTCATTGCCATCAACGGCGACTGTCCGCGCGGGCTGGCCAGGTGACACGCGCGAGCCAGCAGCTCCTTGCCGGTGCCGGTTTCGCCCTCGATCAATAACGGCGCGTCCAGCGGCGCCATGCGTCGGGCTTCACGCACCACGGCCGCCATGACTTTGGAACTCTGAAAGATGCTGTCGAAGCCGCGCAATTCCTGCTTGCGCACTTGATAGATGCGCTCGCCCACCAGATCGGCGCGATGCAAGGTCAACACCGCTCCAGCCATGGCTTCGCTGTCGTCATGCTGGGATTGCAACGGCGCGATATCGGCGAGGAACACATCGCCGCGCACCTTGACCCGCAGGCCATTGATTCGCGACTTGTTGGCCCGCACCAGTTCCGGCAGGTCGAAGTCTTCGGCGTAACGCGACAGCGGAATGCCGGGCACTTCATCGACCCTGACCCCGAGCAACTGCGCGGCAGCCCGATTGGCGGCAACGATGGAGCCACCCATGTCGATGGACATCACCGGAAACTCCAGGGCACCCAACAGCGCGTTCAACTCCATATGCCGACGTTCACTGGGCATAAGTCCAACGCGCTTTACGCCAAAAACGCCGGGGATTGCTTCGAATTTCGGGCGCAAGGCCTGGAACTGCATGTTGATCAGGTTGGGGCAAAACAGATAGATCGCATCACCCTGCTCGCCGCCCACTTCGCCTCGGGCCACGTTGACGCCGTAGTTGACCAGAAGATCGAGGATATCGCGGGTCATGCCGATGCGATTAAGACAGTGGACTTTGATGCGCATGGCGGATTGATCCTGTGGTGCAAGAAGGCTGCTGGAGCGAATCTGGTGGGAGCGAGCTTGCTCGCGAAGGCTGCTAAATATCTATCACCTGTACCGGCCTCTTCGCGAACAAGTTCGCTCCCACAGTTGGAACGCGCCGCTAAAAATTTTTATCGTATCGAGAATATTATCGTCAAGAATACGTGACAGTGCAGGCGATTTTTACCTAGCTGCGCCACGACAATCCCGAGAGCCATTCATTATCGTAAAGCATTCGTTACGATTCGAAGCGAAAACCTAGCGATAGTGCCTGGCGATCCGCTTACCAAAACCCCAGAAAAAGGTATTCATAGCCTCAGGCGTTCGACACAAATCGAAAAACAGAACCCAGGAGAGCAGCATGAGCCAGACGCGTTACGTGGCACGCGAGCCCGATGAGATCGGATTCATTGAATATCCGGCCGCCGAGCATGCGGTGTGGAATACCTTGATCACCCGCCAGATGAAAGTGATCGAAGGCCGCGCCTGCCAGGAGTACCTGGATGGCATCGAGCAACTGGCGCTGCCGCATGATCGAATTCCGCAGCTAGGCGAAATCAATACCGTGTTAGCCGCCACGACTGGCTGGCAAGTCGCCCGCGTTCCGGCGCTGATCCCCTTCCAGACTTTTTTTGAGTTATTGGCCAGCAAGCGCTTTCCTGTCGCTACGTTTATACGCAGCGAAGAGGAACTGGACTACTTGCAAGAGCCGGATATCTTTCACGAAATATTCGGCCATTGCCCGCTGCTGACCAACCCCTGGTTTGCGGAATTCACCCACACCTACGGCAAGCTCGGGTTGAGCGCGACCAAGGAACAGCGCGTCTATCTGGCGCGCTTGTACTGGATGACCATCGAGTTCGGCTTGGTGGATACACCCGAAGGTCGGCGGATCTACGGCGGCGGCATCCTTTCATCGCCCAAAGAAGCGGTGTATAGCTTGTCCTCCGAGCCTGTGCATAAAGTGTTCGATCCGCTGGACGCGATGCGCACGCCCTACCGTATCGATATTTTGCAGCCGCTGTATTTTGTCCTGCCCGACCTCAAGCGGCTGTTCGATCTGGCCCACGAAGACATCATGGGCATGGTCAATCAAGGCATGCAGCTGGGCCTGCACGCGCCGACCTTCGCGCCGAAAAACCCGGCCAATCATTCATCAAACTCTTCATCCAAGCCCTACGCGGCCTGAACAGGAATTCACCATGACTACCCTCAACCAAGCCCACTGCGAAGCCTGCCGCGCCGACGCGCCACAAGTCAGCGATACCGAATTGCCCGAGCTGATCAAACAGATCCCGGACTGGAACATCGAGGTTCGCGACAGCGTAATGCAGCTGGAAAAGGTCTTCTTGTTCAAGAATTTCAAATTTGCGCTGGCATTTACCAACGCGGTCGGCGAAATTGCCGAAGCTGAAGGTCACCACCCCGGTCTGTTGACTGAATGGGGCAAGGTGACCGTCACCTGGTGGAGCCATTCGATCAAAGGGCTGCACCGTAACGATTTCATCATGGCTGCCCGCACCGACGAGGTGGCCAAAGGCGCCGAGGGCCGCAAGTAATGCATTTCACCGATATCCAGCGAGTACCGGGCGATCCGATTCTGGGCCTGATTGACGCGTACGCCGCCGACACCAATCCCGAAAAGTTCGACCTGGGCGTTGGCGTCTATAAGGACGCCATGGGTTTGACCACTATTCCTCGCGCGGTGAAGCTGGCCGAGCAGCGTCTGGTTGATGTGCAAATGACCAAGACCTATATCGGCGGCCATGGCGAACCTCGCTTCGGCCGCTTGATCAGCGAACTGGTGCTGGGGGCAGGCTCGCCGCTGCTGACTGAAAAACGCGTGAGTGCCACCCAGACGCCGGGCGGCACCGGGGCGTTGCGCCTGGCCGGTGATTTCATCGCGGAATGCCTACCAGGGCGCGGCATCTGGCTCAGTGCACCGACCTGGCCAATCCACGAAACCATCTTCGCCAAGGCCGGACTGAAGGTCAGTCATTACCCTTACGTGGGCAGCGACAATCGCCTGAACGTCGAGGCCATGCTGGAAACGCTGAACAGCGTGCCGACTGGTGATGTGGTGCTGTTGCATGCGTGCTGCCATAACCCGACCGGTTTCGACCTGTCCCATGACGACTGGCGTCGAGTGCTGGACATCGTTCGCAGCCGTAACCTGCTGCCGCTGATCGACTTCGCCTATCAGGGCTTCGGCGATGGCCTGGAAGAGGACGCCTGGGGCGTGCGGCTGCTGGCGGCCGAACTGCCAGAGCTGTTGATCACCAGTTCCTGCTCGAAAAACTTCGGCCTGTATCGTGACCGCACCGGCGCCTTGCTCGTGGTGGCCGGTGACCCGGAAAAATCCCAGGACGTGCGCAGCCAGTTGTCGTCGATCGCCCGCAATCTGTGGTCCAGCCCACCGGATCATGGCGCTGCCGTGGTCGCGGAAATCCTCGGCAATCCCGAGCTGAAAAGTCTGTGGGCCGATGAAGTCGAGGAAATGCGCCAGCGCATCGCGCAACTGCGTAGCGGGTTGGTGGAGGCGTTGACGCCACTGGGCCTGGGCGAACGCTTCGCGCACATCGCGACTCAACGCGGGATGTTTTCCTACACAGGACTGAACAACGATCAGGTGGCTCGCCTGCGTCACGAGCACAGCGTGTACATGGTCAACGCCGGCCGCGCCAACGTCGCCGGCATCGATGCGGCGCGGTTGGATCAGTTGGCGCTGGCGATTGCGGCGGTTTGCAAGGATTGATCGGGCAAATAATACAAAACCGGTAGGAGGGGACTTGTCCCCAATTGCTGCTGCCCGGACGACGAGATAATCCGAACATTCGGCTTCGCCTGAGCTGACGCTTTCGGGGACGAGTCCCCTCCTACCGGGTTCTCTCTTGCTGCGAGCCAGCACGGTGTCGGCGACATCGCGATGTATCTTCCAAAAACAGCGTGCTGCTCCCGGACAGTGAAACCCGCTTTTTGTTTCCGTACATGACCAACGGTATCGATAAAAGTCTGTTTGTCATTTGGCGTGCTGTATCCTGCCCAAGCTTTTTTAGAAGCACGGTTCTATCCAGCAACTAGAAAAAATCTTGCGAAGGAGCGACGACGATGCATGAAATCCCAAACTTCCCCCCGAGCCAGAGTGAACCCGAGCAGTCAACATTGGCGCAGCTGGAACTCGGTCAAGTGGTCGAGATGAAAGCCAGCAGCACGCAGGTTGAAGACTGCCAGCCAGCCTCCAGCGAAGACTGAAGGCGATTTTTTTCAGGCGTATCGAAAACCAGTCTTTCTGAGTTTCCATACGCCTGAAAATGCCTAGAACAAGTAGACGCCTCCCATGACCGAATTTACCGAAACCCAAGCCAACACCTTGATCGGCACCGCCGAGAAGATGATCAACGTCTGGTCGCGCTTGAGCCCTGAAAAGAAACAGGCCTTGCTCGAACGCTTCGGCAGCCAGGAAAAAGCCCTGGCCGCGTTGGTGACCACGCAATTGGTAGCGCCCGCCAAAGAATAACTGCAAGCGGATGAGTGAGAGCGAGCTTGCTCGCGAAAAAGCCAGTTCATCCAACCTTGTTTCCAGCGTTGACCCATAGCCTTCGCAAGCAAGCTGGCTCCTACACGGCTCTGCTCCGACATTTTCATCCAGTATTTAGCTTCACCTCTCCCGGTAACCCCTCATACGCCGCTATCATGGCGCACTTGATTAGCCTGCTAAGCTTCTGCCCTCTCCGTCGTAACCCGGACCGCTTATCCATGCCAGAGACCCAATACCCACAACGCCCTATGGCCGTCACGCTGCAGGTCGTCTCCATCGTTCTATTCACATTCATTGGTTACCTGAACATCGGCATACCGCTGGCGGTGCTGCCCGGTTATGTCCACACCGATCTGGGTTTCGGCGCTGTCGTAGCCGGGTTGGTCATCAGCGTGCAGTATCTGGCAACCCTGCTGAGTCGCCCATATTCCAGCCGCATCATCGATAACCTGGGCAGTAAGAAAGCGGTGCTGTTCGGCTTGGCCGGTTGCGGACTGAGTGGCGTACTGATGCTGCTGTCGAGCTGGCTGCAAGGCTGGCCGGTGGCGAGTCTGGTCTGTTTGTTTATCGGTCGAGTGGTGCTGGGCAGCGCGGAAAGTCTGGTGGGCTCAGGTTCGATTGGCTGGGGCATCGGCCGCGTCGGTGCGAAGAACACCGCCAAGGTGATTTCCTGGAACGGCATCGCCAGCTACGGCGCACTGGCCATTGGTGCGCCGCTGGGTGTGCTGATGGTCGGTGAATTGGGCCTGTGGAGCATGGGCGTGAGCATCATGTTGCTGGCTGGATTGGGCCTGACGCTGGCCTGGAAGAAAGAGCCAGCACCCATCGTGCATGGCGAGCGCCTGCCGTTCCTCCATGTGCTGGGTCGAGTCTTTCCCCACGGCATGGGCCTGGCGCTGGGTTCAATCGGTTTCGGCACCATCGCCACCTTTATCACCCTGTATTACGCCAGCCACAGCTGGCCGAACGCCGTACTGTGCCTGAGCCTGTTCGGCGCCTGCTTTATCGCGGCGCGGCTGCTGTTTGGCAACTTGATCAATCGCCTGGGCGGTTTTCGGGTGGCGATTGCCTGCCTTTCAGTCGAAAGCCTCGGCTTGCTGTTGCTGTGGTTGGCGCCGTCGCCTGAACTGGCCCTGGCCGGTGCGGCGTTGACCGGCTTCGGCTTTTCTCTGGTGTTCCCGGCACTGGGCGTCGAAGCGGTAAACCTTGTCCCGGCGTCCAGCCGTGGCGCAGCGGTGGGTGCCTATTCGCTGTTCATCGATCTGTCGCTGGGGATTACCGGCCCGGTAGCGGGCGCAATCGCGGGAGGCTTCGGCTTCTCGTCGATTTTCCTCTTCGCTGCCATCGCCTCGCTCAGCGGCCTGGGTCTGAGCATTTATCTGTACAAGCAAGCCAAAGCGATGCGCGAACAGCGGGCCTGATTAGAAGTCGACCTTGCCGCGCCCCGCCTTGATCGAGCCGCGCTTGGTCTTGCCCTCCAGCCGACGCTTCTTCGAGCCCAGCGTCGGTTTGGTCGGACGGCGTTTCTTTTCCACTTTGGTGGCGCTTACGATCAGCTCGACCAGACGCTCCAGGGCATCCGCACGATTCTGTTCCTGAGTGCGATATTGCTGGGCCTTGATGATCAGCACGCCATCGCTGGTGATACGGCTATCACGCAGGGCCAGCAGCCGTTCCTTATAGAACGGAGGCAAGGACGAAGCGTTGATGTCGAAGCGCAAGTGCATCGCGCTGGAAACCTTGTTGACGTTCTGCCCGCCCGCGCCTTGGGCGCGAATCGCAGTCAACTCGATTTCGGCATCCGGCAGATGCACGTTGTTGGAAATCACCAGCATGGGTCAAGGCTACAGTCGATCTTGGGCTGTCAGGATAACCGTTGCACCCATAAAAAACCCGGTCGCAGCCTTTGAGCACTGCAGACCGGGTTTATTGACAGCCGACGAACTCAGCCAGCCTGATGCAACGCAGCCGCCGCGCTGCGCTTGCTCTTGATGCGGTAGCAAACCCACATCAGCAGCAGCCAGACCGGAATCGCATACACCGAGATCTGAATACCCGGAATCATCAACATGATGCCGAGAATGAACACCACGAACGCCAGGCACACGTAGTTGCCGTACGGATACCACAAGGCCTTGAACAGCGGCACTTGCTGGGTGCGGATCATGTGCTGGCGAAACTTGAGGTGCGAATAGCTGATCATCGCCCAGTTGATGACCAATGTGGCCACCACCAGCGACATCAGCAGCTCAAGGGCACTGTGCGGAATCAGGTAGTTGAGCAGCACCGCGACAAACGTCACCAGCGCCGAGACGAAAATCGCCCGCACCGGCACGCCACGCTTGTCGACCTGCGCCAGTGAACGCGGCGCATCGCCCTGCTCGGCCATGCCTAACAACATGCGGCTATTGCAGTACGTGCCACTGTTGTAGACCGACAATGCCGCCGTCAGCACCACAAAGTTGAGGATGTGCGCCGCGGTGTCGCTGCCCAGCATCGAGAACACCTGCACGAACGGGCTGCCGCTGTATTCGTCACCCGAAGCATTGAGGCTGGCCAGCAGGCTGTCCCAAGGTGTCAGCGAAAGCAGCACCACCAACGCGCCAATGTAGAAAATCAGGATCCGGTAGATCACCTGATTGATCGCCTTGGGGATCACGGTGCGCGGCTGATCGGCTTCGGCTGCGGTGAAGCCAAGCATTTCCAGGCCACCGAAGGAGAACATGATGATCGCCAGAGCCATCACCAGGCCCATGACACCATTGGGGAAGAACCCGCCGTGTTCCCAGAGGTTGCTGACCGATGCCTGTGGCCCGCCATTCCCGCTGACCAGCAGATAGCTGCCCAGGGCGATCATGCCCAGGATCGCCACGACCTTAATGATGGCGAACCAGAATTCGGCTTCACCGAAGACTTTGACGTTGGCCAGATTGACCGCGTTGATCATCAGGAAGAACACCGCCGCTGACGCCCAGCTCGGAATTTCCGGCCACCAGTAGTGGATGTACTTGCCCACGGCTGTCAGCTCGGACATGCCCACCAGGATGTACAGGATCCAGCAGTTCCAGCCGGACAGGAACCCGGCAAAGCCGCCCCAGTATTTGTGCGCGAAGTGGCTGAAGGAGCCTGCGACCGGCTCTTCGACGATCATCTCGCCGAGCTGGCGCATGATCATGAAGGCAATGAAACCGCAGATGGCATAACCGAGAATCATCGACGGACCCGCCGACTTGAGCACGCCTGCCGAGCCCAGGAACAAGCCCGTGCCGATGGCGCCGCCCAGGGCGATCAGTTGGATGTGGCGGTTTTTCAGCCCGCGTTTCAGCTCGCCGGAGGACGAGAGGTGTTCACTCATTGGATAGTCACCTGGTTGTTTTTGTCTGTGACGGAATCGAACCCGCAGCGCTTATGGCGCCGAGGAATGAAGTGCACAAGGCGGATAGCCCTGAACGAGTTGGATGCGCGAAGACGTCAGCAAGCCACAGAAAAAACGCGGGGAATTGTACACCGTTGGAGGGGGTTGGGGGGCAGCGCAAGACGGTCTCATTTTGGATCGTTGGAGCGAGGCTTGCCCGCGAAGGCCATTTACCGGTTTCAGGAAACTAGTGAATGTATTGGCCTCATCGCGGGCAAGGTGGAGCGCCACCCCGGTCGCTCCAACGGGTTCTATGCGTTGCTGAAACTACTGCCGCATCCCGCGCCCACTGACCAGCAGCCGCGCGCAGCCCACATACAGGACGATGGTCGCGATGACCATGAACGCCAAGGCGATGCTGATGCGGATGTCGGACACGCCGAGGATGCCGAAGCGGAAGGCGTTGACCATGTGCAGGACCGGGTTGGCCATGGACACGGTCTGCCAGAACGGCGGCAGCAGATTGATCGAGTAGAACACTCCACCCAGATAGGTCAGCGGCGTCAGCACGAAGGTCGGAATGATCGAGATGTCATCAAAGTTGCGCGCGAACACCGCATTGATGAAGCCCAGCAGCGAGAAGATCGTCGCCGTCAGCACCACGACGATCACCGTGATACCCAAGTGGTGCACTTGCAGGTCGGTGAAAAACATCGAGAGCATGGTCACGATGACGCCGACCATCAGGCCACGCAGCACGCCGCCCAGTACATAACCGACAAGGATGGTGTGCGGCGAAACCGGCGACACCATCAGCTCTTCGACCGAACGCTGGAACTTGGCGCCGAAGAAGCTCGACACCACGTTGCCGTAGGAGTTGGTGATCACCGACATCATGATCAGGCCCGGCACGATGTACTGCATGTACGTGAAGCCGCCCATGTCGCCGATCTGCCGACCGATCAGGTTGCCGAAGATCACGAAGTACAGAACCATGGTGATCGCTGGCGGCAGCAGGGTTTGCGGCCAGATACGCATGAAACGACGTACTTCGCGATAGACGATGGTGTTCAGGGCAATCAGGTTGGGGCGCAGCTCGGAGGTGGTTTCGTTGCTCATACCGCCACCTTCGCCAGATTTTTTTCCACCAGGGACACGAACAGCTCCTCGAGGCGATTGGTTTTATTGCGCAGGCTCAGCACTTCAATGTGCTGCGCGGCGAGTTGGCCGAACAGCGCAGTGATGCCGATATTCTTATCGACCTGGACTTCCAGGGTATGGCTGTCGAGCAGCTTGTTTGGATAGCCAATCAGCTGCGGCGCGCTTTGATGCGAATCCTTCAGATCCAGCAGGAAAGTTTCAACAGTCATCTTGTTGAGCAGCTGCTTCATGCCGGTGTTCTCGACAATCACGCCGTGGTCGATGATGCCGATGTTGCGGCACAGCTGCTCGGCCTCTTCCAGATAGTGCGTGGTGAGGATGATCGTCGTGCCCTGCTCGTTCAGCTCGGTGAGGAAACCCCACATCGAACGACGCAGCTCGATATCCACCCCCGCCGTCGGCTCGTCGAGGATCAGCAAACGTGGTTCGTGAATCAGCGCACGAGCAATCATCAGCCGCCGCTTCATGCCGCCGGACAGCGAACGCGAAGGCACATCGCGCTTGTCCCACAAGCCCAGCTGCGTCAGGTAACGCTCGGCGCGCTCCTTGGCGATCTTCAGCGGGATGCCGTAGTAGCCGGCCTGGGTCACGACGATGTCGAAGGCTTTTTCGAACTGGTTGAAGTTGAACTCCTGGGGCACCACGCCAATGCAGCGCTTGAGCGCCGCAGGCTCGCGGTCCAGGTCATGACCAAAGATATTTACCGTTCCGCTGGTCTTGTTGACCAGGGTCGAGATGATGCCGATGGTGGTGGATTTGCCGGCACCGTTGGGGCCGAGCAAGGCGAAGAAGTCACCTTCAGCGACGTCCAGATCGATACCACTCAGGGCCTGGAAACCGTTGCCGTAGGTTTTGGTTAGCTGCCGGATGGACAGAGCGGAACTCATATCGGAAAACGCACCAATGAAGGAAAGGAAAGAATAGATGAGGGCGGATGCCGCTGATTACAACCGCGGCACAGCCCGGCAATGGTGCTTGGCTATGCCATTCAAGTACAGCGACATATATTGATAATACTTATCAGGTCAACGCGGTCATCACTGCCGATTGATAAGCCGGCCGGGCTTTCAGACGCTCGTACCAGGCTTGGAGATGATGCATCGCCGGACGTTCAATCGGCATTTCGAACCAGGCATAGATAAAGCAGCCGAGGGGAATGTCGCCCATGCCGAATTCATCACCGGACAGATAAGGCTGGCTCGCCAGCGCTTCGTCCACCACGACCAGCAAACCTTGCACGGTCTTGATCGCGCCGTTGATCTGCACCCAGTCCTGCTGTTCCGCCGGAGTGCGCAATACGCCCCAGAACACATGCCGAAACGGGTCGGCCAAGGTCGAGGTGGTCCAGTCCATCCATTTGTCGGCCGCTGCCCGCGCCTGAGGATCGGCTGGATACAGCGCCGAGTCCGGGGCGTATTGCGCCGCCAGGTAGCGCACGATGGCATTGGACTCCCAGAGCACGAAGTCACCATCTTCGATCATCGGCACGCGACCATTGGGGTTTTTCGCCCGGTATTCTTCACCGTCTACCAGGCCGAATGCGCCGCCGGCATCGACTGTTTCGTATTGCAGGCCGAGTTCTTCGGCGATCCACAGCGCCTTGCGCACGTTGGACGAGTTTTTTCTACCCCAGATTTTCAACATAGGTAATCCTCTGTAAACCGAGACTCCAACAAGTGGCAGCAGTTTACCCGGTGGGAGCGAGCTTGCTCGCGAAGACGCAGGTTCATCCGAAGATTTATTGCGCCTCTAACATCGCTTTCGCGAGCAAGCTCGCTCCCACCCCGCTTGATCACCCACCGAACTCCCCCGCCCGCCAAGGGTCACTATCGATGCTCGCCGGGTTGTTCGCTTGACGGAACACGACCCGGCTATTGATAGTGGTTCCTTGCTGCTGTCATCACGGAGGATTACTTATGCTGTTGTTGTGGATTGTTGCGCTGGTTGTCGGAGTGGCCTGGCTGGCTCACCGGCGTGTAGCACCGATGCCCGCCCTGGGCGCGGTTGCCGTGTTCCTGCTGGCGATGGGGATTTTCAGCCATGCGCCGGGCTGGTTGCTGGCGATTTTCTGGATCCTGTTGCTGGCCGTGGCCTTGCCGCTGGCGCTACCGGACCTGCGTCGCAAGCACTTCACCGCGCCGATGTTCTCCTGGTTCAAGAAAACCCTGCCGCCGATGTCCCAGACCGAACGCGATGCCATCGATGCGGGCACCGTCTGGTGGGACGGCGAGCTGTTCAGCGGTCGCCCGGACTGGGATCAGCTGCTGGCCTATCCAAAGGTCCAGCTGACCGAGGAAGAACAGGCGTTCATCGACGGTCCGACCGAAGAGCTGTGCGGCATGGTCACTGACTGGGAAATCGGTCAGGCCATGGATCTGCCGCCGCGTGCCTGGGCGCATATCAAGGAACACGGCTTCTTTGCCCTGATCATCCCCAAGGAATTCGGCGGCAAAGGCTTCTCGGCTTACGCGCACTCACAAGTGGCGATGAAACTGGCGACCCGCAGCGGCGACCTGGCTTCGACTGTCATGGTCCCCAACTCTCTGGGGCCGGCCGAACTGCTGCTGCATTACGGCACCGACGAGCAACGCAACCATTACCTGCCGCGTCTGGCGCGGGGCGATGACATTCCGTGTTTCGCCCTCACAGGCCCGCTTGCCGGCTCCGATGCCGGTGCCATGCCCGACACCGGGATCATCTGCAAAGGTCAGTGGCAAGGCGAAGAAGTCATTGGTCTGCGCCTGAACTGGGAAAAGCGCTACATCACCCTCGGCCCGGTGGCTACTCTGCTCGGCCTGGCATTCAAGGCCTTCGACCCGGAGCATTTGCTGGGCGACGAGGAAGACATCGGCATCACCCTGGCGTTGATCCCGACGGACACTCCGGGCGTGGAAATCGGCCGCCGTCACCTGCCATTGGGCGCAGCCTTCATGAATGGCCCCAACTCCGGCAAGGATGTATTCATCCCGCTGGATTACCTGATCGGCGGCCAGGAAATGCTCGGCAAGGGCTGGATGATGCTGATGAACTGCCTGTCCGTAGGCCGTTCCATCTCGCTGCCCGCCGTAGGTACCGGCGCGGCCAAGTTCACCAGCCTGGTGACCGGGCAATACGCGCAGGTTCGCGAGCAATTCAACGTGCCGCTGTCGGCATTCGAAGGGATTCAGGAATCCCTGGCGCGGATCGGCGGCAACGCGTGGCTGATGGACAGCGCCCGCATGCTCACCGCCAATGCGGTGGATCTGGGCGAGAAACCTTCGGTATTGTCGGCGATCCTCAAGTATCACCTCACCGAACGCGGCCGCGAATGCATCACACACGCCATGGACGTGCATGGCGGCAAGGGCATCATCATGGGCCCGAACAACTATCTGGGCCGCAACTGGCAGGGTGCGCCGATCTTCATCACGGTTGAAGGCGCGAATATCCTGTCGCGCAACCTGATGATCTTCGGCCAGGGCGCGATTCGCTGCCATCCGTTCGTACTGAAGGAAATGGCCCTGGCTGGCCGTGAAGATCATGACCAGGCATTGGCCGAGTTCGACACGCTGCTGCTCAAGCACATCGGTTTCGCGGTGAGCAATGCAGCGAGCACCTTCATTCTCAACCTGGGCTTCGGTCGATTCGACGCCGCGCCGGGCGATAGTTTGAGCCAGGGTTACTTCCGGGCGCTGAATCGTCAAGCAGCGGCATTCGCCATGCTGGCGGACCTGAGCATGATGCTGCTGGGCGGCGAGCTGAAACGTCGGGAGCGCCTGTCGGCGCGCCTTGGCGATGTGTTGAGCCATTTGTATCTGGCTTCAGCGGCACTCAAGCGTTATCACGATCTGGATTACCCGCAACACGTGCAGCCGCTTTTCCGTTGGGCCATGGAAGAGGCGCTCGGCGAGTCAGAGCGTGCGCTGGACGAGTTGCTCACGAACTTCCCGAGTCGCGTATTGGGCACGGTATTGCGCGTGGTGACCTTCCCGTTCGGCCGTCGCCACAAAGGGCCGTCGGATCTGCTGGACGCCGAAGTCGCCGCTGTTCTGGGCCGCGCCAAAGGCGATCCAACCCTGGAAGAACTGCTGGCTGGCTGCTATCGCCCGCAAGGTCCCGACGATGCAGTCGGCGCGTTGCAACACGCCAGCGACCTGCTGAACGCCACTGCGCCGCTGCATAAAAAGCTGCACGTCGCGGTAAAAGGCGGTCAGCTGCAACCGGCCGCTGGCGAGCACATCATCGATGCGGCGCTGCATGCCGGCGTGTTGCAGCCGCTGGAGGCCGAAGACCTGCGCGCAGCCGAAGCCGCACGCCGCAAGGTGATCGACGTGGATGATTTTGCCAAGGAAGAGCTGACCCTGACCGAGGGCAAGATCCGTTAATCGATAGATCTTGTCAGGTCAACCACACAGCGGGCGCGCAGAGCTTTATACTCTCGCGCCCGTTTTTGCTATTGAGGATTGAACCATGGCCGACGCCACTCTCGACCACCAACTGAACCTGCTGGCACACCTGCGCAGCATCCTGGTCGCGCTGGGCGAGGCCGAGCAGGTTCCCGAAGAAAGCCATGCGCTGTTCATGGAGCGCTTCGACGAACTCATGACGCTGCTGCCGCAAGACCCGATTGAAAGCCAATACCTGGGCCAGGACATTCTCTGCCAGGTCATCCAGCGCTATCCGCAGATCGCCCATCTGGTGCCGCGCGACCTGCTGTGGTTTTTCGCCGGTGATTGCCTGCACTTCATGCCGGACGAAGAAATCGCTCTGTATCAATCGCTGGAAGAGCGCCGCTACGAAGCCGAACAGAACGAAGAACCGTTTGACTGGAATCGTGAGAAACAACTTCTGTCGATGCCGACTCAGGGCAGTAAACA
Organism: Pseudomonas syringae; assembly: GCF_001698815.1. Taxonomy (GTDB): domain Bacteria; phylum Pseudomonadota; class Gammaproteobacteria; order Pseudomonadales; family Pseudomonadaceae; genus Aquipseudomonas; species Aquipseudomonas syringae_A. The sequence continues at coordinate 24,145 of NZ_LGSI01000057.1, read as the reverse complement.
TTAAGCTGACCTTCGCCGCATTATCGCGCCGCTTCAAGTTTGAACTGTGATGGACTTGGCAGAGTTCCCTTGAAGCGGTGTTGCAGCTGAACTGTCCCGCAATACCCGCCCATCTTGCGAATAAAAAAACACCCTACTCCGGCGTAAAGAACTAAAAGTAAAGTTCGATTATCTTGCACCCCATCACTGGAGTGTGGCCATTCGCAATGTACTGGCCTATGCCGAGCAGTCGCGAACCGCAACAACCCGTACCCCACAGCACATTCATACAAGGCGCGCAGGCTGTTCAGTGGTGCGTGGTTCAATATGCAAAAACATATCCATCGTCGGAATCCCGACGATATTCAGCCTGGTTATTCGGATTCCCGAACAGTCGACGGCAAGACTGAAAACCTGCAGTTAAGTTCCTGACTTTATTCATGCACTTAACTTCAGCTTTACGCACAACTTAGCTGGCACATAATCTGCTTACTGTTTAAAGCCTGACAACTTCAGGCACGATAAGTATCAATCGCCCGATAGTCGCCCATTTATGGTGCATCATTCGTCCTCCGGGTGATGGCTCCGTGGAATTTGGGGCGATATGCCCTATTGCGACGCACGGTCTGCTTCGGCTTATTGGCGACATTAATCGTCGACAACCCGAAACAGTAACTATTGGGCGCGACAATGCTGCGCAATGAACATGAATAACCAAAAAGGCGCATGACCTGATCGCCGATAAGAACCTCATTCATAAAGGTTTACTCATGAATTCCCACACAGCCAGAAGCGCCGACGCAGCCTCCGACAGGAACACGGATGGGCCTGGCGCGGAAGACGCGATTTGCTTCGGCCCATTCGTGCTCTACGCCCAACAGCATTTGCTGCTCAAGAGCGGCGAACCGGTGCCAATGGGTAGCCGGGCCCTGCTGTTGCTGATCGCCATGGTCAGCCGTGCCGGAGAGCTGCTGGAAAAAGCCGAACTGATGGCGCTGGTCTGGCCCAGAGTCGTCGTCGAAGAATGCAACCTGCGCGCGCAAGTCGTTACCCTGCGGCGCGCCTTGGGCGGCGATGGGGAGTTTGGCTACATCGTCACCGTCCCTGGCCGCGGTTATCGCTTCATCGCCCCCGTTACGCTGCAGCCGGTTTCCCGACAAATCGCTGCAGAACCGGAAACTTCCTCGGATTTGCCGACAATGATGAGCGAAGTCATAGGCCGGGACGCATTGCTCGACGCGCTTGACGAACAACTGGAGTTGCGCCGCTTCGTGACGATTACCGGCCCCGGAGGAATCGGCAAAACCACAGTGGCACTGGCCTTGGCCAACCGCATGGTGCCGCGCTTTCCGCAAGGCGTCCGGCTGATCGACCTGGCCTCGGTGACGGCCGGGCAACTGGTGCATGTGGTCATCGCCTCGGCGCTGGGCCTCAATTGCGCGCAGGAAGGCGCATTACTGGCGATCGCTCAGCGCCTGGCCGAGGGTAAAACCCTGCTGGTGCTGGACAATTGCGAGCAGGTGCTTGAGGAAACCGCACGCGCGGTGGAAAACATTCTGCGCAACGCCGCACATTGTTGCGTGCTGATCACCAGTCGCGAACCGCTGCACGCCGAGGGCGAGTTCGTCCATGATCTGGCGGCGCTCGAAGTGCCCGGCGCCAACACCAACCTCAGCGCTATACAGGCCATGGATTATTCGGCTATCCGACTGTTCGTCGAGCGTGTCGCCGCCCACGATCTGAATTACCAGTTGAGTGATCCTGACGTTGCGGCCGCCATCGCCATTTGCCGCAAGCTCGACGGAAATGCGCTGGCGATTGAAATCGCCGCCGCCAGGGTCCGCGCTTTTGGCATTGTCCCGCTGGTGGAATTGCTTGATGGCAGCTTCCGCCTACAGATGACCGGACGCCGTACGGCCTTACCGCGCCATCGAACCTTGAGTGCGGCCCTGGACTGGACCTACTCGATTCTGGGTGCCGACGAACAGGCGATGTTGCGCCAGCTTTCGGTGTTCAGCGGCTCGTTCAGCCTGAATGCCGTCAAGGCGGTGGTCGAGATCGGTCCCGAACAGGCGCAGGACTCGGCGCAGCTGTTGGAAAACCTGATGGACAAGTCGCTGCTGATTGCCAGTGAGGACGGTCCGGGCAAACGCTATCGACTGCTGGAAACCACGCGTTTGTACGCCAGTGAAAAACTGGCCCAGAACGACGAAAGCAATGCGACCTCCCGCCGTCATGCCAATTTCGCACTGGATCAGCTGCGTGGCGCGGTACAGGATTTGCTCACCACCGAGCCGCAAGACTGGCTGGCGCTTTATGGCCCGGAAATCGACAGCGTTCGTGCGGCGCTGGATTGGGCTTACTCCGCCGATGGCGATCCGGCGTTAGGCGTCGAACTTACATTGGTGAGCATCCCGCTCTGGCTGCGCCTGTCGCTGATCGGCGAAGGTCACGACTGGGTCAACCGGGGTCTGCAGGCCGGAGCGGACGGCATGCCGATCCTGCCGAGACAACGCATGCAGCTGCTGACCCTTTCCGCCAGCGTCATGGTGTTGGCCTACGGCGGCGGCGCGCATGTGCGTCAGGCTTGGCTGCAGATCAGCGCGGATGCAGACTTGCTGGACGATACCGAACACCAGCTTCGCGCCCTGTGGGGGTTGTGGAATGACTGTTGTTGCCGCAATCAACACAGCGAAGCGCTGGAACTCGCCAACCGCCATATCCACCTCAACAACGTTGCGGGCAGCAGCGACCGGCAATTGCTCGGCAAACGGATGCGCGCCACGAGTCAGTTCTACATGGCCGATCTGGAAGGCGCACGCCAGTCGATCATGGAAGCGCTGTGCTCGCCGCGCTCGGCCAACGCGCACATCATCGACATGCATTTCGACCAGCCGGTCGCCGCGCGCTCGCTCAAGGCGCAGATCCAGCTGCTGCAAGGCAATGTCGGCCCGGCGCTGCTGACCATCGACGAAAATGTCGGCCAGGCGATCAGCCTCAACCACCCCGCTACCCTGTGGTACTCACTGTGCATGAGCGCGCTGCCGACCACCTTGCTGGTTGGCCATCTGCAGAAATTCAGCTATTACCTGAACTTGCTGCAAGACAGCATGGCCGGGCACGACCTGCATCTTTGGCAACAATTCGTCATCTGCTTCGAGAGCATTCTGTTGATCCGCCAGGGCGCGCCGGAAGACGCCGTGCCGCGCCTGGGCGAAGTCTTGCAGCGCCTGCAGGATCAGGGCGACAGCCCGCTGCACTGCCTGATTCGCAGCGAATACGCGCAAGGTCTGGCGATGCTGGGCCTGGAGCAATTGGGCCTTGAGGTGATCAGCGACACGCTGCACACCGCCCAGAGCCGCAACGAACGCTGGTTCCTGCCGGAACTGCTGCGGATCAAGGCGCAGTTGCTGCTCAGCCAAGGTTTGCCGTCACTGCTGCCGCTGGTGCGTAGCACCCTGTCCGAGGCTCTCGGCGAAGCACAGAAACAAGGCGCCAGTTTCTGGACCTCCCGCATCGCCGCCGACCTGGCCAGACTGCAGGAGCCGGAGCTGGTGTGTCTGGGAAGGGGTTGAGATGTGGGCGATCAAATAGGTAATCCGTTGGAGCGAGCGGGGGGCGTTCCGACTTGCCCGCACATTCAGGCACCTCGGTTTTCCAGATCCATCGCGTTATCGGCCTTCGCGGGCAGTATTTATTCTGGCGCGGCGCGTCGAATCGGGTAGCACCAACAGCATTTGCGGTGCGGCTTAATCCGGTTTCGCCCTGACGGTCGACCCCTTTGTTTCGGCAAAGGGGGAAACCATTTTGCGCTGACGTCCGGCCCCTGCTTCGCAGGGGTTCCTTCGACTCCGGCGCCGTGGTGTGGGTACGCGCCGACGCGCCATCCCTGGCGCAACGGCGCTCGACCGGCATCCATGCCGGTCGCCCCACACCACGACACCTACGCTCAGCCTCCCGACGCGCGTTTGGCGGTGTCTGCCGAATCGAGGCACCAAAGGCGCAAATCTAAAGCCGAAGCGATATTCCAGATTGGACACGTTCCGTTGGAGCGCGGCTTGCCCGCGAATTCAGGCACCTCGGTTTTCCAGATTCATCGCGTTATCGGCCTTCGCGGGCAAGCCTCGCTCCAGCGCAATGGTTTTGGGTTCCAACGGGGTATGTTCCGCTTCAAATCAACCGTGCCGCCACCAACAAGTCGGCCACGGCCTGGAAGGTGGTATCCGGTACCGGGTCGCCGGGGACTGCGCGGCGGGCGATGGTGGCGGCGAGTTTTGCGTCCATGCCGTGAGCGATGCCCAATGCGGCGGCTTCGGCGAGCATGCGCGGTGCTTCCTGTGGATCGGCGCGGCACACGACGATCGGCACCGGCGTCTCGCCGCGCACATACCGCACGCCCACCACCCAGCCGTTGGCGGTGCCGATCATCAACGATGCCCGGCCCAGCCCCAGCTTGGTTGCCAGGGCCTGCATTTCCCGGCGCTGACGCTGGCGTTCGTTCTTGATCATCGGGTCGCCATCGACGTCCTTGCGCTCGCGCTTCTGCTCGCTGCGGGTCATTTTCATGTCGCGACCGAACAACCAGCGCTGCATCAATACATCCACGGCGCCCACCAGCAGAAACGCCGCCAGCACGGTAAACATCAACGGTTTGAGCACCAGGTAAAACGTCGATTCGATACAACCTGCCCCGCAACGAGACGACTCCATCAACGCCTGCAGCGCATTGCGCCCCACCACGTAAAACGCCAGGGCCAGCAGGTGCACCTTGACCAAGCCCTTGAGGAATTCGATAAAGCTGCGCATCGAAAAGATACGCTTGAAGCCTTCCGCCGGATTGATCCGCTTGAAGTCGGGCTTGATCGGTTCGACCGCCAGCAGCACGCCGCGCATGGTGATGATATTGGTCAGGATCACCACCCCGACGGTCACGCCAACCACCGGCAAAGTGATGCCCAGCACTAACTGTTCAGCGGTATCCAGCACCCGCGGCCACACCGAATCGAACGGCTCGATGTAGATCAGCGCCACCAGGTCGATCAACGCCGTCACCTGCGCTTCGGCCCTTGGCACCATGATCGAGATGCACAAGGTGCAGAACAGGATGACCATGCCCGAGACCAGATCCTGGCTTTTGGCGACCTGGCCCTTTTCCCGGGCGTCGCGAAGCTTCTTGTCCGTGGCCGGCTGGGATTTCTCTTCGCTGGTTTCACCCATCGCTGCGCCTCACTGGTTGGTTACCAGCGTCTTGAGAAACTCGACGGTGCCGCGAAACTCCGCCAACTGGTCCAGCATTACCGGGATCAGGAAGCCGATGTAGATCACCATGAGGATGGTGAAGAACAGGTTTTTCACCGGCAGCGACAGGTCGAAGATGTGCAGGCTCGGCGCCATGCGCGACAGGTAAGCCAGCATCAAATCAGTGACCAGCAGGCAAATGATCAACGGCGAAACCATCAGCACGCCGATGCGCATCACCTGATCCAGAATCGCCAGCACCGCCATCAGCGCCGAGCTGGCGAACAACGGCGTGAAGGCCGTCACCGGCCAGAGTTGGTAGCTGTGGTAATAGCCGTCGACCATCAGGATGAAGCCGCCGGACATGAAAAACAGGGTGATGAGCATCACCGTGAGCAAGGTCGCCATGACGCTGGATTCCCCGGATGACAGCGGGTCCACCAACTGAGCCATGGTCGAGCCGCGCTGCAGGTCGATCAATTCCCCCGCCACTTCAGCGGCCCAGAACGGGATACCGAACAGCAGGCCAATGATCAGTCCAATGAGCATCTCCTTGATCATCAGCCCGGCAAGTAAAAAACTGCCATGTTCGGGCAGCGCCGTGAAGGAACCGTAGACCGGCAGGAACATCGGAATGGCGATGGCCACCGCGACGCAGCCACGAATCATCCCGGTCAGGCCCAAGCGATTGAACGCCGGCGTGATGACCACCACGCCCATGGCGCGACTCGCCGACAAGGCGGCCGAACTGATCACCGGGTAGGCGACTTCGAGAAACTGGTTGGCAAGGCCCGGATCCATACCGGGTCAGCGCGTCCACAAGGGGAAGTTGTCGAGCACCTGATTGCCCAGTTCCAGCACCTGGCTGGCCAGCAACGGCCCGACGAACACGATCACCAGCAGCACTGCCACCAGTTTGACCACCTGCGGCAAGGTTTGGTCCTGAATCTGGGTCAGGGCCTGCAACAGCCCGACACTCAGGCCGACCACGATTGCTACGCCCAGCGCTGGCGCCGACAGCAGCAACACGGTCATCAGCGCCTGATTCATCAACGAAAGAAAAACGTCCTGGCCCATGGCTTCACCCGTAACTCAGAATCAGGCCGTGCATCAAGCGCGACCAGCCGCTCAGCGCGACGAAAAGAAAGATCTTCAGCGGTATCGAGATCAACGTCGGCGAGACCATGGACATGCCCATGGCCATCAACACGTTGGCGACCAACAGATCCACCACCAGAAACGGGATATACAACAGAAAGCCGATCTCGAACGCGCGGGTCAGTTCCGAGCTGACGAACGCCGGAATCAGCACCACCAGATCGTCGTCGCGCAAGTCAGCGCGGGCTTCCGGGGACCAGATGGTTTCCGTGGCCTGCACAAAGAAACCGCGTTCACTTTCATTGGCGAAACGCGACAGGTGCGCCTGTAATGGCGGCCTCAACGCTTCGCCGAACTCCTTGAGCTGCTCGACGTTCTCCATGTTCAGATTGCGCCCTTCCACCTGCCGGTACATGTCGCCCATCAGCGGTGTGGTCACGTAGACCGAGAGGATCAGCGCGATGCCGTACAGCACCAGATTCGGCGGCGTCTGCTGCACGCCCAAGGCGTTGCGAATCAGGAACAGCACCACGGAAATCTTCATGAAACCGGTCATGGTTACCACGGCCAGCGGGATCAGGCCGATGGTGGCGACAACCAGAATGATTTCAATCAGGTTTGGCTGATAGCCATTCATACAGCGGCGAAGCTCAACAGACGCACGCCCAGCCCGTCGCCGATTTTCACCAGTTGGCCCTGGCCAATGCGCCGCCCGTTGACCATCAGGTCCACGCCGTCATGCAACTGCGGCGTCAACGGCACCAGGCTGCCCGCGCCCAGCTCACGCAACTGCGCCAGCGACATCTCGACACTGCCGACCTGACACACCAGTTTCAGCGGCAGCTCGTTCAGGGTGGAATCCAGGCCTTGTCCGTCAGCGGTTGCAGTCATGGGATGTTCCTTCATTAAGTTCATGGCAATCGGGGGTTCCAGCAGCTTCAGGGTGTTGCCATCCCGTTCAGCCCGAGCGTGCAGATGCGACTCAAGGACCAGCCGCACCTGGGCGTCCGGCCATTGTTCCAGCATCACCACATCGCCCGGATTCAGGCTGCGCAGCTCGCTGATATTCAGCCAGGCCTCGCCGCACTCAACCGTGAGCGGCAGGTGCAACAGCGGCGGTTCAGCGTTAGCGGGTGGCACATGTCGGTCGAGCAAGTCGGCAATCAATTCCGCGCTTGCCTGACTCATATGCAGTGACACCGCCACAGGCTGCGTCTGGCCGATCTGTACGGTCAGGGTCGTATTCAGCGTCAGCGGCTGAGCGATGAACTCAGCAGGTTCGATCACCCTGACGGGCAACTCTGCCAGCTGCTCGACGCCCTCGATCAGAGGCAATAATGCCCACTCCAGCAGCATCGAGCAGGCCAGGCTTTGCGGGTCGAACGCCGCGCAATCCGGCAAACCCAGCGCTTGCCAAACCTGCGTCGGCACATTGAGGGTCAGCGCGGTTTCGCCCACTTGCAGCGCAACTTCGATAGCGCTTTGCGGCGAAGACTGAGCACTCGCCCACTGCACGCTGAACGCCTGCCCGGCGCACTCCAGCAGCGAGTTTTCGCGCGGGCGATGCAGCCGATTATGCAGCGCTACTGATTGCGGATCGTGCCACTCCAGCCAGGCCAATTCAGGTTCGTTCTCGCGACAGGTCATGGCGCACCTGCGGGGGATGTTCGAGGGATTTCATCGGCCTCTTCGCGACGCTCACCCGCGCGGCGCTCATCTTGCACGCGCACTTCAAGCAACGACTGGCACGCCTCGGACTGACGTTGCCGGGCCATGCGCGCCAGACGGAACACTTCCCGCTCGCGCTCCTGCACGTCCAGCGTTTCAGCCACCTGATCGACGCTGCCTTCGAGCTGCTGTTGACCGTCGGCCAATTCATCGAGCTGCGCCTGGGCGGCGTGCCAGGCGTTGATTGACAGGCCTTCGCTGAACAAGCCGTAGACCTTTTGCGCTTCACGGGCGACGGTTTCACGGTGCAGACGCATCTTTTCCTTGGCATCGTCCAGCGCATCGTGGGTGGCGCGGCAACGTTGCTGCTGAGCGGCCAACTGGCTGGAAGCGCGTTGCTCGCGCAATTGCCGCAGGGCTTGCAGGCTGCGTAAGTCGTTGGTTTTCATTGCGCCTCCAGAGTCTTCATGCCAGCACCTTGCGCATGTGTTTCAGGGTTTCAGCGGGACTGCTCGGCTCATTGGCCCCTTGGCGCATGAACGCCTCGATGGCGTCATGCCGGGCGATGGCTTCGTCCGCCAACGGATCGCTGCCGGGGGAATATTCACCGACGCGGATGAGCATTTCGATTTCATTGCGCCGGGCCATCAATTCGCGAATACGCATGGCCAGGCGGCGTTGTTCTTCGCTGGACACCTGGTCCATCAACCGGCTACGACTGCGCAGCACATCGACGGCCGGGAAATAGTTGCGCTGGGCCAGTTCGGCGCTGAGCACGATGTGGCCGTCGAGAATCGAACGCGCCTCTTCGGCCACCGGGTCCATGGACGCGTCGCCTTCGGTCAGCACGGTGTACAGCGCGGTGATGCTGCCGGTCGGGCCAGGACCGGCGCGTTCCAGCAGGCGCGGCAAGGCGGAGAAAAACGAAGGCGGATAGCCGCGACGGGTGGGCGGCTCGCCCACGGCCAGGCCGATTTCCCGCTGGGCACGGGCAAAGCGGGTCAGGCTGTCCATCAGCAGCAACACGTTGCGGCCCTGATCGCGGTGGTATTCAGCCAGCGCCGTGGCGACAAAAGCTGCGCGCACCCGTTCGGCGGCGGGCCGGTCCGAGGTGGCAACCACTGCGACAGTCCGCGCTCGCGCCTTGGCATCAAGCTGCACGTCGAGCAATTCGCGCACTTCCCGACCGCGCTCGCCGATCAGGCCAATCACGATCACGTCGGCATCGGTATTGCGCACGATGCTCGCCAACAAGGACGATTTGCCCACGCCAGGCTCGCCGAAAATGCCCATGCGCTGGCCTTGGGCGAGGGTCAGCAACCCGTCGATGGAGCGCACGCCGAGGGCCATGGGATTGACGATCAACTGGCGGCTGAATGGGGCTGGCGGCTCGGCGTGCAGTGGATAACGTTGTAACACGCCAATGGGCGGTACGCCGTCGCCATCGAGAAAATCGCCCATGGGACTGATGACTCGCCCCAATTGCGCATCGCCGACGCTGACGCCTAGGGTTTCGCCGGTGGCGGTGATTTCCGTGCGGGTCGACAGCCCTTCCATGGAACCGATAGGCGAGAGAATCGCTTCGTCCTCATCGAAGCCGATGACTTCAGCGGCCAGGCTGCGCCCGCTGCTCGGGTCGCGCAGCTGGCACAGTTCGCCAATGCGCACCCCGGCGACGCTGGCGCGCAGCAGCACGCCACGAATACTGCGAATGGTGCCCTTCATGGGCCGCACGCGCGCCTGACTGAGCCGTTCGGCCAAACGCGGCATGACGTCTTCAAGGACGATGTTCATGGCTGCGTCTCATCGGCAAACGGCAGCAGGCTGCGGCGCAAGGTTTGCAGCTGTGCGTCGAGGCCCAGCTCCACCGAACCCACAGGACTGCTCAAGCGCGCTTGCCCGGCCAGCAACTGATCATCGGTTTCCACCGCGATGATCGGCAGGTTATCGGCCTCGACTTTCAAACGCCGCCGCACCGCGTCGACTTCAAGACGCGGCACAAACAAGGTCAGCGCCTGATCCTGACGAAACGCCGCCAGCGCCTTGCGGGTGCAACGCACCACACGCTCGGCGTCGTCCATGTCATCAAGCACTTCGCGCACGATGCCCAGCGCCAGGTCGGCCAGGGAAGTTTCCAACCCCGCCAGCCAGGCATCGACCCGCTGTGATGTTTCGCTGAGCAACAGGCTGACCTCTTCGGAGCCTTGCTGACGAGCGCTTGCAAACCCTTCGGCGCGGGCCTGTTCAAGCCACTGAGCACTTTCGGTTTTGATCGCTTCAGCCTGATCCCGGGCCGCCTGAAGAAAGGCATAACCGTCGATCCACTGTTCGGCGTGTTCGGCGCGCAGAATCCGCGCGGCGGGACGGCTTGGCAGTTCGCTCATCAGGCAAGCTCCTCGACAGGTTCAGCAAGGGTCGCGGCCGCTCTGCGGATGATCTTCACATCCAGCGGGCCATTGCCATCCTGGCCGTCCTGCACAGTCGGATCGTCGAAGCGCAAGCGCAACCAGCCACGCAGCGCTGGCGATAGGGCTTGCAGCCAGGCCGAAACACAGGCCGCGCCGTCGCGGTCGATGGCTTGCAGCAATTCAGCGGGTTGGCGCAGCAAATCCGCAGCACCGGCCAACGGGCGATTGGCGAGAGCCAGGCTGAACACATCGTTGCCCAACAACTGGCGCAACTGACTGACCACATCGCTGCGAATCTCGCGGCTGAGGGTCGCGCCATGCCAGATTGCGCCGCACAAGCGTGGCAGGCGTTTGAAGGTGTCGGGCGCCAGCAGCAACACGGGCAAATCCAGCACGTCCGGATCGGATGCGGCAGCCAAGGGCTGCAAATCGAAGTGGCTCATCAATAGCCGCAACGAGCGCTTCTGGAAACGCGGCGCATCACGAAAAGCCCCCAGTTGCTCGACGCTCAAGGCCTCGGGAAAACAGGCGGCCAGATGCTCCGCGCGCACAAAATCCAGCGGTTGCTCCAGCAACTCACGCCATTGTTCCTGTTGCCGGGCGGTGACGTCATTCATGCAACGTCCTCCACCACATACAAGGCTTGCGAGCGGCGACGCTGCCAGTGCTGCCAGCCGAGAACGCCGGCCAGCGCCAGGCCGATCAGCAGCAAACCGCCGAACATCAAGCGCGCGCGTGGCACGTTGTCTTCGAGCATCCACAGGCCCATGAAGCTGGCCAGGCGCGGCTGGGCATTGGCGCCGTTGCGGGCGACGGCGGCCTTTATCGCGGTGACGGAAACGCCTTCGTAACTCAGGCCGGAAATCCCGTTGGCCACCAGGGTCTTGATTTGCGGGATCAGTTGATTGATGTCGGTGCCGGGGTCATAGCGCACCAGTACCGATGCCGAAGAGGGGGAAATAACCCGCTTGAGCAAGTCGTTGTCCGGCAGCACGACATGCACGCGCGCGGCAATGATGCCGTCGATCTGCGACACGCTGTTGGACAGTTCTTCGCTCAAGGCATAGACCATTTGCGCCCGCTCCTGCACCGGTGACGACACCAGGCCATTACCCTTGAAGACTGCGCCCATGTTGGAGAACGACTGCCCCGGCAATCCGGCATCGTCGAGACGCGCCATGGCTTCGGCAAAACGCTTTTCATCCACCACCACGGTGAGCTGGCCGTTGTCCTGCACCTTGCGCGATGCCGGAATCCCGTCGCGCAGCAGGACCGCGACCATGGCGTTGGCCTCGCGCTCGCCGAGGTTGGTGTACAGATCGATATCACAGGCCTGCAACAGGCCGGCCAAGGCAACGACGATCATCAGGCGCACGGCACGACAGCGGCTGGACATAGGTTTATTGACCTTTCAATAACGTGTTGGCGGAGCCGGATATCTGCGTCGCGCCGCGTACCACCATCTGGGTTTCGATGGAGTAATCGAACATCTTGCCCAGCGAGTGGACGATCTGGTCGACCTGTTGTTCGCCGACTTTCTTCGGTGGCTGGCCGGAGCTGGCCCCGTTCGCTGATGCTGCCTGCGGGGCGGCGGAAGGTTGCGCGCTGGCCGCAGGCGGCGCAGCGCCCGGTGTCGGTCCGTTGGTCAGCACATCGGCGCGCTCGGAAAAACTGCGCGAGCGGTCGATGAAACCGTTGAGCCGTTCCATCAGGCCGTCGCCGATCTGATGGGGGCTGGCGCCTTCGGGCATGCCCTTGGCGTTGCCGGCCATATGTTCGAAGAGGTTCTGGGAAGCCTGTACGCCTCCCGGTCCTCCTGACGCCGGCAATGCCGCCGTGGCTGTCGCTGCGAGACTTGCGGTCATGGCGTGAACCTTTTATTCGTCGTCCTCGGACGACTGGGCTTCGTTCAGCATTTCCTGGGCTCGGGGCATGATGATGAACTGTCCGCCGATGGTGACGGCCTGGGTCACCAGCGCTTCGGTGAGTTCCTCATCGCTGAGCTCGCTCTTGGAGTTATCCACAGCGGCATTGAACTGCGCTTCCGGATTGGCGCTGGTGCTGGTGGTGCTATCAATTGGGCTGACTGACATGGGTACATCTCCAGGGTTTGAGTAAGTGTTGAGTAAGGTTCGTTATTGACTGACTTCGGTGACGACACCGCCACGAAACACCCGTACGCCGCGCTCACGTACTACTTGCGCGGCGACCGGTGGCTGTTGGTGATCCACATGTTGCGCGACCATGGCCAGGTAGGCCGGCGGGCCGGAGACAAACAGCTCCTCGCCATCCGGGCCGGGACGCACCAACATCTGCTTGCCGTAGACGTCGAGGCTGGCCAGGTAATCCTGCAATTGTTCGAGGTTCTGGCCCTTGGCCTTGAACAGCCGGGTGCCGGTTTCCGCATCGGTGGTGAGGTACAGAATGTTGCCGTCGAAGTACCAGCTCAGGCCGTTGGAATCGCACAGCAAGGTGAGGAAATCCCCTGCGGAATCGCCACGCACATTGCTCCGTGACTGGCCGCGCACTTTGTCCGAGAGCACCACGATCAGGCCCAGGTTATGGCCGAATTCTTCCAGCGCAGAACGCACGTCCTGCTCGACCAGCACGTAGGAGTAGGGCGCGGCGAACCAGCTCGGGTTCTCGCCGTCATCTTCGGTCTGCGCTTGCAGGCCGGTGGGCAGCAACGCCGCGATCAGCACCAGCAGCCAGCTCACCATCAGGGTTGGCTTACGCATCGTTGCGAGCCCCCCGGGACTGCATCGGGACGATGACCGGCCGGGCAGCTTTACGCACATAACGGTCGCTATTGACGGTTAAGTCGATAAAATGACGTTCCCGTCGGGCAGCCCTGCCGTCCTCGCCCAGAGAGCCTTGTTTATGCCCAAGCGTTTTGCCTCCACGTTGTTGTTGCTTGCCAGCGTCACGCTGGCGTCCTGCGCTACTCAGCCTAAAACCGATGGCAGCTACGACCGCTTCATGCGGCTGGCCGGCGACCTGGAAAAACGCGGCGACACGACCACTGCCGCAGCGCTCTACGAAATAGCCACTCAACAACCCGACGCGCAACTCGCGGCCTGGCTGAAACTGGGGGAAACACGTCTGGCCAGCGGCGATGCTCGTGGTGCCGAACGCGCCTATCAGCAGGCGCTGGAACTCAAGCCCGACAGCGCCGACGCATTGCTGGGCCTGGGCACCACGCAAGTGCGCCTGGGCAAGCTCGACCGTGCGGTGACCGCGCTGATTCAGGCCAGCGCCGTCGCCGGTGCCAGTCAGCCCGAAGCCTTCAATCGTCTGGGTATCGCGCAGATCCTGCGCGGCGACGCCGACGCTGCACAGGCCGCGTTCAGCAAAAGCCTCGCGCTGGCGCCCAACGACCTCGACACGCGCTGCAATCTGGCGCTGGCCTACGCCTTGGGCGACAAGCCGGACCTGGCGCTGGACAGCATTCATGCCGTGAGCGAATCGCCCCGCGCCCTGCCCCGCCATCAACGCAACGAGCTGTTGATCACGGTGCTCGCCGGTCGCGAAAAAGACATCAAGGCCCTGAGCCTGGAAGACATCTCTGCGGCTGAACGCAAGAAGCTGCTCACCGAGGCGCGCCGCATCAAGGCCATCAAGGACCCGGTGGTTCAGGCGCGCGAACTGGGTCTGGTGGATTCCCACTGAGAACCTGCGGTTCATCGCACCTCCTGGCTGTCAGTCTTGGCTTGTTGCTCGGACTGACGCCGACGCAGTTCTTCCCGGTCGTAACCATCGATGTAAACCTGCGCCGCACGGCCCACCGGCGCGGCCATGGTCGGGCCGGTCTGGCGCCCCTGCATCAGGTCCGAACGCTGTTCGACCATCTGCAACAGCGTGAGATTGTTCGCGCAGCCCGGCGCCAGCAGCGGCACGAAATCCTCATCTGTACCCAACTGGTCTTCGGCTGACGGCTTGAGGCATTCCACGGGAATCAATTCGACACGACCATCGGCGCGGGTAATCGCCTGATAATCCGGCGAGTAACTCGCGGGCTCCAGATGGGTCTTGCAGCCAGCCAGCAGCGCGAGCAGCAGCCCGGCCAGCAGCAGCGGATTCAGGGGCAGCGATGACGATTCACTGTTCATGGTCGCTCCTCGTTCAATTCATGTAGAAGCCGAAGACGCCACCGCTGCGCGGACCGGCCGAAGCCGTCGTCGCGCCCGCGGGTCGGGCATCCAGCGGCGTCGCCAGCGTGCGGGCGCGCACCGGCTGGACCAGATACGGCGTGATCAGGATCACCAGTTCGGTTTCGTTGCGCTGGAAGCGTTTTGAACGGAACAGATTGCCGAGGATCGGCATGTCGCCCAGCATCGGCACTTTCTCGACGTCCTGACTGCTTTCACGCTGGAACAGTCCGGCGATGGCGAAGGTCTGGCCGCTGCCGACTTCAACCCGTGTATCGGCGCGGCGCACCCGGAACGACGGCACTTGATAACCGTTGACGTTGACCGTGCTGGATCCCATCAGGCTGCTGACTTCCGGGCGCACTTGCAGGGCGATGCGGTCGTTGGGCAGCACGGTCGGGCTGAACAGCAGCGACACGCCGTACTGCTTGTATTCGATGCCCACCAGATCGCGATTGACCGGAACTGGCACGGCGACTTCGCCACCGGCCAGGAAGCTTGCAGTCTGGCCGGTCATGGCCGTGATGTTGGGTTCGGCGAGAATTTCCAGAATGCCGTTGCTTTGCAGGGCTTCGAGCATCGCGTCGATATTGACGTTGCCCGAGGCGAGGCCGGCGCTGACCACGTTGGACGCACCGGTCGCAGCGTCGGCGGCCAGAGCGCCACCGGTCAACAGCCCGAACGAGAACGTGCCGTTGTTGAACAGCGCATTCCAGTTCACCCCGTAACGCAGCAACTCCGAGCGCGACACTTCGGCAAAGCGCACCCGGATATTGACCTGCGCCGAGCCGCCATACGACGCGCTGTTGAGCGAGGTCTTGAATTCCTGGCCTTCACTGCTGAGCAAGGCGTTCAAGTCAGTGGCTTCGCCGACGCTCTTGACCGCGCCTTTGGCCACTACCCGATTACCCGCGCCGGTTATCTGTGCCGAGCTGTCGGGATGCAAATCCTTCAGCGGCCGGGTAACGGCTTGAGCGCTGCTGTTGACCGACAGATTCAACGTGGCGAGTTCTTCGCCTTCAGGGCTCAAGGCAATCAGGCTGGTCTGCCCGGCGGACTTGCCAAACACGTAGATCACGCCCGGCGACACCACTTGCAGATCGGCAATGCCCGGCTCGGCGACCAGCACCGAATCCACCGGCGCCTTGAAGTGCAGGATGCGCCCTTCGCCGGGTGCCAGGTCGATAGTGCCGGTGCTGCCTTTGGCGATGTTCTGCGCCTCGGCCAGCAAAGGCAGCAGCAAAGCGCAGACGGCAGCCATCCAGAAACCTGCAAAGGCAGGCGTGCGAAACAGGGGGAAACACGTCATGAGGCATTCGCCATGGAGGTAATCGGAGCGCCACTGGGAGTGCGGCGATGGGTGATGTCCGTCAGGCTGATGGTGCCCACGGCCTGCAAGTTGTATTCACCCGCCAGTTCACGGAACGACAGCACCGCCAGTTCCAGCTCGCCGCGCACCACCAGACGGCGCATGCCACGGCGCAATTCCGGATGTACCAGCAATACGGTGCGATCATCGTCGGGCAAGCGTTCGCAGACCTGGCGCAATTGAGTCACCAGCGTGCGGCTGATCTGTTCGGGGATGGCGTCGCGATTGTTTTCCTGGCGACGCAAGCCGGAGCGCAGCTGTTCTTCCAGCGCGGGCGCCAGCACGAAGGCGCTGATAACCCGGTTGCGGTCAGCGAACTGATGGCTGATCTGTCGCGCCAGGCAGGCGCGCAAATGCTCAGCCAGACGTGCGGCATCCGGCTCGCGGCTGCCCCACTCGACCATGGACTCCAGCAGCGCCCGCTGATTGCGGATCGATACGCCTTCAGCAATCAGATAACGCAGGGCTTCGGCGACCCGCTGCAACGGCACGATGCGCAGCACTTCCTTGACCAGCTCGCCGTACGTGGCCTCCATGCGCTCAAGAATCGCCCGGGTTTCCTGGATGCCGAGAAAGTCGGCGGCGTAGCGGCGCAAGGTGCGGTCGACCACGGCGCGCAGCACTTCATCGGCAAACAGGAAACCGACGCCCGCCTCTTGCAGGCTGTCCTGATGATGCAGCTCGATCCATTGCGCGGTACGCCGACTCAACGGCGAATCGGCTTCCAGCGCCGGGATTTCCAGCAGGTGCGCGTGCACCGGATCGTCCTTGAGCAGCAGACAGTCGGCGGGCAATTCGCCTTCGCTGACCGGCACACCTTCCAGCTCGATCACGAAGCGATTGGCGGCCATGGCGCGGTCGACGTAAATATCCGGCACCGGTACTTCAATGCCCAGATCACCACGGATTTCGTGGCATAACGACTCGATCCGCTGACGCAACGGCAACTCCGGCGCGGCGTGTGCCAGACCCGCGCCAATGCTCAGCAGAATGCGGCTGTCCAGCGGTTTGGCGAAGGTCTCGGCCTGCTCAACAGGTTCCTGCTCCTGCGTCGGCAGCTCGACCAACTCTTCGGCAGGCGGCATTTTTGCCAGGCGCTCACGGCGGAACATCACGAACGCCGCCCCACCGAACACGCCGGCCAGCACCACGAACACCGGCCAGGGAAAACCCGGCAACAACGCAACGCCGAGCATGATCAGCGCAGTCAAGGCCAAGGCCCGATGACTGGCGCCCAGTTGGCGGAGGATTTCCGTACCCAGATCGCTTTGAGCGTCATCACTGTTGACCCGGGTAACCACGGTGCCCGCCGCAACGGAAATCAGCAGCGCCGGGATCTGCGCAATCAGGCCGTCGCCAACCGTCAGCAGCGAATACGTGTGCACCGCATCGCCGAAGGACATGTCGCGTTCGACCATGCCGATCATGATCCCGCCGAGCAGGTTGACCGAGAGGATCACCAGACCGGCGATGGCATCACCCTTGACGAACTTCATGGCGCCGTCCATCGCGCCGAACATCTGGCTTTCGCGCTCCAGACGCGAGCGGCGACGGCGCGCTTCAGGCTGGTCGATGTCGCCATTGCGCAAATCGTTATCGATGCTCATCTGCTTGCCGGGCATGGCGTCCAGGGTAAACCGCGCGGCAACTTCCGCGACCCGTTCGGCACCCTTGGTGATCACCACGAACTGCGCCACGGTGATGATCAGAAACACCACCAGCCCGACCACCACTTGTCCGGCAATCACAAAATCACCGAACGCCTTGACGATGTGCCCGGCGTTGCCGTCCAGCAGGATCAAACGTGTGGTGGTGATCGACAGCGACAGGCGAAACAGCGTGCTGAGCAGGATCAACGGCGGCAGCGCCGAGAACTCCACCGAATGGGAAATATAGAAAGCGACAATCAGAATCAGGATGCTCAGGGCGATATTCAGGCCGATGAGCATGTCCACCAGCCAGGTCGGCAGCGGAATGATCATCATCACAATGGCCATCAGCATGAACGCCACGATGATCACGTCACTGCGTTGCGCGGCAATGCGCGCCAGGGCGTTGAGCTTGTTCATGACCATCATTGCGCGGTTCTCCGGGCGGTGAGGTAGCGTTTGAAACACTGCCGCGCTTCGTCCTTGCGCGCGCCGCTCCACAAGGCGCGACTGCGCAACAACAGCAGCGGCGGTGACTCGCCTTCGCAGTCCACCAGACGGTCCAGCGCCGCCAAAGCGCGATCCGCCTGGCCGCTGTCGGTGAAGGCCATCACCAGATTGCGCAACAGCGCCGGATCGGTGGGTGCCAGCTGCGCGGCAATCAGCAACATGACCAGCGCCCGCTGCGACTGGCCGCCACGTCGATACAATTCGCCCATGCCCTTGAGCAGTTCGATGCAGTCCTGCTCGTCACGAGAGCCATCATGAACACTCATTCCTGCACCTCCGCTCGTTGCTGTTCGAGGGTGCGACGCAAGTAGATTTCTTCGCGGATCAACTCATGGGCCAGGGCTTTGATTTCTGGCTCGGCATCCAGGGCCGGCAGCACGGTGTGCAAGACGTAATCGAGAATTTCCAGGGAGCGGGCGCTGCCAAACAACTCAGGGTTGACCGCGCCGGTTACGCCCGATTGCGCCACTTCGCCGCGTAACGAACGTCGTGCGAGGATCTCGCGCTTGCTGAGCACCGCATCGAAACGCGCGCCTTGCCGGGGGCTGATCGGCCGAACGCCTTCAACCGGCGGGGCTTTGTCAGGAGTGGTGGGCAACAGTGGGCGCGGGTCGATTCTCATAGGGTGAAGGTGAACCTCTCTTCACCACGAGCGAGAATCACCTGATTGTTTGCGATGCTTTGCAATGTCCAGTTATCTGCCAGCGCGGCACCGGGATAAAGGCGCTTGCCGCTGTCGTTGATCACGTAGGGATTGGGACCGAACCACACTGCCTGAAAGCGCACACGCGGCTTGGCAACTTCAGCGCCCGCTACCACGCCGGGATGCAGGATGACCTGCTGGCCGAAGCGCCCGTCGAAAGCTTGCTGCACCTGGGTCCACTGCGCCTTCTGCGCAGGATCGAAACTGCCTGCCACGTTCAATTGACCATCGATCTCGCTGACCTTGATCCTGTCCAGATTCGCTGTACGCAATTGCTGCTCAAGCCAGAGGCGCGCCTGGCTGACAGTCTGTGTGCGCTCATCGGCGACGGGGGTTGCGGCAGGTGCGGGTAACGCCAGGGCGGGCAGTGGCTCCCCGCGAAAGGCGAACGCGCCGACGCAGAGAAACATCAGCACCAGCGCGACGATCCATTGCGGCTTGCGTTGCCAGATGGGCGCAACCGGATCCACCGGCGGCCTGGCGAGCGGGTCGCTGTCGCTGGTCAATGTCAGACGCGCGCTGCCCAGGCGGATGTCCAGCGGCAGACGCGCGCGATGCCCCCTGCCTGCGGGAATTCTGATTTCCCGAGCATCCTGACTGAATACGCTGACGTCGGCGCCAAGCGCTTCGACAGCCACCTGGCCATTGGCAAAGCGCAGGGCCATATGTCGGTCGGCAATGCCGCTGTCGCTGAGCAACAGGTCAGCACTGGCGGCACTGCCAATAATATAGACGGACTTGTCCAGGGCAAGGCAAACCCCCTGATGCAGACCGTGAGTGATACTGAGCACCGGAGTGCTTTTACCCTGGGCCGCTGAACCGGGTTCAGAACCGGGCATGGAGCTCAAGGAAACAAGGGCTGTCATGATCGAGTTACCCGTGTGGGATGCGCAGCCTGTGGCGCGAAGAACGCCGAGCAAAAACGGTCGATCGAAGCGATACGATTACAGCAGGCAGACATGCGGACAGCGCTGACGCTGCCCGCATGACGACGTCAGTTCTGAGGCCGTTGCTTGGTCGCATCGAGCTCAGCTTTCTTGGCTGTGGTCAGCTCGGTAATCTTTGCCGACTTCTCGATAGCCATATCGAAAGTAGCTTCCATCTTTGCGATAGCTGCATCTGCGCCGCCGCCGGAGCTTGCTGGAGGGACTTCACTCATTTTGGATCTCCTTGCATGGATGGGGATGTCTTCAGCCGCTATGCGGCAAACTGATAGGGCATGCGCAACAGTCAATCCTGAAATTGCCAGGCAACTTCTTCATTACCCGGACTGCGTTGCACCCATTGATAGTACGCAGATGAAATAACTGGACGTTGTGAAAACTTGTGAAAGGTTTGATGTAATAAAACCCACTAAAAACATATCGCGATATCATTTAGCCTTCACGAGTTTTAACCTAGAAAACATTAGTGTCGGAAATTTTTACCGGCCTAAAGTGAACTTTATTTATATTCACTGTCATCGGTGTAATAGCCTGCACTGCAAGGGTTTCGCGTCGATCAGCCCAGACGGCAAATGCTGCGAAACCCGCGTGAAGCAGCATGCGCGGTTGTGAAATGTTGTGAAACAAAGACCGTGAACCGCCTATATTCATTGGGCTCTGATAGTGTCCCAGCGTATTCAGACGCTACACGACTCTCCACTGCCGCAGCCTGTAATTCATCTGAGGCGGCTTGATCTGGTGCGCACTGCATCACACTTTTTATATAGCTTTATATCGCTGGCTTTCAGTCTTTGGTCGGCCGATATCGCGCAGTGAGCAAGCACTACTTGATAACTGCCAATGAATAACCTCTGGATCGATACTTCCCTTTAATCAGCCCGAGCCGTGCTGTCAGGCTGACCGGTTAAAACAGGAGTTAAAACATATGTCGACTCGCCCCCTGACTAACACGCCCGATGCTAAACCGCTGACGCGGGGAACGCCGCCGAAAACGTTGTTCACTTCGGTGCTCAAGAGCAGCGTCAAGAATGCCGACTCTTATCGTCCGGCGACGCCCGATGAAAAAGCGCCAGCGCTCAAGGACTATCAGTCCATTGAAGAGCCGGGCACGGTCGCGGCGGACACGGTGCGTTTCGTCACTCAGGGCGGCGAGCAGGTGTTGGTCAGCAAGTCGTCGAATCCCAAGTTGTACAAGCAGGTGGTGGAAGACCGCCCTACCCTGCAATCGATCAAGGAAAGCAAGGCCGAAGGTTACGCCTTGGCCGACAAGGACAGCGCAGCACCCGCCACGCTGGGGGAGTACGGTTTCATCGGCCCGCCTGACGAAAAAGGCCCGGGCCTGATCCGCTACACCACCGCGGACGGCAAGAGCGTGATCGTCGCCGAACAGGACAATCCGGAACTGTTCAAGCAGGTTTCGGCAGACTTCAAGGCATTGACCGGTATCCATGCCAGCGAAACCGAAGGCTATCAGCGCGTGGCGCCCGATCAGGACGGCCCCGAGAAATTCGGCGACTTCCAGATCATCGGGCCTGCCGAGGAAGTCGGACCAGGCGTGGTGCGTTACGTCACTCAGGACGGCAAGAAGTACGTGGTCTCCGATCGGGAAAATCCGACCGTGTTCAAACAGGTCAATGATGCCTACGCCACCATGAGCGGGTTACGCGAGAGCGAAACCGGCGGCTATCGCCGGGCTACGGATAACGAAGTCTGGCCGCCCTACAGCGGCACCGCTGTCGGCACGGTCGATGAAGTCGGCCCAGGATTGATCCGCTACAACAACGGCGACGAAAAAGTCATCGTCGCCCGTGATGACAATCCCAAGCTGTTCGACTATCTGGTGGCCCTGCAAGGTGTGATCAACGATCCGGCCAAGTCCGGCGATATCAATACGGCGGTTTCCGGCGGCGCAACCCTGGCCGATCAAGGCACGCCGGTGCCGGAACTCAACGATTACAAGAACTTCAACTGGACGGTGGGCCAGGAAGGCGAAACCCTGACTTACGAGCTGCACGACGGCACCAAAGTCGTGGTCTCCAAAGACCTTACCCCCGAGCTGTTCAAGAGCGCGACCACCGCCAACGAAACCTGGTCGAAGATTCACACCAGCGAAGCCGAAGGCTACAAACTCGCCGGGGGCAGCGACTTCCTCAAGAACGTCGACATCACCTTCGGCTCGCCGGACGAACTGGGCGATGGCCTGATTCGTTACGAGACCAGCGAAGGTAAGGTCATCGTTTCCAAGGAACTCAACCCGCAGCTTTACGATGATGTGGTCGCCAAATGGGAAGCCTTCACCGCTGCTGAAGTCGACAGCACCCGCAGCGGCTCCAACCTGCCCCCGCAGGACGAACTGGATGTGCTGAATCTGGGCACCGGCGTCAAAGCCGATCCCGATGACGACGAATCGCCGGAACTGACCGTCAGCGAATTGGCCACCAAGGAATTGCTCGACACCTACCGCGAAGGCGTCAAGAGCGGTGACATCCCGAAAGATGACCCGCGCGCCAAGCTGGTCCGCGCCCTCGAAGCCCAGGCCGCCTATCAGAACGGTCGCGGCCTGACCGGTTATGAAGAAGATCAGGGCGCGTTCGGCGGCACCTGGCGAGTGTTCGATGACAAGCAGACCGAGCTGTCTTCAGCCGACATGCACGACATCATCGACGGCGGCGCCTTGAAGGATCAGATCAGCGCACTGTTCTCCGACCCCACCGTGCAGGCCGACTACAAAGGCAAAATGGACGGCGCCATCAACCGCCTGCCGAACAAGGACGAGATCAAGCAGAAATTGCTCGACCTCGTCGCCAACCCGGAATACATCACCTACCTCAAGGATTTGCAGAAACAAGGCAAGGCCCATGAGGCGCAACAGGATCTGAGCGATACGCTGACGTCGCTGTCGTTGTTCGACCCGGCTGCCGCCACCAAGGCCGCGCAGTCGATCCAGGCCGACGGCCTGACCAGCGACCTCAATGACCTGATCGCCGACCCGAGCAAGATCTCCGAAGAAAACAGCGAGCTGGCCACCAAAGACCTGTTCGGCCTGCTGAAAAGCGTGCTCAAGGGCGAGCTGATAGACTTGCCGCGCCGCACTCAGGAAACCATCGAGAAATTTCTCGAAGAAGGCATGCAAGGCAAGGAAAAATCCTCGGCGGTCACCAAGGCCCTCAAGGAACTGGGGGATGTCTACAAAACCAACGGCACCATTTCGTCAGACGACATCACCACTGCCCTGTCCAAACCTTACGTGCCGATTGCCGAACGCGGCAAGATGGGCGAAGTGTTCAGCGCCCTCAACACCAAAGGTGTGCTGGGTTCCATGGGCGCCGGTGTTTCGTTGTTCTCCGGCATTTACCAGCTGGCGGGCGACGGCGGAAAACTCGCGGAAACACCGCTGCAACGTTTGGCGATTGCCAAGGATTTCATGAGTTTCGCCGGTGCTTCCGGGCAGTTCGTCAAAATGGGCGATGCGGTCGCTGATCTGATGGGTAAAGGCGGCCTGGTGGACTTCCTCGGGCTGGACAAAACGGTCCCGGAAATCTGGGGCAAGGGTGGCGTTCAGGAAGGCAAGATGGAATATCGCCTGACAAAAATGCCCGGTGAGCTGACCACCAAAATCGAGCAGACACTGAAAAATGCGCCGGGCTTCGACCCCACGGATTTGTCGGACACGGCTTCGGTCAACTCGGTGCAGGACGGCATCAGCCAGCATATCGACGAGGCTGTAACCGGCTCGGGCGCTGCCAAGCTGGCACCTGGCAAAGCGGCCAAGATTGCCGGCTCAGTGATCAAGGTGCTCGGTCCGGCCACGGACGTGGTGGGCGGTTTCGCCGACATTGTGCTGGGCGCATTCACCATCAAGAGCGGTATCGAAACCGGTGATCCGTTGGCCAAGGCGGCGGGCGGCCTGCAAATCGCTGCCGGGGCGTTCGGCGCATCGGCGGGCGTGCTGGGTGCGGCGGCGCTGGTCGGCGCGGGTTCGGCGGCAGCACTGACCGGACCGTTCTTCCTGGTCGGCGTGGTGCTGGCAGTGATCGGCGGGATCATCGGTTATTTCGTCGACCACAACAAAAAGCAGAAGGCCAGCGAGAAGGAAAACGACTGGTACCGCGATCTGGCCGCTGACGGGCTACTGCAATCGGACTGGGCCGACAAGGTCGAATACGCCCACTATTCGATTCACGAATACGGCGAACGCGAAGCGCCAGCCGATGACAGCCTGTTCCGTTTCCAGAGCGCGGAATGGCAGCACTTCGACGAAACGCCACAGAAAAATGGCTCATCGAGCAACCGCCTTGATGAAGATCTGCACGTGGAGTTTGGCGAAGACAAACGCTGACTCGGCTGTAGGAGTGAGGCTGCCCGCGATGGCTCCTGTAGGACCGGCTTTAGCCGGGAGCAAGCCCTCGCGGCTGAAGCCGCTCCTACGGG
>NZ_LGSI01000019.1 GCF_001698815.1 Pseudomonas syringae | reverse complement strand
CTTTAGCCGGGAGGGCAATTGACGCCTTCGCGACTAAAGTCGCTCCTACGGCCGATTCGCGGGCAAACCTCGCTCCAACGGGCTTAAAGAGGCTTAAAGCGGCAACGCCATATAAAACTGCGTGCCCTGCCCCGGCCGGGAATAAACGCCCATGCGGCCGCCGTGCAGTTGCACGATTTCCTTGCACAGTGCCAGGCCAAGTCCGGCGCCGCCTTTTTTGCGGCCGACCTGGACGAAGGGTTCGAAAATGCGCCCCTGCTGGCCGTAGGCAATACCTTCGCCATTGTCCTCGACGCTGATGATCACCCGCTCGCCGTGGCGCCTGGCCTGGAGGCGGATGAGGCCTTTCTCCGGTGTATGGCGGATGGCGTTGTCGAGCAGGTTGTCCAGCACCCGCTCCAACTGCACGCGATCGCCATTCAGTTCTGGCAGTTGATCCTCGAGCTCCACGGTGAGCACGATGTCCTGCTCCCCGGCCCGCTCTTCAAAGCGCAAGCGCGCCTGTTCGAGCATTTCGTCGACCGAACATGGCTCCAGCGTCAGCTTTTGCAGACCATTTTGATAGCGGGAGAAATTCAGCAGGTCGTTGATCAGTTGCATCAAGCGCTGCATTTCTTCATTGACGGTGTTGAACAGGTCCGCTTCGCGCGAATCCTCGGCAAAATGCACCCGCTCCTGAAGCAGGCCGAACGCCATGTGCATACCGGTCACCGGCGTGCGCAGTTCATGGGAGGCGCGCAGGACAAACTCGCTGCGCACTCGCTCAAAGGCGCGCTGTTCGGTGACGTCGTGCAGCACCATCACCGCACCCAGAATGTGGCCCTTGGTATGGCTTACCGGCGTCAGGCTGTACGTCAGCAGTCGGGTTTCGCCATCGATATCAATCGACAAATCTTCCGGTGCTCGCTCCAGCGTGCCGCCGCGCAGGGTCAGATACAGCTGTTCATCCAGCTCGGGACGCTGCAACGCCTCGCCAAGGCCTTGGCCCAGTCGTTCCTCGTCCCAGCCAAGCTGGCGCTGGGCCACAGGGTTGAGGTGCTCCAGACGGCCCTGACGGTCGATCATCAACAAGCCGTCATCGATGCTGTCCAGCACCGCCTGCAGGCGTTGCTGGCCGGCGAGCAGTTCGTCGACGTTGGTTGCCTGATGCTGACGCAACGCTTCAGCCATCACGCCAAAACGGCGGGTCAGCAGGTTCATTTCTGCCGCAGATGAAATCGGCAGCGTGACCTCGAAGTTGCCTTGGCCGATTTTGTCGGCAGCTTTTGCCAGCGCCTCGATCGGCGCGCCGAAGCGTCGGGCGATGCCGTGGGCAGTAACGAAACCAATGATCAGCACGGCGATGCCCACCAGGCCTAATAGCCCGGCCACCCACAACGCCCGATCCCGGGAATGGGTTTCGGCCTCACTGATATTGCTCAGGGATTGTCGATGGGCGGCCAGCAGATTGTTGCGCAGGGAGTTGAAACGCTGACTCAGCTCGGTGTTGTCGCGCAGACTCCGAGGGTCATCCCGGGTTTGCGCATACGCTTCGAGGAATTTCTGATAGTCAGCGCTGGCAGCCTTGAAACCGTTATCGATGTTGATCTGCGTATCGTGCTCGATACCTTGGGTCAAGAACTCGCGAAACTGATCCTGCGCCGCCTTGAGCGTCGAGGGATCGGGCGTCTCGTTGAGCATCATGACCAGCTGATCGCCGAGGTTCTGCCGCAGTTTCAGGCCGATATCCAGGGTGACGAAGTTTTCCTCGATCAACGATTCCTGGGACTTGGCCATCTGCATGACGCTGACCAGTCCCAGCATCAGCCCCAATAACGCGACCGTTATCAAGGCAGAAATGCTCAGGAACAGCCGGGTGCGCAACTTCATCGCCAATTTCATGGGCGGCGATTCATAAGTTGTACTGCTTGCGTTTTCGGTAAAGCGTCGAAGCGTCGATGCCCAGCGTCCTGGCCGCCGCATCCAGGGTTTCGCTGGTCGCCAGCACTGCGCCGATGTGAGCTTTTTCCAGCTCATCCAGACTCAGTGCCGCGCCAACGCGCGGAGCATTGCTGGTAGGTTGTTCGGCCATGCCCAAGTGGCTGATTTCAACGCGCTCTTGCGGGCAAATGATGCTGGCGCGCTCGATGACGTTACGCAGCTCGCGAATATTGCCGGGCCAGCGATAGTTGAGCAGCGCGGCCCGCGCTTCTTCGCTGAAACCGCGAGCGGGACGGGCGTATTCCTTGACGAAGCGCGCCAGAAAGCGATCAGCCAGGGTAAGGATGTCTTCACTGCGCTCGCGCAACGGCGGCAAATGCAGGGTGATGACGTTCAGACGGTACAGCAAGTCTTCCCGGAAACGTCCGCTGCGCACCATGTCCTCCAGGTTCAGGTTGGTCGCGGCAAGAATGCGCACGTCGGCGCGACGCGTCACCGGATCACCCACCCGCTCGTATTCTTTGTCTTGGATGAAACGTAGCAACTTGGGTTGCAACGTGAGCGGAAAGTCGCCGATCTCGTCAAGAAACAGCGTGCCGCCATCGGCC
This sequence comes from Pseudomonas syringae, assembly GCF_001698815.1. Classification (GTDB taxonomy): domain Bacteria; phylum Pseudomonadota; class Gammaproteobacteria; order Pseudomonadales; family Pseudomonadaceae; genus Aquipseudomonas; species Aquipseudomonas syringae_A. Next base: position 18,848 of record NZ_LGSI01000019.1, on the reverse strand, counting down.
TGATTAACGCGACCGAGCGTGCTTTCGCTGGCACCGGTAAACGCGCCGCGGCTGTGACCGAACAGCTCGCTTTCCATGAGCTCCGCAGTCAGCGACGGGCAGTTGATGATCACGCAGGACTTCTTGGAGCGTTTGCTCCAGCCGTGAATGGCCCGCGCCAGCTCGCCTTTACCTGTGCCCGACTCGCCGAGGATCAGGATGTTGGCATCGGTGTTGGCCACTTGCCGCGCGGTTTCGAGAATCGCCATCATCGCCGGGCTGTGGGAATCCAGGCCGTCCTTGGGTTTGCGCACTTCACCTTCCAACGCTTCGAGCCGCGCCGACAGCTGGCGGACTTCCAGCTGCTTGGCCGTGGCCAGGCGCAATTGGTCGGGGCTGCATGGCTTGACCAGATAATCGGCGGCACCCGCCTGAATGGCATCAACCGCGGTATCGACCGCCGAGTGCGCAGTGACAATCACGACCCGCATCCACGGCGCCTGGATACGCATTTGCGCCAGAACATCCAGGCCGTTGTCTTCGCCAAGTCGCAAATCCAGAAAGCACAGGTCGAACACCTGGCGTTGCAGCAACGTTTCCGCCTGCGCTGCGCTGTTGGCGGTCGCGACGCTGTAGCCCTCATCTTCCAGGCAATAGCGGAACGTGCGAAGGATCGCGGATTCGTCATCCACAAGCAGAATACGGCCCTGATTCTCAGTGGCTGCTTCCATTTTTCCTACGCTCCTAAGTGAATTGTCTTGAGTTAGTCTCAGAATAATCGGGCAAGTTGCATGGTCAATTCTGATTGATTCGGCGTGCTGCATGGTAACGGTCTGCCACCTTAAACAGTAAGATGCTGAATTTGTTGAAAATTCAGTAGGAATATTCGCTGGCATAGGCCTTGCGGGTTTCCTTAGCTTTTCGCCTCAGGCGATGAAATGAAATTTACGTACTGCAATTGATGGAGATGCGCCATGCACCCGCTGAAAAAGCTCGCTCTGGCCACCGCAACAATCACCGTGCTGGGGTTGAATCCGCTGCTAGCCAGCGCCGCCCAGCAAGATTTGCCCAGCCAATTGGCCGAAGCGCGGCAGGAAGGTTCGATCTGGACCGCCTTCGCGCTCAATCGTCACCTGAGCCCGTTCAAGATCGACGTCAACGTCGAACAGGGCACTGCCATTCTCAAAGGCAAAGTCGAAAACGAAGTGGATCGCGAACTGGCGCAACGGATTGCCTTGGACGTTGACGGCATCGATAAGGTCGATAACCAGCTGGAAATCGACGCCAACGTCGCCGCTGAACCCGGCACCAAGGCCAATCTGGCGCAAAGCTTCGAGGACGCCACGCTGACTGCCACGGTCAAATCCAAGCTGCTGTGGAACAGCGTCACTGAAGCGCTGAACATTGATGTGGACAGCAAAGACGGCGTCGTCACCCTCAAAGGTCGTGCCACCAGCCCTGAAGCCAAGGAACTGGCCGGCAGCCTGGCGAGCAACACCAACGGGGTCACCAGCGTCAACAATCTGGTTAGCTTGAGCGCTCAGGACTCGATTGCTTCCAAGGTTCAGCCACCGTCCGCCAATCCTGTGGAACAGCTTAGCGATGCCTGGATCACCAGCAAGGTGAAATCCAGCCTGATCTACAGCCGCAACCTCGACGGCCTGAATATCAAGGTGGAAACCAAGGACGGTTTGGTGACCCTCAATGGCATCGTCGCCAACTTCGCCGAGAAGGAATTGGCCGTGGAAACCGCGCGCAATATTCGCGGGGTCAAAGGTGTGAATGCCGATGCATTGAAGGTCATGGCGCGCACGGCGGGCTGACCCGCTCGGCGCCTTGGCCGCACAAGAGCATGGTGCGTTCGTGCAGAACGCACGATGCCAAAGGGTCAATCGTGCAGGATGCTACTCTCCCGCCGCGAATATCCTTTGCAACCTACTGATTTACATAGGTTTTACAAAGATTAAAAAGCTGGCATGCAGTCTGCATTACACCTCCTAACCCAAGCCGTGAATTTACCGGCTCACAGATCAAGATTGAAGGTCCACGAAGGTCCACCAAGGTGGAAGGAGCACTCGGATGAACAGCCAGCGTCTTGCACAACTGCGTATTTCGCCTCTGCACATCCAGCAAGGCTTGTTCGCCACCTTCGCACTCTTGGTCACATTGCTTTCGATCCAACAGTATCAACACTGGAGCAGCGCTCACGAAGCGACCCAGATCAAACAGCAGTTCACTTACAGCCAGTCCTATTCCACGGTCAGCGTGCCGATGGTCAAGGACACTGCCCTGAGCTTGATGCCGGTAGATGGCAACGTGGAAGTCAGTGAAATGCCGCAGAGGCAAACCTGGGTTTTCTAAACCCGCCTTGCAGTGAACGCAGCACACCCCATTATTTAAAACGGTAGTAAAGGAGAATCACCATGTTGAGTTGGGCAATCACGTTTCTAATCATCGCCATCGTCGCTGCAGTTCTGGGCTTCGGCGGTATCGCGGGCACAGCTACGGGTATCGCCAAGATCCTGTTCGTCGTGTTCCTGGTCATGTTCGTTGTGTCCTTCTTCTTTGGCCGTCGCGGCCGAGGCTGACACATGCGTGCTTCTCTCCACTCTCTGGCCGCCGCCCTGCTCATGGGCGGCAGTGCCCTGGCAATGGCTGCCAATGATGGACAGACCCGGGTCAACGAACTATTGAGTTCCGCCCCCGAGTATCGGCAGACATGGATGGGCGTCGTGAAGAAGGAAGAGCGCTTGCCCGACTGGGTAATCAATCTCTCCGGTGTCTCTGAGCAACAAATGAATGCCGTTACGGAAGACAGCAAGCCATATATCGTCGGACCACTGTGCGAAACAGCTGACTCATGCCGCAGCAAGCGCCTGATCGTGGCATACAGCCTCGACAAGCAGGATGCCTACGCGATGCTGGTCGATGTGCCTGCGGGTTTGCCCGCCGACAAATCGCCAACTCGCCATGCCACTTATCGCTACTTGGGTAAGCCGGACGAAGGCATGCAGGCTTTGTTGCAAGAGCAGCTGCGCAAGGATCCGAACTGGTACTGATTTAAAGACAGAAGAGCGCCCCTCTTGGGGGCTGCTCTTTTGAGAGCTGCGCGGTCCGATAACGACTGGCGCATGACCAAGGGGCCGGGATGCTTTGATTGTTCGGATCGAAGTGACCTAGGAGTACAGGGAGTACTTCCGCAAGGGCCGGGTCAGGAAAAACCGCAGCGCAAGTCCATGTCTGGCTCTTCGAATAGCGTTGAAGGTCATTTCAGGGCCTGCGTTGCGCTTTACCATTTCCGGGTTCTCGTGCCCGCGCGTCACATCGCCGCACGTCAGTCAAAACCTGTAGGAAATATCCCCACCAAAACCCCATTTCCACACTCAAAACTCCTCCTGTTGTTATAGGTCTATCGCGCCACAGGCGACGTATTAGCCACTTCCCAGCCGAATAGCGGTATCTACCCGACGCTTTACGACACTTTCACGCCAAAACGACATTATGCCGATTCGGCATAGGGTAGTCGTTTTCGGCATTAGACGATGGGTCGTCTGGTGCTAATAGTTGCGCCTTTTTTCGCCCGCTACAGAGCCAGGATGCTCGTTTGCGGCGACCTTCTCAGGACAGCTCTAAAGGCATCCATGCCCTCGTAGCTGCTGTGGAATGAGCAACGTCGAGCGCGTCGGTTTTAGAGATGTCCTAGCCACTTGAAAAAGGTAACGACATGAAGAAGGCAAAGCTGAGCCTGGCCTGGCAGATTCTCATTGGTCTGGTTCTCGGGATTGCGCTGGGAGCACTGCTTAACCATTTCAGCGCTGAAAAAGCGTGGTGGATCAGCAATATCCTGCAACCTGCGGGCGACATCTTTATCCGCTTGATCAAGATGATCGTCATCCCGATTGTGGTTTCTTCCCTGGTGGTGGGCATTGCTGGCGTCGGCGACGCCAAGAAGCTGGGTCGCATCGGCCTGAAGACCATCATTTACTTCGAGATCGTCACCACCGTTGCCATTCTGGTCGGGCTGGTGCTGGCCAATCTGTTCCAGCCGGGCTCAGGCATCGACATGAGCACGCTGGGCACTGTGGATATCTCGCAGTATCAGAAGACAACCGCCGAGGTTCAGCACGATCACGCGTTCATCGCGACGATTCTCAACCTGATCCCGTCGAACATCTTCGCAGCCATCGCCCGTGGCGACATGCTGCCGATCATCTTCTTCTCGGTGTTGTTCGGCCTGGGCTTGTCCAGCCTGCAGGCCGAAGTGCGTGATCCACTGGTCCGGGTTTTCCAGGGCGTTTCGGAAACCATGTTCAAGGTCACCCACATGATCATGAACTACGCGCCGATTGGCGTATTCGCCCTGATTGCCGTGACCGTGGCGAACTTCGGTTTTGCTTCGCTGCTGCCGTTGGCCAAGCTGGTGATTCTGGTTTACGTGGCCATCGCCTTCTTCGCCTTCGTGGTGCTGGGCCTGATTGCGAAGATGTTCGGCTTCTCGGTCGTGAAGCTGATGCGCATCTTCAAGGACGAATTGGTTCTGGCGTACTCCACCGCCAGTTCGGAAACCGTGTTGCCGCGCGTTATCGAGAAGATGGAAGCCTACGGCGCGCCGAAAGCGATCTGCAGCTTTGTGGTCCCGACCGGTTATTCGTTCAACCTTGACGGTTCGACGCTGTATCAAAGCATCGCGGCGATTTTCATCGCGCAGTTGTATGGCATTGATCTGTCGATCGGCGCGCAATTGATGTTGGTCCTGACCTTGATGGTCACCTCCAAGGGTATCGCCGGGGTTCCGGGCGTTTCGTTCGTGGTATTGCTGGCAACATTGGGCAGCGCGGGCATTCCGCTGGAAGGCCTGGCGTTCATTGCCGGCGTGGACCGCATCATGGACATGGCGCGTACCGCGTTGAACGTGATCGGCAATGCCTTGGCCGTATTGGTCATCTCCCGCTGGGAAGGCATGTACGACGACGCCAAAGGCCAACGCTACTGGAACTCCCTGCCACACTGGCGCAGCAAAGACCCGCTGCCAGCGGGTGAGACAGCGTCTAACTGAGGCAAAGATTCAACCTGACCATCACCTTCCCGGACAAGTCCGGTCCTACCGGTCCAGTGCAAAACCGGTAGGAGGGGACTTGTCCCCGAGAGGTCAATCGTGGCAACCCTTCTGCATTTGAAGCCCCGCGCCTGGCGTGGGGCTTTGTTGTTTATCCCCCCACCGCTATCATCGCCGCATCTTGGGGGGACTTACTGATGCTCAATGGCCTATGGCTTGGTTTTTTTGTCGTGGCGGCCGTGTCTGCATTGGCGCAGTGGCTGATTGGCGGTAACGCGGGGGTTTTCGCGGCGATGGTGGAAAGCATTTTCGCCATGGCCAAGCTGTCCGTCGAAGTGATGGTCCTGCTGTTCGGCACCCTCACCCTCTGGCTGGGCTTTTTGCGGATTGCCGAAAAAGCCGGGATCGTCGAATGGCTCGCCAAGGCGCTTGGCCCGCTGTTCCTGCGCCTGATGCCGGAAGTCCCGGCCGGGCACCCAGCCATCGGCCTGATTACCCTCAACTTCGCCGCCAACGCGCTGGGCCTGGACAACGCGGCCACGCCCATCGGATTGAAAGCCATGCGTTCGCTGCAAGAACTCAACCCCAGCCAGACCGCCGCCAGCAACGCGCAAATCCTGTTTCTGGTGCTCAACGCCTCGTCACTCACTTTGCTGCCGGTCACGATCTTCATGTATCGCGCTCAGCAAGGCGCTGTGGACCCGACCCTGGTATTCCTGCCGATTCTGCTGGCGACCAGCGCTTCGACCCTGGTTGGCCTGCTGTCGGTGGCGGTCATGCAGCGCTTGCGCCTGTGGGACCCGGTGGTGCTCGCGTATCTGATCCCCGGCGCGCTGATTCTCGGCGGTTTCATGGCCTTGCTGGCAACCATGTCGGCAGCGGCCTTGGCGGGTTTGTCGTCGATCCTCGGCAATCTGACGCTGTTTGGCCTGATCATGCTGTTCCTGATCATCGGCGCATTACGCAAGGTCAAGGTCTACGAGGCGTTTGTCGAAGGCGCAAAGGAAGGCTTTGACGTCGCCAAGAGTTTGCTGCCGTATCTGGTGGCGATGCTCTGTGCGGTGGGCGTGTTGCGCGCTTCCGGGGCGCTGGATTTCGGCCTGGAAGGCATTCGCCATGTGGTCACCTGGTTCGGCCTGGACACGCGGTTCGTCGATGCGCTGCCCACCGCGCTGGTCAAGCCATTCTCCGGCAGCGCTGCCCGGGCAATGCTCATCGAAACCATGCAGACCCAAGGCGTGGACAGCTTCCCGGCGCTCGTGGCCGCGACCATTCAAGGCAGTACCGAAACCACCTTCTACGTGCTGGCGGTGTATTTCGGCGCGGTCGGCATCCAGCGTGCACGCCACGCCGTGGGTTGCGCGCTGCTGGCGGAACTGGCCGGCGTGATCGCGGCGATATTCGTCTGCTACTGGTTCTTCGGCGCGACCGCTGCGTAGTGTTGCTGACCCTGCTCGACGGTCCATTGCAAGACCTGCGCGGCCAGCACGTCAGCCGCTTTGCCAATGCCCGCCACCACGGCGGGTAGCTGCTTGTCCTTGAGCGGCTGGCGCACCTCGAAGCGACGGGTGGCGACAATGCGCTGATTGGCACTGACCAAGCGCGCATCCAGGCGGATCACCACGTCGATGGCCTCGCCGTGGTATTCGCTCTGAAACGCCTGCAATTCGCCACCGACTTCAAAGTCGGCCTGCAAATTACTCTCGTCGGTACTCAGCAGCGGCACACGGCCGTCACGAGCGAACGCGTCCAGTAGACGATTGCGCCACAGCACCGGGGCCGGATCACTCCAGCGCGCGCCTTTGTAACTGCTGATCAAATCGCCCTGCGGCACTACGGCGATACGCGGGCTGTCGAGGGTTTCACTGGCCTTGGGCCGCGCCAGGCGCAATGACCAATTCATCGGTTGAACGTTGGCAGGTTTGACCGCAGTCGAACTGATCGGCAGGCGGTAAACGTCCGTCGGCTCGGATTTGGGCAGGATCGAACAGGCGCTGGTCAGCAGGAAGGTGCCGAGTAGAAACAGCTTCGCAGCTGCCAGAAAAGGTCGGTAGGAGGGGACTTGTCCCCGAATGCAATTGGCCAGACAACGAGGCAGTCGGAAAAACAAAGCTGTCCGGGCTGGCGTCTTCGGGGACAAATCCCCTACTACAGACGACGGTGGCGGCAGCTCGGCGAATGAATTCGCATTTGCCGCACGAGATGATTTTTCGGTCATAACAGATCGGTAGGAGGGGACTTGTCCCCGAATGCAATTGGCCAGACAACGAGGCAGTCGGAAAAACAAAGCTGTCCGGGCCGGCGTCTTCGGGGACAAATCCCCTCCTACAGAGGAGGGCAGCGTGTCGCCTACAAAAAACCTCATGGCTCAAACTCCTTGTTCTTGTCGCTGCCCAGCAGGTAACCGCTCGGATTGGCTTCCAGGCGGCGGGAAATCGCGCGCAGTGAACTCATGGTATCGCGCAGTTCGCGAACCGCTGGCCCCAACTCACCCAGCCCTTGCATGCCACTGTCCAGGGACTGCTGGTTGCCATTGAGTAGCCGGTTGATGGTCGCGCTGCTTTGTTGCAACGACTTCATCGCCTGTTCAGCGCTGTTGAATATCTGTTTGCCGTCACTGTTGAGCATGCCGTTGGCGTTGCGCATCAGCGCTGCCGTTTGTTCCATGGTCGCGCTGGCCTGTTTGCCGACCTGGGCGAGCTGCTTGAGGGTCTGGCGAATATCGTCGCGCTGATCGGCAATGGCGCCTGTGGTTTGCTCAAGATGGTCCAGCGTGCGACTCAGGCTCTTCACGTTATCGGCCGAGAACATCAGATTGGCGTTCTGCAGCAGCTGATTGACGCTGCTCATGAGGTCGCTGCTGTCGTTGAGCAGGCGCGAAATCGGCGATGGTGAGGCAATGATGATCGGCAGCTTGCCGTCATGCCCGACCAGTTCCGGACTCTGCGGCGTGCCGCCACTGAGCTGGATGATCGAGGTGCCGGTAATGCCGGTCAGCGCCAGCTTGGCCTGAGTATCCTGCTTGATGGGCGTCTCGCCGGTGACACGGATCTGCGCCAGCACCCGGCGCGGATCTTTCGGGTCCAGGCGCAGCGTGATCACATCGCCGATCTTGATCCCGCTGTATTGCACCGCGCTGCCCTGGGACAAACCCGTTACGGCTTCGTTGAACACCACTTCGTAATCCTTGAACGCGCTGTCGACGCTGGACTTGGCCAGCCACAAGCCGAACAGCAGCGCCGCAGCCACCACCAGCACGGTGAACAGGCCAATCAATACATGATGGGCACGGGTTTCCATCGTCAGACCTCTTTAGGCAAGGAAGCGGAGTATGCCGCGCGGCCGCGCGGGCCATGGAAGTATTCGTGGATCCAGGCGTCGTTGGTGGCCGAAACCTTGTCGATCTGATCCGCCACCAGCACACGTTTCTGCGACAACACAGCAACCCGGTCGGTGATCGTGTACAGCGTGTCCAGATCATGGGTGACCAGAAACACACTCAGGCCCAAGGCATCGCGCAGGGTCAGGATCAACTGGTCGAACGCCGCCGCGCCAATCGGATCAAGGCCGGCCGTTGGCTCGTCGAGAAACAGGATGTCCGGGTCCAGCGCCAACGCGCGGGCCAGCGCGGCGCGCTTGATCATGCCACCGGACAGTGACGCTGGATATTTGTGCGCGGAGGACAGCGGCAGCCCGGCCAACGCCAGCTTCACCCCCGCCAGATGTTCGGCCTCGTCGCGATTGAGGCCTGCATGTTCGATCAGCGGCAGCGCGACGTTTTCGGTCAGGGTCAGCGAAGAGAACAAGGCGCCCTTTTGAAACAGCACGCCAAAACGCCGCTCCACCAACGAGCGCTCCTGATCCGACGCGCCCTGCAGGTCCTGGCCAAACACCCGAACACTGCCCGCGTCGGGACGGCGCAGACCAACGATGCTGCGCAGCAGCACCGACTTACCGCTGCCCGAACCGCCGACCACCGCAAGGATTTCCCCGCGATACAGGTCCAGGTCGAGGTTCTCGTGCACGCTTTGGCTGCCAAAGCGATTGCACAGGCCGCGCACTTCAATCACTGGATCACGCGTCTTCGGCATCGTCCTCACCAACCCATCTCCATGAAAAACAGTGCGGCCATGGCATCGAGCACGATCACTACGAAAATCGACTGCACGACGCTTGAAGTGGTGTGCGCGCCCACGGATTCGGCGCTGCCGCTGACCTTGAAGCCTTCAAGACAACCAATGGCAGCGATCAGGAAGGCGAAGATCGGCGCTTTGACCATGCCCACCAGAAAGTGCTGCACGCCAATATCGGCTTGCAGCAGCGAAAGGAACATCGCCGGGGAAATATCCAGGGAAACCGCGCACACCACACCGCCGCCGATGATCCCGGAGACCATCGCCACGAAGGTCAGAATCGGCAGCGAAACCAGCAGCGCCAGCACGCGCGGCACCACCAGAAGCTCTACCGGGCTCAAGCCCAGCGTGCGGATCGCGTCGATTTCTTCATTGGCCTGCATCGAGCCGATCTGCGCCGTGAAGGCGCTGGCGGTGCGTCCGGCGAGCAGAATGGCAGTCAGCAGTACGCCGAATTCGCGCAGAAACGAAAACGCCACAAGGTCCACCGTGAACACCGTCGCGCCGAATATCTTGAGCACCGTCGCGCCGAGAAAAGCCACCACCGCGCCCACCAGAAATGTCAGCAACGCCACGATGGGCGCCGCGTCCAGACCGGTCTGTTCGATATGGACGAACACCGACGTCATGCGCCAGCGTCGCGGACGCAATGCATTGGATGCGATGGTTTCCAGAATCAGGCCAATGAAGCCCAGCAATTGCAGGGTGTCGGTCCAAACCTTGTCGACTGCGCAGCCAATCCGCGACAACAGCTGCATGCCGACCGCGATTTCCGGATCCTTGACCGGCGCGCAGTAATCGCACAATGCGGACTGGATGGTTTGCAGCAAGGCGCGGCTGGACAGCGGCAGGTCCGGGGCTTGTACCGACAGTTTGGCCAGGCGCTCGGTGCCCAGCAATTCCACCAGCAACGACGCGCCGGCGGTATCCAGCGCGTGCAGGCGCGTCATGTCCACCGGGACGCTGGCGTCGTAGTTGCCGCCCAGCGTGTCGGTCTGCTGCTTCAACGTTCGATAGTGCGCCAGCGTCCAGTCACCGGAAATCCGCAGCTGGGCTGGGCTGGTTGTCGTATCCAGCAACGCCGTGCCCGCCAGCGCCGGGGCACTGGTGGGGCTGACTGCAATTGATGTGGCCAGCGTGCGCGTGGTCATGGTCGGGCCTGTTAGTTATCTGGAACTGCCGGCTGTTCTGGAGCTGCCGGTGCACTCGGCGCGTCGGCGGCCGGTTTGGCATCTTCGGCTTTCGGAGTCTGCGGTTCTGCATCGCCAGCACCGTCATCGCCACCCGGTTTCAAACGGGTGATTTTCCCGATAGGACGAATGACCGCCGGCTGATCGGTGCCAGTGACTTCAAAGCGCAATACGCCAATCATCTGCCCGTCCTCGGTCAACACCCGAACCTGCCATTTGCCGACCGCATCGGGGGGGAAATTCTGCTTGTGCGTCCACGCACGATAACCTTCTTTGCGCCCGCCACGAATATCCAGGGCGATGCGATCCACTTCTTTGCCGTTATGGCGCCAGACATGATAAATCCGCTCGTCCAGACCCCGAGGCGCGTTGATGGCCGTGTAAGCATAAAGACCGCCATTGCGGACCTGGCTGGCGCTGACCTGCCTGATGCTATCGCCGGGCGCGCGGTTTTTGTTATCAAAATCCGTGCTGACCGCGACCTCGGTCAACCAGAGCGTTGCCGGCGGTACCCACGAGCGCAGCAACCAGCCCGCGCCGCCCATCAGCAAAACCGCCAGGACCAACGCCATGCCGCGCCGCCAGGTGGTCATCGGCAAAGCAGAGATCAAACTGGGAAACGACAGGACGATGGCGATAATTAGCGCCAATTTGTAACTTTGGGCCGTGGTCAGGTGCACGATGATCGGCAACGCGGTCAACAGCGCCGCAAACAACGTCAGCGTGTGGAAGGCCATGAACAGCCAGCGCCGCGTTGCCAGCCATTTGTAGTAGAGCGGATCGATGATCGAAACCAGTCCCGCTGCGCCGAGAACGGCGGTAAAAATGGACTGGCCGCTGTTCCAGGTCGTGGTGACGAAGAAAAACGGCAGCACGAAGAACAGGCTTTCCTGGTGGATCATCTGCGTGCCGTAGCGCAGCAGGCCGGTGGGAATTTCGCGTTTGAACACCTTGGTGAACAGCACCACGGCGCTGCTTTCGATCATCAGCCACACCCAGCTGACCAGCATGATCACTGCGATCCAGGTCGCCAGACCTTCCTGACGATCCACCAGAATGAAGCTGCCAATCCCCGAAATGAAACCACCCGCCGCGATGAGGCCTGGATAGCGCTTCATCAGAGTGGTGATACGCGTGATGTAGGAACTCCATTCGGGCATTTGAGCGATCTGCTTTGGTGTCACGGAAAAAAGCGGCTGCAGGATAACAGCGCTGCCGGCGGAATCGTTGTTTGGGTGTGCAGAAAACTTAAATATGTCGACCCAGTGGGAATCGGCAGGAGGGGACTTGTCCCCGAAGAGGCCGGTGCAAGCGCTGAAGATATTCCTCCTCAGACCCGACGCCTTCCCGGACAAGTCCGGTCCTGCCAAAACCATGCAAAGCAGCAGGAGGGGACCTGTCCCCGAAGAGGCCGGTGCAAGCGCTGAAGATATTCCTCCTCAGACCCGGCGCCTTCCCGGACAAGTCCGGTCCTACCAAAACCATGCAAAGCGGTAGGAGGGGACTTGTCCCCGAAGAGGCCGGTGCAAGCGCTGAAGATATTCCTCCTCAGGCCCGACGCCTTCCCCCGGACAAGTCCGGTCCTACCGAACCCATGCAAAGCGGTAGGAGGGGACTTGTCCCCGAAGCGGCCGGCGCAAGCGCTGAAGATATTCCTCCTCAGACCCGACGCCTTCCCGGACAAGTCCGGTCCTACCGAACCCATGCAAAGCGGCAGGAGGGGACTTGTCCTCGAAGAGGCCGGTGCAAGCGCTGAAGATATTCCTCCTCAGACCCGACGCCTTCCCTGCGCCTCATCTGACGCCTTCGGGGACAAGTCCCCTCCTACTAACGTTTGTTCGTTCGGCGATAGGCCAACCACACAATCAATACAAGAATCCCCACCAACGCCGCACCCAGCCAATACAAACCGGTGTAAGTCAGCAACGGCTGCTCGATTCGCCAATAACCCGGCTGATTCAGCAGCTCGCGCATGGCTCGATTGGCGTTGTCCAGGCTGACGGACTTGAAGCGTCTGGACGGGTCGGCGAAGCGGCCTTTTTCGTAATCATTCAATGCGCCCCAGTAATAGTCGGCCAGCGCGCTGTTGCCTTGCACCGCCCAAGCCTGCTTGGCGATTGCTGCCTGTTGCAAGCGGGCGAAGGTTGCCGGGTCCAGGCCATCTTTTTGCAGGCGCGCGAGAACGGCGCGAATGACATCGCGGGCCTCATCAACGTCGTCGCGCTCGACATCGGCATTCAGGCTCATGAAGCCGCTGTCGCCAAAGACCTCGCGCTCGATCGACGGGCCGTAAGACAAACCGTGCTTGAGGCGCAAATCGCTGTACAGCGCCCATTCCAGATAGCTTTTGACCAATTCCATGGTTTCGTCGGGCTGATCGTCCAGCTGCGGCTCGGGCAGGATCAAGTGCAGCCGCGCACCTTCACCAATACCGCCGCGAATCAGCGTGCGTTCGGCCTGGGCCGTATTGCGCGCCTGATCCAGCGGCGGATGATCGATGGGGTCAACGGCATCGAGTTCGCCATAAGTGCGTTCCAGATAGCTCGGCAGCAATCGATCCAGATCGCCGACCACAATCAGCGTCATGTTATTGGGTGCGTACCAGCCTTTGTAGACGTCCTCGATCTGCTCCAGTGTCAGATGATCCACTTCCGGACGCTCTGGACACTTCAAACCCAACTCGACGGCCAGCTGACTGCTGGCGCTGTGACCCAGATCCTTGCGATCCAGCCAGCGTTGCAGGTGTGAATAATGGCCGCCATCTTCACGCTCGACGATGCGCTTCACGGTGTCCAGCGCGGGTTGATCCAGATGGGTTTTGGTCAGCACCGCCAGCAACAGATCGAGCACCTTGCGCTGATTCTGCGCCGGGGCTTCGATGACGAACGTCGTGTCAGTATTGCTGGTAAACGCGTTCCAGTCGCCGCCAAGTGCCTGCATGCGTTCTTCCAGACCGCCTTCGCCGCTGTCATCAATGCCGCTGAACAGCAAATGCTCCAGCAAATGCGGCAGTTCCTTGTCCGCGCAGCTGAAATCATCAAAGCCGATGCCGACCACCAGGCGAATCGCCACATGGCCTTTTTCGTAGCCGGGCTTGAGCAGCAATTGCAAACCGTTGGGCAGCAGATAGCCCTCGACCTGAAAGCGGTCGAGCGCGTGTGACGCGGATGAAATCAGAAACAGACAAGCGAACAGCAGGCAACGCATAAAACGTGCTTCCTTGCGGGCCGGTATGTTTAACAGACTTCGATGTGTCCGGTACGTTCACACCAAGTATGTTTACGCTGATGGATCCGGCTGGCTTTCGCTGGACAAGGCGCCGGTATCGGCCGTTTCCAGCACCGCGTAGGCGCTGCTGCAGAACAGCGAGTTCAGGCGCTTCATGTCGGCAATCAGCTCCAGGTGCAGCGAGCTGGTTTCGAGGCTCTGCACCACTTTGCGTTGCAGACGACTGACGTGGGCATGGGCCAGACGCCGCTCCTGGGCGCGGAAACGACGTTTTTCGCGCAGCAACTGGCGGGCGCTTTCCGGATCGCCGCTGAGGAACACCGACAGGCCCAGGCGCAGATTCGACAACAGCTGTGAATGCAGCCCGGCCAGTTCTTCCAGGCCGACTTCGGAAAAGGAACGGCGCTGCGAGGTTTTTTGCTGCTGGATCTTGCGCAACATACGCTCGATCAGCCCGGCCGCCAGTTCCAGGTTGATCGTCAGTTCGATGATTTCCGCCCAGCGTCGGTTGTCCTGCTCGCTGAGATCTTCCCGAGGCATCTGCGCCAGATACAGCTTGATCGCGCTATACAGCGCTTCGACGTCGTCATTGAGGCGGCGCATTTCCTGGGTAACCGCTGTTTGCGTGCCGCGCAGCACTTCGAGCATCGAACTGAGCATGCCTTCGATCAGGTCGCCCATGCGCAGGGTTTCGCGCACGGCGTTGGCCAACGCCAGACTCGGCGTCGACAGCGCCGTCAGGTCCAGATGGCGCGGCTTGGCCAGGCCGTTGACTTCGGGCCGCTCCGGCAGAATCGCCGAGCAGAGCCGCGCCATCGGACCGACCGTGGGCAGCATCAGCAGGCAGCGCGCGGTGTTGTAGGTCAGGTGGAAGCCGATGACCATGTCTTGCGGGCTGAAACCCAGGGTGTCCATCCAGCGCACCAGCGGATCGAGCACCGGAATGATCAGCAACAAGCCGAGCAATTTATAGAGCAGGCTGCCCAGCGCGACTTGCCGCCCGGCAACGTTCTGCATGCTGGTGCTGAGGAACGCCAGCAGGCCGCTGCCGATGTTGGCGCCGATCACCAGACCGATGGCCACTGGCAGGCTGATGATTTCCGCGCCCGCCAATGTCGCAGTGAGCAATACCGCAGCGAGGCTGGAATAGGAAATCAGCGCGAACATCGCACCGACCAGCGCATCGAGCAGCAAATCCCCGGTCAACGAGGCGAACAGTACCTTGACCCCAGCGTTCTGGGTAATCGGCGCGGCAGCGGTGACGATCAATTGCAGCGCCAGCACGATCAGACCCAGGCCGATGCCGACACGCCCGAGCTGGCCGATGCGCGTCTGCTTGCGCGACAGGAAGAAAATCACCCCGAGGAAGATCAGCAGCGGCGACAGCCACGACAGGTCAAACGTGAGAATTCGCGACATCAGCGCGGTGCCGACGTCGGCGCCGAGCATGATCGCCAGCGCCGGCGTGAGCGCCATCAGGCCCTGGCCGACAAACGAGGTGACCAGCATCGCCGTGGCGTTGCTGCTCTGCACCAGCGCAGTGACCAGAATGCCGGCAATGAAAGCCAGCGGCCGCTTGGACATGTTCTGGCTGATGACTTGGCGCAGTTGCGAGCCGTACACCCGAAGGATGCCGGTACGCACGATGTGTGTGCCCCAGATCAACAGGGCGACCGCTGACAACAAATCGAGCAGGGTCAGCATACAAAGAGCCCCCTGAGGTTTGCCCAACCGGGCAAAAAAGTGAAGGTGCAGCGTGTAGCGCGGTTATGGGCAGCGCTTGACTAAGGCCATTGGCCTGCAAGCATCGCATAGCCTTCGGACTGATTGAAATAAATCTGTCATAAATCAGTGTTCTAGCCTTCGCTCAATAAAAAACGGGGCTCGCATGGAGCCCCGCTTCATAGAGTGTAACGGCTTATTGGCCGGGCACATCCTTACGCAGTTTGACCGGATCGCTCTGGGCCTTTTTCTTGGCCATGGCCATGCGCATCTTGATGTTGATGGCTTCCACCGCCAGCGAGAACGCCATGGCGAAGTACACGTAGCCTTTTGGCACATGCACGCCAAACGAATCGGCGATCAACACCGTACCGACGACGATCAGGAACGACAGGGCCAGCATCTTCAGCGATGGATGCTTGTCGATGAAGCTGCTGATGGCGCCAGCGCAAACCATCATCACCAGCACGGCAACGACGATGGCGGCGATCATGACCGGCACGTGGGAAACCATGCCGACTGCGGTAATCACCGAATCCAGCGAGAACACGATGTCGATGATCGCGATCTGGATGATGGTGTAGATGAACTGACCACCCTTGCCTTTGGGCTCGTCGATGGTTTCCTCTTCGCCTTCCAGGCCGTGGTAGATCTCTTGCGAGCTTTTCCAGAGCAGGAACAGGCCACCGAAGAACAGGATCAGGTCGCGGCCGGAGAAGCCCTTGCCCATGATCGAAAACAGTTCATCCGTAAGGCGCATGACCCAGGTGATCGACAGCAGCAACAGGATTCGCGTGACCATGGCCAGCGCCAGGCCGAAGATCCGGGTGCGCGGCTGCATATGCTTGGGCATGCGGCTGACCAGGATCGAAATCATGATGATGTTATCGATGCCCAGGACGATTTCCAGAGCAGTCAGGGTAAAGAAAGCAATCCAGATTTCCGGATTGGTCAGCCATTCCATAGGTATTCCTTTGAGCGGTTAAACTCTCACGGCCTGCCTATAGCAGGCCTTGAGGCAAGTGATCCGATTTTACAGACTGCTGTACAGAGGAAAAATCCCCATCAGCAAGGCGGCAAACATTATGCACAGGCAAACCAGAACTGCCCACTTCAAGGTGAAGCGCTGGTGATCGCCGAACTCGATACCGGCCAATGCCACCAGCAGGTAAGTCGACGGAACCAGCGGGCTGAGCAGGTGAACCGGCTGACCAACAATCGACGCGCGGGCCATTTCCACCGGGCTGATGCCGTAATGGGCAGCGGCTTCGGCCAACACTGGCAACACGCCATAGTAGAAGGCGTCGTTGGACATGAAGAACGTGAATGGCATGCTGACCAGCGCAGTAATCACTGCGAGATAAGGGCCGAGCGCGTCCGGAATCACTGCCAGCAGGCTCTTGGACATGGCATCGACCATGCCGGTGCCGGACAGGATACCGGTGAAAATACCGGCCGCGAAGATCAGTCCGACCACTGCCAGCACGCTGCCGGCGTGGGCGGCGATACGATCCTTTTGATCTTGCAGGTTCGGGTAGTTGACGATCATCGCGATACTGAAGGCGATCATGAACAACACCGGCAGCGGCAGCAGACCCATGATCAGCGCGACCATCAGGGCCAGGGTGAGCAGGCCGTTGAACCAGATCAGCTTCGGACGACGGGCGCCCGGAAACTGGGAAACACTGATTTCACTGTGATCGACTTCGTCGTCCGGCAAATGCAGCTCACCCAGACGAGCACGTTCGCGCTTGCCGTAGAAGTAGGCAATGACCAGAATCGCGATCACACCGGCGGCCATGGCCGGGATCATCGGTACGAAGATGTCGGAAGGGTCCACGTGCAGCGCGCTGGCAGCGCGAGCGGTCGGGCCACCCCAAGGCGTCATGTTCATCACGCCACCGGCCAGAATGATCAGGCCCGCCATGATTCGCGGGCTCATGCCGATGCGGCTGTACAGCGGCAGCATGGCCGCGACGCAGATCATGTAAGTGGTTGCGCCGTCACCGTCCAGGGAAACCACCAGCGCGAGCACGGCGGTGCCCACGGAGACTTTCACCGGGTCGCCTTTGACCAACTGCAGGATCTTGCGCACCGCCGGGTCAAACAGGCCCGAATCGATCATCAGCGCAAAATAGAGAATGGCGAACATCAACATCACGCCGGTTGGCGCAAGTTTGGTGATGCCGGTCAGCATCATCGGACCGATGTCGGACGCGAAGCCGCCGAACAGGGCAAAGACGATCGGTACCAGAATCAGGGCGATCAACGCCGACAGGCGCTTGCTCATGATCAGGTACATGAAGGCGACAACCATGGCAAAGCCGAGGAAGGTCAACATAGGGAATTACTCCAGGCGTAACGCGACTTGGGAAAAGGCGAAGGCGACGAATCAGCTCAACAAGAGCGGCGCGTGGAGTGGGATCGGAGTCAGGGCGTGCAGGAGGGTATTGCAGGGCATCAGGTTCACCATTGTTGTTGTTGACTGGGCCATTGAGCGCGAGAAAAACACTCGTTTGGCTGACCGGTCTGTTGCCGGCGGTGAAAGGATCCTAATGGGCCAAGCTTTCATCCAGCTTTCGCCACCCGAACCGCTGATCATTTGTTGCGAAGACAATTACCGGCAGCGACTGTCACAGGCTGTGTCGGCGCTGACCGCAAAGAGGAGGGGATATGAGCCAGATACATTCCGGTGGATGCCATTGCGGCAGCCTGCGTTATGAGTTCGATGCGCCCTTGCAGGACATCGCCCATTGCCATTGCTCGATCTGCCGACGGACCTCGGGCGGCATCGTCATGACCTGGATAACGGTGCCGTTGACGTCATTCAAATGGGTTGAAGGCAGCCCGGCGACCTACGATTCAGGTCCGACCTGCGTGCGGTATTTCTGTAGCAACTGTGGCGCACAACTGGCGTTGTTTTCCCGCAACAGCCCCGAAGAGATGGACGTGACCATCGCCACCCTCGATCACCCGGAACAGGCACCCGCCGACCGCCACATCTGGACCGCCAACCGCTTGCCGTGGCTGCATCTGGACGAGCATTTGCCGGGCGAGCCGGGGGAGACGTTGTAAGGACGATTTCCTCCCTTTGGTAGGACCGGACTTGTCCGGGAAGTCGGCGGCCCGGATACGGAAATCCGTCAGTCAGATCAGCACCGGCAGAGCGGCCTTTTCGGGGACAAGTCCCCTCCTACCGGTGTTGCAAGCAGTTGCCGGGCGAGACGTTGTGAGAGCGACCTCATCCCTTTGGTAGGACCGGACTTGTCCGGGAAGGCGTCGGCCCGCATACGGAAATCCGTCAGTCAGATCAGCACCGGCAGAGCGGCCTTTTCGGGGACAAGTCCCCTCCTACCGGTGTTGCAAGCATTTGCCGGGCGAGACGTTGTAAGAGCGACCTCATCCCTTTGGTAGGACCGGACTTGTCCGGGAAGTCGGCGGCCCGGATACGGAAATCCGTCAGTCAGATCAGCACCGGCAGAGCGGCCTTTTCGGGGACAAGTCCCCTCCTACCGGTGTTGCAAGCATTTGCCGGGCGAG
>NZ_LGSI01000060.1 GCF_001698815.1 Pseudomonas syringae | reverse complement strand
GAGGCTTGCCCGCGAATCGGTCTTTCAGGCACCGAAGAAGGGTTGAATGTCCCGGCCTCTTCGCGGGCAATCCTCGCTCCAACGGGATTGTGACGCGTTTCAATCACCGTCCCGCACCAACGCCACCAATGTCTTGTTGCGTCCATAACGCATCAGTTTCTCGCCCAGCGATTGGGGCAGCGCGCCGGCCGGGTTGAATCCCGAATCTTCGTAGAATCCCTGCAAATCCGGATGGCAAAACAGCCACACCGGTTCGGTCAACGGGCGCAAGGCGTGGTCCATCAACTGGCTGGCGATCCCTTGGCTGCGCGATTGCGGCGCGACGAACAGCCCGGTCAGCCAGTGACCGCCAGCGACGGGCGTGAGGGACAACGCGCCGAGGATTTCCTGCTGTTTCGCGATCCACGCCTGTGCGCTGCTGGACGCGCGCATGCTCGAGCGGTGCTCGCGATAGAACTTGTCCAGCAATGGCAGGCAGTCTGGCGGCAGGATCGAACATTCAATGTCGGGCATGGCGATGCGTGGGCTCCACAGGTGATCGCGAGATTGGTCTGGCGGCGCATGATACAGCGGCTTAAACGGCGCGGCGCGTCCGGCATAGGTGTATAACTAAGGTCAGATCCTTCATCTGGAGCACGCATCATGAGCAAAGGCATGGATTCAAAGAAAGCCGCGAAGAAAAAACCGACGAAGACCCTCGATGAAAAGCGCGCCGACAAAAAAGCCAAGAAATCCGATACCGGGCTTTTCGGTCACTGATCTATCAGAGTTACAAAAGATGGAGCCTGTACAGGCTCCATTTTTTTGATCTATTGTTGGCCGCTAACGCCTTCTCCGAGTCAGCGCATGATCCAGGGTTTCGCCCAGTTATCGATGTACACCGCGCCCGTTCGCGTCCAGCAGGCCAGTGAAACCTGGCTGGCGCGCATTGTTCAGTTGCTGAATGCGGATCGTCTGCCAGACGAGCTTGAATTGCCACAACTGTGGTTGTCGCCGCAACTGCTGCTGGCCCAGACCTGTGGCTATCCTTTGATGACCCTGCTGCGCGACAAGGTGCGGCTGATCGGTCGCCCGGTCTATGAATTACCCCACAGCGCCGAGGGCAACCACTGCAGCCTGCTGATGGTGCGTGCCGACGATCCGCGCACCCGGCTGGTGGAGTTTCGCGACAGCCACGGGCTGATCAACAGTGAAGATTCCAACTCCGGCATGAACCTGTTGCGGCATCAGATCGCGCCCTTGCAGCAAGACGGCCGCTTCTTCGCGCGCGTTTCTGCTACCGGTGGCCATCGCCACAGTTTGCGCTGGCTCAAAGAGGGGCGCGGCGATCTCGCCGCCATCGACAGCGTGACCCACGACTATATGGCTCGCGACTCCGGCGAAGAGCTTTCCGGCCTGAGGATTCTGGCGCGCAGCGCGGTCAGCCCGTGCCTGCCTTACATCACCGCGTTGGGGGTGAATGCTGTGCAGGCGGAGCATATTCGCGCCGCGATGAATCAGGCGCTGGCTGATTTGCCTGACGTTGCCCAGGTATTGGCGATTCGTGAAGTGCTGAGCGCCAGCGCAGCGGATTACCAGGTTTTACTCGACTACGAGCATCAAGCCCGTGAGTCGGGTTTGCCATGGCTGCGCTGCTGATCGTGTTGGCGCACAACTAATCTGTAGTCAGCGCTGTCGATACCTTTTACCAACACAACCTAACTGACTTCCGGGCGAGCTGATCACGGCATCCCATAACCCGCCACCTAGAGGTGATCATGACATCCATAAAAACCCTGCTGGGCTGCTCGCTATTGGCGCTGGGCCTGCTCGCTCAACCCGCTTCTGCGGCGGACAAAACCGCAACGATTCATTTCGGCGACCTCACTTGGGAAAGCGGTAGCCTGATTACCCAGGTGCTGCGCACTATCGTGGAAAAAGGCTATGGCTATCCCACTGATACGCTGCCGGGCAGCACCGTGAGTCTGGAGGCCGCACTGGCCAAAAATGACGTTCAGGTCGTCGGTGAGGAATGGGCCGGGCGCAGCCCTGCGTGGGTCAAGGCTGAGTCCGAAGGCAAGGTGTTCGGCCTGGGCAATATCGTCAAAGGCGCCACCGAGGGTTGGTGGGTGCCGGAGTTCGTGATCAAGGGTGATCCCGCCAAAGGTATCAAACCGTTGGCGCCGGACCTCAAGTCGGTCGCCGACCTGCCGCGTTACAAAGACCTGTTCAAGGACCCCGAACAGCCGGATAAAGGTCGCTTCCTCAACAGTCCGACCGGCTGGACTTCCGAGATCGTCAACACCCAGAAGCTCAAGGCCTACGGCCTGAACGACACGTTCGTCAATTTCCGCACCGGCTCCGGTGCGGCACTGGACGCCGAGATCAGTTCGTCGATCCATCGTGGCAAACCCGTATTGTTCTATTACTGGTCGCCGACCCCGTTGTTGGGGCGCTTCAAACTGATCAAGCTCGACGAGCCGCCATTTGATGCCGAAGCCTGGAAAACCCTGGCCGATGCCAGCAATCCCAATCCCAGGGGCACCCGTTCACTGGAGCCGCACTTGAGCATTGGTGTGTCGGCCGAGTTCCACAAACAGTACCCGGAGCTAGTGGCGTTCTTCGAGAAAGTTGATCTGCCAATCGACTTGCTTAACCAGACGCTGGGCCAGATGAGTGAAAAACGCCTTGATCCCAAGGCCGTCGCGCAGGCATTCCTCAAGGAGCATCCCGAAGTCTGGAAGGCTTGGGTGCCGGCGGATGTGGCCACCAAGGTCAGCAGCAGTCTTTGACAGCAGAGGATAAGTGCCACTCATGAGCGAACCGCGCGTCATTCTGCACACCGAGCGATTGACGCTGCGCGAGCTGAGTCTCGCCGATATTCCCGCCCTGGCGGCGATTCTGGGTGACCCTGAGGTGATGCGCTTTTCAGTGCGTGGTCCGCTGAGCGAGCAGGCCACGACCGAGTTCGTGGAGTGGGCGAATCGTTGCTACGTGGCTGACGGCTTTGGGCCTTGGGCAGTGATCGAGGTGTCAAGCGGTCTGCTGGCCGGGTTTTGCGCACTCAACCGCGAAGAGGTGGATCGCGCCGACGAAGTGGAAATTGGCTATCGCCTTGCCCCGGCATTCTGGGACCGCGGGCTGGGCACCGAAGCTGCGATGGCGACCCTGGCCTACGGCTTCGAAAACCTGAGGCTGGATTCGATCATTGCCATCGTCCAGCCTGCCAATGTCGCCTCGGTAAGAGTCATCAATAAAGTCGGCTTCAGGGATTTCGTCTACAGCCAGTACCATCGATTAGGCGTCAGGATTTACCGCATGACCCGCAAGCAATGGCTAGCCGGGCGTTCCTGTTAGCGTCACTAAACGGTTCGGTTACGACCGCCGGGCTGTGCAAGGCCGCTTCGACTGCTAAGTTCACAGCGTGCAAGGATTTTTCACCGGGAGGCCTCATGACGTTTCGCAGCTCGCTCGCTGCCTTGAACATGCTGTTTGCGCTGCTGGCGTTCGTACTTCCTGATGCATCGCGCGAGGCGTACGCGTCCGAGGTGGATGACAGCGCGCAAGCCTTCGTCCAGGATCGACATCTGGGCGACAGCCTGGGCTGGCTGGGTTATCAAGTGGCCTCGCGCACGGCAACGTTCGCCAGTATTGTCGAGGCCATCGGCAAAACCCAGGCACAGGCGCTGGTCAAGAGTGAGCTGGAGCGCCTGCAACCAGAATATCAAGCGCAATGGGATCGCAATCTGGCCGCCGCTTACGCACAGTTTTTTACTGCCGAAGAGCTGCGTGGCCTGAACTCCGGCGATGGGGCGCAGATGTTGGCCAACAAACTGCGGGCCAAACAGAACGACGTCGGCATGGACATGAAGGCGCGTTCGGCAGAACTGCTCAAGACCTTTGTCTCCCGCGCACTCGATAACGCACAGCAGACCCTTGAACACTGATTTTTCATTTATTCGCGATGAGGTAAGACCATGGACCCATTCATGCAGGCAGCGATCGACGAAGCGCAACTCGGCTTGGCCGAGGGCGGTATTCCCATCGGTTCGGTCATCGTCCATGACGGCAAGATCATCGGCCGCGGCCATAATCGCCGGGTACAGGAGGGCAGTGCGATCAAGCACGGTGAAATGGACGCCCTGGAAAACGCCGGCCGCCTACCCGCGCGGACTTATCGCGATGCGGTGCTCTACACGACCTTGTCACCCTGCGCGATGTGCAGCGGCGCGATCCTGCTCTACGGCATTCGCAAAGTCATCGTCGGCGAAAACGAGACGTTCATGGGCGAAGAAGAACTGCTGCGCTCACGCGGGGTAGAAGTGGACGTCATCCACAACCCGGCCTGCGTGCAGATGATGAAAGACTTCATCGTCAGCAAGCCTGAATTATGGAATGAGGATATTGGGGAGTAACAGCGCTCATCTGGGACCGTGGGAGCGAGGCTTGCCCGCGAATCGGTATTCCCGGCGGCATATCTATCGCCTGAGATGACACCTTCGCGGGCAAGCCTCGCTCCAACGGGGTGCACTTCACACTTCAGGTCCCTGTGGGAGCCGAGCTTGCTCGCGAAGGCGCAGGTCAGGCAATAAAGTAGTTGGCTGAAAGAATCCTTCGCGGGCAAGTCTCGCTCCCACAGTCTCAGGTGCGCCGCGCCACCCCAAACAACGCAACCCCCTGCAACTCCCCGCCATCCTCGACCAGACGCACCGGAGCCGTGCCGCCGGGCATCTCGATTTCGATCAGTCCGGCGCGGACCTGTCCGGCGTGCCAGGCTGCGCAGGCAACCGCGCTGGCGCTGGTTCCCGACGACGCGGTCGGGCCTTCTCCACGTTCGAAGACCCTGGCGACAATGCGCTCTGGCGAGGCAACAAACGCCCATTGCAGGTTCACGCCTGAAGGGCAGGGGTCGCCAGCGCCCAGATCACCTTCGGCAAAGGCAATGCGGGTCAACGCGCTGTTCAGTGCCGGCTCATGCAACGCTTCGAATGCGGGCAACTGCGTCTTGTCTGTGACCAGTGTTACGCAATGCGGATTGCCGATCCTGACGAACACGCTGTGATCCCAATCCGGTTCGATGTGCAACAGCGCATTGACCCGGCTGAGCGCACGGCCATTGAGCGAAACCTCGCCCAGACCATTGGCCTGCGCACCGACAGCCGTGGGGCCAAACGCCGGTTTGCCCAGATCCAGCCAAAACCCGGTCTGGCCCTGCAGGCGTGCTGGTTCTATCCAGGTCGAAACAGGCGAGGCCGAGTCGCCTTTGTCATGATGCACTTTCAGCTCGAAACGCCCTTGAGCGTCGACCTGGCCTGTTTCGGTCAGTGCCTGGGAAAAAATCGTCAGCCCGTTGCCGCTGCGTTCGGCCAAGGTGCCGTCGGTGTTGACGATCAGCACGTCAAACGGCGCGTGCTGTTGAAAGGGACCGATCAACAGACCATCCGAGCGATGAGCCTTGGCATCGGCCGGACGTGTGCCCGGCGGCCAGTCACAGAGCGCGCGTATGGCGTCTTTCGCCCAGGCTGCGCGACCAGCGCTTGCTCGCGCAGCCGTGTGCGGAACGGCGATGCCCAAGTCACGCAAGGCCTCGGGCGTGCTGACGGCGTAGATGTTTGCACGTGCATCGTAAAAACGGGTCATGAGGCGTCCAGGCGGGTTCGGGCTATGTAAAGTCCAGGAGGCTTTTTAACCTGTCGAATGCATGTCTGTCAGCATTTGGCCGCGAATACCGCGCACATTGATGCTCAAACCACCAACGTCAGCCACGTCGAAACCAGCAGCAACGCCGCCATGCTGCGGTTGAAGCGCCGCATGCTTTGTGACGATCGGCAAAACTTCGCGGCGCTGACCCCAAGCCACGCCCACGCGCTCATGCAAGGAATCGACACCATGAAAAACGCGAGGGATAAATAGACCACTTTCAGACTGCGGTCGGCTTCGTTGCCAGCGAAAACGCTGACCACCGCCAACGCCATCATCCAGGTCTTGGGATTGACCAACTGCAGACTCGCCGCGCCGAACAAGCCCAGGCGCGGGCCTTGAGTGGTTGGCATGGCGGGATCGATCACCTGCGCCGGGGCGCTGAACAGCTGCCAGGCCATCCAGCTCAGCCAGGCGATGCCGATCCACGACATTGCAGTCTGAACCACAAGATGGTGGGCGAGAAAATCCCCCACACCGGTGCCCACCAGCAGCACCAGCCCGGCCGCGCCAGCGCAGGCGCCCAGCACGATGGGCGCGGTGGCGCTCAAGCCATGACGCGAACTGTTGGTCAGCACCAGAATGTTGGTCGGGCCGGGGGTAATCGAAGCAACGAACGCGAACAGCAGGAAGGGCAGTAACTGGTCCATGACACACTCGAATGATTGATCGTCAGTCGATCATCCGGCTCGGCAGTTCCTCAGTCTGGAAGATTTGAGCAACGCTTGCGGTAGTCCGCCGGCGTCATCCGGTAGGCGCGCTGGAACCAGCGCCCCAGATGACTCTGATCGGCGAAACCCAGGGCCGCCGCAACCTGGGCCGCAGATTCGCCGCTGGCCAGCAGACGCCGCGCCTTGGCCAGTCTCAGCTGGATCAAATAGGCATGGGGCGCCAATCCGAACGCCGCCTTGAAGGCTCGCGTCAGGCGAAAACGGTCCACGCCGGTCACCCGCGCCAGATCGTCCAGGCCGATGTCTTGAGCCATGTGACTGTGCAGAAAATCCCGGGCATTGAGCGCTACCAGAGGCAGGCGCGGGTCCGGGGTAATCAGCGTTCGCCAGCGTAAGTGGCTGGTGAGATTTCCCAGCAGATCGTCCAGAGCAGTCTGGCGCACGATGCGCATTTCCTGATTGTGCAGGGTGCGAAAGGCGTTGACTGTGGCGCGTGCCAGACGCGGATCATCGGCCAGGGTCGCGGTGAAACTCAGCTGACAATCAGCCGGAGCATGCTCGAACAACGAGCGCAGTTCGCGATCCAGCCATTTAGGGTCCAGATACAGCGTTTGATAGGTGAAACCTTCCGGCGCTGGCGCGTCACCGTCGTGAATCTCCCCCGGTTCCAGCAGAAATACCCGACCTGGCGTACTCATGTGCCGTTGACGGCGGCAATTGAATTGCTGCACGCCTTGCTCCGTTACGCCCACCAGATAGCTGTCGTGCCAATGCGGGTCGTAAGCGTGGCCTTCAAAATGCGCACGAATCGTCTCGATGCCGGACTCATTGTCCTGCTTGAGGTCGATCCAGTTGGCAGTGCGCATGGATTTTCACTCCAAAAAAGGCATGCAAAACGTCGTTTGTGCATTCGTATGGATGCAGTTTGTATTTTAACGATGTAACAGTTTCAGCCGGTCCGGGAGAAAAGTCTGGAAGATTTGTGCAGCGCTCCAAGGTACTTCAGTCCGTGAGATCGAAAAAGGTTCGGGCCAGGCGCTCGCCGTTGATCAGGATATCCAGCTCATGCTTGCCCGCATAATGCGCCCGGGTCGTGAAATTGCGGATCTGCTGCTCGCGGCTGATCATCACGGACTCGCCGGGTGCCAGGTTCAAGGTCTTGAGTTTGAACACCTTGGCCGAAGTGCCGCCGGCTTTTTTCACGTAATGCAGGGCGTAATCGATGATCAGGCGCTGGCTGTGTCCGGCGATGGAAGTCAGGCGGAATGACAGGTTGATCCGATCACCCAGGCGCACCTGCTCGGGGCTGACGCTCAGCTGTTCGATGCGCACCTGGGCTGCATGGCCGGCACCCATGATGGTCAGGGCGCGGCGGTCGCCTTTCTTGATCAGCGAACGCAGGGCATGCCGGGCAATCCACGCCGTATGAGGGTTGTCCAGCGACCAGCTTTCAATCTGATCCAGCACCCAGTCAGGGTTGTCCTTGGTGATGTCATTGAAGTGATTGGCCACCGATTTGCGCACGTACAGGCTGCTGTCAGCCTTGAGCGCATCAAGAATCGGCAATACCGGCGACGGATCGCGCATCAGCGTTTCGATGCGAAACGACCAGGGCAGCCGCGGCCGACTGCCTTCGCTGGCCAGACGCCGAACATGCTCGTTATCGTCCTGCGCCCACTCCTGCATCAGTTGCAGCGCCCGCCCGAAGTCCAGACGCAGAAAGTGTCGCACGGCAAATTCCGACGAGCCGAAAGGCGTGAAGTATTTCAACGCCTGCATGGATCGTTCGAAATCATGCTGACCATACAGCGCCACGTATTCAGGCAGAACAAGGGTGACAAAACCACTGTTCAGGCGTGGCGCAAGCTTGTAAAGGATGTCCAGCGTCGCGACGTAATCGTCTGGCAAACACGCATGCAGGCCACGGCTGACGCGGTTCAGGCGCTGCATCAGCGACAGATTGTCCAGATCCTCGCTGACATGGGTCAGAAACGCCGGGACGTCGAATGCGGGGTAGACCGCAGCGGTCTGTTCGGCGATGTGCTGGAGGCGTGCCCGGTTGAAGATTTCCTTCAAGGCCGGTGCGGCCTGGGTAACTTCGGTCATGTCGTGTGGGTCTCTGGCGTAAGTATGAATGGGATTCGTAAAGCAATCGGTAGGAGGGGACTTGTCCCCGAAGAGGCCCGCCCAGCCGACCTTGATCTGCCGGATATAACTTCATCGCCGTGCCGGATCGACTGCCGCCTTCGGGGACAAGTCCCCTCCTACAATGAGATTTGGTGAAAACCCCAGCCCGTTTATCCATCCTGACCATCCTTGTTACAAACCTGATGCCGCAATCGTTGCTCATCAATGGCCTAGCGCCGAACCTAGGTCGGCAACCGCCATCAAAGGCCTGAGGCCTTACCGTTTCTGAACAGAAGGTAACCGATGAACATTTTCTTGCGTAGCGTTGCAATTCCTTTGCTCGGCGGTCTGGTGATGGCCGGCCTTGTCAGTGTTTCCCACGCGCAAACCTTGCCCAACAGCACCCTGAACAACAGCAATCCCCACAACAGCCCCATCCATCGGGCGAATCCGAACAGCCGCCAGGGCACCGAATCGAGTATTCCACCGCTGCGGGGGCCGAACACCGTGCCCAATCCTCGTCCACCCACCCTGGAAAATGGCGGCATCGGCAACGGCTATCCGACCCGGCAACAGCCTGCCCGACCTTCGACCAACGACACCAATCGCGACCGCAAGACCACCGACTGATCCCTTGCCACCCCGCAAACGGGGCTTATCCCTCTGCATAAGGAATTGTTCATGTTCCGCAAAACCTTGATTGCAACGCTGTGTGCCACGGCTTTCCTGAGTCTACCGCTGACGACCTACGCTGCGGATGTCCAGGAATTCAAAAGCGAGCAGGGCAGCATCACTGTCGAGCAAGTGACCAAAGGCCTGGCGCACCCATGGGCGCTGGCGTTTCTGCCGGATAAACAAGGCATGCTGGTGACCGAGCGTCCCGGCAATCTGCGGGTAGTGGCGGCGGATGGCAAGCTGTCGCAACCCATTTCCGGCGTGCCACAGGTGTGGGCCAGCGGCCAGGGCGGGCTTCTCGACGTGGTGCTGTCCCCGGACTTCGCCAATGACCGTCTGGTTTACCTGACGTACTCCGAAGTGGGCAAGGACGGTAAAGCAGGCACTGCCGCCGGACGCGGTCGTCTGTCCGCTGACATGAGCAAACTGGAAAATTTTACGGTGATCTTCCGCCAGCAACCGAAGTTGTCCGTGGGTAATCATTTCGGTTCAAGAATGGTGTTTGATCGTGACGGGTACCTGTTCATCGCGCTGGGCGAAAACAATAATCGCCCGACCTCGCAGGATCTCGACAAGTTGCAAGGCAAAGTCGTGCGCCTGTTCCCGGACGGCAAAGTGCCGCCAGACAATCCCTTTGTCGGCCAGAAAAATGTGCGTCCCGAGATCTGGTCCTATGGGCATCGCAACCAACAGGGCGCAACGCTCAACCCATGGACCGGCACACTGTGGACCAACGAACACGGGCCACGCGGCGGGGATGAGGTGAACATTGTCGAACGCGGCGGCAATTATGGCTGGCCGCTGGCGACTGACGGGATCAATTACTCCGGCGAGCCTATCCCTGAAGCGAAAGGCAAAGTGGTCGAAGGTACGATCCGGCCATTCCATGTCTGGGAAAAATCCCCGGCCATCAGCGGCATGACCTTTTACGACGCGTCACGCTTCAAGGCCTGGGACCACAACCTGTTCATTGGCGCACTGGCGTCGGAAGAGTTGATTCGGTTGCAATTCGACGGCGACAAGATCGTTCATGAAGAACGACTGCTGGGCGATCTGAAACAGCGAATTCGCGACGTCCGCCAAGGGCCGGACGGTTATCTTTATGTACTGACCGATGATGATAACGGGCAGTTATTGAAGATTGGGCTGAAGTAACGTCAATTGCAGGATCGGACCGGCTTCAGCCGGGAGGACCAGAGTTCTAACAACGCATCTTCTGCGTATGCACTGGCCTCCTCCTGGCTAAAGCCAGTCCTACGTAATGCATTCCTGCATTACTTATCTTGCTCGTCTTTCAATGATGATAACGGGCAGTTATTGAAGGTTGGG
Source organism: Pseudomonas syringae (assembly GCF_001698815.1). Taxonomy (GTDB): domain Bacteria; phylum Pseudomonadota; class Gammaproteobacteria; order Pseudomonadales; family Pseudomonadaceae; genus Aquipseudomonas; species Aquipseudomonas syringae_A. The sequence goes on along the minus strand of NZ_LGSI01000060.1, from coordinate 54,270 downwards.
CTGAAGTAACGTCAATTGCAGGATCGGACCGGCTTCAGCCGGGAGGGCCAGAGTTCTGACAACGCATCTTCTGCGTATGCACTGGCCTCCTCCTGGCTAAAGCCAGTCCTACGTAATGCATTCCTGCATTACTTATCTTGCTTGTCTTTCAATACTTCACCGGTCTTGGCGTCCAGGTCTACATCCCATTCCACATTTTTGGCATCGCGCAGTTCAACCTGGTAAACATACCGTCCGGCCTGGTTTTCCAGCTCGGTGTCATGCACTGTGAAGCCAGGGTGCTTGTCCAGCGCCAGTTTGTTCAGCTTTTCGAAGTCCATGACGGTACCGGCTTTATGCAGGCGTACCACTTCATCAGGGCCGATATCGGCTTGGGCAACACCCGCAGCGGCGGTGAGGGCAAGGGCGGCGAACAGGGCAGGTAAAGTTTTCATCGGGTCTTCCTTCTGGTTTTATCTGATGGAGTAGATTCATCAGCAGCTGGAACGTTCAGCTGTCTGGTTGAAGCCAGATTAATCAACCAGACTTAATTCACCCTTAATTCTGCGTTCACACCGAACATTCAGTTGGCAGCGGTTGTTTAGCCGACTCTGGAACATCGAACACCCGATCAAACGCCCACTGAAAAATCAGTGCGTAAAAGAAGAAGAATACAAACAACGCCAGATTGGTCGCCAGCGCCTGCCACCAGGAAATCGCCAGCCACCAGGCAATCAGCGGCAACAGGAGCAACGTCAGGCCGCCTTCGAATCCCAGGGAATGCAGCAAGCGCCGTTGCCAGGTTCTGCTGCGCTGGGCCTGCCGCGCTTCCCAGTATTCAAAGCAATAGTTGAAGAGCATGTTCCACAGCAGAGCCGAGGCCGAAAGCATTACCGATAACGCGCCGGAATAGGCCAGGCTCTCGTCGTACAGCCATGACAATGCCGGGGATAGCACGCCAATGGCGATCAGTTCGTAAAGCGTTGCCTGCACAATCTTGCGTGTCGGGCCTTGCATGGTGGTCTCCAGGTTCATAGCGATAGGTCAATCCTGACGTCGGGCCGAAGCCGGGGAAAATGAGATAAATTAAGGTCCGATCAATTCAATTGACGTTCACGACGGGGCCGCCCTTGTTTTCGAAAATACCGCTTACCGCGTTTCGCACGTTTGAGGCTGCTGCGCGATCAGGAAGTTTCAAGGCGGCGGCCGACGAGCTTTTCGTCACGCCGGCGGCGGTTTCCTATCAGGTCAAGGCGCTGGAAGCCTGGGTGGGCGCTTTGCTGTTCGAGCGGACCGGCAAAGGCGTGCAACTGACACCGGAAGGCGAACGCCTCTATCGCGACGCCCATCGTGCGCTGCTGGACATCCGCAATAGCCTGGCAGGGTTTCGTCCGCAACCGGACTTGCACACGCTGGTGCTCTCGACCACACCCGCATTGGCATCGGCATGGCTGATCCCCAGACTGGGCGATTTCTATCGCGCCTGGCCGCACATCAATGTGCGGGTTGAAACCAGTAACGAGCTGGTGGATCTGCTGCGTGATTCGAGTATCGACCTGGCGATTCGTACTTCATCACGCGATGATCCGGGGTTGATCAGCCAGCCCTTGATGGATGAGCGTTTCGGCGCTTACGTTGCACCTGGCTACACCGACCCAACGCAGCAGACGCGGGTTGAGCTGATCAACCTGCGCTGGCAGATACCCGGCGGTTTCAGGGTGGATTGGCCTACCTGGTGCGCGGCCTCTGGTCATACCGATTGGCTGACTCAAGCCGTGTTGCGTGAGTATGACGACGAGCATTTCGCTCTGAATGCCGCCATCGCCGGTCATGGCCTGGTGCTGGCCAGCAATGTGCTGGTGGCGGACAGTCTGGCCAAAGGCCTGCTCGTGCCTTATCGGCCCGACATCAGCTTGCCGGGCCCAAGCTACGTGGCTGTTTGCGCTCCCGGTCGCGAGCGGCAGTCGCCGGTCCGCGAGTTTCTGGGGTGGCTCAAGTTGCAAATCACCATCTGATTCAAAAGGCATCCGTTGGAGGCTTGCCCGCGAAGGCGTCGGGTCAGTCAACGCATTCTTCGCCGGAAAAACAATCGCGGGCAAGCCTCGCTCCAACGGCTCCGCTGTTTGTTACGTTTACTACCCGCCAGACCAACAACTATTTTTTTCAGTCCGGCCGGTCCTGAGTTTAATTGCATCGTTGGAGCGAGGCTTGCCCGCGAAGGCGTCGGGTCAGTCAACGCATTCTTCGCCGGAAAAACAATCGCGGGCAAGCCTCGCTCCAACGGCTCCTCTGTTTGTTGCGTTCACTACCCGCCAGACCAACAACTATTTTTTTCAGGCCGGCAAAAGCGCACTCTAGGGCACTTGCTTTGACCTGGAGAGAGCACATTCATGAAAATCGGTTTCGTAGGACTCGGCAACATGGGGCAGGCCATGGCGACCAATCTATTGAAAGGCGGCCATGAAGTCTGGGTCTGGAATCGCTCGCCAGAGCCGGTACAGGCGATGGTTGCGCTGGGTGCCAAGGCCGCCGCCGATCCGGCCCAGGCCTTTGGCAATGACGTGGTATTCAGCATGCTCGCCGATGATCGCGCGCTGCGTGATGTGTTGCTCGAATCCGGCCTGCTCGACACGCTCAAGGCGCCGCTGATTCACATCAACATGGCGACTATTGCCGTCGCCTTCGCCGAGGAACTGGCGGCCCTGCATGCTGAACGTGGCGTTGCTTATATCGCGGCGCCGGTAATGGGCCGTCCGGACGTCGCTGCCGCTGGCGCGCTGAACATCCTGGCTGCTGGCCCCGGCGCGGCAATCAAGACCGTGCAACCGCTGTTCAACCTGATCGGCAAGAAAACCTGGCCCCTCGGCGAACAGGCATCGCGGGCCAACGTGCTGAAACTGGCGGTCAATTTCATGCTCGCGTCCGCCATCGAAACCATGGGTGAAGCGGCGGTTCTGGTGGATGCTTACGGGATCGAACCCGGTACGTTGATCGAGCTGATTTCCGGCAGCATCTTCCCCGGTCCGGTCTATCAAGGCTATGGCGGCATGATCGCCGAGCGTCGTTACGAACCGGCCTTGTTCAAGGCTTCATTGGGGCTCAAGGACATCGGCCTGGCACTGGCGGCCGCCGAGCACGTGGCGGTGCCGTTGCCCGTGGCCAACGTGGTGTACGGCAGCCTGCTCGATGCTCAGGCCAATGATGAAGGTCACATGGATCTGGCCGTCCTGGGTCAGGTGGCCGAACGCCGCGCCGGACGCAATTGAGTCAGGCTCAGGGCGGTCATCGCGGCCACTGAGCTCAAGCGCGGTGCAGTGACAAACTCATCGCGCTCGAGTTTGCTATTCTTCGCGCCCTGCGACCTGATGTCGCCCCCTTGTCTTCCACCGTTTCGGGTTCTTTATGACGGCCATTGTCCGATCACGTCCCCAGCCGCTGTCGCGCGCTGACTACAAAACCCTGGGCCTTGCGGCTTTGGGCGGGGCGCTGGAAATTTATGACTTCATTATCTTCGTGTTCTTCGCGCTGACCCTCAGCCAACTGTTTTTCCCGCCGGAAATGCCCGAATGGCTGCGTCTGCTGCAAAGCTTCGGCATTTTCGTGACCGGATATCTGGCCCGGCCGTTGGGTGGCATTCTGATGGCCCACTTTGCGGACAAGCTCGGACGCAAACGAGTGTTCAGCCTGAGCATTCTGATGATGGCGCTGCCGTGCCTGTTGATCGGCATGATGCCTACCTACGCGCACATCGGCTATTGGGCGCCCTTGATTCTGCTCGGTTTTCGCATCCTGCAAGGCGCGGCAGTGGGCGGCGAAGTGCCCAGCGCCTGGGTATTTGTTGCCGAACATGCGCCGCCGGGTCATCGCGGTTATGCCCTCGGCGTGCTGCAAGCGGGGCTGACCTTTGGTTATCTGTTGGGGGCACTGGTCGCCACCTGGCTGGCGAAAGTGTTCACACCTGCGGAAATCCTCGATTACGCCTGGCGGATCCCGTTCCTGCTGGGCGGCGTGTTCGGCATCTTTGGCGTGTGGTTGCGTCGCTGGTTGAGTGAAACGCCAGTATTCATGGCCCTGCACGCGCAGCGGAGCGAAATGGCGGAATTCCCGCTCAAGGCGGTATTGCGCGAGCATCGCCAGTCTCTGCTTCCGGCGGTCTTGCTGACCTGCGTGCTGACCTCCGCCGTAGTCGTGCTGGTGGTCATCACGCCCACGGTCATGCAGCAGCGGTTTGGCATGAGCGCCAGCCACACCTTCGCGCTGAGCAGCCTAGGCATCGTGTTTCTCAATATCGGTTGCGTGCTGGCGGGGCTGCTGGTGGACCGAATTGGCGCCTGGCGCGGCGTGATGCTTTACAGCCTGTTGCTGCCGCTGGGCATCGGTTCGTTGTACGCCAGCCTGATCGGTGAGTGGCTTACGCCGGGCATAGCCTATGCCATCGCCGGTCTGGCCTGCGGCATCGTCGGTGTGGTGCCTTCGGTCATGGTCGGGCTGTTCCCGGTGAAAATTCGCGTCTCCGGTATCTCGTTTACCTACAACATTGCCTATGCGCTTTGGGCCAGCACCACGCCTTTGATGCTGATCGCGCTGATGCCGTGGAGCCCATGGGTGTGTGTCGTCTACTGCGCGGTGATGGGCACGGTAGGCGTGTTGACCGCAGCCGTGTACGGCCTGCGCCGAGGCGTGCAGGTCGACGCGGTGCTGGCGGGGCGTTAAGCCTGGTTTGTGCATTTGGTCTGGAGCGGCAGTCACGCTGATGCCGCGCAGGCTACGCTCTCTCGTACGCCAAGCGAGAGTCAGGCATGAAGCAGCATCGTGAGCACAATAATAAAAACACGCGAACCATCAGCGCCGAAGTCGAGAGTCTCTACCGCCAGGAGTCACGTCGGGTTCTGGCCACGCTGATTCGCCTGCTGGGCAGTTTCGAACTGGCCGAGGAAGCTTTGCAGGACGCATTCATCGCGGCGGTCGAACAGTGGCCACAAACCGGCGTGCCACAAAGTCCCCGGGCCTGGCTGATATCGGCGGGGCGCTTCAAGGCCATCGACAGCCTGCGCCGTCGCTCGCGTTTCAATGCCTCCTTGATCCAGATGGCCCGGGAGCTGGAAGATCAAGTGCAGACACCCGATCTGGACAGCGTCGAAGACGACCGGCTGCGCTTGATCTTTATCTGTTGCCATCCAGCCTTGACCGACGACGCCCAAGTCGCGCTGACCTTGCGTGAAGTCTGCGACCTGACCACTGAAGAAATCGCCCGGGCTTTCCTGACCAAGCCGTCCACTGTCGCGCAACGCATTGTGCGAGCCAAAAACAAGATTCTTGACGCCCACATTCCCTATGAAGTGCCTTCTTTCGCCGAGCTGCCCGAACGCCTGGACGCTGTGCTGCGCGTGGTCTATCTGGTGTTCAACGAAGGGTATTTCGCCTCGTCCGGCGATCAATTGACCCGCAATGACCTGTCCAGCGAAGCGATTCGCCTGGGCCGGCTGTTGCTGGATCTGCTGCCGGAGCCGGAAGTCGCCGGGTTACTGGCGTTGATGCTGCTCAACGAATCCCGGCGCCCTGCACGAACGACGGCCAGCGGCGAACCGGTGATGTTGGAGCAGCAGGATCGCAGCCTGTGGGATCGGGCAATGATTGAAGAGGGCGAAGCGCTGGTCGAGCAAGCCCTGCGTTCCGGGCGGCACGGCGTCTACAGCGTGCAGGCGGCAATCGCCGCAGTGCATGCGGAGGCCACCAGTGCCGACCTCACTGACTGGGCGCAAATCGTCGGACTTTATGATGTATTGCTGCGCCTCACCGACTCGGTGGTGGTGGAGCTTAATCGAGCGGTTGCGATTGCCATGCTGCGCGGCCCGCAGGCCGGGCTGGCGCTGATCAATGCGCTGCTGACCAGGGACGAGTTACGCGACTACCACTTGGCCTGGTCGGCGAAGGCTGACTTGTGTCGGCGTGCAGGTCACCTCGATGAAGCGCGCACGGCGTATCGCATGGCCATCGAAAAATCCCGGCAAAGCGTCGACCGGCAGTTTCTCGAAGGGCGTCTGCACGAACTTGAGTCCCAGGCCTGAGTCGCCGGTAACCGTTTATCGGCGCCGAAAAATCAGCTGCTGATCCTGTCGATTTCCGCTGGCGTTGTACGACTAATCCTGTGCATAGGGCACAAAGCCCGTAACGGAGGACGCCATGAAATACCTTTGCCTGATCTACAGCAACGAACAGATCCTGCATACGCATCCGGACAGTCCTCGTGATGACGAGTGTTTCGCCTATGCCGAAGCCGTCCACGCCAGCGGCCACATGCTGGCTGGCGAGCCGTTGGAATCGGTGCAGACCGCAACCACCGTGCGCATGCGTAACGGCAAAGTGAGGATTACCGATGGGCCATTTGCCGAGACCAAGGAACAGTTGGCCGGTTTTTACCTGATCGATGCCAAGGACCTCAACGACGCCCTACACATCGCGGCGCATATTCCTGCCGCACGTGTGGGCAGCGTCGAAGTGCGCCCGGTTCGAACCCTGAATGTGCAGCAGTCTGCTCAGGCGGCAAGCCGCTGAGCGCAACGACCACAGGAGAACGTCATGAAAGCTGCTACCAACCTGGATACCCCGAGCGCCACCGAAGCAATCGGTGCGCTCATCAAACAATGGACCGCGGCGGTGCGGGACAAGAATCTGGATGGAATCATGGCCTATTACGCGCCTGACATCGTCGCGTATGACGCCATCATTCAGTTGCAGTTCAAAGGCGCCGAGGCCTACCGCAAACATTGGGAGTTCTGTCTGGGCATGTGCGAAGGGGCAATGCTCTTCGAACCGCGGGATCTGCTGATTTACGCGGATGACGATCTCGCTTTCGCCCACTGGTTGTGCAGTTGCGGCGGAACCGATGACAAGGGAGAACTGAAATCATCCTGGATGCGCGCGAGCGCGGGTTATCGCCGCATCAACGGTGAATGGAAAGCGGTACACGAGCATTTTTCAGCGCCGTTTGATATGGAAAGCGGCAAGGCACTGTTCGATCTGAAGCCTTGATGGACGCCTTGCCAAACACAGAGGAGAACAAAAATGAGTGTTCAAGCCATCCCCGAGGGCTACCACAGCCTGACGGTTTATCTGGGCGTCAAGGAAGCCGCGCAGGCCATCGAGTTTTATAAAAAAGCGTTCGGCGCTACCGAGGACTTTCGCCTCGACACCCCCGACGGCCGCGTCGGTCATGCCGCCCTGCGCATCGGCAGTTCCATGTTGATGCTGTCCGAGCCCTGCGAACAGGGCGCGCTGGGCAGCCCGGATAAAACCGCTAAACCGCCGTTCGGGCTGCATCTGTATGTCGACGACGCCGATGCCGTGTACCAGCGCGCCGTCGATGCGGGTGCAGAATCACTGACGCCAGTGGCCGACATGTTTTACGGCGACCGAACCGGCACCCTGAAAGATCCCTACGGGCACTGCTGGTTCATTGCGACTCACAAGCAGGATCTAAGCCCTGATGAGATTCGCAAGCGCGCCGAAGAGATGTTCAAGCAAAGTTAAGATTTAATATCTGTCAGCCCGTTTCTATTCATGATGCGGGCTGCTTCCTGTTTCTTACATGTAGTTAGTAGTGTGACGTGTAAGAAATTTCATTGCTGAATTTATTTGTTGCAGATGATTGTAATTATTATTTCGCGCGTTTAATCTCGCCGTCTATACGCCTGATAGCCAATTTGTTCTTCAAGGTGTAAGTCGTGAGTTTAAATTTTCTGCATTGGTTGTAGGAATATTCGCTGTGAGTCGTTGTTTTTCGGATTGATCCTACCTTTCAGTCGTGGAATAAGTTAATCGCAAAAAGGTACATCATGGAGATGACGAGTAGAGAGAGGGAAGTCTTGAATCTGCTATTGCAGGGGCTTACCAATAAACAAATTGCCGGCCACTTACAGATAAGCGGTTATACCGCGCGGGATCATGTTTCTTCGCTATTGAAAAAGAATAATGTCCGCAGTCGGGTCGAACTCATGGCTTTGCAGAGGTAAGAGGCCATACGCAGCAAGTTTTAAACCTTCGGGTAGCACAAGAGTGTAAGTACACCATAGATCCCGGTCCAGGGACGATAAGCGCTGCACAACACAATAACAAAAGTTCTGTTTAGATTAGGGAGTGATTCATGAGCGTTTCGTTTATCAAGGAAGACGGTTCGTTACGGTGCCTGTCCGGGCATTATCTGCATGAAGGCCGGGGAGATCTTCATGCATTCCATAAACTGGCGGCCAGGCAAGCTGCGCTGTCAAATGCCCAACTGAGCGATCAGCAGGCGCAACTGCTGGGGCCGCAGGGATTGCTGATGAACTTCGGCCGACAAATCGCGCGCCTCGGTAGACAGGCCCCTTTGCTGGAGGACGTACTGGAACTGGAGGATCGCGAAAGCATGGAGTTGGCCGAACAATCGGTCCGTTTCGTTCTCGGCCAGCATGACAGGTGCACCGCCTGCGACAACCCGTTCAGCGGCAATACACGCGAGCTCCTGTGTTGTGTGGTTTTCGACGATGGCGCGCCCTACACCCTGGCCGAGCGTTATGCCGCGTCCGAAGCCCTGCGCCAGCAAGACGCCCAGTTCTTTTTCAGACTCATCGCGACTACGGTGAATACCGTCGAGCGACGCTTTGTATTCCAGGGGCTGCTTGAACATTTTGATCACTTGCTGCCTATCGAGCAGAGCATTTACCCGCCCGATTATCGTCAGGTTCAGCAGAAACACCTGGACCGGGAAGAAACGCTCTACGGTAAGCTCGAACTGGATAAACCGGTCAGCAAGCTTCTTGAAGAACACTCGCCGGAATGGCTGCTGGAGAATATATCTACAGTTAATAAACGGTCTGGCTGATTGAGTTCTTGTAGAAAAACTATAGATGTCCGGCGATATATAAGAAGCGATGATACTTGTTGGCGCGAGGCTTGCCCGCGAAGGCGTAATTTCTGATTCAAACAAGTTATGGATAGGAAGTACCGGCCCATTCGCGGGCAAGCCTCGCTCCAACAGATTTTGCCCCTTTCGGGCTCAGGACACTGAAGCTTCCATATCCAGTTCTGGCTCGTCATTGGCGGCTAACGCGGGTTCAGCGGCGCAGATTCGATTACGGCCTGTGGTTTTGGCAACGTACAGTGCCTTGTCGGCTTCGTTGAGCCAGGCGGCGGCGTCGATCAGGTAGGGCTGATAAGTCGCAATGCCGATGCTCAGACTGATGTGCAGGTCCGGCAGTACGCTGTCGCGGTAGCTGGAGACTTCGTGATTGAGCCGTTCCAGAATTTCCCGAGCCAGGACTTCGCTGGTGTTGGGCAGGATCACGCAGAATTCATCGCCACCATAGCGGCCCGCCAGGTCGCATTCGCGCAGGTTGGCGACCAGTGCGGCGCTCATCTGCTTGAGGACCGCGTCGCCAGTGATGTGGCCGTGGGTATCGTTGATTGACTTGAAATGGTCGACATCGATCAGCGCGACGGTGGTCTGGCGTGCCAGCGTCTGACAATTACCGAACTCGATCTGCAGCAGATCCTTCCACGAACCGTGGTTGATCAAACCTGTCAGGCTATCGGTGCGGCTGAGTTTGCCAAGGATATGTTTGTGTTCGCTCAGTTTGACCGCGAGCCGGTAGCTGGAATACCCGACGAACAACGGATAAATCACCAGTACCGGCAAGCAGGCGTAGATTTGCAGGGCGGTGCTTTCAGGTACAAACGAGGTTGAAACCAGCAGTGTGGCGATCAGTGCGCCGAAGGCCTGGGCGACGCAGCCCAGCAGAAACAGGCGTTGACCGCCTGCCGCCATGTTGTGCATCCCCATCATCGCCAGGACGGTGACGGTAGGCAGCGGGCTGAAGCCCATGGCCGCAGCCCAGAAGCCGCCCGCGATAGAGTCGCAAAGAATGTTGCGGTGTTCCGCGGAATACGGCTGCGCGGAGCGTTTTGCCAACCTCAGCGCAATGTGGGGCCAGGCCAGAACGTTGCACGCCATCAACACCCAGATCCAAGTCGGCGGGTGCAAGGGATAAAGATTGGCCGCGACGCAGAAGCAACCGATGCTTACACCGACGCTGCGTGACCAATAGATGCGCTCGGCAAATGACAATCCTTTGCCTTCGTAATTCTTCATCACGTTCACCGGTGTAATGTTGACCGGCCTGAAACCTTGAACAAGACCGAAAGACCGGAGTTTGAGCCTCCGGCGTCGGTTATGGGAAGGGCCTTTTGCCATAATTAAATAAACCGTCACAAAACATAGTGATTTGCGACGGTTAGAGGGGGGGTCGACGTGCTTAGTTGGATTTCATCCGCATGGTCAGCACGGCCGTAATGATTGCGAGAACGGCAATCGCTGCTGCGACATAACCTACATCATGCAAACCGAGGTGTTCGATGGTCACGCCACCGATGACCGAACCCAGACCAATCCCTGCATTGGCCGCTGAAACGTTAAGCGTGCCGGCGAGAGCCTGAGCTTGCGGTGCAGCTTTCATGACGCGAATCTGGCAGATCGGGAACAGCGCGGTGTGGGCAACGCCCCAGACAAACAGCACCGCGCACAACAGCGGCAACGAACCTGCCGCAGGAACGCTGGCGGTCATGCCCAGAGCCAGCAGCACGGCGAAAACGATGGTCGAACCCAGCGGGCTGCGATCAACGTAGCGCCCGCCAAGGCCGTTACCAATCAGGCCGACCGCACCAAAGCCCATCAGCCACCAACCCACGTGAGCGGAAGGCACCAGCGCTATGCGCTCCAGAGTATCGGCGAGGTAGGTATAAGCCGCGAACATCGCCGTGAACAGCAGGATCGACAGCACGAGATTGGCGATAAAGCGCGGGTCGCTGAGGATTTTCGCTTGTTTGGCCAAGCCGACTTTCGCGGTCGGTGCCAGCGACGGCATGGAGATCCACAACAGCAACGCCATCAACATCGACAACACGGTCAGCGCCCAGAACGCGCCACGCCAGCCCACCGCATCGGCGAACAACGTTCCCAGCGGAATGCCGAACAGCATGGCAGCGGAAATACCCAGATACACCTGGGCGACCGCCTTGCCCGCGCGCTCGGGACCGGCCAGCAAACTGGCGGTCTCACTGGCGGTGCCCCAGAACACCGGCAAAGCCAGCGCCGGAATGAAGCGGGCGAAAGCCAGCACCCAAATATTGCTGGAGACCGCCGCCAGGGCATTGGCCGCCGCGAAGATCAGCAAAATGATGACAAAGGTACGTTTGCGATCCAGGTGCGAGAGCATCGCAGTCAGCGGCGGGCCAAACAGCATCACCGTAAAGGCAAACAGCGTCACCAGCAGCCCGGCGTCGGAGATGGAAATGCCCAGATCCCGTGCCATTGATGGCAGCAAACCGATGATCAGGAACTCCGTCGTTACGATCACAAAACCGGCCAAGGCCAGGATGGCAATGGACAATCCAGCGCCCGTGGATTTCTCGCCGCTGGCTGTGCCAGTGGCGGTGGTGTCAAAAGAAGGCATAAACAAGACCCGAAATTAAGAATGCCGCTAGGTTATTAGAGAAACGACTTCTTATCTTTGGTGGTTTTTCCGGGCACTATGGAATCTATTTCATCAATTGATGCTCAGCCATGATCTCTACCGACCGCCTCAAGGGCATCGTCACCTTCGTCGCCGTGGCCAATGCCGGCAGCTTCACCAGTGCCGCAGAGCGCCTAAACCTGACCAACTCAGCGGTCAGCAAAAGTGTGGCGCGTCTGGAGAGTCGCTTGGGCATGCGTTTGTTCGAGCGCACCACCCGCAGCCTTTCCCTGACCGAAGAGGGTTCGGCGTATTACGCCGTTTGCCGACGCATCCTTGATGAGCTTGAAGATGCCGAGACCGCACTGGCTGCGCAGCGCTCCGAGCCGGCCGGCCATCTGCGTGTGGATCTGCCCGCATCCTTTGGGCGGCTGCAGGTTTTGCCGCTGATTCTGCAATTTGCCGAACAACATCCGAAGCTGCGGCCGCACGTGTCCTTCACCGACCGCTTTGTAGATCTGCTGGAGGAGGGCGTCGACCTCGCGGTCAGGATCGGCGGCCCGTCGGCTTGGCCTTCAACGTTGGGCCATTGTTATCTGGGCACCGAACGGGTGATTTTTTGTGCCGCCCCGAGTTATCTGCAACGGCACGGCGCGCCGCAAACCGTTGACGACCTGGCCGATCACGCGTGCATTCTGTATGGCAAGTCTTATGGCAGCACCAGCCCGTGGCTTATCGTCGATGCCGCCGGACAGATTCAAATGCGCATGATGGACGGCCGCATCATTGTCGGCGACGCCGAAGCCCAGGTCGCAGCCGTCGTGGCGGGCAGCGGGGTTGCACAGCTGGCGACCTGGCTGATCACGGAACAATTGCAGCGCGGCGAACTGGTGGAAATCCTCCCGCACCTGGCCACCGAAGGCCTGGACCTGCACCTGGCGTGGCCGCGCAATCGCGAGTCTCTGCCCAAGGTTCACAAGCTGGTTGACTGGCTTTCGGCGTCGTTGCGGGTGGACTGACCCGTGAAATGAACATTGACCCGCGTGCAGCCTTAAGCTGCAATGCTGCTCGCGGGTTCTACACGCCGCGCCGTCCATCAACTATCGGCAACAGGAAGTCGCCATGCCCGGACCTTTTATGCCAGAGCTGTCAAGCCTCATCGCGTTTTCGCTCATTTGCCTGGGCATGGTCCTGACACCCGGGCCGAACATGATCTACCTGATTTCGCGATCGATCTCACAGGGACGCAAGGCAGGCCTGATTTCCCTGGGTGGAGTGGGTGTGGGTTTCCTGTTTTACATGCTCTGCGCGGCGTTCGGCATCACCGGGCTGGTCATGGCCGTGCCTTATGCCTACGACACCCTGCGTTACGCCGGGGCAATGTATTTGTTGTACCTGGGCTGGCAAGCGGTCAAACCCGGCGGGCGCTCGCCTTTTCAGGTCAAGGACTTGCCCAAGGACAGCAATCGACAACTGTTCCTCATGGGCCTGATGACCAACCTGCTGAATCCGAAAGTTGCCGTGCTCTATCTTTCGCTGTTGCCGCAGTTCATCACTCTGGATAACGGTGCCAGCGTACTGAGCCAGTCGCTGATCCTCGGCAGCTGCCAGATCGCCGTCAGCCTCAGCGTCAACGCCCTGATCGCCATGGGCGCAGGCTCCATCGCCGTGTTCCTCACCCAGCGCCCGACCTGGGCCGTGGTCCAGAAATGGCTGATGGGTACGGTGATGTTCGGGTTGGCGGTGCGGATGTTGGTGGAAGGGCGGCGGAGTTAGCGCATACCAGGAGCGAATTGAACCCCCGTTGGAGCGAGGCTTGCCCGCGAATCATGCACCACGGTGGGCCAGATTCACCGCGTAATCGTTCTTCGCGGGCAAGCCTCGCTCCAACGGGCCGGTGTTCGCTGAGCAACCTCACTTCTTGTTATCAGTAATCGCCTTCAGCAATTCCCCATGAACCTTGGCGTCTTTCTGCAGAGAAATCACATTGACCATCGCCATGCGCTTACCCGACGCAGCCGTCACGGTCGTGCTCAACACCTTGCCGCCTTCGACGCTGCCGGCAATATCCAGCTGCCGCACGCCCAGACCACGGCGCACCATCTTCTTCTCGCCCAGTTCTTTGAAGTCCTTGTAACTGGCCTTCTGTTGCTCACGGGTGGCAGCGATGACGCCATCCAGCGTCGGGCCATCATTGCTCGACACCTTCTCGCCTGATTCAAGTGGCGTTTCGGTCACGATCACCACGCGTTTGGCGGCCTTGTTCATGTACAGCGAACCCGTCACCCCAGCCGCCTTGGCCTTGGCGTCGATCTCCGGCATCGGGCTCTTCACGTATTCCTTGGGCAACCGAAACACAAACTTGCCGCCCAACATCGAAACCTTCTGCCCCGTTGGCTGCTTTTGCGCAGCATGATGCTTGGTCGCGGCATACAGGCTGGCGCTGCTCAGACCGAGGGTAATGGCGGCGACGAACAGAACGGTTTTACAGCTGAAAAACCGCATTGGGTTTCCTCATGAAGAGCATTCGAATAGGCGTGACAGATGGCAGGCCAGCAAGTGCTGGCATCCTGCCTGAATGGGGGGATGGATGTCGAACGCTCGTCGATTGAACGTTGGAGTTACTTTTGCGCAGACGCATGCGTGTTCAGTAAGTAGAACTCGTGAAGCTTGGCCTGTAACAGCTGCTTGTCGGGCAAGCGAGTCTGATATTCGGCAATCAGTGCCGGCGACAGCGACCGGTTCAGGGCGTACTCGACCACTTCATCTTCTTTGCTAGCGCACAGCAGCACGCCAATCGCAGGGTTTTCATGCTGCTTGCGCTCGTCACGATCAAGTGCTTCAAGATAAAACCCCAATTTGCCGAGATATTCCGGCTCAAAGCGCCCGACCTTGAGCTCGAACGCCACCAGACAGTTCAGGCCCCTGTGGAAAAACAGCAGATCCAGCGCAAAATCACGACTGCCAACTTGCACCGGATACTGTGAGCCCACGAAGCAGAAGTCCCGGCCCAGTTCGCTGAGAAAGTCCTTGAGACGTTGCACCAAACCACGATGCAAATCAGCCTCGCCGTGCGTCCCCGGCAAGCCGAGAAACTCAAGCATGTAGGCATCTTTGAAGATGCTCAGAGCTTCGGGATGAGTTTGTGACACCACTGGTGTCACTTTTGCCGGACTGAGAACGCTTCGTTCGAACAGCGCGGTTTTGAACTGCCGCTCCAGCTCCCGCTTTGACCACTTTTCCTGGATGGCCATGCGCAGATAAAACTCACGCTCTTCAGCACGCTTGCTCTGGCTGAGGATGATCAGGTTATGGGTCCAGGGTATTTGTCTCACCAGTGGTGAGACTATTTCGTCATTGCGGTAAGCCTCGTAAAACTGCCGCATGCGGAAGAGATTAGGCCGAGTAAATCCACGCAACCCTGGCTGACTTCTGGCGAGATAAATGGCCAGTTGCGCCACGACCCCTTCACCCCATTCCGCCTTGTCGATTTTTTCGCTGATATAAGCACCCACTTGCCAATACAACTCGATCAGCTGGGTGTTGACGGCCTGTAGCGTAGCTTGGCGAGCGTGGTTAATCAGTAGTGCGACTTCGGCGAAACCGCTTTCAAGTGTTTCGTTAGCGACGGAGAGTTGCTGGCTCATTTGAATGTCCTGCGTCTGGGCAACTGCGAGCGAATGCATCGCAGGCCGGTCGAAAAGAGGCGCAAGATAGGCGGTGAAATACAGGCTGTCGAGGCCTTCAAAAGTGCCTGTCAGAAAGAGGGTTGCGGTGTAATTCCGATCGGGATTTTTCCTACAAACAGCTTTAGATCGCGCTTCACAGCAGTGTCGCGTGTTGAGTCAGACACGCTATCAAGAACATGCCTACAGGGACGTCGAGCGCAGCCGACAAGAGAAGAATCTTGATCCCTCGAAATGTACATCCCGCATTGCCAGCTGGCGTAGGAGCAAATGCGCTGCTACGACTACTTAACCACCATCGGCGCAAATATCGCCCGTATCCCCCGACACTTCGGATAGGCCGAACACCCCCAGAAATTACCCCCGGCATTCGCCCCGGTCCGGGCGACTCGCATGACCATCGCTTTGCGGCAATGTGGGCAGGCCGGAGCTTCGGGCTCGACGGGTTGTTCCCTTAGCGGCGTGGTGATTTTGAGTTCCGGCTCGACAGCTGGTTCGACCCGAGGCTCAAGGTTGACCGGCTCTGTTATCGGTGCGGGTGCAACGCGCTTGGCATCGGCAATCCAGCGATTCAATAACTCGCCATCCACCAACTCCAGATTGCGCCCCGAGGCAAATTCCTTGGCCGCTTTGGTAAATCGCCCGCTGCTGATCACGAAACCGCCTACAGCACCTTCAGCCGCCATCGCGCCATACAGCTCGCGAACCACCGGTACGCCGACCTGCACCGAACGCCACTGCTTGCATTGCACCAGGTACTTTTCGCCATCCTTGCGCGCCACCAGATCAATCCCGCCATCCGGTCCGGCGCCGCCCGCTTCCTGCACGCTGAAACCCTGACGCCGCAGTGCTTCGCCCACCAATAATTCGAATTCGCGCCAGCTGATGCTCAGCAGCGTATTGCCACCGGGCGTGGCGGCGGAATCCAGCAGCTCGCGGCGCTTACGCCGCCCCAGCACCGAAACCAACGCGCCGCCGAGGAAGATCATCGGCAGCAGAAACTGGCCAAACATCGCCATGTTTTTAAAGACTGTGTTGATCAGCATCGGACTCAGCTGGCGGGTACCGGCATAAGTCGGCAGCGGCTCAATGGCGACCGAGTGCAGATACAAGCCCGATGCAACAGCCAGAATGATGCCGAGCCACCAAGGCAATTTGCTGGCGGCCAAGAGCAGAGCGGGGAGGTTCGACGAATTTTTGCGGGACATGTCCGTTGCCTTTAGCGAACTGAGCAGAAGCTTCCTGTGCGAATCGGCAATGGTGCGCAATTGTCCCGCTTGAAGTAAAGGCCTAAAGCCATGCTGTGATTTAGAGGAACCTGCTTAGAGGTCGTAACGGACGGCAAACGCAGCGCCCGCTCGCTCCAACGGACTTCAACTAATCTGTGGGAGCGAGCTTGCTCGCGAAGAGGTCGGCACTTCCACGTCAACCCCGCCGCCGAACAGACTCAACCAAATCCAACCCCCCGCCAAACCGCCCGCCACCAAGGCAACCGCCCGTTACCCCGCACCGAATCCCCGCACAACTGCCCATGGGGCAACATCCTCGGCATATCCCGCAACCGAATCCACGGCTCGCTCTGCCAATGCAGCAAACACACCGACAACTCCTGCCACTGCAACACACTCAAACTCGGCGAACCGTCATTGCCCGGCGCCCGATCGTCACGCAAACAAGGCACCACTTCATTGGTAACCCATCGCCGCAAATGCCGATTCTCTGCATGACAGTGATGCACCAGCATCTCGTAAATCCCCGACTCACTCACCATCAACTCCTCCTCAGGCCCGTAATGATTACTCAGCACCATCACCCGACGCTGATCGACATCCAGCTTGCGAGTCGTGCGCTCATTCAACGGCCAACCCATCAAACGACTGAAATCCCGAGCACAGAACCAGACCTGGGATTCCAGGAGCAGCGTGCGTAGTTGGCGGTTGTGGCGCAGGAAGGTGGTGGGTTGGAGGGCTTCGGTTGTGGGTTGCCTTCGTGGGCTTGGTGAATCGAGGTTATTCATTTTTTTCTCTACATTGAATAGCTTGCTAGAGCTAAGGCGTCGGGAGTTAAGAAACCCCAATGTAGAAAGGCCGGACGTATTTCCCTTGCGGGTCTTGTATTGGTCCACTCCCGACATAGTAGAAATTTTAGGACGCGCAGCCGAAGGCCGCAGGTACAAAAAAGCCGCATTTTATCGGGGGCGGGCAGGCCGCTACATTGGATTTCACTGGCGTTTCTTAGGCGCGGTGCAAGGGTAGGGCGCGTTGCTGGGGCGGGCAAGGGGCAGGGTTGTAGGACGTTTCTGAAAGTCTATAGCTTGATCACTCATCAGTGATCTCTCACACCCTCAGAGGGTGCTTAAAGTTGCATGGATGAAGGAGCCACGTCGTGATCAAGCAAAATGGACGCGATCAAAACTCGGTGATTCTTTAAGGTTTGTCGATGATGGCATTTCATGTACATTAGTGATTCATGCGCTGGGCTCGGTGTCTTGTCGGACTTTATGTGCTGTTAGGATTAACGTTGTCCAATAGGGAGATAGAATGCCAAAGCTCAGGCCGCGCGCCCGGATTGTTAGAACAATCGGTGATCAGCTAATCAGCGGCCCTGAAGCTGCGCTGATTGAGTTGGTGAAAAATGCTTTCGACGCAGATTCGCCCGCTGTCCATATTTCGATAATTCCACCGAGTGACAATAACTGGGCTTCGGGGGAAGGCAATATTCAAGTTGCTGATAGTGGTCATGGAATGAGTTCAGATGACTTGTTGGGGAAATGGTTTGAGCCGGCTACAAGCGATAAAGTGAACCGAAGGTCTAGTCCCGTATATAAAAGAACAATGCTCGGCGCCAAAGGAGTGGGTCGCTTTGCTACAGCAAGGCTGGGGAGTCAGCTAAATCTCCGTACAGTTAGTGAGACTTCTGGGTTCAAGGAAGTAAGCCATATCGCTGTAGACTGGGAATTGTTCGAGAAGGCGTTGTATCTAGATGAAGTTGATATAGATATTAGTACTCAGCCAGGATCCTCCAGCGATATATGTGGCGTGACGTTGGAAATCTCCAATCTCCGGGATAAGTGGACGAAGCGCCAGCTCGAGTTGTTGGTTCGAGAGCTTCGACGTTTAACCTCACCGATAAATTATAGAGAAGACGAGTTTCAGATTTTTCTCAACTTGTCGGGCTTTCAAAAGGACGTGCATGGTTTCGATGGGCAATCCATAGTTTCTGGCGTGTTTGGAGCGGTTGATAGTGACGAGAAATTTGACCCAACAGAGATCCGACCTTTCGAAATAAATAAAATTTTTCACTATATGGTTGAAGGTGCTTTTGATGAGGATGGCCTGTTTAAAGGCCATTTCATAAATTATCGAGGGGACGGAAAACGTCGAGACTTAACCGTCTCTTCGACGGCATTGACAACCGAAGAGCAGTCCTGTGGCCCCGTTTCTTTACGGCTAAATATCTACGATCGGGAGGGAGGTGCGGTAATAGAGCTTTTTGAAAAGCTCGGATTAGGAGCCATTGGAAGACTCCAAGCTAAAAAAGTTTTAGACGAGAATATCGGTATAGGTATCTTTCGAGGCGGATTTAGAATTCGACCATATGGTGATGCCGAAACTGATTGGCTTGAGTTGGAGCGATTGAGGGTACAAAATCCGTCTAAAAAGCTTGGTTTGAATCAAGTATGGGGAATGGTAGAGATTCAGTCTGAGAAATTTTCCGGACTGATTGAGCGCAGCAGTCGAGAAGGGCTAGAGCATAATGGAGCTTTTGTTCGTCTTAAAAGGCAGATGATGGAACTCTTAACTCATGTTGAAACCATAAGGCAAGATTTTCGTCAAACAGCTGGACTTAGTCGTAAAGCGTTAACAGATACCGATACGGTAAAAAGTAAAGCGAATCTTAGCGCCACAACCCGGGCAGTTGCAAATTTACCAGCACAATATCGAAACAAAATTGAACGAGCCATGAAGGTTGATAGTCTTGCCTTAAAGACTTCTATCGCAGAACTTGAAACATATCAACAGGCCCTGTCATCTCGTTCAACTTTAGGTTTAGTGGTGGCTCAGATCCTCCATGATGGAAGGCGTTTTTTGTCAGATATAGCTACCCGGTCCAAACGCCTTTCAGACGGAGCTCCAAGGCTGCATGAAGAATCGAATTTTGGTACTCATTTTCGATCAATCTTTGGAAAAGAAGCTCATTCAATTAATCATTCCTCAGGTCAATTAAGTAAGTTGTTCAAATCTTTGGATCCTATATCGGGCAAAAAACGTGGGCGCCCGAAGCAGTTTAAGGTTCTTGAGGTAGTTAGTCGCTGTTTAGGATTGTTCAGTGATAACCTGTCAGAAGCATCCGTCGAAGTGATAATTCCGGATGTTGAAGAAGACGCGTTGGTCTTGGGGTACGAGTCGGATTTGATGGCTGCTCTAATCAATATTATAGACAATGCCGTGCATTGGCTAAGTGTGAGTCCAGAGCCTGAAAAAGTTTTAGAGTTTGCCATATCCAGATCGAAAAAATATGTAAGAGTGACGGTTTCCAATAATGGGATGCTAATTCCTGAAAATTTTCATGAGCGGCTGTTTAATCCAAGCTTTACATTGAAGACAGAAGGGTCGGGAATAGGATTGGCAATCGCAAGGGAAGCTATGAGAACCAGTAAGGGAGACGTCGGATTTGATCCTGATGCCGATCAAACGACTTTTGTAATCGAGATGCAGCGAGCGCCAATTTAATGACAAACAACCTACCTGTCTTGAAGATTTTAGTTGTCGAAGATGAGGATTCTAAGCTCGATGAATGGAGTGACGCTATTGAGTCTCACAACGCTGACGCAGAAAAGCAGGGTTATGCGCTTGAGTTTGTAAGTTCAAAAACAGTGAAAAATGCAAAAATACTTCTGAGCTCGCATCGTTTTGATGCGGCAGTTGTAGATCTCCGTTTACAGAAGGAAGCCGGGGTTGCGGGGAATAATAGCGATGGCAATATCATAGTCCGCCATCTAATTGAAATCCAGCCCATGGGGGTTGCGGTTTATACCGGCCAGAGTGCTGATGCTGAAGTCGAAAGTTATGACAGTCCTCAAGTAAAAGTCATGGATAAAGGGGATGGGTTTGACCAGATATTTGAGTGGTTGAACGCAAATCTTGATGTGTTTATAAAGTTGAGAGGCGTCAAAGCTACCTATAACCGAGAGACGGCTAAGATATTCTATAAATCTATTTGGCCAAGGTGGCAAAACTGGTCTTCAGCTGGCGGGGATCTTACTGAAGTAGTTGCGCGGCACATGATTGCTCATGTGCACGATGCCCTTTTAATCGCGGGTGGCGATAGTACACACCCCGAGGAGGCGTACTTTATACCCCCAATGAAATCTAGGTTAGATACTGGTGACTTAGTAGAGTACATGCAGCGCACCTGGGTTGTAGTTTCCCCAAGATGCGATCTTGCCAATGAGGGGAAGGTCAAGACGATACTAATTGCTGCATGCGAGGACATTTCCGGTCGATGGGATCCCTTGGTCGCTTCTGTCTCCAATAGCTCACAAGAAAAACTTAAGAAGCTTGTTCAACACGACGGATCTTTAAAGCAGCATTTTCTGTTACCTATGCGAGATCTTTCTTCCAACAAAAGAGGGCCGTGGTTGGTTCAGTTCGATGATATTCGCGCGTTAACGGCAAAAGAAGCGTTGGAAGAGCTCCTGCCTAATAGGTTGGCATCTTTATCGCCAATGTTCGTGCCCTCCTTAGTTGAAAGATTCGGCGGTTACTTCAGCCGTATAGGAACACCGGGGCTCTCATCGGAATAGAATGCTAAGAGCGGTTCGCGCAAGGTCTAGCGTGTGGCCGCTCTTTGGGCATTATAAGCTGATCGTAATCAGTAGCTTGGCCAAACTAAATGTATTTTAGAAGTTGCCGGTATCTGATCTATTATATTCATAAGGTCTAGTGTTGGATTTTTCAGTCCACATTCCCATAGTTCGAAAACCCGCCAACCTTTTTCTAATAAGCTACTTACATTTTTTTCGTCCCGGACGACAGTGTCATTGAATTTTTTTTCCCAAAAATCAACTCTGGTTTTAGGAAAGGTTGTATATTTACACCCAGCGTGCCTGTGCCAGAAACAGCCATGAACAAATATGCATAGTCGGTAGCGTGGCAGTACGATGTCAGGCTTGCCAGGAAGTCTTCGATAGTGTAGGCGAAAACGATATCCGGCAGCATGCAAAATTTTCCGGATTTTTAGTTCAGGTTGGGTATCTCTCCCCTGAATGTTCGCCATCATACGCGAGCGCACTTCAGTGCTTACGGTGTCCATTATGCAGGAACCCAGAAATTTCTCATGTCCAACGATACATTTTTTGAAGGCTTTATGAAAACCTCTGAACCTATCCAGATTGTTGATCTTTTTGCAGGGCCGGGTGGGCTGGGCGAGGGGTTTTCTGCTTTTTTTGGTGGGCGTCGCTTTAAAATTATCGCGTCAGCCGAAATGGATCCAGTCGCCCATATGACTCTCCGACTCCGTGCTTTTTATAGAATACTAAAAAATAAAGATAGTCCTGCGATTACTGACTACTATAATTTCTGTAACGGTCTGTCCGAAAAGGCGTGGTCCGAAAATTCAGAAGCAGAGTGGGAGGAAGCTGGAGATGAGGCTCACTGCATTACGCTTGGGACTGAATTAGGAGACAGCGAGCTAGACAATGTTCTTGATAGAAATCTAAATCAAAAAAAGCCATGGGTATTAATTGGTGGACCCCCTTGCCAAGCATATTCTGTAGCCGGCCGGTCTAGGAATATGGGCAAAGCCAACTACACTCCAGAGAATGATCATAGGCATTTTTTGTACCGAGATTATCTTCGGATTATTCAGGAGCGAAGTCCTACAGTATTTGTCATGGAAAATGTAAAAGGTATACTTTCTTCGAAAGTTAACGGGGAAAGTATTTTTAAGAAGATACTTGAGGATTTGTCTGATCCAGATAAGGCCCTTGGCTTGCCTGGCAGCGGCAGAAAATACAAAATCTGCTCATTCGTTAGTGATCAACAATTTTCATCGTCTACTGTATTAGATATTGATCCACGTAACTACATTATCCGTGCTGAACATCATGGAATTCCGCAAGCTCGTCACAGAGTTATATTGCTCGGGATCGCTATTGGTAGCAATGAGGAGATACCCGTCTATCAAAAGCTTGATGTGTTAGAGCCTGTCACCGTTGACCAGATAATTTCGAGTTTGCCGAAAATCAGAAGTCGTTTGACTAAGCAGACAGACTCCGATGAAAATTGGGTTCATGCTATTAACTCTCAGTATCACTTTCTATCGGCTAGTTTCAAGGCTTATCCATCTGAGACTAGAAGTCTTCTTTCAGCGTTAACAACATCATTTGAAAGGTTTTCTGAAGCTCGTCTTAGTGTTGGCGGGTTACGAGTGCCTCGTGCTGCTAAGGATGGAAAAACTAATAATAGAGAGTTAGATCGCTGGTATCTCGATCGTAGATTGAAGTGTTGGATGAATCATGACGCCCGTGGTCATATGGTTTCGGACTTGCGGCGGTATCTCTATGCTGCGGTATTTACGAAAGTAAAGGGTTATTCACCTAAAGGTCATAAGGAGTTCAATTTTCCAGGTTTAGCTCCCGCTCACAAAAATTGGGAGTCTGGGAAATTTAGTGACCGATTTAGAGTTCAGTACTCTAGTGCCCCTTCGACAACGATAACTAGTCATATTTCGAAAGATGGACACTATTTTATCCACTACGACGCTGAGCAGTGCCGTAGCTTAACTGTTCGCGAAGCTGCCAGACTTCAGACTTTTCCGGATAACTATTTTTTTCATGGCAATCGATCTCAACAATATCATCAGGTGGGAAATGCGGTGCCTCCATTACTTGCGTATAAAATTGCTTCTATAGTGTCAGATGTGTTTGAGAGGAAGTTTTGTAGTTGAAATGGGCTCTGTAACTATAATTTGTTAGGGATGGTGATTATGGATTATCTCGAAGCTATTCGCCTAGGTAAGAAACACGGCCTTCCTTATCATGAGATAGCTAGAAAACTGTACTTGAGCTACCCTACACACGCCTTTGTCGGCGCTGAGGAGGAGCAGTATCGTATATTTAATGCTATTTCAATGTTTTTCAATATTCCTATAACATCCGTTCAAGTGGCAGGCTCTGCGAAAACGGGTCACAGCTTCCACAAAGGAACGTGTTTTACGGCCGGCATTTCTGATCTTGATATCGCCATCATTGATAGTGGACTGTTTATTAAGTATATGGAGCTTGTCTGCGCGACAACTAGAAACTATACAGATCTAACGCGCTTTCCTTCTCGTAGAGGAGTCTCTACATCTGACACCTATTTGGACTATTTATCTAGGGGGATATTTAGACCTGATTTGATGCCTTCTGGTAATAAACGTGCTGAAGTCAATGATTTTTTTGGCCAGCTGTCTGCGTTGCATGGAAGCCTTTTTAGCACTATAAATGTAGCATTTTATTTGTCTCATTCTTTTTTCGAGAAAAAGCAAAGATCGACTATAAAGTTATTTTTGGATAAGGATATTTACTAATGGTTGAATATCGTGTTCGTTCTGTATCACTTCTTAATTTGGTTAATGATATTCGCTCCGGTAGATTGATTCCGGATGCATATTTTCAGCGCAATTTGGTTTGGCGTGACGTGCATAAACGTGAATTTATCAGGACGATTCTACTGGGCTTTCCATTCCCACAAATTTTCATATCTAAAGGTAAGGTTGATGTCAAGACAATGTCGACCACGTCATGCATCGTGGATGGCCAGCAAAGAAGTAACGCAATTGTTTCTTTTATTCTAGGCGAGTTAGATGTCGACGGTTTTAAATATAGTGAAATGCCGGAAACTCAAAAAGCTGAGTTTTTGAAGTATGAAGTCGCCGTGATTGAATTGGATTTAGAGAATGATGATCCTAAAGTCCAAGACATATTTCAGCGCATAAATCGAACATCTAATTCATTGACTTCTATCGAAAAGCTGGCTTCCGCATACTCCACTTCGGATTATATGCTTGTCGCAAAGTTCTTGTCTGATCATATCTCTTTGGAGCGTAGTGGAGAAGATGATTTCAGAGAAGATCCGAATATACCGGAGGAGTTTTTTACTTGGGCAAATTCTAAAAAAGTCAAAAATTTTTCCAAGCTTATGAATGAAAAGGGTGTTTTCAATGCGCATGAAATTGCCAGAAAAACAAATCTCATGCATGTTTTAAATATCATGGCGGCCGTTATTGGCGGGTTCTCTAATCGAAATGAGAAAGCAATACAGCACCTAGATGACTATGCTCTAAAGTTTGACGGAAAGGATCTTGTCGTAGATTCTTTAGAGGCTGCCGCTGAGTTGTTTCTAAAACTCGGGTTTCGAGGGAAGTCCTATTGGCTCAATAAAGCGAATTTTTATTCACTTATTGTTGCCTTTGTTCTTGTCGCTAACGAAGGTGGTATTTTGCAGGCTGTCAAAGTTAGAGAGTCTTTAGATAAATTTGAGAAAGAGCTACCTGATGATTACCGATTAGCAGCAACTGAGGCGGTTAACAGTACTAGGGCTCGTCAATTGAGAAATAAATACCTATTGGCTCTACTTAAAAGCTGATTTGACGGTTTAGGCTTGGCTGTAAATAGGGCTGTATTTAAATAAAAAGCCAAGAGGCTAACGCTTCTTGGCTTTTTTAATATAATCAATAAAACCTTAATTCATTAATCCCAGTTCAACGCCCCACCAGCCTGATACTCAATAATCCGTATCTCAAAGAAGTTCTTCTCTTTCTTCAAGTCCATGATTTCGCTCATCCATGGGAACGGGTTAGTCGTGCCTGGGTATTCTTCTTTCAAACCGATTTGCGAAAGACGACGGTTCGCGATGAATTTGAGGTAGTCCTCCATCATTGCGGCGTTGATGCCCAGTACGCCGCGCGGCATGGTGTCGCGGGCGATTTCGATTTCCAGTTGGGTGCCTTGCAAAATCATCTGGCTGGCTTCTTTTTTCATCTCGGCGTCCCACAGGTGTGGGTTTTCGATTTTGGTCTATCTAGTTGTCACCTCTCCCGGTCAGACCCAACCGCTTCAAAAAATAAACAACCCGCTCAGTCTCCTCAAACCCCAAAGCCTCATGCATCGAATGGCTCACCTGATTCTCCACTAACGCATCGGAAGCCAACTCTGTGCATCCCATTTCTACAGCCCACTGTTCAACGCCTGCTACGAGTTTGCGCGCAATACCTTGGCCTCGGCTGGCAGGCTGGACGTACAAGCCTTCGAGAAAGGCCACGGGCGAGGAGTGGGTGCCGTTGACGTAGTCGGCTCGGATTGAGGCTTCGGCAAAGCCTGGAACGTTGTCATTTTCCTCCGTGAAGACGAGGACAAGGTAGCGTTCTGGTTCGCTAAGGATGGTCTGTTTGTCGTGATCACTATCAGCGGCGGAGTCGGGCCACAGGGCTGTGCGTAGGGGTAGCCAGCCGTTGTAGTCAAGTAAAGTGCAGCGCTTGATCATCGAGGGAGTCTCGAGGGATTAACGGACGAAAATCATAAGGCAACCTTAGTCAGGCCTGATAGGTCGCTTTTG
The DNA here is from genome assembly GCF_001698815.1 of Pseudomonas syringae. Lineage (GTDB taxonomy): Bacteria > Pseudomonadota > Gammaproteobacteria > Pseudomonadales > Pseudomonadaceae > Aquipseudomonas > Aquipseudomonas syringae_A. Next base: position 28,518 of record NZ_LGSI01000060.1, on the reverse strand, counting down.
CGCTGTAGATCGCATCGCGAACAAGTTCGCTCCTACAGGGGGCTGAGGATCAGGTCATTTTTCGCCGGTCATAAAAAAGCCAGAAGCACATCACGCTTCTGGCTTTTTGGTTACCGCTTCAGGGCTTTGCAGCCCTGATGATCAATCCCAGCTCAACGCCCCACCCGTCTGATACTCAATAACCCGAGTCTCAAAGAAGTTCTTCTCTTTCTTCAAGTCCATGATTTCGCTCATCCATGGGAACGGGTTGGTCGTACCTGGGTACTCTTCTTTCAAACCGATTTGCGAAAGGCGACGGTTCGCGATGAATTTGAGGTAGTCCTCCATCATTGCTGCGTTCATGCCCAGTACGCCGCGAGGCATGGTGTCGCGGGCGTATTCGATTTCCAGTTGGGTGCCTTGCAGAATCATCTGGCTGGCTTCTTCCTTCATCTCGGCGTCCCACAGGTGTGGGTTTTCGATTTTGATCTGGTTGATCACGTCGATGCCGAAGTTCAGGTGCATGGATTCGTCGCGCAGGATGTATTGGAACTGCTCGGCGACGCCGGTCATTTTGTTGCGGCGGCCCATGGAGAGGATCTGGGTGAAGCCGCAATAGAAGAAGATGCCTTCCAGAACGCAGTAGTAGGCGATCAGGTTGCGCAGCAGTTCTTTGTCGGTGTCGACGGTGCCGGTTTCGAACTTCGGATCGGAGATCGAACGGGTGTATTTCAGACCCCAGGCGGCTTTTTTCGCGACCGATGGGATCTCGTGGTACATGTTGAAGATCTCGCCTTCATCCATGGCCAGCGATTCGATGCAGTACTGGTAAGCGTGGGTGTGGATCGCTTCTTCGAAGGCCTGGCGCAGGATGTACTGGCGGCACTCCGGGTTGGTGATCAGGCGGTACACGGCCAGCACGAGGTTGTTGGCAACCAGGGAGTCGGCGGTGGAGAAGAAGCCCAGGTTGCGCATGACGATGCGGCGCTCGTCGTCGGTCAGGCCTTCCGGGTCTTTCCAGACGGCGATGTCGGCGGTCATGTTGACTTCTTGCGGCATCCAGTGGTTTGCGCAACCGTCCAGGTACTTCTGCCAGGCCCAGTCGTACTTGAAGGGCACGAGCTGGTTAAGGTCGGCGCGGCAGTTGATCATCATTTTTTCGTCAACGGCAACGCGAGCGCTGGCGCCTTCGAGTTCGGCCAGGCCTTCAGCGACGTCCAGTGCGTCCAGCGCTTTTTTCGCGCGGATCAGGGCAGGGGAGTCTTTGTCGGTGATGTTGCGTGCTTCGGTCGCCGCGGCGCCACCGGCGCTGTCGAGGCGGTCCATGTTGGCTTCGTTGGCGTGACCGGCGTTGGTCGCTTTGGCGACTACTTCGCCGTCTTCTTTATCGAATTCGTCCCAGCTCAGCATGGTGGAAGCTCCTGAATTTGAAAGGATGTAGTGCCTGCGTCGTGTTGATGACGCTGGCAACGGAATTTTCGAGTATTCACTCGGGGTCTCGTGATTGGCCGGCTTATTAAGCAGGCGGTCGCTCACTGGATTTGCTGCCGCGGCGGCGGTGCCTCACAGGCGAGCAAAGCGGGTAGAGGATGCTTTCAGGTAAGACGATATTGCTGTGGCAATTGGTCATTTTATTACCCTGGAGCGAGCGCGGGATTATACAGATTTTGCCCGGCACTTGTTCATCCGTGACTGAGTTTTGGTAGGCGACTTTCGCTTTTTCTTTCGCGTTTGCGCATTCATTCCCAATTACAGGGAAATGAGCGAAAAACGAAGCGGAATCCCTTATGTGGTGTTTTTTTACATTTCGAAACGCAGCATATAGTGTGAGCCATTCGACGGCAATCGCTGTTGCGTACGTTTCCGGATAAGAATTCCTGGCTTGATTAAGGTCAATATTCCGAGAGGCCGGGGATAAAGGGCTTCGCAGGGGATGGGAGGTTTTTGCGCAAGGATTCAGCCGAGGATTCCACCTTCAAAAACGACGGACGGTTTTCGCTGTATTTCAGATCGATGATGAAAGTTAACTACTGATTGGTTGTCCAACACACCGCTCAAACACACCCGTCAGCGCTTTGTAATCGCAAACCACCGCATCAATATTGGCTTGGAGCCACACCTGCGCATCCACTGCCCACCAGCTGATTTCGTATCCCGCATTGACGATGATGTGTTCGAACAGGATGCGTTGTGCTCGGCCGTTGCCTTCTCTGAAAGGATGTACAACATTCAAGTCACCAAACAACTCTGCGCTTGCAGCGACAAGGGCTGAGCGATCGAGCCCTTGGAACCAGTTAGCTTGGGCAAGGTCAGTGAATAGCTTTTTAGCTTCGGGTTCGATGCGACTGGTCGTGCAGAAGTGGGTTGAGTCTTTGGATATGTCGACAGTGCGCAGCTCTCCGGCCCATTCATAGAGGTCAGCAAACAATCTGCGATGCACGGATTGCAGGTAAGAAAGGTCGTAGGGAGGTGGTGCAAATTCGATGGCATCCGCAGCGACCTCAGAAAGGGCACGCTCAGCTTCTGACAACGTTTGATCATCAGTCAGATCAAGAAGATTTCGCAGGACCGATGTGCCGGGATAGCAATAAGGATCCTGACCGACGCCGTACTTGTCGAGCATCAGCTCTGCTTGTTGCGATAGGTTTTCAACAATTCTTCGCGGGACGCGAGTGTGCGTTCAGCGTCTAGTGGCGTTGTATCAAAGCCTTCCAGGCGCAGGCTTGCTGCGTAGTTTGATCTGCGTGTTTTAGCGCAATAGGCTTTTTTTGCGGCAAGGGAGGGGGTGGGCATGGTGGCGACCTCCAGGTTCGAAAGAAGCTCAGTGTAGCGGAAAGGATGGTGGAGCGGTGATAGGCCGGGAGGGTTTGATGCTCCCGGGTTTTGCGTATACCAACAGTTATATCGTGCGGGCCTTATTCGCGGGCAAGCCTCGCTCCAACGGGGGCGGGGTTGGCCTTATTCGCGAGCAAGCTCGCTCCCACGGGCGTGTGGGAGCGGGCTGGGCTTTGCCTTATTGGCAAGCCTCGCAATCCGGCTCGTCGATAGCGCAGGCTTTAGGCACTGGCGCTGGACCGGCCGGGGCGGCTTCGGTTGGGTGCGGGGCGGTGATCGCCGTGTCGTCCGGACCCAGGCCGCCGCTCGATACTGCGTTGAGCTTGCCGGTGTTGACGGTGGATTTCTCGGTGCTGGTCGCGGCCAGGGCACGGAGGTAGTAAGTGGTTTTCAGACCACGGTACCAAGCCATGCGGTAGGTCACGTCCAGCTTCTTGCCCGATGCGCCAGCGATGTACAGGTTCAGCGACTGAGCCTGGTCGATCCACTTCTGACGACGGCTTGCCGCGTCGACGATCCACTTGGTGTCCACTTCGAAGGCGGTCGCGTAAAGCTCTTTGAGCTCCTGCGGGATGCGTTCGATTTGTTGTACGGAACCATCGTAGTACTTCAGGTCGTTGATCATGACCGAATCCCACAGGTCGCGGGCTTTAAGGTCGCGGACCAGGTACGGGTTGATCACGGTGAACTCGCCGGAGAGGTTCGATTTCACGTACAGGTTCTGGTAGGTCGGTTCGATCGACTGCGATACGCCGGTGATGTTGGCGATGGTCGCGGTCGGTGCGATGGCCATGATGTTGGAGTTACGAATGCCTTTCTGCACACGGGCACGTACCGGCGCCCAGTCCAGGGTTTCGTTCAGGTCAACGTCGATGTACTTCTGGCCACGCTGTTCGATCAGGATCTGTTGCGAATCCAGCGGCAGGATGCCTTTGGACCACAGCGAACCCTGGAACGTCTCGTAAGCGCCGCGCTCGTCGGCCAGATCGCAGGAAGCCTGGATCGCGTAGTAGCTGACGGCTTCCATGGAACGGTCGGCGAATTCCACAGCGGCATCGGAGCCGTAAGGAATGTGTTGCAGGTACAGCGCGTCCTGGAAGCCCATGATGCCCAGGCCAACCGGACGGTGGCGCAGGTTGGAGTTCTTGGCTTGCGGCACCGAGTAGTAGTTGATGTCGATCACGTTATCGAGCATGCGCACGGCAACGTCGATGGTGCGCTTGAGCTTGTCGGTGTCCAGCTTGCCGTCGACGATGTGGTTCGGCAGGTTGATCGAGCCCAGGTTGCAGACGGCAATCTCGTCCTTGTTGGTGTTCAGGGTGATCTCGGTGCACAGGTTCGAGCTGTGGACCACGCCCACGTGCTGCTGCGGGCTGCGCAGGTTGCACGGGTCTTTGAAGGTCAACCATGGGTGGCCGGTTTCGAACAGCATCGAGAGCATCTTGCGCCACAGATCCTTGGCCTGGATGGTCTTGAACAGTTTCACTTTGCCTGGGTATTCGGTCAGCGCTTCGTAGTACTCGTAACGCTCCTGGAACGCCTTGCCGGTCAGGTCGTGCAGATCCGGCACTTCCGATGGCGAGAACAGGGTCCACGGGCCGTCATCGAAGACGCGCTTCATGAACAGGTCAGGGATCCAGTTGGCGGTGTTCATGTCGTGGGTACGACGGCGATCATCACCGGTGTTCTTGCGCAGCTCGATGAACTCTTCGATGTCCATGTGCCAGGTTTCCAGGTATGCACACACAGCGCCTTTGCGCTTGCCGCCCTGGTTGACTGCTACGGCGGTGTCGTTGACGACTTTCAGGAACGGCACGACGCCCTGGGATTTGCCGTTGGTGCCCTTGATGTAAGAGCCCAGCGCACGAACCGGCGTCCAGTCGTTGCCCAGGCCGCCTGCGAATTTGGACAACATGGCGTTGTCGTGGATCGCGTGGTAGATGCCCGACAGGTCATCCGGCACGGTGGTCAGGTAGCAGCTGGACAGCTGCGGACGCAGAGTACCGGCGTTGAACAGGGTCGGCGTCGAGGACATGTAGTCGAAGGACGACAACAGGTTGTAGAACTCGATGGCGCGATCTTCCCTGGCGTTCTCTTCGATCGCCAGGCCCATGGCCACACGCATGAAGAAGATCTGCGGCAGTTCGAAACGCACGCCATCCTTGTGGATGAAGTAACGGTCGTACAGGGTTTGCAGGCCCAGGTACGTGAACTGCTGATCGCGCTCGTGGTTGATCGCCTTGCCCAGTTTCTCAAGGTCGAAGCTGGCCAGGATCGGGTTGAGCAGTTCGTATTGAATGCCTTTGGCGATGTACGAAGGCAGGGCCTTGGCGTACAGGTCGACCATTTCGTGGTGAGTGGCGCTGTCGGCGACTTCCAGGAAACTCAGGCCTTCGGCACGCAGGGTGTCCATCAGCAGGCGGGCGGTGACGAACGAGTAGTTCGGCTCACGTTCGACCAGGGTACGCGCGGTCATCACCAGTGCGGTGTTGACGTCTTTGAGCGCCACGCCGTCGTACAGGTTTTTCAGGGTTTCGCTCTGGATCAGGTTCGCATCGACTTCTTCCAGCCCTTCGCAGGCTTCAGTGACGATGGTGTTCAGGCGACCCATGTCCAGCGGCGCAACGCTGCCGTCGGCGCGGGTGATGCGGATCGATGGGTGCGCCTGGACCGGTGCTTCGCTGGTGCGGACGGCACGTTCCTTGGCGCGGGAATCACGGTAGATCACGTAGTCGCGGGCGACTTTCTGCTCGCCGGCGCGCATCAGGGCCAGTTCGACCTGATCCTGGATTTCTTCGATGTGGATGGTGCCGCCCGAAGGCATGCGACGCTTGAAGGTAGCGCTGACTTGTTCGGTCAGGCGCGCAACGGTGTCGTGGATACGCGAAGACGCAGCGGCGGTACCGCCCTCAACTGCGAGAAACGCTTTGGTGATGGCGACGGTGATTTTGTCATCTGTGTACGGGACGACGGTGCCGTTACGCTTGATCACGCGCAGCTGGCCGGGAGCGGTCGCGGACAGGTCCTGTTGCGATTGGCCTGACTGCGGCGCCGGGTTCGGCGAGTTCTCGCGAGTTGTGTCTGTTTGCATGGGTGTCTCCACGTTCTTTAAGTTTGTTTGGGTACTGGTCCGTACCCACCGTTCCGTCTTGAAGGCATTCAGTCGACAAAGGTCGGCTGTAACGACTTCAAAATGGATAAAGGACGGCGGATCGCGCCGTCCCGGCTTTGAAGTCAAAAAAGGTAACGAATCGTTGCTCGTTACCTCTGGGAAATCTCTGGAAGCGTGCTCGTTTTATATTGCAACAAATGTACTGATCTGCCGTAGTCAACGGGACGTGCAGCTCAGGCTCTGGCGGGAGAAGCTTTGGCCACCAATCGGGCCTTTGGTTCACCCTACAAACCTTGAGAAAAATGCTTGAAATTCCCGTTCTACTTGTGTTGGGTTTTTATCGCAAAACCCTATATGTAGGGTTTTTTTCGCGTCGGGCTACAAGATAATGCGTTTTGGACATCAATTGCAACGCATGATCTGTGGATAAAGCTGTGTGTAAATCCTGTATGAAATGCCCAAACTGCGTGTAGGCCGCAGAACTACTGGACCTGACCGTTTGTCATGCTTGTTAACGATTTTTTACAGCTGCCGAGGGTTTTTTGCGGGCGCGAACCCTATCACAAAAAATGCATCTCGCAAGCCCGATCTGGCATGTGGTGTGCTTGGTGCGGACGGTTGCTACACTCGCTGCCAATTGCGCTCCGGTTTGGCCCATTTCGGCTGGCAAAAGCTCATTAATAAGAACAACAGCTCAAGAGGCCCCTTGTGGAGCGAGAAGCCTGGCACGTATTGATTGTCGAGGATGACCGGCGTCTGGCCGAGCTGACCCGCGATTACCTTGAGAACAACGGTTTGCGGGTCAGCATCGAAGGTGACGGCGCCCTGGCGGCTGCGCGGATCCTTGAGGAACAGCCTGATCTGGTGATTCTGGACCTGATGCTGCCCGGCGAAGATGGCCTGAGTATCTGTCGCAAGGTGCGCGACCGCTTCGACGGGCCGATCCTGATGCTCACGGCGCGTACCGACGATTCCGATCAAATCCAGGGACTGGACACCGGCGCGGATGATTTTGTCTGCAAGCCGGTGCATCCGCGCGTGCTGCTGGCGCGGATTCATGCGCTGTTGCGTCGCAGCGAACCGCCGCAGGCTCCGGCTGGCGAATTGCGGCGGCTGGTGTTCGGTCCGCTGGTGGTCGACAACGCATTGCGTGAAGCCTGGTTGCAGGGCCGCAGTATCGACCTGACCAGCGCTGAGTTCGATCTGCTTTGGTTGTTGGTGGCCAATGCCGGGCGGATTCTGTCCCGGGAAGAAATCTTCACCGCGCTGCGTGGTTTCGGTTACGACGGCCAGGACCGCTCGATAGACGTACGCATCTCGCGCATTCGCCCCAGGATTGGCGACGATCCAGACCATCCACGCCTGATCAAGACCGTGCGCAGCAAGGGCTATCTATTCGTGCCGGAAGCGGCGCAGGCGATGCCGCTTTCATGATGGGCAACGCGTCGTTGGAGCGAGGCTTGCCCGCGAAGAGGCCGGGACAGGCTCCGGCTGTCTCGCTGACTGCACCGACGTCCTCCCGGATAAATCCGGTCCTACAGGGCCGCGCCGATTTCGAAATTGTAGGAGCGAATTTATTCGCGAAGAGGCCCGACCAGTGAGTGCATCGTCGCCTGACACACCGCTTTCGCGAACACGTTCGCTCCCACAGAAAATCATCTTCTTATGAACTCAATCTTCCTGCGCATCTACGGCGGCATGCTGGGCGTGCTCGTTCTGGTCGCACTGCTGGGCGTGTTGAGCCTGCACCTGCTCAATCAGGTCCGCACCGAGCAGTACCGTGATCAGCTGGCCCACGGCACGTTTGCGTTGATGGCCGACAATCTGCAACTGATGGATGCTATCGAACGTCATCGTGCCCTGGCGGTGTGGGAGCGGTTGCTGGGCATACCGCTGAGCCTGCAAACCGCCGAGCAGGCGCACGTGAGCGGCGGCACGCGCAATCGTCTGCAACGCGGGCAAGTGGTGGTGGAGCAGACTGGCCCGCACGCCGCCAAGGTTTACCGGCAGATCAGCAACAGCGAGCCGTTGCTGCTGACCGGCGAAGTGCAGCAGATCACCGAGCAGCTGGCGCGGGCGACGATTTTCTTATTGATCGATGAACTGGTGCGTTTCCCGGTCGCCGAGCAGCCGGCCCGCCTCGAAGCGCTGCGCCTGAGCAAAGGCTTCGGTTTCGATCTGCAGCTGATCCCGCTGGACAAGGCCGACGTGGATGATGATCAGCGCCGCCGGGTTTACGAGGGCGATACGGTCATGGCGCTGGGCAAGGGCGGCGATTCGATCCGGGTGTTTGCTGGCATCGTCGACACGCCCTGGGTGCTGGAAATCGGTCCGCTGTATCAGATGAGCCCGTATCCGCCCGAGTTGCTGGTGTTGATCGCTTTTCTTGGGCTGTGTTTGATCGGTCTGGTGGTGTATTTGCTGGTGCGTCGCCTTGAGCGACGCCTGCTGGAGCTGGAGGCCGCCGCCACGTTGATCGCTCAGGGCAGCCTGGAAACCCGAGTGCCGGACTCCGGCGCGGATTCGGTCGGTCGGCTGGCAGTGGCGTTCAACGGCATGGCCGAGCACTTGCAACGCTCCCTGACCATTCAGCGCGAACTGGTGCGCGCCGTCTCCCATGAGCTGCGCACGCCCGTGGCGCGCCTGCGCTTCGGGCTGGAAATGATCGGCGACGCCACGACTCCTGAAACCCGGCATAAATACATGGTCGGCATGGACAGCGATATCCAGGACCTCGACAAGCTGGTTGATGAAATGCTGACCTATGCGCGCCTGGAACAGGGCGCGCCGACCCTGAATTTCCAGAGCATTGATTTGCAGCGTTTGCTTGATCAGGTGATTGCCGAGCTGGCGCCATTGCGCGCCGATGTGCGCGTGTCGCGCGGCGTCTGTGCCGAGCTTGCCGAGGGCGAGACCGCCTGGGTTGAGGCCGAGCCGCGTTACCTGCATCGGGCGCTGCAGAATCTGGTGAGCAATGCGATGCGTCATGCTGAATCCGAGGTGCGGATCAGCTTCGAACTGTCGCCGGAGCGTTGCCGAATCGATATCGAAGACGACGGGCCGGGCATTCCCGAAAGCGCCTGGGACCGCATCTTCACACCCTTCATGCGCCTCGACGACAGCCGCACCCGCGCCTCCGGCGGCCATGGTTTGGGGCTGTCGATCGTTCGGCGCATCATCCATTGGCATGGCGGCCGGGCCTTGATCGGCCGCAGTTCCAGCCTGGGCGGCGCATGTTTCAGCCTGGCCTGGCCGCGCACGCAGGAGCCGCAATGAAGTTCGTGGGTGCGCTGCAACCCTTCGGACGCACGCTGCTGGCCGCCGACACTGCACAGCCGTTGCACGGCGTGCCGGAACTGCTCAGGCCCGAGGTGCTGGATGCGCTGCTGTTGAAGGTCTACGGCCCGGAATTGATCGCCAGCCATTTCCCGGTGTTGGTGTCCCAATGGTCCAAGTATTACTTCATGCAGTTGATTGCGCCGGTGCTGGTCGGCAGTTTGCTGGGCGACTGGCGCTGGCCGCTGGCGCTTGAACAGGTGAGGCTGGCGCTGGATGAGCGCGGCTTGCCCGCAGGGGTCTGGCTCGGTGCGGGCCGGGTTTGTCGACTTGAAAGTCCTGAGCCTTTTGCCGAATTGCTTGATGACAATTTGCAGCCGTTCATTGCGGCATTAGCGGATTACGGCGGTGTGGCGAGCAGCGTTCTGTGGGGCAACGCCGGGGATTATCTGGAAACCTGCCTGCACCAGTTGCGCCCGTTAACCGACCAATCACTGGATGACGGCTATGCGCTGCTCAATCTCAAAAAGCGACCGGATGGACGGCCTAACCCGTTATTCAAGGCCGTGAGCTATATCGGCAAGCCGCCACGCCGTCAGCGTCGCAGCTGTTGCTTGAGTTATCAGGTGGAGTGGGTTGGGCGGTGTGAGCATTGTCCGCTTTTGGCGAGCAGCACGTAGATCAAGATCGGTACAGACTGTGTGAAAACGTCACGAGCGAAGGCAAGACAAGGCAAAAACAGGCGGAAAAGCGGAGTCTAGGTGTTCTAAATGAGCATTTTCCGCCTGTTTTTAACGCAGTATTGCCGAGCGCAGTAGTTTTCACACAGTCTGGGTAGGAGGGGACTTGTCCCCGATTGCAATGGGTCAGGCAAGGAGACTGTCGGGGATTTGACGACGCCTTCGGGGACAAGTCCCCTCCTACCTGTTCATTGTCTGCTGCGCGACAACGTGGTGTCAGGAATCGGTGAAACCCTTATCAAGCCGCAATACTCACCAGACTCAACACATGCGCATCCTGCACGCTGAATTGCCCCTCCAGCTCCTTGCCGTTGTGCCATTCGCTGGACAGGTCGGTCAGCAGGCGCAGGCGGGCGTGGCCGTCGTCGGACCATTCCAGCAATTGCGCATGTTCGAAGTAAAAGCGCTTTTGCACGATGGGATACAGCGCCTTGAACAGCGCTTCCTTGATGGAAAACGTCAGGGTGACCCGTAACGCGATCTGCTCGGCGCGGCCAGCGGTCATTTGCGCCATTTCCTCAGGTGTGAGGATTTCCCCTGCCAGTCGCGTGGCACGTTCCGGGCTGAGCATATTTTCCGTGTCCAGCCCCAGTCCGCGCCATTGCTGCTTGTGGGCCACGATGGCAGCGGCCCAGCCGGTGCTGTGGGTGATCGACCCGCAAATATCAGCAGGCCAGATCGGCGCCCGGTCTTCACCCATGTCGGGCGCCAATTGCCGCCCATCCAGTCGCCGCATGGCTTCCATGGCGCATAACCGCCCGGCGAGAAACTCGGTCTGCCGCTTGGCGACCGAGCGTTGGATGCTGGCGGGCTGGGAGATCAGGCAGCGCTGGAAATCGCCTTCCAGCAGTTGAGCAGGATTGAAACGACCGCTCACCAACACCGTGCCGTCCAGGATTTGAGGCAATGGCCAATGATGAGTCAGCGCGGGGCAGCAGGCGGGCAGTGTCGTGGTTTGAGTCATGGTCGGCATTTTGCCGGGGGAATGGGAAATGGGGAAGGGCGGTGAATACGCGGTGGGAGCGAGCTTGCTCGCGAAGGCAGTGGTTGAGGTCCGGAATATCTTCCGGATGTACTTGCCCTTTCGCGAGCAAGCTCGCTCCCACGATTTCGCGGTTTTTAAACCCCAAACACCCGCTTCAAAAACACCTGCATGTCCGTCCACGAGCTCTTATCGGCCGCCTTGTTGTAACCGATGTCCGGGCCGCCGTGTTCGCCGTGGCTGAGGCGGTCGGCGTCGGGGTTGGTGAAGCCGTGTTTGGCGCCTTCTATGCTGACGAACTTATAGTCGGCGCCGGCCTTGTCCATTTCGTTCTTGAATGCCGCGACGTTTTCCGGGGTGACCATGCTGTCCTTGGCGCCATGTTCCACCAGCATTGGCACTTTCACGCTGCCGGGTGTGGCGGGCGTGTCGGTGACCAGCGCGCCGTGGAAGCTGACCACGCCGGCCAGGGCTTCACCGCGACGGGCGGCGTCGAGCACGATCTTGCCGCCGAAGCAGTAGCCGATGGCGGCGACCTTGTTCGGGTTGGTCTGTGGCTGTTTTTTCAACTGCTCAAGCCCGGCATCGAAGCGCTGGGCGGCGGCCTTGCTGTCCTTGAGCGCTGCCTGCATGAAGGCCATGGCGTCTTTGGGGTGTTCGGTGTTCTTGCCTTCGCCATACCTATCGATGGCCATGGCGCTGTAACCCAGCGCGGCCAGTTGACGGGCGCGGTGCTTGGCGTAGTCGTTCAGCCCCACCATTCGTGGACGACAATGATGCCGGGGCGCTGGCCTTTGATGGCGTCGTCGTAAGCGTAATAACCCACCAGTTTGGTGCCGTCGGCGCTTTGATAGTCCACCTGTCGGGTCTTGATTTCCGCCTGGGCCAGGCTTGCCAGGCCCATCATCAGCAATGCAATCCAGAAACGCATGATCAGCTCCTTCTCTTGATAAACGCGGTGGCGCGGGATGATGGGCAAGCCTAGTCGATTGTGCCCGTCGGTGTGGCAGCGGATGCGGTAGATAGTTATTCAGCCGCCGTACAGAACCTATGCGAGGGTGTTCAGGGTCGGTTCAGGGCGCCGGGATTAGTCTGAACCCGTACTCAGACAGCGCGATGCGCGAGCGGAGGTGACTATGCTGACATTCAACAAGTTTTTCCTGGCCCTGGCTTTTCTCGGTGGCAGTGCGGCTGCGCAGGCCGCCGATGGCGCGCTGGAACTGACGCCGTTGCCGCCGGGCAAGACCAGCGAGCGCATGGACCGAACCGAGAGCGAACTCCGCCACGGGACGAGCAATGTGTGGAGCCAGGGCTTGAGCCAGCAGAATGCCGATCATCCGCATGCAAGCCAGCCGTATTATTCGGTCGGTTATCAAAATCTTTCCGGCACGCATAATGGCATGCCGGTGGCACGGGAAAGCCTGTCGGGGTATTACGATGTGGGTCTGGTGCAGGTTGGCAGCACTAATCTGTTCAGGGCAGGCACAATCGGCCCAGGCGATTCGGTCCAGGCGTCGACGAGTTTGACCAGCAGCCCGCAAGACTGGCTGCCGACACAGTACCGGTTGTGATTCACAGATCAGGCCTGCGGGAGACCCGGTAGGAGGGGACTTGTCCCCGATGGCAATCAATCAGGCATTGAGAAACCGAAAGTCAACGCGGTCCGGGGTGAAGTTTTCGGGGACAAGTCCCCTCCTACCGATCCTCCCGAACTGAATTTCATCAAATTGAGCTGGCATGCCCAGGAGAGCGTCATGAAGTTGTTGGTGGTTGAGGATGAGGCCTTGTTGCGTCATCACTTGCTGACTCGTCTGACCGAGTCCGGTCACGTGGTCGAGGCGGTGGCCAATGCTGAGGAGGCGCTTTACCAGGCTGGACAGTTCAATCACGACCTCGCAGTGATTGACCTTGGTCTGCCCGGAATGGGCGGTCTGGACCTGATTCGCCAGTTGCGCGCCCTGGGCAAGGCGTTTCCGATCCTGATCCTGACCGCGAGGGGCAACTGGCAGGACAAGGTTGAAGGCCTGGCGGCGGGCGCGGATGACTACGTGGTCAAGCCGTTCCAGTTCGAAGAGCTGGAAGCACGCCTTAACGCGCTGCTGCGGCGCTCCAGCGGGTTCATTCAAGCGACGATTGTCGCCGGGCCGTTGTTGCTCGATCTCAACCGCAAGCAAGCGTCCATGGACGAGCAACCCTTGGCGCTGACCGCCTATGAATACCGGATTCTCGAATACCTGATGCGCCATCATCAGCAAGTGGTGCCCAAAGAGCGCCTGATGGAGCAGTTGTACCCCGATGATGAAGAGCGCGATCCCAATGTGATCGAGGTGCTGGTCGGCCGCCTGCGCCGCAAAATCGAAGGGGCCAACGCCTTCAAACCTATCGAAACCGTGCGCGGGCTGGGTTACCTGTTTTCCGAGCGCTGTAAATGATTCGTTCGCTGCACCTGCGGCTGCTGATCGGCGCCGCGACCCTGGCGGTGATTTTCATGTTGCTGATGCTGCCTGCCCTGCAAGGCGCTTTCAGCCTGGCATTGCGCGGCTCCATCGAGCAGCGCCTTGCGTCGGACGTCACAACGCTGATTTCCGCCGCGCGGGTCGAAGACGGTCGCCTGCTGATGCCATCGGTACTGCCGGGTGAGCAGTTCAACCTGCCGTCCAGCCGCCTGTTGGGTTACATCTATAACCGTCAGGGCGAACTGGTCTGGCGTTCGCTGGCCACTGAAGACGAATTCATCGATTACCAGCCGCGTTATGACGGCAATGGCAGCGAGTTCGCCAAGATCAAAGAGCCTAATGGCGAAGAGTTCTTCGTCTATGACGTCGAAATCAAGCTGCTCGGCGGGCGTAATGCCGCGTTCAGCATCGTTGCCTTGCAACCGGTGCGCGAGTATCAGGAAACCGTGGCGGCGCTGCGGGAAAAACTCTATCTGGGCTTCGGCGCTGCGTTGTTGGTGTTATTGGCGCTGCTCTGGATCGGTTTGACCTGGGGCTTGCGCGCGTTGCGCGGTTTGAGTCAGGAGCTTGATCAGGTGGAATCCGGCGCGCGGGACAGCCTGAGTGAAAATCATCCCAGCGAACTGTTGCGGCTTACCGGTTCCTTGAACCGTCTGCTGCTCAGCGAGCGCGAGCAACGCATCCGTTATCGCGATTCCCTCGGCGATCTGGCCCATAGCCTGAAAACCCCGTTGGCGGTGTTGCAGGGTGTCAGCGAAACCATGGCCAAGCGCCCGGAAGACCTGGAACAGGCGCGTATTCTGCAATCGCAGATCGAGCGCATGAGTCAGCAGATCGGTTACCAATTGCAACGCGCCAGCCTGCGCAAGAGTGGTCTGGTGCGGCATCACGTGGCATTGCGGCCGGTGGTGGAAAGCCTGTGCAACACGCTGGAAAAGGTCTATCGCGACAAGCAGGTCAAAGTCACGCTGGATCTGCCTGAAGAGTGCGTGGTGCCCATGGAGCAGGGCGCCCTGCTGGAAATGCTCGGCAATCTGCTGGAAAACGCCTATCGCCTGTGCCTCAGCGAAGTGCGGGTCAGCCTGCGTTCGGGTGAGGATGGCGATGAGTTGTGTGTCGAAGACGACGGCCCAGGCGTACCCGCAAGCCAGCGCGAACGCATTCTGCAACGGGGCGAACGACTGGATCGCCAGAACCCTGGCCAGGGCATCGGTCTGGCGGTGGTCAAGGACATCATCGAAAGCTATGGCGCGCGCCTGACTCTGGAGGATTCGTCTTTGGGCGGCGCGGCGTTCAGGATTCATTTCTGACTTTCGTAGAAGCGAACGTGTGTGGGAGCGACCGGGGTGGCGATCCACCTTGCTCGTGAAGCGGTGCACCTGGCCCACTGCTTCGTCAACAAGTTGGCCCCTGCAAAAAAGCCTTATGAGGCGGATACCCGCCACCGTCGCTGATAATTTCCGGCTTATAGGCGGAAAACCGCCACGCTAATGGCGGCTCAGAAAGTCCATTCAGCAGCAACCCCCTGCAACCATTGAACATCCAGAGCTTTTGCAGAACTGGCACGCACCTTGCGATATGTGCGGTAGAGGTCTGCTCCGTGCAGCTCGCCAAAACAAATCCCTCCAGTTGCAGGAGGGTTAGCTCGTTAGGTGCCGCGTGCGTCAGTTGGATGATGCCGACGACACTCTTGAGGACTTCAACATGACGACTCGTCAGCCCCTGTATAAATCCCTGTACTTCCAGGTGATCGTAGCAATCGTGATCGGCGTTCTGATCGGCCACTTCTATCCGGAAACCGGCAAGGCCCTCAAGCCGCTGGGCGACGGGTTCATCAAACTGATCAAGATGGTCATTGCCCCAATCATCTTCTGCACTGTGGTCAGCGGTATCGCTGGTATGCAGAACATGAAGTCGGTCGGCAAGACCGGCGGCTACGCGCTGCTGTACTTCGAAATCGTTTCTACTATTGCCTTGCTGATCGGTCTGGTCGTGGTCAACGTTGTTCAGCCGGGCGCCGGCATGAACATCGACGTCACCACCCTTGATGCCTCGAAAATCGCCGCTTATGTAACAGCGGGTAAAGACCAGAGCATCGTTGGCTTCATCCTTAACGTGATTCCGAACACCATTGTCGGTGCTTTCGCCAACGGCGATATCCTGCAAGTGTTGATGTTCTCGGTGATCTTCGGCTTCGCGCTGCATCGCCTGGGTGCCTACGGCAAGCCGGTCCTGGACTTCATCGATCGCTTCGCTCACGTGATGTTCAACATCATCAACATGATCATGAAGCTGGCGCCATTGGGTGCTTTCGGCGCCATGGCGTTCACCATCGGTGCCTACGGTGTGAGCTCGCTGGTGCAACTGGGCCAGTTGATGATCTGCTTCTACATCACCTGCGTCGTGTTTGTGCTGGTCGTACTGGGCGGCATCGCTCGCGCTCACGGTTTCAGCATCATCAAGCTGATCCGCTATATCCGTGAAGAGCTGCTGATCGTGCTGGGTACTTCCTCTTCGGAATCGGCACTGCCTCGCATGCTGATCAAGATGGAACGCCTGGGTGCACAGAAATCGGTGGTGGGTCTGGTGATCCCGACCGGCTACTCGTTCAACCTGGACGGTACTTCGATCTACCTGACCATGGCGGCCGTGTTCATCGCTCAAGCGACCAACACCCACATGGATATCACGCACCAGATCACCCTGCTGCTGGTATTGCTGCTGTCGTCCAAAGGTGCTGCTGGCGTGACCGGTAGCGGCTTTATCGTACTGGCTGCAACCCTGTCGGCTGTTGGCCACCTGCCGGTTGCCGGTCTGGCGCTGATCCTGGGTATCGACCGCTTCATGTCTGAAGCGCGCGCACTCACCAACCTGGTGGGCAACGCTGTTGCCACGCTGGTGGTTGCCAAGTGGGTCGGCGAACTCGACAACGACAAGCTGCAATCGGAGCTGATCTCCGGCGGCCGTGGCATCGACAACACCGGTCCGGTAGACGATCTGGGCGTAGCAGAACTGGCGCCTGAGCCGCTGACTCGCCCTATCCCGACACGTAAACCTATCTAAGGGTACGCGTCGCACCAAAAACCCATCTTCGGATGGGTTTTTTTATTCCTGCGATTGCCCGGCATGCTGTTCAACGGGGCTACGCTGAACGCACCTCAGTCTTGCCAAGGAGCGTTCATGCAAGGTCCGCTGTCGTCACTCAAAGTGCTGGATTTTTCAACCCTGCTGCCGGGCCCGTTCGCTTCGCTGTTGCTGGCTGACATGGGCGCCGAAGTGCTGCGCATTGAATCGCCAACCCGTCCCGATCTGTTGCGCCTCCTGCCGCCGCATGACCAAGGTACGGCCGCCAGCCACGCATATCTGAACCGCAACAAACGTAGCCTGGCGCTGGACTTGAAGCAGCCTGCCGCGCTGGAGGTGATCAAGCGTCTGGTGGTGGACTACGACATCGTCCTGGAACAATTCCGCCCCGGCGTGATGGATCGGTTGGGGATCGGTTACGAAGCCCTCAAGGCGCTCAACCCGCGCTTGATCTACGTCGCGATCACCGGTTATGGCCAGACAGGGCCGTACCGCGACAGGGCAGGGCATGACATCAATTACCTGGCGCTGGCCGGCGTTGCCAGTTACACCGGGCGACGTGAGAGCGGACCGGTGCCGCTGGGTATTCAGGCGGCAGACGTGGCGGGCGGTTCGCTGCATGGCGTGATCGGTCTGCTGGCCGCCGTGGTCGCGCGCCAGCAAACCGGGCTGGGGCAATACGTCGATGTGAGCATGACCGACTGCGCTTTCAGCCTTAACGCAATGGCCGGCGCGGGTTATCTGGCCTGTGGGGTTGAACCTGAACGGGAGAATCAACTGCTCAACGGTGGCAGCTTTTATGACTACTACCGCAGTCGCGACGGGCGCTGGTTTGCCGTGGGCAGCCTGGAACCGGCGTTCATGCAGGCTTTGTGCGCTGCGCTGGATAGGCCGGAGCTGGCGACGCAAGGCTTGTCTTCTTCGCCAGAGGTCCAGGCCGCGCTGAAAAACGAGCTGAGAATGGAGTTCGAAAAGCGCAGTTTCGCGGAGTTACAGGCAGGTTTTGCACAGATCGATGCCTGTGTCGAACCGGTGCTGAGCCTGTCCGAAGCGGTGCTGCATCCGCAATTGCAGGCGCGGGAGCTGGTCACCCAAGTGCCGAGAGAGGATGGCACTGCCCAGGCGCAAATCGCCTGTCCCTTGAAGTTCTCGGATGGACTGGCGGGACCCCGCCATATNTGGCGGGCCCCCGCCATATCGGCCCGCAGCTGGGGGCGCACAGTGAAGAGGTGTTGGTGGAGTTGGGGTTTTCTGCCGAGCAGATCAGGACAATGCGTGAAGATGGCAGTGTTCTTTAATGTGGGGACCCGTTGGAGCGAGGCTTGCCCGCGAAGGCCTCTTCGCGGGCAAGCCTCGCTCCAACAAAGCGTAGGCAGTGCTACTCCACCCGCGTCTCCCCACTGAACACCAGCGTCTGCCGACAACTCCGACATAGATAACGCCGACCTTTCCTGACCAGCTGGTGGCGCTGGGCGGAAAACGGGAAATCGCTGCCGGCGCAGGGGCAGCGGTAGATGTAGCGGGTTACGCTGCGGCGCTTGATGGCGTAGGTATGGCAGCGATTGGGCGGCAGTTCGTACACACCGCGCATGATCAGCTGCCATTCTTCGCCATGGGGCTGAATACGATCGCCAAACAGTTGATGGGCAATCAAATGCGCGACTTCGTGAGGCACGGTCTGGCGCAGGAAATCTTCGCTGTTCTCGCGGTACAGCTGCGGATTGAAACGCAGCAGGTTTTCGTGCAAATGCGCGACGCCAGCCTTCTGGCCGCGCAGCTTCAGGCTGACCACCGGGCGTTTGAAAGGGCGTTTGAAAAAAGCTTCGGCTTGTTGATAACAGACTTCGACACGGGTATTGAGTTGCTCGGCCATGCTTTCTCGATCTCCAGAGAAGCCAAGTATGCCGCAAAGCCGGGGCTAGCCGAAAACCTGAGCTGCCGAATGGTTGTGGATAGACGAATAGTCCTTCTTGAATACGCGAACTTTGTGGGAACGAGCTTGCTCGCGAAGCGGCCTGACACAGCGCCTCGCCAACAAGTTGGCTCCCACAATGTTTTCATTAGATCAATTGGTGTACTCCGGCCCTACGCCAATCCCCCACAGCACGACGGTAAAGGCCATGATCGCCACCAGCACCACCAATCCCACGGCCAGTACTGAGCTTGAGAACATGAAGCCTTCGTCAGCCGGTATGCCCATAAAGGTCGGCAGCCCGACGTACAGCAGGTAAACGGTGTAGCAAATGGCCGCCGTGCCGACCAGCATGCCCAGCCACATGTGTGGATACAGCGCAGCCAGCCCGCCGAGGAACAGCGGTGTTGCGGTGTAGGTCGCAAAAGCGATGCAGCGCGCCAGACTCGGCGTGGCGTCGTAGGTGCGGGCCATCCAGTGAATGAAACCGCCCATGACGGCGACTCCGGCGAGCATGGCGATGTACGACATGATCGTCATCCACAGCGCGCTTTCATGGGTAAGCATCACCGGTGCTCGATCACCAATCACCCAGCCGATCTGGGTCGTGCCGATATACGCCGAAACCGCGGGGATCGCGGCAAGGATCAGGGTGTGGGTGAGGTACATGTGGCCGATGCTTTCTTCCTCTTCGCCACGTATCTGTTGCCATTCTTGATCGGGATGCGTGAACAGTCCCCAGACGTGATGGATCATGCGTGTCACTCCTTCCGCTCGTGTATGCCGTGCCCAACAAGGGCGCCTGCGCGGGGCAAAGCCCTACAGGTACAGCTCCGCAGGTAAAAGGCCACAGCCTGAATGGATCAACGGATGCGACCTCTTCACGCAGTATAGGAAGCCGTGAACCCGGAAAACCGGGCTGCTTAGAGTGATTGGCAATGTCAGGCCCGCTGTTAATAGCCGATGAGTACCGAATTGCCCTTTGCCTGCTATCAGTCGTTAACTGCGAGCATTCTTTATGCCTGAATTCTTTATGCGTAAAATAGCCGCCTTTCCAGCCTCCCCCTTGTCACAGCAACCGGATATCAGCGCCATGGGCACCCTTTCAGTCAATCAGAACAAACTGCAGAAACGCCTGCGTCGCCAGGCCGGTGAAGCCGTGGCCGACTACAAGATGATTGAAGAGGGCGACAAAGTGATGGTCTGCCTGTCCGGCGGCAAGGACAGCTACACATTGCTCGATGTGCTGATGCACTTTCAGAAAGTCGCCCCGGTGCGCTTTGATATCGTCGCCGTGAACATGGACCAGAAGCAGCCGGGCTTTCCCGAGCATGTGCTGCCGACCTACCTGAAAACCCTGGGCGTCGAATATCACATCGTCGAAAAAGACACCTACTCGCTGGTCAAGGAACTGATCCCGGAAGGCAAGACCACCTGTTCGCTGTGCTCCCGCCTGCGTCGCGGCACGCTGTACACCTTCGCTGATGAAATTGGCGCGACCAAGATGGCCCTCGGTCACCATCGCGATGACATCGTCGAAACCTTCTTCCTCAACATGTTCTTCAACGGCACGCTCAAGGCCATGCCGCCGAAACTGCGCGCCGACGATGGCCGTAACGTGGTGATCCGCCCGCTGGCGTACTGCCATGAGAAAGACATCCAGGCCTATTCCGACCTCAAGAATTTCCCGATCATCCCGTGCAACCTCTGCGGCTCCCAGGAAAACCTCCAGCGCCAAGTGGTCAAGGACATGCTTCAGGACTGGGAACGCAAGACCCCCGGCCGCGTCGACAGCATCTTCCGCAGCCTGCAGAACGTCCAACCCTCACAACTGGCCGACCGCAACCTGTTTGACTTCAGCAACCTGCGCATCGACGAAACGGCGGCGTCGCGGTTTGTGAGCATCGTCAATATCTAGCTAAGCGAAGCGTGCCGTAGGACCGGCTTTAGCCGGGAGGGCAATTGAGCGGCTCGCGACTGAAGTCGCTCCTACAGTCGCTCCTACAGTCGCTCGTACGGCCGATTCGCGGCGCTTTTACAACCCCACCTCAGGCAGCACCGGCATATCGGCCATGGCCGTGGCCATCAAGCCTTCGACGTATTTGCGATCCGCATCCGGCAGGGCCAGGCGAGGTGGGCGGGTCAGGGCACTGCCGCGTTCCATGATGGCTTCGCACAGCTTGATGCACTGGACCAGATCCGGGCGGGCGTCCAGGTGCAGCAGCGGCATGAACCATTCGTACAGCGCCATGGCCTCGGCGAAACGCCCGGCTTTGGCCAGGCGGAACAGGGTTTCGCCTTCTTTCGGGAAGGCGTTGGACATGCCCGACACCCAGCCAACTGCGCCTACTGCAACGCTTTCCACCAGCACATCATCCAGGCCAGCGAACAGAATGAAGCGGTCGCCGACTTCGTTGCGCACGTCGATGAAGCGATTGGTGTTGCCCGACGAGTCCTTGAAACAGACGATGTTGTCGCAGTCGGCCAGGGAAATCAGGATGTCCGGCGTGACATCGTTCTTATAAATGGGCGGATTGTTGTAGACCATCATCGGCACATCGGTGGCGGCGGCCACGGTGCGAAAGTGCGCGGCGGTTTCGAACGGTTTGGACGAATACACCAGCGCCGGCATCAGCATGATCCCGTCGGCACCGGCCTTGGCGACTTGTCTGGCGACATCGCAGGCGTTGGCGCTGGTGAACTCGGCAATCCCGGAAATCACCGGCACACGCCCGGCCGATGCGTCCTTGGCGACTTCCACCAGACTGATTTTCTCGGCCACGCTCAGCGAGGTGTTTTCACCGACCGTGCCGCAGATGACCAGCCCCGAAACGCCATCGCGGACCAGGTTGGCAATGACCGTATGAGTAGCTTCCAGGTTGACGGAAAAGTCGGCGTTGAATTGAGTGGTGACGGCAGGGAAAACGCCGCTCCAGGATACGTGTTGGCTCATGAGTGACTCCGTTTTGGATGAATGGTATTTCGTATACGTTTAAGGTTAAGCAAATTTTGTCCGTTGGAGCGAGGCTTGCCCGCGAAGGCTTTGTGTCAAATCCGCAAAGACGTCGGTCTTTCCGACCGTTTCGCGGGCAAGCCTCGCTCCAACAGAGCATTCTTATTCAAAGCTGCAACCCCACCGGCCAGGTGTCCGACAACTGATAGCCCTCGGGCCAAGGGTCGCTCGGATCAAGCAAATGTTGATGGGTGCCGGTGATCCACGCCCGACCGGACAGCGCCGGCACAATCGCTGTGCGCCCGGCAACGTCGGTGAGGCTGTCGATGCGGCAGTTGAATTGCGAACCGATGATCGAACGTCCGACAAAGCGTTCGCCCACCGCCAGCTCGCCTTTGGCATGCAACACCGCCATGCGCGCCGAACAGCCGGTACCGCATGGCGAGCGGTCGATCTTGCCAGGGCGAATCACCACGGCGTTGGCGGCGGTGGCGACGCCTTGTTCGTAATGCAGCGGTGCGGCGATCTGGCAAAAGGAAATGTGTTTCCAGTCCGGATTCAACGGGTGCTCGAAGCCCAGTTGTTCGTTGGCGGCGAGGGTGATTTTCAGGCCGGTTTCCACCAGATCCTTCGCCTCGTCAGCGGTCAGGGCAAAACCCAGTCTGGTCGAGTCGACAATCGCGAAACTGTCGCCGCCATAGGCGGTGTCGACCTGGACCGAGCCGATACCCGGCACCTCGATCCAGACGCCGAGCTTGTCGGCGAACGACGGCAGGTTGCGCACTTCGACGCTTTGCACTTTGCCGTCCTTGCATTGCGCCACGGCTTCGATCAAGCCACCGGGCGCTTCCAACACCAGCCGGGTTTCCGGCTCGGTCATCGGCAGAATTCCGGTGTCCAGCAGCACCGTGGCGACGCACAGCGAATTGGAGCCGGACATCGGCGGCACGTCGGCGGGTTCCATGATGATCCAGCCCATCTGCGCCTTGGGATGCTTGGGCGGCACCAGCAGATTCACATGCCGGAACACGCCGCCACGCGGCTCGTTGAGCATGAAATTGCGCAGCACATTGTCGCGTTCGATCCAGCGCGACTGTTCCCAGATCGTCTCGCCGGGGGGTGGCGCAACGCCGCCGACAATCACATCGCCGACTTCACCTTCGGCGTGACAACTGACCACATGAATGACTTTCGATGAACGCATCAGGCGGGCCTCCTGCTAGTTGATGGACTTGAGGAAATCAGCGGTTTCCGGCCGCTGCGGGTTGCCGATGACCTGATCCGGCGTGCCGATTTCATGCACCAGGCCGTTGCGGAAAAACGCCACGCGATCCGACACGTCGCGGGCAAAACGGATTTCATGGGTCACCAGAATCATGGTCATGCCGTCTTCGGCAAGCATGCGCATGGTGTCCAGCACTTCGCCCACCAGTTGCGGGTCGAGGGCCGAAGTGGCTTCGTCGAACAGCATGTAATCCGGCGACATCGCCAGCGCGCGGGCAATGGCCATGCGCTGTTGCTGGCCACCGGACAGTTTGCCGGGGAACACTTTGAGCTTGTCCGCCAGCCCGACGTGGGTGAGTTGCCGGACCGCCAACTCCTCGGCTTCGGCCTTGCTTTTGCCCAGCACGGTACGCGGCGCCAGCATCACGTTTTCCAGCACGGTGAGGTGCGGGAAGGCGTTCCATTGCTGAAAGACGATGCCGATCTTCTGCCGCAATTTGTTGATGTCGGTGCCTTTGGCGTGAACCTCGGTGCCATCGACGCGAATGCTGCCGCTCTTGATCGATTCAAGGCCGTTGATGCACATCAGCAGGGTAGATTTGCCCGAGCCCGAGCCGCCGATGATCGACACCACTTCGCCTTTGTTGACGGTCAGGCTCACCCCCTTGATGACTTCAAGTTCGCCGAACGATTTGTGTACGTTGTCGATCTCAATCATTTTCCTGCCACCTTGCTTCCAGTCGGGCGCCGAGGCGGGCAACCACCAGGCTCATCACGTAATAAATCGCGCCGGCGATGCACAACACCAGCAGCGGCTCCTGAATCCGGGTAACGATGGTTTGCGAGGCGCGCAGCAACTCGACAATGCCGATCCACATCACCAGCGACGTGTCCTTCATGACGCCCAGCAGCAGGTTGACCCAGCCGGGAAACGCCACGCGCGTCGCCATGGGCAAAACGATCTGGCGCAAGTCCTGCCAGTAGGTCAAACCTAGCGAGCGGCTGGCGCGACGCACGCTCAACGGCACCGACAGCACGCCGCTGCGCACGACCTCGGTGCAATACGCGGTGACATACAAGCCGAGCACCACACAGGCCACGGCAAACGCCGACCAGTTCAGGCCGACGATGCTTTTCAGGGCATTGAACAGCACGAACTGAATCAGCAACGGCACGCTGCGAAACACGTCCAGCAGCCACGCCAGCGGGATCGTCGAACGAGGCAGCAGGGCTCGCAGGAAACCGCAGATCACCCCGGCGAGGGTGCCGATGGCCATCGACGCGAGGGTCAGCAGGATCGTCACTTTCGCGCCGTCCAGCAGGAACAGCATGTCGTTCCAGGTAAAGCTGCTAGTGAACATGTCGATCTCCCCTTAATACCGGAACAGCCGCCAGGACATCAGCCGTGCGAGGAACACGATGGCCTTGGCGATCAGGTAATAGAGCACCGCCGCGATGGCGAAGAATTCGAAGGTGCGGAACGTCATCACGTTGTAGTTCTGGGTGACGCCGGTCAGGTCATCGTTGAGCCCGACGATCACGCCCATGGATGTCATCAGCACTGCCCAGACCATTTGGTTGGTCAGCGGATAGAACACGATGCGCAGCAATTGCGGGATGACGATCAAGCGATAGGCTTGCGGCGCGCTCATGCCCAGCGACCGCGCAGCACGCAGTTGGGTGTCAGGCACCGCCTTGAGCCCGCCGCGAAAATTCTCGGCCAGATAGCCCGCGTTGTTGATGGTGATTCCCGCCAGCAACGCCGCCCAGGAACTGATATGCAGGCCGAACGAACCCAGGCCGAAATACAGGATGTACACCTGAAACAGCGACGGCGTGTTGCGCGCGATGGAAATCCAGGTGGCGGAAAAGCCCCGCAGCAGCGGATTCTTGCCCTGGCGCATGAAGGTCAGGCACAAGGCGATCAATACGCCGAGAATCATCGACAGGGCAGCGGTTTCGAACGTTACCCATGCGCCGCCGAGCATGTCCGGCAAAGCCTTGAAAGCCGCGCGCCAGTGGAAGTTGTAATCAAACATAAGCAAGCTCCGCTGGCGCTTCCGGTTGGGTGAGCCAGGTGGGCAAGTGACCGCTGGCCACGCCGCTGCACGCCGTCGCGACACATTCGGCAAGGCTGGCGAAATGCACTTTGCGGCCCACCAGACCCGGGGCGTAATGCGCGTATTTGCCGGAGTTGGTCATCAAGGTCCGCGCCGCGACCGGGACCACTGGTTCGCCAAGCATGCACCAGCAGGTATCGGTGACAAATTGCGCGCCGAAGGCTTCCAGCACGGCGATATCGCCCGCGCGCCGGGCTTTTTCAAGCACGTCGCGGCCACAGGTAATCACCAGCGGCACGTCCGGATGGCGCTGCTTGCCCGCGCAAAGTCGGGCCAGCGCGGAGAATTCGCTGACTGAAAAATGCGGATTGCCCAGGGAAATCAAATCGACTTGCGGGTCCGGCGCGCTGTCCAGTTCGCGCCAGCTATTCAGTAGCTGTGCGCGGGTGACGTGTTCCGTGCGTGTCGGCGCATGCCCGCCCATGGCCAGTTCGGCAGTGTTGGCTTCTGGCGTCACGCCCGCGATGTGGAACATGGGCGCTGCGGAGGTGGTAGCGAACGCGGCACCGAAAGCTTTCAGGTCATCCAGACTCGGCCGCGCCTGTTCCAGACCGCACACCAGCGGGATTTCGCTGCGGCACAACAGCCCGACGTGATAGCCCAGCAGCGGGTAGAAGCTGTCGTCCAGATCGGCCAGCGGCGGCAACTCGATGCGTACCCGAGCGTGGCGTTGCTCGGCCAGATGGCAGCCGGTCAACGGCGCGCGGCCGGTGAGGGCGATGCAGATGTCGAGGTAATCCGGGTATTTCAGGGTGTAAGCGCCGATCACGCTGTTGGCGTAGACCACCGCGTTGGATTCGGCCCAGACGATCTGTTCGCCGGCCTTGGGCGCGCTGTCGAGCAGGTACGGCGCGCAAGTAAAGCTCAGTGTCGCGCCCATGTTCAGGTAGGCATCGCCGAGTTGACTGGCGGGTTCGCCGAGCGCGCTGTCAATGCCCAGCTCCCGCCAGCGGCGCTTGTCGACGGAAATGGAATTCAGGGTGGTCGGTACGCGCACGTTGGCACCCCATTGCACCAGTTGTTGCGCAAAACGCAGGCTCGCCGGGCCGGTGTAAATGCAGCCGTCGATGTGTGCCTGAGTGATGTCCAGCAATTCGCGGGCGCCTTGCAGTTCGGCCATGCGCAAGATGATGCCCATCGCCACTTGCGCCGCTTTGCCATGCCTGCCGTCGAGAAAATGCTGGTCGGTTTCGCTCAGCTTCAGGCTTGGCTGCCAATGTATTTCGACAGGTGTTTGGGTTGATTCAAGCGCGACGGCTGGCTGCTCGATAAAACCGCTTAGCCGGTCTGCTTCGACCTGGACCCAGGACAGTTCGCGCAGTGCCGCGAACCCGTCGTGCCCGACGCTGATGAGCGGGATTGAGCGTTCGAACATCTGCTCGGCAATCACTACGCCCAGGGTCAGGATGTCGTCGACCTGTTCGAACACCAGAGCCGCTGGTGCATGGCCGTTGAGGATCAGCTCCAGCAACACGCTGCTGCCGGTGCAGGAGCCGCGACCGCTGGGAATCGCCAGAATGCGGCCGCTGATGATCTGCCCGCTCAGCGGGTGATGGCGGTCAATCACCTCACCACTGAACGGATCGACCCCGCCCCAAAAACTCAAGCCAACCTCGGCCCACAGCAACTTGCCCTGGGCTGAGCCGCTGACCAGACAGCGGGCGTTGAGTGAAACATCCGGCATGGGTTGGCTCCTGAAAAATACGGTTTCTGGTGGCGTGAGCGTGCTGCGTTCCGACCTGCCCGCGAATTGGCTGTAGGCGCGACCGTAGGAGCGACTTTAGTCGCGAGAGCCTCAATCGCCCTCCCGGCTAAAGCCGGTCCTACAGCAAGCCTCGAGGGGTTGCAGCAATCAGCGATAAACCCCCGGCACCGTCAAATCCACCGGCTTGCCGCCGACCCATTTTTCATACAGTTCAGCGTAGCGCCCGGTGCGCACTTGTTGGTTGACGAACAGGTTCAAATAGTTGATCAGGCCGTATTCATTGCGCTTGGCGGCCAGGGCCACGTAATCGATGACATATGGCGCGTTGCCCGCGACTTTCAGGCCTTTGTATTTGCCGGACTTGATGGTCGCGGCGGCCACCGTGTTGGTCACCACCGACGCATCGATATGGCCCTGGGCCACGGCGAGGATCGTGTCGTTCTGGGTCTGATAGGCGCGGAAGCTGCCGCTGCCCCATTTCTTCTGGTCTTTTTCCAGGGCGATGGCTTCAAAGGTGCCGCTGGTATTGCCGACGGGTTTGCCCTTGAGGTCTTCATAGCTGTTGATTGAGGTGTTCTCGCGGGTCAGCACCACCATGGAAAACGCGAAATACGGCACGCTCATCGCCACGGTCTTGGCCCGCTCCAAGGTGTCTGACGTCGACGCCACGATGATGTCGGCGCGGCCAGAGACCAGCGCCGGAATCCGGTCGGGGAATGGTGTCTCGACAATCTCGGCGGTCACGCCCAGTACTTTCGCCAGGTCGTTGCAGTAATCGACATCGAAGCCGACCGGGACATTCTTTTCATCGCGCAGGCCCATGGGCGGGAAGTCCAGCGTCACCGCACAGCGCAGCTTGCCGGAGTCGATGATGTCATCGAGCTTGTCGGCCTGGGCGGTACTGATCAGGGAAACACTCATTGCGGCAAAGAGGGCTGCAGCGACAGCTGGATTTTTCATAAACGCCTCGTGATGTGAGTGAAGAAATCAGGATAAGTAATTTCGTATACGATATTTGATATGCACAGGTTGTGCCTGTTTTAACAGATTGGCTATAAGCAGCGGTCTCAGCGGTTTACCGGGAAATTCGGCAGGACATGGCTGTTACATAAGGGAGCAAATAGTGGGCGGGGTGCTTCATTGGTGCACAGGTGGCGGGGCGTCCTCCTACCCCACATGCGACTCGCGGTATTGGCTCGGGGAAAATCCGGTCAGGGCGCGGAACTGACGGCTGAACGCGCTGTGGTCGGTGTAACCGCAGCGCAGGGCGATTTCGGTGATGGACATGTCTTGCAGCAACAGCCGCGAAGCCTCACCCAGACGTGCTTTGTGAATCATCTGCCGGGGCGTGAGCTGGAAGATGCGTTTGCATTGCCGCTCCAGTTGCGCGATGGACAGGCCAGCGATGGTCGTCAGTTCGGCAAGGGTGATGGGCCGGGCGAAATGCTCGCGAATATAGGCATCGACCGCGACCAGCTTGGGATAGGCCGGATGCGTCGATTGCGGGAGCTGCAAGTCACGGGATGTTCCCGCCAGGCCGATGATTGCCCCTGACTGATCTCTCAACGCCAGTTTGTGGGTCAGGCACCAGACCGGCTGGTTGCCATAATAAAGATGCAGTTCCAGTTGATCGGTCAGCTGCCTGCCATCGGCCAGCACGCGCCGGTCCTGCTCGGTGTACTGCGGGCCGAAGCGCGCGGGGAACACTTCTTCGGCGGTGCGCCCGACCAGATCACTCTTGTGCTTGAAGCCCAGGCGAAACGCCAGCGTGTGATTGACCAGTGCATACCGCGCCTGGGTGTCCTTGATGAAAAACACCACCCCCGGAATCGCATCCAGCAACGGCGCCACCAGTTCAAGACTGGCGAGCAGTTGTTCAAGATTGCGCGGCGCGGGGGTTTGGGTCAGGTCGAGCATTGAAGGTGTTCTGGATAGGGGGTGATGTGGATCATGCTGCAAGTCGAACGGTAAACACAGATCTTCTGTGGGAGCGAGTCCCCGAAGCGGACGTGCAAGCGCTGAGGATCTTCGTCACCAGACCCGATGCTTTCCCGGACAAGTCCGGTCCTACCGAGCCCTGCACAACCCGGCAGGAGGGGACTTGTCCGCGAAGCGAACGTGCAAGCGCTGAGGATCTTCG
>NZ_LGSI01000039.1 GCF_001698815.1 Pseudomonas syringae | reverse complement strand
AGGACCGGACTTGTCCGGGAAGCGTTGGTTCGGGCAATCGAGGTGGGTCAGGTAGATCACGGTTGCTCGGCTGGCCAATCGGGGACAAGTCCCCTCCTACAGAGTTGGCGCCCGTCGGTGGATCTGTCCTATCGTCGGTGAACTACTTCGCCTCAATCCACCCACGTACCCGGCGGAACATCTGTTCCTGTTCGGCTTCTTCATTGCCGGGAATGGCTGTCAGCGCAACTTGGGTAAACCCGGCGTTCTTCGTCCGTTTGCTGGCCTGCAAGCGCGCGGTTGCTGCGTCGCGGGCCTGGATCTGTTCCTTGTAGACGAAGTCCGAAGTCTTCATTTTCAGGGTCGGGATCAGCTCCAGAAGTGGCGGCTTGGCATCAAGCGGTTCGTGGGCGGTGACCATGACGAATTTCTGCACCAGCGGCGAAGGCCGTTCGTTCAAGAATCGCGCGGCCCAATAAGCGCCGCTGCCATGGCCGAGCAGCACGATGCTGCGTGCCTTGTTCTGCTGGGCAAAACTGATGGCGCTTTCGATGCGGGCGAAGATCTGCTCGGCTTGGGCCTTGGCCTGTTCTTCGGCTGCGGCGGCGCTCGCGGCAGTGGCTGCTGCTTCCTTTTCGGCGGCTGCGGCCTTGTCGGCTTCCAGAGCGGCAGCATCTTTAGGTGCGGCGTCCTTGGGCGCTTCCTTGGGCTTGTCGGCGCCGTCCGCCGGTGCTGCTTTTACCTCTCGCGGCTGGCTGAAATCGCTTTGCACGTCAGGCAGCGTCAGGCTCAGGCTGGCCCAGCCGATATCCGGAAAGCGCCGACGCAACGGACCCACCGCGTCCGGCCAGTCCGCCGATTCATCGGCGCCCGGCACAATGATCACCGCACCTTTTGGCTCGTCGCTGTTGGCAGGCTTCCACAGCGCAAGAAACGTCTGGTCCCCGGCCTGCAATTGTTGCTGATCGGCCTGAGGCAAACGGCTCTCGAGGGCTAGCGCGTCTTCCTGGCTGCGTGGCAACAGCGGCGCCCGTTCGATGACAGGCTCGGCGGCAGGTTCTTTGCCGGGTTCAGGATCAGCAGCGCTTGCACTCGACGCACAAGGTAAGATCAGCGCTAGCCACAATGCAGGAAGCATTGCGCGAAAGGTGTAAGACATTGAGTATTCCAGAGCAGAAACTATTTCCGCAGCCTAATGGGTTGATCGGCATTTGTCAGGCAACGCGTCTCAGATCGCATACAGGAACAACACATTAATGATTGGTCTGCTGCGCACGGGTGTTATCGGCTGTCTGGCCCTGCTCTTGATGATCGGCGCTGGCCTCGCCCAGGCTGCGCCCGATGTTTCCACGCCTTCGGTGTTCACGCCGCAACAGCGCAGCTGGCTTGAGCAGCGCGGCCAATTGCGCGTCGGGCTGGTCATGCAGGCGCCTTATGCGCAATTCGACCGCCGTCAGCAGCAGCTTTCCGGGGCCAACGTCGACCTGATGAACCTGCTGGGCAAAAGCCTGCAAGTCGAGTTGCTGTGGCGCAACTTTCCCGATCAGGCGTCCCTTGAAGACGCGCTGGCGCAAGGTCTGGTGGACATCGCGCCCGGCCTGACGCAAACCCCGGCGGGGCTGAAGAACTGGCTGTTCTCCGATCCGTATATGCGCGTGTCGCAATTGGTGGTCGGCGAGCGGGACGGCACCGGCGTAGTGGATCTGGAAAAACTCGACAGCCGTACCCGCGTTGCGGTGCGGATGCCTAGCGTCACGGCCGATTATTTGCGCAGCAACTATCCGCATCTGAATCTGCAAGGCGTGCCGCTTGAACGGCAGGCGCTGCAATTGCTCTTGAGTCAGCAGGCGCGCTACGCCGTGCTGGACGAAGCGCAGCTCAGTCGCTTGTCCCGCGAGCCTGAGTTCGCCGGGCTGAACATTGTCGGCGACATCGGTTTTCCGCAGCTGCTGCGCATTGCCTCGCCCCGAAACGTCCCGGAACTGGCCGAAATCATCAGCGCTGCGTTGCAGGCGATTCCTGCTCGGGAACTCGATCAGCTACATGCGCGCTGGCTGCCACTCAATTCAGTGAAAGCCAGCGAATCCCCCGGTTTCTGGCAGAACATCTGCCTGTTGCTGCTGGTGTTGCTGCTCGCCTGTTTTGCCATCGTCATCTGGCAGCGTCGCCAACAGCAGGCGCTGGAGCGTGAAGTGCTGGTCGCTCGCGAGGACATCGCGCGGCGTGCTGCGGGCGAAGAAGCGTTGCGTCTGGCGCAGTTTTCCATTGATCAAAGCACTGTCGGCATTCTGTGGGTCAACTGGGATAGCCGAGTGCGCTACGCCAACCGGGCCGCCGAAGCAATGCTCGGATATCAGGCGGGCGGTGTGGTTGAGCGGCCGCTGATCGACTTCGAACCCGGCCTGCATATGGATCGCTGGTTGGGCCTGTGGCGCAGCGCGCGTTCCAGCGAGGGCGTCGCGCAGACCTTCGAAACCAACTGCGTTCGCGCCGATGGCAGCATTTTGCCCGCTGATGTGTCCCTGAGTTTCCTGCGCTTTCAGGAATCTGAGTACCTCGTCGTGTTCCTCACCGACGTTACCGATCGGCGCGGTTATCACGAGCAACTGCGTGAATTGTCGGCGCATCTGGAAAGCGTGCGCGAAGAAGAAAAGGCGCGCATTGCCCGGGAAGTGCACGACGAACTCGGGCAGATGCTCACGGTGCTGAAGCTGGAGACGTCGATGTGTGAGCTGTCTTACGCCGATCTCGATCCGGGTTTGCGTGAGCGCCTCAATAGTATGAAGCGGCTGATCTCGCAGTTATTCCAGCTGGTGCGCGACGTGGCCACGGCCCTGCGCCCGCCGATTCTGGATGCCGGCATTGCCTCGGCCATTGAATGGCAGGCGCGACGTTTCGAGACGCGCACGCAGATTCCGTGCCTGGTTCAGGTGCCGGATAACCTTCCGGTGTTGAGCGACGCCCGCGCCATCGGCATGTTCCGGATTCTTCAGGAGGCGCTGACCAATGTCATGCGTCACGCCCAGGCGCATACCGTGGAAGTCAGCCTGACGCTGGATGATGGCCTGATGTGCATGACCATCGCCGACGACGGACGTGGCTTCGTGCCGGAGCAGGGCCGGCCGGTTTCGTTCGGACTGGTGGGCATGCGCGAGCGCGTGCTGATGCTCGGCGGGCGATTGGAGCTGGACAGCGAGTCCGGTGAAGGCACAACCTTGCGGGCATACATTCCGCTGGGTCAAGTCGGGCAGGAGCGAGAAAAGTGATTCGTGTACTGGTAGCTGAAGATCACACCATTGTTCGCGAAGGCATCAAGCAGCTGATTGGCCTGGCCAAGGATTTGCTGGTGGTGGGCGAGGCCAGCAATGGCGAGCAATTGCTGGAAACCCTGCGCCACGTGGAGTGCGAAGTGGTGCTGCTGGACATCTCCATGCCCGGCGTCAACGGCCTGGAAGCGATCCCGAGGATTCGCGCGCTGAACAATCCGCCAGCGATTCTGGTGTTGTCGATGCACGACGAAGCGCAAATGGCCGCGCGCGCCCTGAAAGTTGGCGCCGCTGGCTATGCCACCAAAGACAGCGATCCGGCGTTGCTGCTGACCGCGATTCGCCGGGTGGCAGCAGGCGGGCGTTACATTGATCCGGATCTGGCCGACCGCATGGTGTTCGAGGTTGGCCTGACCGATAACCGGCCGCTGCATGCGTTGCTGTCTGAACGTGAGTTTTCGGTATTCGAGCGCCTGGCCCAAGGCGCCAACGTCAACGACATCGCCCAGCAACTGGCGTTGAGCAGCAAGACCATCAGCACCCACAAAGCGCGGCTGATGCAGAAAATGAACCTCAACTCCCTGGCGGATCTGGTCAAGTACGCCATGGAGCACAAATTGCTCTGAGTCTGAAAACGACATGGCTCAGACCTCATTGATGTGGATACTGTAGGACCGGCTTTAGCCGGGAGAACGGCAGTTCTGGCGACGCAGATACAGTGAAAGTAGCGGCTTCCTCCCGGCTAAAGCCGGTCCTACGGATTCCGAAGCGCCCGCTAATGCGTCGGTTCCGATAAACATTTTTTGACCGACATATCTAATCCCGCCATCCCTGTAGGGCAATCCCTACCCCAATCTCTCCTGCGCCCCGATTTGCGCGGCGTACCGCCTGGCCTAGGCTTGTCCCACGCAGACAAAACAAAGGTGTGGGTAATGAGCAACGTCGATTCAAGCGCTGGGGCAAACGATGTTCTGGTCAGCTTTCGTGGTGTGCAGAAGAGCTACGACGGCGAATCCCTCATCGTCAAAGACCTCAACCTGGACATTCGCAAAGGCGAATTCCTGACCCTGCTCGGGCCTTCCGGTTCCGGCAAGACCACCAGCCTGATGATGCTGGCCGGGTTCGAAACCCCGACCGCCGGCGAAATTCTCCTCTCGGGCCGCTCCATCAATAACGTGCCGCCGCACAAGCGCGACATCGGCATGGTGTTCCAGAACTACGCGCTGTTCCCGCACATGACCGTCTCGGAAAACCTCGCGTTCCCGCTCTCGGTGCGTGGCCTGAGCAAGGCCGACATCAGCGAAAAGGTCAAACGTGTGCTGGACATGGTGCAACTCGGCACCTTCGCCCATCGCTACCCGGCGCAACTCTCCGGCGGCCAGCAACAGCGTGTGGCCCTGGCCCGCGCGCTGGTGTTCGAACCGCAACTGGTGCTGATGGACGAACCCTTGGGCGCGCTCGACAAGCAACTGCGCGAACACATGCAGATGGAAATCAAGCATCTGCACCAGCGCCTGGGCGTGACTGTGGTCTACGTGACCCACGATCAGGGCGAAGCGCTGACCATGTCCGACCGCGTTGCGGTGTTCCATCAAGGCGAAATCCAGCAGATCGCCCCGCCGCGCACCTTGTATGAAGAGCCGAAAAACACCTTCGTCGCCAACTTCATCGGCGAGAACAACCGCCTCAATGGCAAGTTGCTCAGCCATTCCGGCGACCGTTGCGTGGTCGAGCTGGGGCGCGGCGAGAAAGTCGAAGCTCTGGCCGTCAACGTCGGTGCGGTCGGTGATGACGTGACCCTGTCGATCCGCCCCGAGCGCATCAGCCTCAATGGCAACAGCGAAAGCTGCGTAAACCGTTTCTCCGGCCGAGTGGCCGAGTTTGTGTATTTGGGCGACCACGTTCGTGTGCGCCTGGAAGTGGCAGGCAAGACCGATTTCTTCGTCAAGCAGCCTATCGCCGAGCTGGATCCGGCGTTGAGCGTTGGCGACGTTGTGCCAATTGGATGGCAAATCGAGCACGTTCGCGCGCTCGATCCCTTGCAGCAAGTGCATTGATTCACCAATAAAAAGGCATCAGCCAGAGGCGATAGATCGCCCTCAACGCATAAAACCAACACTGCTCGTGGAGAACACAACCAAATGCTCAAATCTTTGAAACTCACCGCCATTACGCTGGGCATGATGTGCGCGGCGCAAGCCATGGCTGCCGATCTGACCGTCGTGTCCTTTGGTGGCGCCAACAAGGCCGCCCAGGAAAAAGCGTTTTATGCCCCGTGGGAAAAGGCTGGCAACGGCAAGATCGTCGCCGGTGAATACAACGGTGAAATGGCCAAGGTCAAAGCCATGGTCGACACCAAAAGCGTTTCCTGGGACCTGGTAGAAGTCGAATCGCCAGAGCTGGCTCGCGGTTGCGACGAAGACATGTTCGAACCACTCGATCCGAAATTGTTCGGCGACACCGCGAAATATGTCAAAGGTGCCATTCAGCCTTGCGGCGTAGGCTTCTTCGTCTGGTCCACGGTGTTGGCTTACAACGCCGACAAGCTTAAATCGGCCCCGACCGGCTGGGCGGATTTCTGGGATACCGAGAAATTCCCCGGCAAACGTGGCCTGCGTAAAGGCGCCAAGTACACCCTGGAATTCGCCCTGATGGCTGATGGCGTAGCGCCAAAAGACGTCTACAAAGTGCTGGCTGGCAAAGACGGTCAGGACCGTGCATTCAAGATGCTCGACAAGCTCAAGCCAAGCATTCAGTGGTGGGAAGCGGGTGCCCAGCCTCCGCAGTTTCTGCAATCGGGTGACGTCGTGATGAGCTCGGCCTACAACGGCCGCATCGCAGCGGTAGCCAAAGAAAGCAAACTCAAAGTGGTGTGGACCGGCGGCGTGTACGACTTCGACGCTTGGGCGATCCCAAAAGGTCTGGAGAAATCCCGAGCTGAAGCGGCGAAGAAGTTCATCGCTTATAGCGTGCAGCCTGAGCAACAGAAGACCTTCTCGGAAAACATCGCTTACGGTCCGGCCAATACCGACGCCGTCAAACTGTTGAACGCTGAAACGTTGGAGAACATGCCGACTACTCCTGAGAACATCAAGGATCAGGTGCAGATCGACGTGGCATTCTGGGCCGACAATGGCGAGCAACTCGAGCAGCGATTCAATTCCTGGGCTGCCAAGTAAGCGCATCAAGTTGAGTTAGATCCGGGCGCGTTTCCTGAGTGGGAAGCGCGTCCCTCGTTGACAGATTTCGGAGTTCGCTATGGCCCTCGCCCTGCCCCTGCCTGACGGCGCCAGCCCCACCTTGAAACAGCGCCTGGCTCGTGCCGAACGGGTCAACCGCTGGAAGGCCCAGGCATTGATTGCGCCACTGGTGATTTTCCTGTTGCTGGTGTTTCTGGTGCCAATCGTTGCGCTGCTTTACAAGAGCGTCGGCAACCCGGAAGTCGTCAACGCCTTGCCGACCACCGTCGTGCAGGTCGCGCAATGGGACGGTAAAGGACTTCCTTCCGAGTCGGTCTACAAAACACTGAGCCTTGAACTGGCTGAAACCCGCAAGAATTCGACCCTGGGCGACTTGTCCAAGCGTCTGAACATGGAACTGGCCGGCTATCGCAGCCTGCTGATGACCACTGCTCGCGCCTTGCCGTTTGCTACTGAACCGGCTTCTTATAAGGATGCACTCGAAGCATTGGACGAACGTTGGGGTGATCCGGCCTATTGGCAGGTGCTCCGTCGCAATACCAGTAGCGTTACCCCCTATTACCTGTTGGCCGCTGTCGACCATCGCATCGATGACCTCGGTGAAGTGGCGCCTGCGACCCCGGATCAAGCGATTTACCTGGATATCTTCGCCCGCACCTTCTGGATGGGGTTTGTCATCACCCTGATCTGCCTGGTCCTGGCTTATCCACTGGCTTACCTGCTGGCCAATCTGCCAGCACGACAAAGCAACCTGTTGATGATTCTCGTGCTGCTGCCGTTCTGGACCTCGATTCTGGTGCGGGTCGCCGCGTGGATCGTGTTGCTGCAATCGAGCGGGCTGATCAATGGCGCATTAATGGCCATGGGCATTATCGATAAGCCGCTGGAACTGGTGTTTAACCGGGTCGGCGTGTACATCTCGATGGTGCACATCATGCTGCCGTTCATGATTCTGCCGATCTACAGTGTGATGAAGGGCATTTCCCCGACGTACATGCGTGCCGCGATTTCCCTGGGTTGCAATCCCTTCGCCAGCTTCTGGCGCGTGTACTTCCCGCAAACCTACGCCGGGATTGGCGCGGGTTGCCTGTTGGTGTTCATTCTGGCGATCGGCTACTACATCACCCCGGCATTGCTGGGCAGCCCGAACGATCAAATGGTCAGTTACTTCGTCGCGTTCTACACCAACACCAGCATCAACTGGGGCATGGCCACAGCGCTGGGCGGTCTGCTGTTGCTGGCGACTGTCGTGCTTTATCTGATTTATAACTGGTTGGTCGGCGCCAGCCGCCTGCGTTTGAGCTGAGGAAAGTCGCCATGTTGAGTCCCTATTCTTCGCCTCTTGAGCGTGTCTGGTTTTACGCCCTGCGCATCATGTGCGGTCTGATCCTGCTGTTTCTGGTGCTGCCGGTACTGGTGATCATTCCGTTGTCGTTCAACTCCGGGAGCTTTCTGGTCTATCCGCTGCAAGGGTTTTCGATGCATTGGTATCAGGACTTCTTCAACTCGAACGAGTGGATGCGCTCCCTGAAGAACAGCCTGATCATCGCCCCGGCTGCCACCATCCTGGCCATGGGTTTCGGCACGCTGGCGGCAATTGGCCTGACCCGTGGCAATTTCCCCGGCAAGGCGCTGGTCATGGCGTTGGTGATTTCGCCCATGGTGGTGCCGGTGGTGATCATCGGGGTGGCCAGCTATCTGTTCTTCGCCCCGTTGGGAATGGGCAACAGCTTTATCTCACTGATCCTGGTGCATGCGGTTTTGGGTGTGCCGTTCGTGATCATCACGGTGTCGGCGACCCTGCAGGGGTTCAACTACAACCTGGTACGCGCCGCCGCCAGTCTTGGCGCTTCGCCGGTGACTGCGTTCCGTCGGGTGACCTTGCCGCTGATTGCGCCGGGGGTGATTTCCGGTGCGCTGTTCGCTTTTGCCACTTCGTTCGATGAAGTGGTGGTGACGCTGTTCCTCGCCGGCCCGGAACAAGCGACCTTGCCTCGGCAGATGTTCAGCGGCATCCGCGAAAACCTCAGCCCAACCATCGCCGCTGCTGCGACGCTGTTGATCGGTTTCTCGGTGGTATTGCTGCTGGTGCTGGAATGGTTGCGTGGGCGTAGCGAGAAGTTGCGTACGGCGGTGGAGTCCTGATCCGGGACCAAACCGGACCCCGTTGGAGCGAGGCTTGCCCGCGAAGGCATTATTGCAGTCGATAGATGTGTCGAATGCAATTCCGATTCGCGGGCAAGCCTCGCTCCAACGGGTTCTGTGCTCCATCAATGCGGCGGATACTGCTCCAGTATCTTCGCCACGGTTTGGCGAATCACGTTGTTGCGGGCATCAGGATTGGCGGATCTTTCGCTGAGGATTTGCTCGGTGCTGCCGCGCCAGACCAGCTTGCCATCCTTGCCGTCATACATATCAACCTGCAGCGTGGTCACTTTGTAGTCGACGCTGCGGGTTTCGGTGCTCATCGGCGCGCCCCAATAACCGTAGCCGCCCCAAGGCCCCCAGCCTCCACCGTAATTGGTGCTGACCAGTTGCTGGCGATTCTCGACGATCAGCCAGGTCTGTATTTTCAAGTCGGCATTGCTGCCCGGCTTGGCCATGCGCAGGCCGCGCTGGTCCAGCTGTTCGCCGAGCGACTGACGAATGCGTTGTTCGGTGAGGTCGCTTTTGATGCGCGGATCATCCGGCTGGTATTGCACGCCGGGTTCTTTCCAGCTCCAGCTGCGATAGCCGCCAAAGTCGCGACTGGCGTCGAAGTCACGATTGATCTGACTGGTCTGGCAAGCGCCGAGCAGCAGCGCCAGGGACAACACGACAAGACGGCGGAACATGGCAGTTCTCCGAAACAATCAAGAAGGTGGATAAGCGGTCAGTGCTTTCTGCACCGCCGTGCGCAACGCTTTGGTGCGGTCGGACAGGCTGCCGTCGCTGCGGGTTTCAGCGCTGGCGCTCCACACCGGCTGGCCGTTGCGGCCATCGAACAGGCTGATGTGCACGACGACGACCTGTTCCTGATAAGTGCGCACCACCGGCACGGACGCGTAGCCACCATAACCGTAGCCATTGTGATACGGACCGTTGTAACGCCCGTATCCCAGCCCGGCGCCGCCGTAGTAGGGATCATAATAGTCGTCGCGCACCTGACGCAGGCGGGTTTCCAGGCGTGTATCAGCTGTCACCCGCAAATCCGCCGCCTGCGGGTTTTGCGCCGGTCGCAGGCCGCGTTGATCGAGCCCGTTGCTCACCGCTTCGGCAATTTGCGCCGAGTCGGCCCAGGCCGAACCGGGCGGTAGTTGGCTGTTGAGCCACGTCCAGCTGCGATAGCGGCCGTAATCCCGCACCGGAGCAGGGTAGGCGCTCATGTCCAGCGTCGTGGCAGCTTGTGGTGGCGCCGGCGGTAAAGGCAATGAACTGGCGTTGTACGGATTATCGGTTTGGCAGGCGCTGAGACCCAGGCACAGCGCGATCAGAGCGAAGCGGCGTTTCATGATGGCCTCCGCAGTGGCCTCGGATTGCAGTGAACAACTGTGGTTCTACACCGGGCGACATAC
This sequence comes from Pseudomonas syringae, assembly GCF_001698815.1. Classification (GTDB taxonomy): domain Bacteria; phylum Pseudomonadota; class Gammaproteobacteria; order Pseudomonadales; family Pseudomonadaceae; genus Aquipseudomonas; species Aquipseudomonas syringae_A. Next base: position 8,357 of record NZ_LGSI01000039.1, on the reverse strand, counting down.
CCAATGCAGGTAGCGGCCCAGCCCGGCATAAGCCGGATGGCGACGATGGGCCAGTTCCATTTCCAGCAGGTCGGCCAGCTCCACGCGGGCCTGAAACTCGACCGGCATGTAATCGTGGAAAACTCTTACGCCGCTCTGGGTTTCGACTCGCCACATGCCTTCAAGTTGCGCCGCCAATTCACGCGGATCAAGTGGCTGTTGCGGCGTCAGACTTTGCTTCTCGCCCGCCATGTCATTCTTGCGCATCTTGCGGAAGTGGCCCTTGAGCAGGTTGCGATAGACCAAGGCGTCACGGTTATAGAACGCCAGTGACAGCCAGCCATCTGCTTTGGTCAGTTGGTGCAGCACCGGCAGAATCGTGTGCGGCTCGGCCAGCCATTCCAGCACGGCGTGGCAGACCACCAGGTCGTAGGGCTCACTGAGCAAATCGGGCAGTTCTTGCCATGGAGCCTGGATGAAGGTGGCGCTTTGACCGGCTTCGGCGAAACGCTGGCGCGCGCCTTCGAGCATCGGTTCGGCGGGTTCGGCCAGGGTGACCTCATGCCCGCGCTCGGCCAGCCACAGCGACATGTGCCCCAAACCTGCGCCGATATCCAGAACACGCAGCTTCCGGTCCGGCAGCGCTTCGCTGAGATCAGCCTGCAGCACCGCCAGGCGAATCGCACCTTTGGCGCCGCCATAGATCTTTTCCGCGAAACGGGTCGCCAGTCGGTCGAAATGGCGGTCACTCATTTGGCGAATCTGCGTTCATTATCGGCCAGCTTGCTGCGCACCACGGCGTCCATGTCCAGACCCAACTCGCTGCACATCAGAATCAGATACAGCACGATATCGCCGACTTCCTGCCCGGCATGGGCCAGTTTGTCAGGTGGCAACTGGCGGGACTGGTCTTCGCTGAGCCACTGGAAGATTTCCACCAGCTCGGACATCTCGACGCTGGCGGCCATGGCCAGGTTTTTCGGGCTGTGAAATTGTTTCCAGTCGTTTTGATCGCGGATGCGATGCATGCGTTGGGTCAAATCGTCGAGGTTCATGATGTTCTCCAGAAGGCGCATAGCTTCCGGGGGAACGGGACGGGACGCAAGTGGGAGGCGCGCGTCGCAATGAGAATTGCCCGCAATTGGGCCGTAGGAGCGGCTTTAGCCGCGAGGCGTGCTCTCCCGGCTGAAGCCGGTCCTACGATAGACCGTGAATTTCTTATTCCACCGGCTGCCACGTCCCCAGCATATGCACGATGCCCTGTGCGCCTTCCAGTTTCAGCTGCCCATGTGACCCTGCGGCGCTGGCCGACAGCACGACGTCGCTGGGCAGACGCACCGGTTTATGGAATTGCACGCTGATCTCGACGTTCGACGCGGGCAAATGATCCTCCAGGGCAGCGAGGGTGCGGGCCTTGAGCCACATACCGTGGGCGATTGCTTGCGGGAAACCGAACAGTTTGGCGCTCGGGCCGCTCAGGTGGATCGGGTTGTAGTCACCCGAGGTTTTGGCATAGCGCCGACCGATATCAGCCGTCGCATTCCAGCGCGCCACTTCGCTGACCGGCAATGGCGCCGGTTCGAAATCGCCCTCGACCGCGCCTTCCAGCTGGACGCCGCGACAGAGCATGGTGCTTTCTTCTTCCCAGAGCAGGCCCAGGGAATCTTCGACCTGAGTCAGCAGGCTGAACGTTGCGCCCTTCGCGTGGGGTTGCAGGTTTTGCGCATGCACACCGATGTAGACCTTGCTCACGCCGCCCAACGGCCGGTGGACTATGATGCGATTGGCCAGATGAATCAGCCCCAGCAAGGGGAACGGAAAATCCTTGGCCGTCATTAGCTGCATTTGCAACGGGAACGCCAGCGCATGGGGATACGTCGGCGGCAGCAGGCTGCTGTCGGGATAACCACATACGTGCCGGTACGCCGCGAGCTTGGCCGGGTCCACCGACATCCAGCAACGCAGGCCCAGTTCCGGCAATTGCGTACCGGTGACCTTGCGCTTCAAGGCCGCCTGCACAAAGAGATTCGGTAAAGCCGGCAGGCTGTCCAGATAAAGCCAATGAGCACTCATCGTGTTTCTCCTTGCTCGTTTTAACCGTGTCACTCAAGCGCCAATGACACTTTGACCACAGACCCGTAGCACCTGGCCGCTGACCGCGCCGGAACCCGGTTGCGCCAGCCAGGCCACGGCTTCGGCGACGTCCTGAGGCAAGCCGCCTTGGCCCAGCGAACTCATCCGGCGTCCGGCTTCGCGCAGGGCGAATGGCATGGCGGCGGTCATTTTGGTTTCGATAAAGCCCGGTGCCACGGCGTTGATGCTGATACCACGTTCATGCAGCGACGGCGCCATGGCCCGCGCCAGACCAATCAGCCCGGCCTTGCTGGCGGCATAGTTGGTTTGGCCGCGATTCCCGGCCAGCCCGGTCGTGGACGACATAAGGATCACCCGGGCGTTGTCGCGTAACGTGCCGCTGTCGACCAGCGCTTGCGTCAGGACTTGCGGCGCGCTGAAGTTGACCGCCAGCACTGAATCCCAGAAGTCCGCAGGCATGTTGGCCAGGGTTTTGTCCCGAGTAATACCGGCGTTGTGCACCAGGATGTCGAGGCCGTCTGGAAGGTGTTCGATCAATTGACTCGCCGCATCTTCGGCGCAGATATCCACCGTTAGCGCCCGTCCGCCGAGGCGCGCAGCCAGGGCTTCCAGGTCAGCCCTGGCCTGAGGCACATCGAGCAGCACCACTTCCGCGCCGTCCCGCGCCAGCGTTTCGGCAATGGCCGCGCCGATCCCGCGTGCGGCACCCGTTACCAAGGCCTTGCGACCCGCCAGCGGGCGACTCCAGTCCTGCACTTCGGTGGCGCAACGGCGTAGGCGGATGACCTGACCGGAGATAAACGCGCTTTTCGGCGACAGGAAAAACCGGAACGCGCCTTCGAGCTGTTCCTCGGCGCCGTTATCGACCTGCAATAGTTGCACGGTGCCGCCATTGCGCATCTCTTTGGCCAGCGAGCGGCTGAAGCCTTCGACCGCCTGTTGGGTGGCGGCGGCAACCGGGTCTTTCAAGGATGCCGGGGCGTGGCCGAGGATCACCACATGGGCGCTGCTGTCGAGGCTGCGCAACAACGGTTGAAAGAATTCGCGCAACTGCTTGAGATGATCAACTTGAGTGAAGGCGCTGGCATCGAACACCACCGCCTTGAGCTTCGGCCCTTGATCGGCCACCCAATGGGTTGCGCCGGGAATCTCGCTGCCAAAGCTGTAGAGCGAATCGGTCAGGCGTTGAGCGAACAGCCGGACGTGATCGGCGAGTGGTCCGGCGCTGATCAGCAACGTGCCTTCGACAGGGCGCAGACGCCCGGCCTGCCAGCGTTCCAGTCTGACCGGCTTGGGCAGGCCAATTGCGCCAACCAGGCGACGGCCTATGTCGGAATTGGCGAAATCAATGTAGCGATCAGACGACATGGAACACTCTCCTTGAGTCGGGGTTCAAAGGAGTGGACCACAAAAAGGCGACCTTCGTTCGAGATCGTCCTACGCTGCTCATCAGCGAATTCGCGTTAAAAAAGGGAGTTTTCCATGAATCAGCCACGCCGGGTCGCCATTGTCGGCGGTAATCGCATTCCGTTCGCCCGTTCCAATGGGCCATATGCCACTGCCAGCAATCAAGCCATGTTGACGGCCGCGCTGGAGGGTTTGATCGAGCGCTTCAACCTGCACGGCCTGCGCCTTGGGGAAGTGGTCGCCGGTGCAGTGCTCAAGCATTCCCGGGATTTCAACCTGACCCGCGAATGCGTGCTCGGCTCGCGCCTGTCGCCGCAAACGCCGGCTTACGATCTGCAACAGGCCTGCGGCACTGGGCTGGAAGCGGCGCTGCTGGTCGCCAATAAAATCGCCCTGGGCCAGATCGAATGCGGCATCGCGGGCGGGGTGGACACTACGTCCGATGCGCCCATTGGCGTGAATGAGGACCTGCGCAACATTCTGTTGCAGGTTAATCGCAGCAAGACCACCGCCGACAAGCTCAAGGTGCTGATGCAACTGCGTCCGCACAATCTCAAGCCGGAACTGCCACGCAATGGCGAACCGCGCACCGGGCTTTCTATGGGCCAGCATTGCGAACTCATGGCGCAAACCTGGGGTATTCCTCGCGACCAGCAGGATCAGCTGGCTCTGGAAAGCCATCTGAAAATGGCGGCGGCTTATGCCGAAGGCTGGCAAGGCGATCTGATGACGCCGTATCTGGGCCTGACCCGGGACAACAACCTGCGTCCGGACCTGACCCTGGAGAAGCTCGCCAGCCTCAAGCCTGCCTTCGAGCGCAGCGCCAAGGGCACGTTGACCGCTGGTAACTCGACGCCGCTGACCGATGGCGCGTCGCTGGTATTGCTGGCGAGTGAGGAGTGGGCCAAGGAACGCGGGCTACCGGTGTTGGCGTATCTGCGTGATGGCGAAGCGGCGGCGGTGGATTTCGTCAACGGCGCGGAAGGCCTGCTGATGGCGCCGGTGTACGCCGTGCCACGCTTGTTGGCGCGCAATGGTTTGACGCTGCAGGACTTCGATTACTACGAAATTCACGAAGCCTTCGCCGCGCAAGTGCTGTGCACGCTCAAGGCTTGGGAGGATGCGGACTACTGCAAATCACGCCTGGGTCTGGACGCGCCGTTGGGCTCGATTGATCGCGCGAAGATGAATGTCAAAGGCAGCTCGCTGGCTGCGGGACATCCTTTTGCCGCAACAGGCGGTCGGATCGTCGCCAACCTGGCCAAGCTGCTGAGCGTCGCCGGGCAAGGTCGCGGCCTGATTTCCATCTGCGCGGCGGGCGGGCAAGGCGTTACGGCGATTCTGGAGCGCTGACTGAGCAAAATGGAACCCTGTAGGAGGGAATTCATTCCCGAATGGATCTGTCAGGCGCTAGAGATGCATCGCCTGACCTGACCCCTTCCCGGATGAATCCGGTCCCACGGATAACCATATTCCAACTGTAGGAGGGAATTCATTCCCGAAGACGTCAGATCGGGCGCCGCGAGGGTGTTGCCTGTGCCGATGCCTTCCCGGATAAATCCGGTCCCGCGGGATTTGCGTGCGAAACCAAAACTCAAGCCGCCCGCGCTTCCTCCAGCGCTTCTGCGGACAACTGTTGTTTGTGGCGGGTCGCATAGCTTTCCGCCATTACCGAACAGACGATCAATTGCAGCGGGTGATAGATCATGATCGGCAGCAGGATCAGCCCCAGCCCTGGATTGTCACCGAAGATCAACGCCGCCATGGGCGCGCCTGCCGCCAGGGATTTCTTGCTGGCGCAGAACACCGCCGCAACTTTATCGGCATGGTTGAATTTCAGGAGTTTGGCGGTCGTGGTGGTGAGGAGCAGGATCACCGTCAGCAACACGGCGCTGCCGACGAACGCCATCACAATCACGCTGTTGCCCTGGGTTTGCCACATGCCCGAGACCATTGAATTGCAGAATGCCGCATAGACCAGCAGCAGGATCACGATCTTGTCGATGACGTTGGTGTACTTCTTGTGACGTGCGAAGAACTTGCCCAGCAACGGCCGCAGCAACTGGCCCAATACCAGTGGAAGCAGCATCATCAGGCTCAAGTCCAGCAGCGTCGAACCCAGATCGATCCCGCCCGAGCCGGTGCCGACTACCAGGCTGACCAGCCATGGCGTCATGAATATCCCGAAGACGCTGGACATACTGGCGTTGAGAATCGCCGCTGGCACGTTGCCGCCTGCGCTGCCGGTCAAGGCCACGGACGAGGAAATCGTCGAGGGCAGCGCGCACAAGTAGAGGAAGCCCAGCATCAATAGCGCCGGTATATGTGAGCCGAAGGCTTTGTCGCACAGCAGCCAGATCACCGGGAAGGCGATGAAGGTGAAGGCTTGCACCATGATGTGCAGGCGCCAGTTCTTCAGGCCATGCTTGATCTGTTCGCTGGAAAGATTCGCCCCGTGCAGGAAGAACACCAGGAATACGCCGATGTTGATCACGTATTCAGCGTGCATGCCGCCGCCCTTCGCACCGAAGCCGGGGATGAAATAAGCCAGCACGGTCGCCAGGACCATTCCGCAGAGGAACCAGTCGGTGACAACGCGTTTAAGGTGTTTGAGTACAGGCATAAGAAGGCTCGGCGGTTCTTTGTAAAAATAGATGTCCGCAGGCTAACGCACTCGTACACTGCCGTCTTGCGACATAAGGCCATAACATGCCGACTAACGGACAACATCGCATTCATCCACAAGGCAGCGAACGACAGATTCCGACGCTGACGGATCTGCCGCGCCCGCTGTACGCCCGTGCTGAAAGCCTCAGCGCTGGGTCTTGGACGCCGCCGCATCGCCATGAGTGGGTGCAGTTTTCCTACGCAATCAGCGGCGTCCTCGGCGTGCACACGGCCGAAGGAAGTTTTTTCGCCCCGCCGCAATGGGGTGTGTGGATCCCCGCCGGGCTGGAGCATCAGGTGGTGACTTCGATGCGCGCGGAAATGCGCAGCTTGTATGTGCGCAAGGAAGATTCCGAGTGGGCGCCGCAGCGTTGCCGAGTATTGGAAGTTACGCCGCTGGCCCGGGAGCTGATCAAGTCGTTCTGCCAGTTGCCACCGGTTTACCCGCTGGGCGACAGCAGTGAGGCGCGGCTGGTGCAGGTATTGATCGACCAGCTGGCGCATTTGCCGGAAGTCAGTTTCTCGCTGCCGTTACCGCGTCATCCGCGTTTGCTGGCTTTGTGCAATGAGCTGATCGAGAACCCGAGCCAGCTGATTACCTTGCACGACTGGGCGCAGCGCCTGGGCACTTCGGAAAAAACCGTGATGCGCCTGTTTCAGCGCGAAACGGGCCTGAGTTTCCGCGCCTGGCGGCAGCGCGCGCGATTATTGTCTTCCCTTGGCGCCCTTGAAGACGGTGACAGCGTGACCAACGCCGCGCTGGCATGCGGCTATGATTCCACCTCGGCGTTCATCGCTGCATTCAAGGGATTGTTTGGTTTCACGCCGGGAGAGCTGTTCAAACAATAATTCCAGCTGATTGATTCAATAATGTTGCCAATGCTCGACGCTTCCTACAGTGTTGAGGCCCTGCGTTAGACAGGTCGCGGGCGCATGTTCCGGCATGAAAGGTGCTTGATACCGGGAGGTTGGCGGGTTTTCCCACGCAAACTATCTCCCTCAAACGTCAGCTCCTACTACTCGCTGGCAGAGGATTGCCGTATAACGGGCAACAATCGCGTGTTTGGCAACGAAGGACCCAGAATAAAAGCTGATGAAGACTCCTAAACGCATTGAACCCCTGATCGAAGACGGTCTGGTGGACGAAGTGCTGCGCCCGCTCATGAGCGGTAAAGAGGCAGCTGTTTATGTGGTGCGTTGTGGCAATGAGCTGCGGTGTGCCAAGGTTTATAAGGAGGCGAATAAACGCAGTTTCCGTCAGGCCGCGGAATATCAGGAAGGCCGCAAGGTTCGTAACAGTCGGCAGGCTCGGGCCATGGCCAAGGGCTCCAAGTTTGGCCGCAAGGAAACCGAAGACGCTTGGCAGAATGCCGAAGTGGCTGCGCTGTTTCGTCTGGCCAGTGCTGGCGTTCGAGTACCCAAGCCTTACGACTTCCTCGAAGGCGTGTTGCTGATGGAACTGGTTGCCGACGAGTACGGTGATGCAGCGCCGCGGCTGAATGACGTGACGCTGGAGCCCGATCAGGCGCGGGAATATCACGCGTTCCTGATCGAACAGATCGTGCTGATGTTGTGTACCGGTCTGGTGCATGGCGACCTTTCCGAGTTCAACGTGCTGTTGACGCCGACCGGGCCGGTCATCATCGACTTGCCGCAGGCGGTGGATGCTGCGGGCAACAACCACGCGTTCAGCATGCTGGAGCGGGATGTGGGCAACATGGCGTCGTACTTCGGCCGCTTCGCGCCGGAGTTGCGCACGACCAAGTACGCCAAGGAAATGTGGTCGTTCTACGAGGCTGGCACCTTGTCGCCAGCTACCGTGTTGACGGGCGAATTCGACGAACCGGAAGACCTGGCCGATGTGGGCGGGGTGTTGCGTGAAATCGAAGCAGCGCGTCTGGACGAAGACCGTCGCCAGGCCGCCCGTGCCGCCGACGATGCACCACCGACCAAAACTGCCGAAGAACCGCCTCCGCCCTGGATGCAGTGATCGACAGTTAAAAAAGAAACCCGGCTCAGGCCGGGTTTTTTGTGAGCCCCGACGCCTTCACGAAGGAATCAAACCGGTAGGAGGGGACTTGTCCCCGATGGCGTCGGATTGGCCGACATCATTTCGCCTGACACCAATCCAGTGTTTGCGCCAACGTCTCCCGGACAAGTCCGGTCCTACCTGATTTGTGCAAATCAGTAGGAGGGGACTTGTCCCCGAT